>JAEWLQ010000063.1 GCA_023457495.1 Pseudomonadota bacterium
AATGGGGACATTCCTCGTTTCCTAGCAAACGGGGACAGACCTCAGGGGGCTCGATGAGTCCCGGCGATGTTGTGTCAGCGTAGACGGCATGGCCGGCGCCCATGCGATGGGGTGTCGCTCCCGCGGCGCACTCCAGTTGTTGGGTGCGCCAGATTTGTGGTCCGCCGGCCGTGGGGGCGGGATATCTGTCTCTGCCATTCTGGAGGGGCGCCTAGCGCGGGCTGAGGGAGTCGTTTGCCGGCTCGGTGCCTTGCGCGAACGCCGGATGCGCCGCGTACGCGAAGCCCCATCGCATGTGCACCGTCCATGCCGTGCAAGGTTTCCGGCGCCGGGACTCATCGAGCCTGCGTACGAGGACGCAGAGTCCGCGTCGCGCAGGTAGGCGACGTGGAGTGTCGGCCCGGATGGCTGGGGCAAGAGAAGAGGTGGAGATTCACGCTCCACGAGCTCCATCGCGTGCCGACAGTGTTGATGTGCTCGTGCGACGGATCTCTAACTACACCGACGCTGCGAATCGGCACGAGTAATGGAGACGCATCTCTTCTCCATCTGGCCGCGGGCAGCCGTTACTGCGCGGCGATCCTGCTTCGCTCTCGAACGAACGTGCCGCGCGTGTGGCCGTACCGCGACGCGCTTCGATGAGTCCTGAAGACGACCGCGCGGACGGTGACTGGCAAGGACGGTGCACACGCGATGGGGCTTCGCGGACGCGGCGCATCCGGCGTTCGCGCAAGGCACCGAGCCGGCAGACGGCGCCCTCAGCCCGCGCTAGGCGACATCTCAGTGTGGCAGAGACAGATAACCCGCCCGCACGGCGGGCGGGCCACAAATCTGGCGCACCCAGTAGCTGGAGTGCGCCGCGGGAGCGACACCCCATCGCGTGGGCGCCGGCCTTGCCACACGCAGCCCAACACAGTCGTCTTCGGGGACTCATCGAAGCTCTTACCGATACGACCCACGCCCCCCAGGTCTGTCCCCGTTTGCTAGGAAACGAGGAATGTCCCCATTTCCATCTGCGTGGCAAGATGGGGATTCAGCCAAGAAGGAGAGGGGAATGCGCCATTCATTGCGTCGCGGGGCTTTGCTGATCACGTCCGGGTTGCTCGCCGTCGGGGTTTCCGCGAAGGACGCGGCAGTTGCGCCGGATCCCAGTGCGGTCGCGCTGGTCAAGGAGATGGGTCTGCAGGAAAGCGCGAAGCCGATGCGCGAAATGCCGGGTTGGCGCGCGCCGAAGAAGGTCGTCCTCACTCCGATGGGCAATCCCGATGCGCTCAAGGCCATGGCGCCCGGTGTCGAATTCGTGGTGGTCAATGGCGCGGAGCAGATGGCCGCGGCAGCGGGCGACGCGGATGCGATCTTCGGCGTCGACAATGTGGTCTGTGATGACCGCGTGCTCGCGGCGGCGAAACGACTGCGCTGGGTTGCGGTCTACTCCGCCGGTGTCGAGTCCTGCCTTGGCAAGACTGCGCTCGACAAGCCCGGCGTCGTGCTCACCAACATGCGCGCCATCGCCGGGCCGGTGATGGCCGAACACGTCATCGCGCTCACCTACGGCCTTTCGCGCGGATTGCATGTCTCCATCAGCCGCCAGGCGCGCGGCGAAGGCTGGGGCGGCGGGTTCGCTGGCTCGCCGCTGCAGTCGCTCACCGGCAAGACGATGCTGGTCGTGGGACTCGGTGGCATTGGTCTCGAGGTCGCCGAGCGCGCGCATGGGCTCGGCATGAAGGTGATCGCCACGCGCAACAGTTCGCGCGAGGGCCCGCCGTACGTGAGTTACGTGGGCTTGGCCGACGAGTTGCCCACGCTGATTTCGCAGGCGGACGTCGTGGTCTCCGCGCTGCCGCTGGTGCCCGCGACCACCAATCTATTCGACGCGAAGATGTTCGCGCGCATGAAGAAGAGCGCGTATTTCATCAATGTCGGCCGCGGCGGCAGTGTCGTCACCGACGATCTCGTCGCCGCGCTCAACGACGGCGTGATTGCGGGCGCGGGCGTCGACGTCACCGAGCCCGAGCCGCTCCCGAAGGATCACGCATTGTGGAAAGCGAAGAACGTGATCATCACGCCGCACATGTCCGCGCAATCCGATCTCGGCCAGGGCGGTCGCGCGCTGGTGCTGCGGGAGCAGGTACGCCGCTTCGCCGCAGGCGACAAGCTGCTCGCGGTGGTGGACACCAAGAAGGGTTATTAGCCCTCCGGACGACGGTGGCTAGAGAGGCAGGCCGACGTAATTCTCGGCCATGCTCGTCTGCGCTGCGCGGGACTCGAACAGGTATTCGAGTTCGGTTTCCTGCATGCGCCTGGCGAAAGCGTCACCCGGAAAGGTATGCAGCTGCCGCGTCATCCACCACGAGAACCGCTCGGCTTTCCAGATGCGCCTGAGGCAGCGATCGGAGTAGACGTCGAGCGGCCGTTCACCACGCTCGCGGTACGCGTCGCGCAGCGCCTCGTATAGATAGAAGACGTCGCTGACCGCGAGGTTGAGACCCTTGGCACCGGTGGGCGGCACGATGTGCGCCGCGTCTCCCGCGAGGAACAGCCGCCCATGGCGCAGTGGCTCGACCACGAAGCTGCGCAGCGGCGCGATGCTCTTCTCGATGGACGGCGCGCTCGACACCTGCGCGGCGATGTCTTCTCCGATGCGATGGCGGAATTCATCCCAGAACCGCGCGTCATCCCATTGCTCGACGCGATCCTCGAGCGAGCATTGCACGTAGCAGCGCACCCGCGTGGGCGAGCGCAGGCTCGCGAGCGCGAAGCCGCGCTCCGAGTTCGCGTAGATCAGCTCGGACCACGGCGGTGGCACATCCGCGAGCACGCCCAGCCACCCGAATGGATAGACACGCTCGAAGGTGTTGATCCGCTCCGCCGGAATCGAGCGCCGGCACACGCCGTGAAAGCCATCGCAGCCCGCGATGTAGTCGCAGTCGATCTCGTGAGTGACGCCGTTTTTGCGATAAGACACCCACGGCGCGGGGCCGTCCCAGTCGTGCGGCATCACGTCCTCGGCTTCGTAGACACTCTCACCACCCGCGGCGGCACGGGCTTGCATGAGATCGCGCGTCATCTCGGTCTGCCCGTAGACGCAGACGGATTTGCCGACGAGTGTCCGGAAATCGATCCGGTGGCGCCGCCCGCGAAATCCGATCTCGACGCCATCGTGCAGTAGCGCTTCGTGGCGGAGCCGCGCGGCCACACCAGCCCGTTCGAGAATCTCCACCGTGCCCTGTTCGAGCACGCCGGCACGAATGCGGCCCAACACGTATTCGCCACTGCGACGCTCGAGGATGATCGCGTCGATCCCCTCCCTCAGAAGTAGTTGGCCCAGCAACAGTCCCGCCGGACCCGCGCCGACGATGACGACTTGTGTACGTCGCCGCGTCACCCGGGCTCAGAATTCGAATTCGAGCGCGGCAAACCACTCGCGCGGACGTGCGTAGGCGATCTCCGCGTATCCGCTGCCCGTGGTGAGCGAGGAGTTGCCGGCGACGGGATACAGCTCGTCCGTGGCGTTGTTGACGCCCGCGGTGAATCGCCACTCGCCGGGTGAGCGCAATTGGACCTGCACGTTGACCGTGGTCACGTCGTCGAGCTGCGCGATCTCCGGCGTATTGGTCGCATCGAAGAAGGTCTCGGATTGATACGACGCGTCGACGCGCGGAACGAGCTCGAGCTCGCCGACGTGGGCGGTGTAACCGATGCCGAGATGCCCCTGCCACTCGGGCGCATACGGCAGCAGATTGCCGACGGCGAGACCGGGCGGCAGCACCGCGAATGGAATGTTGGACAGGTCGTCGATGGTGGCGTCGAGGTAGCCGACACTCGCGTCGATCAACAACGCATCCGTCGCGGCCCAGGTGAGCTCGGCTTCCGCGCCGTCGATGCTGGTTTCGCCGGCGTTGGTCACGAATGGCGCGACGCCGGCGGGCGCGGGTCCGCGGTACGTGAGCTGCATGTTCGTGTAGTCGGAGGTGAACACCGCGATGTTCAGCCGCAGCGTATTGCCCGCGAGGTTGAGCTTCGTGCCGAGCTCGATGGTCTGCGCCTCCTCGGGCTTGAAGGGATGCAGCGCGGCCTGTTGCTCCGGCGTCAGCACAGAGTTGAAATGGCTGTTCCAGCCGCCGCCCTTGAAGCCTTCCGAGTAACTCACGTACGTCATGGCATTGTCGGTCCAGTTGAACTGAATGGACCCCGACGGCGTGAACGAACTGAACGTATCGCTGTACCACTGCGCCGGCACCTGCTTGATGTTCGGCGTTGCATAGTCGAACTGGTCGGGGAACGCATCCTTCCTGTCTTCCGTGTACCGGCCACCGACCGTGAGCGAAAACAGGTCGGTGAAGTTGATCGTCCACTGCGTGAAGGCCGCCCAGCTCTGGTTGTCGACCTTGTTGTTGTCGCTGTCGCGCTGGATGCCCGGGGGAGGCGGGTTCAGCTCGACCGTGGCGATGTCATCCGAGGTCTGCTCGAAGTAGTACAGGCCCACGAGGCCCACCAGCCGCTCGGTCTCGTAGGTGAACTGCAGCTCCTGGCTGAGCTGGTCGCCGGAGACGTCGTAGAAGGTGTGCAATATCGTGAGCGGCGTGTTGTCCGCGTCGCGTATGCCTATCCAGTCGACCTTGCGATACGACGTGATGGACTTCAGGGACAACGTGTCGGTGAAGTGGAAGGAGAGATTGAGCGCGGCGCCATAGGTTTCGAATTCGCTCTTGAGCGGCACACTGCCATTGTTCGAGAACGGGCCGCGACCCTGCAGATCGTTCGCGCAGCGCGGGTCATTGATCATGGGCACGGGCCCGGAGGTCGGGAACACCACGCCGGAACAGCCGGCGTCCTGGCTCGCGACGCGCGGAAACGTCGCCGCCTCGTTGATCGCCGCGAACACGAGCGGGCTGCCGTTCTCGTCGGACTTCGTGTAGTCGAGGATGAATGCGGCGCGCACCTTGTCCGACGGGGTGAAAACCCATTTGGTCCGGGCGGTCCACGTGTTCGTGTCGCCGAGATCGGTGCCATCGGGACGCGTGACGTAGCCATCCTGGTTGCGGTATCCCGCCGACCAGCGCGTCTTGAGCGTGTTGGAGAAGGGGATGTCGAGCGCGACGAAGCCGTCGGTCAAACTATCCGCGCCGAGTTCGGCGCGCACCCGGCCGCCGAACTCGTCGCCGGGGTCCTTCGTCGACATGAGCACCGCGCCGCCGATGGTGTTGCGGCCGAAGAGTGTGCCCTGCGGGCCGCGCAGCACCTGGATGTTGTCGACGTCGCGAAACGCCATCGAACCACCCACCGCATTGCCGATGTAGACGTCATCGATGTACAGGCCCACGCCGGGGTCGACGGTCGAGGTCGGGTCCGTCTGTCCGATACCGCGGATGAACACGGCCGAGGAGGCATTGTTGCCGGCGAGCGGGGCGTTGTTGGCGAATTGCAGGTTCGGCACCACCTGGTCGAGCAGTTCGGTGCGAAAGATCTGCCGGTCCTCCAGGGCCGCGCCCGTAATGGCGGTCACCGCGATAGGCGTGTCCTGCAGGTTTTCCGACACGCGGCGCGCGGTCACCGTGATTTCCTCGAGGCCAACCGGCCCCTGGGGCGCCTGCTGCGCGACTGCGGTCGAGGAAATCGCGGCGGCGCCGGCGAGCGTCAGGGCCGCGCGGACCGTCCTGGCGAGTTTCTTGGAGTTCTTCATGAGTCCCCCGGATGGTTGCCGTCCATGACCGCGATGACGGTAGGCAAGGGCTGGGGTATCTTCAATCGCGATTGTTCGATATCGATTATCACTGGCCTGGATAGTCCGCGATGAACCGATCGTTCGATCTCAACCTGCTGCGCGTGCTCGTGACGATTCACGAGCAGGGGAGCGTCACATCCGCGGCCCGGAAGCTGGGCATCAGTCAGTCGGCGGTCAGCACGTCGCTGGCCAAACTACGCACGCGCTATGGGGATCCGCTGTTCAATCGCGTGGGACATGGCATGGAGGCGACGGCGCGCATGCGCGACCTGGTCGCGCCGCTGCGCGAAGCGCTGTCGCGCGTCGATGGAACATTCTCCGCGGCCGACCGCTTCGATCCGGCGACCACCGAACAGACCTTCACCTTCGCGATGACGGACCTCGGCGAGATGGTGTTCATGCCGAAGATCCTGCGGCGCATCCGCCAGGTTGCCCCGCGCGCCACCGTGCGCTCGGTCGCCGCGAGCGCGGCGCAAATCCCGCGCTGCCTGGAAACCGGGGAGATCGATCTCGCGGTCGGTTACTTTCCCGACCTGCGCGAGAAGTCCTTCGTCGAGAAGCACCTGTTCTATCACCACTTCGTGTGCCTGCTGCGGGCCAATCACCCGATCGCGTCCAGCGCGTTGTCGCTGGCGCAGTTCCGCGGCCTCGAGCATGCCGTGGTCTACGGCGCGGGCCGGACGTATGAAGTCTTCGAGCGCTTCCTGCGCGCGAAGAAGATTCACCGGCGCGTGGTGCTCGAAACGCCGCACTTCATGAGCATCCCGCCCATCATCTCGCAGACGGATCTCGTGGTGACCGTGCCGCACGCGGTCGGCATCTTCGTGCGCAAGGCGCACATGAACATCCGCATCGCCGAGCCGCCTATCCAGACGCCGAAGATCGACCTCAAGCTGCACTGGCACCGCAACTTCCAGCGCGACCCGAAGAACAAGTGGCTGCGCGAACTGGTCGCCGGGCTGTTCACGGACGAGCTCGACGAGTGGCGGAAGTAGTTGTCGGCCGTAGCCAGCGACTCAGCGCAGCGTGAGGTCCTTGTAGAAGACCACCGTCTGGCAGAACGGCCCTGCGGGCAGCAGCGCGTACTGGGGAATCGTGCCGACGCGTCGCCAGCCGCCGCGTTCGTAGAGACGCTCGGCGTCGGCGCTCGCGGTGTCCAGTACGAGCAGCGTGCGTCCCGCTTCGTGCGCGGCGCTTTCAGCCGCGGCGAGCACCGCCGCACCGACGCCGCCGCGCCGCGCGCGGCGATGCACGAGCATCTTGGAAATATCCGCGCGATGCGGCTGGTTCTCCGGCGTCGCCCAGATCGCCTGCGCGGTGCCGATGATGCCGCGCTCGTCCTCCGCGACGATGAGCGCGCGCTCGCGTCTCGAGACGCTCTCGCCGACGCCGCGCCAGAAGCCTTCGGCCTTCGCGCGCGTCATGGGAAACATGAAGCTCACCGAGGCGCCGCCCTCGACACAGTCGATGAGCACGTCGCAGAGCCCAGCGAGATCGCGCGGGCCCAGGTCATGGATCCGCCGGACCGTAAAACTCATGACGCGAGCACCACGACGTACCGCGCCGGCTTGCGCGTGCGGTTGCGGAACGTGACCGGCGCGTCCAGTTGCATCGCGAGGCAGTCGTCCTTTGCGAGTTTGTGGGTGACCTTGCCGACGGCTACTTCGATCTCGCCTTCGCGCACCCAGATCTGCTGCGCAACCGCGCGATCGCGCGTTCCGGTTTCGTAGGCGACTTTCGCGCCGGCGGGAAACTCGACAGCCACGATGCGGATGGGCGAGGAGAAGTTGGCCGGGGAGATGTTCGTGCGCACGTATCCGGACTGCGGATCCTTCCAGGCCACACGATCCGCGCGCCTCGACACCGGGTCAGGCGGCGCGGTGGCGTCATCGAACAGCGAGGCGAGGGTGACGCCGAGCCCGGTGGCTATCTTCTCGAGCACCACTGCCGTCGGGCTGGTCTCGCCGCGCTCGACCAGCGAGAGCATCGAGCGGCTCACGTCACAGCGGGTGGCGAGTGCTTCGAGCGAGAGGCCGGCCGAGGCGCGCAGGTCCCGGACCCGCGCGGCGATACGCGAATTGATGTCTGTCATACGGGAGGCGGCGTCCACTATAGTGGAAGCATAGCCGGCACCCGCGCGCGCTGTCACGCGGGCAATGGTTTATTTCGTGGCTTTCTCTTCCGCGACGCGTTTCGTGAGGCGATCGCGCGCGCCGTCGGCGTACCGCTTGCAGTCCTGGCGGTCCCCGATGAACGGATTCTTGGCGCCTTGTTTCCCGAGAACTTCGAGTTTGCCGTCGAGGTCGATCAGTTCGGGATGCGGCGCGAGCAGGACGTCGCACTGCAGCGCCGCGACAGTCGCAATGGACCGTTCGAACTGCGGGACCCGGCTCGCGTGTTGCTCATCGCCGGAGAAGCGGAACCCGGGCGCGGAGACGGAATTCAGGCTGTCCGCATAAACCATGTCGAGGCAGCGTCCGGCCTCGCATGAGCGCCAGGTCCAGGAAGTGCCGCCGGGTGTGTGACCCGGTGTGTAGTGCGCGGTGATCTCGATGCCGCCGGCCTTCAGCGTCTCCCCATCCTTTACCTCGCGCACGTCAGCCACCGCCGGAAAGTTGTTGTGTTCCGGGCCGAAGGCGAATTGCGGATCGTCCTCCAGCGGACCGCCGCGCTCGAGCGCGCGTTTGCCCGCGGAACTCGCCGCGACCTGCGCGCCGCTGGCGCGCTGCAGGGCGGCAATCCCGCCCGCGTGATCGTAGTGCATGTGTGAATTCAGGATGAGCTTCACGTCCTCGAGATGGAAGCCGAGCTTCTTGATATTCGCCGCGATGGAGGGCGCGCTTTGCGGCAATCCACCGTCGAGAAGCACATGCCCCTTGTCCGACGTTATGAGGATCGCGGAGAGATTGCCGCCCACGAACCACGTGTTGCCGAACACGCGGAAGGGCTCGCGAGGCTTGCTCCAGTAGTCGCACGGATCGCAGACGTGCGGTCGATCCGGAACGAGATCGGCGGCGGCGGCGGCGCCGGAAAGCAGGACGAGGAAAGTCGCGGCGAGACGTGGGGAATGTTTCATTCCCCGATTAGAGCAACGACCTCTCCAGCGTGTCCAGCGTGCGCATCGCCGGCAGCACCTGCGCGACGCTGGCGTTCGGGTCGCGCTTGTCCTTGATGGCCGCGAAGAACTCGCGGTCCTGCAGCTCGATGCCGTTCATCGACACATCCACCTTGGACACGTCTATCTTGTTGTCCTTGCCGTCCACGAGATCGTCATACCGTGCGACATACGTGCCGTTGTCGCAGATGTAGCGGAAGAACGTGCCGAGCGGTCCGTCGTTGTTGAAGGACAGCGACAGCGTGCAGATCGCGCCGCCGGGCACCTTCATCTGGATGCTCATGTCCATCGCGATCTTGAGATCGGGGTGCATGGGGCCCTGGATGGCGCGCGCGACGCTCGCGGTCTCGCCGGTCTGGTACTGGAACAGGTCCACCGTGTGACAGGCGTGATGCCAGAGCAGGTGATCGGTCCAGCTGCGCGGCTTGCCGAGCGCGTTCATGTTCGTGCGTCGGAAGAAATACGTCTGCACGTCCATCTGCTGGATCTTGAGCTCGCCCGCGAGGATCTTCTTGCGGATCCACTGGTGGCTCGGATTGAAGCGGCGCGTGTGGCCACCCATGCAGATGAGTCCCGTTTCCTGCTGCACGCGCGCGAGTTCTTCGGCGTCGCGCAGGTTGTCCGCGATCGGAATCTCGATCTGCACGTGTTTGCCCGCGCGCAGGCACTGAATGCCTTGCTGCGCGTGCATCTGCGTGGGGGTTGCGAGGATCGCCGCATCGATGCCGGGTTGCGCCAGGCACTCTGCGAGGTCGGTCGACCAGTGCGGGATGCCGTATTTCTTCGCGACTTCGGCGGTCGAATCGGGGCTGCCGCCGGCGAGCGTCGCGATCTCGATGCCGGGAATGTTGCGGATGGCCTCGATGTGCTTGATGCCGAACGCGCCTTGTCCGGCAATACAGATTTTCATTCGATCACTCCGTGGGTTCGAGGCAGAGCAGGCCGGCGGCCGTGTTGGAAGTGGGCACGTGATAGAAGCGATACGCCTCGCGCACCTTGCCACCGAGCGCGCCGCGCATCGCCAGCCACATCACCATCTCGATGCCCTCCGAACCGGACTCGCGCATGAATTGCGTGTGAGAGAGCTGCGTGAGTTTCTGCGGATCGTTGACCATGCCGTCGAGGAACATCTGGTCGAACTCCCGGTTGACGAAGCCGGCGCGTTCGCCCTGCAGCTGGTGCGACATGCCGCCCGTGCCGTAGACGACCACGCGCAGGTCCTCGGGAAAATCCTCGACAGCGCGGCGGATGGCCTGGCCGAGCTTGAAACAGCGCACGCCGGTCGGCGGCGGATACTGGATCACGTTCACGCACAGCGGAATGACCTTGAACGGCCACTCCGCCACCTGCCCGCAGGTGACCGACAGCGGCACCGTGAGGCCATGATCCACCGGCATCTCGTTCGCGATCGTCATGTCGAACTCGTCGAGAATGAGATTCTCGACCAGGTGCCAGGCGAGCTTCGAATGTCCGTGCACCGTCGGCACCGGGCGCGGGCCGAAGCCCTCGTCCGCGATCGGGAATACCGATGCGGTGCCGAGCAGGAATGTCGGGATCATCTGCAACGACAACGCGTTCGCATGATCGTTGTAGATGAGGATGGCGACGTCGGGCTTGATCTTCGCGAGCCACTCGCGCGCCGCCGTCGTGCCGTCGAAGTAGGGCTTCCAATAAGGATTGCCGGCGTTGCCCTTGTCGAGCGCCACTCCGATGGCCGGGACGTGCGAGCAGGCGATGCCTCCAACGATGCGCGCCATCAGCGCTGCTCCTTTGGCGGTTCGTCCTTGTAGCGATTGCCCTCGGGCGAGCGTCCGCCCGCCAGCATCATCTTCGCGTACTCCTCCTTCGGCATGCCGCACATCATGCCGGCCACGTCCTGGAAGGTGAGGCCGTCGCAGAACGCGATCTTGATCGTGTAATAGATGTTGCCGCCGACCTTGAGCATGCCTAACCAGTCGCGCTTGAGCACGGCGTCGCGCTGCTCGGGCGTCAGCGGGAAACGGTCGAGGTAGGCGGCCTGGTCCGCCCTGAATGCATCGCGGTTCTTCGCGTCGTTGAGCGACATGCAGAACATGTTGAGGTGATAACCCACGCGGCCGCGCTCGGCGTCGTACACGTAGGTGCCCGGTATGGATTCGTAGTCGCGCGGTGCAGCCATGGGATTCTCGTCAAAGGGGTCGGCGCAGCATGCATCGCTGGCGCGCCGGGGTGCTCGATGAAGGCCGAAGAATATTCGATTTCGAGCGCAATCGCCGGGTCCGGAAACGGTCAGGCGTCCAGCGGCAATCCGACGTAATTCTCGGCGAACACGGTCTGCGCCGCGCGGGATTGGCGCAGGTACTCGAGCTCCGCCACCTGCATCTGGCGGTCGAAGCCGTCCATGTGCGGAAAACGATGCGTGAGATGTGTAAGCCACCAGGAGAATCGCTCGGCCTTCCACACCCGGTCGAGCGCGCGCGCCGAGTATCCGTCGATCTCCCGCGTCGAGCCCGTCTGGTAGAACGCCGCCAGCGCCCGGGCGAGCACGATGACGTCGGCAACCGCGAGGTTCAGCCCCTTGGCGCCGGTCGGCGGCACGATGTGCGCGGCGTCGCCCGCCAGGAACAGGCGGCCGAAGCGCAGCGGAGCGCACACGAAGCTGCGCAGCGGCGCGATGGATTTCTCGAACGAAGGGCCGCGGGTGATGCGCGGGGCAAACTTTTCGCCGATGCGCACGGCGAGCTCCTGCCAGATGGCCTCGTCACTCCAGTCCTCGACCTTGTCCTCGAGCGAACACTGCAGGTAGTAACGGCTGCGGGTCGCCGAGCGCATGGAGGCGAGCGCGAATCCGTGCTCGTGATTGGCGTAGATCAGCTCGTGATTGCAGGGCGGCACCTCGGCGAGGATGCCGAGCCAACCGAATGGATAGGTGCGTTCGAAGATGCGGATGGCATCGGCCGGAATGCTCGCGCGGCTCGCGCCATGAAAGCCGTCGCAGCCGGCGATGTAATCGCATTCGAGGCTGCGGGCGCCTTCCGCATCACGCCAGGTGATCTTCGGCCGGTCGGTCTCGAGATCGACCGGCACGACGTTCTGCGCCTGGTAGACGATCGGGATGCCGAGACGGTCCGCGGAAACGTGCAGGTCCTTCATCACCTCGGACTGGCCATAAACCGTGACGGCGGCGCCATCGAGCAGCTCGCCGAAGTCCACGTGGAAGGGATCGCCGTTGACCGCGAGCGTGGTGCCGCTGTGCATCAGGCCTTCGCGCTCGACACGCTCGCCGATGCCGAGCTCGTGCATGAGTTTGACGGTGGTGCGTTCGAGCACGCCGGCGCGAACGCGCGACTCGACGTAATCACGGCTGCGGGTCTCGAGCACCACGCAGTCGACGCCGGAGCGATGCAGCAGGTGCGCGAGAAACAGCCCAGCGGGTCCGGCACCGATGATTCCAACCTGCGTTCGCAACGACCCCTCCCTTGAGCGATGGGCTGGCGTGCCTTGCGAGCCCTCGCCACACCCTTCACAATGAAATAGTAAGTACTACATACAAACAACTCAAGAGAAACGGCCGTGTTGAACGAATCCATCGCGTACTTCGCGAAAGCGCGCCGGGATGTCACTGCCTGCGTCGATCTGCAATCCGGCGCGCAGATGACTTATGGCGCGCTCGCGCACCGGGCCGCGCTGATGGCGGGCGCGATCGCGCGCGTCTGCGCGCCGCGCGGCATGCGCGGTTTGCGCGTCGCGGTGCTGTCGCGCAATTCGCTCGACTTCCTCAGCCTGACGGTGGCCTGTCGCGGAGTCGGTGCGATCCTCGTGCCGTTCAACTGGCGCCTGAGCCCCGCCGAACTGGTGGCGCTCGCCGAGCTGTCGGATCCGCAGGTCGTCCTGTTCGAGGAGGAATTCGCGCCCGCGATTGCGAGCCTCATGCGGGCGGCGCCGGATGCGGCCTTCCTCAGCCTGGGCAAGGGCGGTGAATTCGAGCGCGAGCTGCAGCGCGACACGCCCCGCGGGGTCGATCTGCGCGGCGGCGCGCCGGATGACGTCGTGACGCTGTTGTTCACCTCGGGGACCACGGGTCGGCCGAAAGCGGTGATCGTCACCGAGCGCAACGCGGCGGCGAACGCGCGCAACTTCGCGCTCTCGGTCGACGTGAGCGGCGAGACGGTCTTCCTGTCGCACATGCCGCTGTTCCACGTCGCGGGCCTGTTCACCGTCGCGACCACCGTGCTGCAGGCGGGCGGAACGCTGCTGATCTCGCCGCAGTTCTCCGTCGAGGAAACGCTCGCGGCGGTCGGCAATTCCGCGCTCGGAGTGAGCCATTGCTTCTGCGTGCCGCAGATGACCGAACGCATCCGTGGCGCGCCCGCGTTCGATCCGGCGCCGTTCCGCCGGTTGCGCGCGTTGCAGACGGGTGGCGCGCCGCATTCGCGGGAATCGGTGCGTGCATGGACGGACGACGGCGTGCGCTGCGCCGATGGTTACGGCATGTCCGAGGCCGGCACGGTGTTGGGAATGCCGCCGCGCGACCTCGCGCTGCTCGCGCGCAAAGCCGGCAGCGCGGGAATCCCGGCGGCCGGAATCGAAGTGCGGCTGCTCGATCCGGAAAGACGGGAAGTTTCGGACGGCGAAGTCGGGGAGCTGTGGCTGCGCGGACTCTCGGTGACGCCCGGCTACTGGCGCAATCCGGAAGCGACCGGCGCGGCGATCGTCGATGGCTGGTTGCGCACCGGCGACGCCGCTCGGCGCGACGAGGACGGGTTCTTCACGCTGGTCGATCGGTTCAAGGACATGTACATCTCGGGCGGCGAGAACGTCTATCCAGCCGAGGTGGAGGCAGTGCTGCGGGGCCAGGCGGGGGTGATCGATGCGGCGGTCGTCGGCGAGCCGGATGCGCGTTGGGGCGAGTCGGGCGCGGCGTTCATCGTGGTCGCGCCCGGCGCGGTGCTGACGGACGAGGAGGTCATCGCCTTCTGCCGCGAGCGGTTGGCCGGCTACAAACTACCGAAGAGGCTGCTGCGCGTGGACGAACTGCCGCGCACTGCGTCGGGCAAGATCCGCAAGGACTTGCTGCGGGCGGAATTGCGCGCCGCGACCCCCTGACGACGGCCTAACTACGGCGGTCCCGGTCCCAGTCGGCGAACGAGCGGCCGGAAGCCGCGAGTTCGCGCAGCAGCGCCGGAATGCGCCAGTAGTCGGCGCCGCCCGTCGAGGACAGCGTCTCGACCCGCCGCACGACCTGCGCAAGCCCGAGCGAGTCCGCGTAACACATCGGGCCACCGCGCCAGCGCGGGAAGCCGTACCCGGAAGTCCACACCACGTCGATGTCGCTGGCGCGAAACGCGAAGCCTTCCTCGAGAATCCGGGCGCCGACGGCGACCAGCGACAGCACGCAGCGCTGCTCGATCTCCTCGTCCGATACCTCGCGCGGCGCGACGTGGTGGCGGTTCGCCAGTTCGCGGACCAGCGTGTCCACCTCGGCATCCGAGTGCGGCGTGCGGTCGCCCGGCACATAGCGATAGATGCCCTGGCCGGTCTTCTGGCCGAGCCGACCGAGCGCGGTCAGCGCATCGGACACCGCGTGGTAGGGAGCCGCGCGCGGCTCGCGCCGCGCGAGCTCCGTGCGCACGCGCGTGCCGACGTCGACGCCCGCCATGTCGTTGACCCGGTTCGGTCCCATCGCGAAGCCGAAGCTCTCCATCACCGCGTCGATGCGCGACGGCGCGACGCCTTGCAGGAGCATGAGCTCGACTTCGCGGAAGTAGCCATCGAGCATCATGCGATTGCCGATGAAGCCGAATCCATCGCCCGCGACGACGCCGATCTTGCGCAGCTTCTTCGCCAGCGCGAGCGCGGCGACCAGCGTGGCGTCGGAGGTGTGCTGGCCGCGCACGATCTCGAGCAGGCGCATGACGTTGGCCGGGCTGAAGAAGTGCAGGCCGACGACGCGTTCCGGATGGCGGGTCGCCGACGCGAGCGCGGTGAGCGAGAGACTCGAGGTATTCGACGCCAGGAGCGCGCCGGGCGCGATGATCTCATCGAGCTTCTGCAGGACGGATCGCTTGAGCTCGAAATCTTCGAACACCGCCTCGATGACGAGATCGGCGTCGCGCGCCGAGTTCGACTCGATCGAACCCTGGATCAGCGCCAGGCGCGATTGGAGCGTCGCGGCGTCGATGCGACCGCGCTTGAGCGATGCGTCGTAGTTGTCGCGAATGTTCTTGAGGCCGCGTTCGAGCGCCTGCGGATCGCGCTCGATCAGGGCGGTGGGAATGCCGGCATCCGCCAGGGACATCGCGATGCCGCTGCCCATGGTGCCGGCGCCGATGACGGCGGCGCGGGAAATGTCGGGCGCCTTCGCCGAGGCCGCGAGCCCTGGAATGCGGCCGCATTCGCGCTCGGCGAAGAACACGTGCCGCAGCGCGATCGACTCGGTAGTCAGGAGCGATTCGGCCGATAGCTTCGCCTCGAGGCGCAGGCCGTCGTCGAACGTTTCCGTCGACGCGGCGCGCACGCTGGCGAGGATCGAGTTCTGCGTCGTGCGGCCCTTCAGACCACGCGCGTGGCGTTGCAGGATCGCCTCGATCGCGGCGTCGTCGAGCGCGCCGCCGCGCACCGGCAGCGCCCGGGTGGGGCGACAGGCCGCCTGCGCCGCGACCAGCCGCTGCGCCATGGCAAGTCCACCCGCGAGGGCGTCGCCCTCGAAGACTTCGTCTATGAGGCCGAGGTCGAGCGCGCGTTGCGCGGTGATGGGCGCGCCCTGCAGCAGTAGTTCGAGGGCCTGCTCGCTGCCCACGAGTCGGGGCAGGCGTTGCGTGCCGCCCGCGCCGGGCAGGATGCCGAGCGTGATCTCCGGCATGCCCATGCGCGCGTCGCGCGCGGCGCAGCGGTAGTGACAGGCCATCGCGATCTCGAGCCCGCCGCCGAGCGCGGTGCCGTGTAACGCCGCGATCACCGGGATCCGGCAGTTCTCGAGGGCGGCCAGGGTCTCAGGGTAGGTGGGCGGCTGGATCGTGGAACCAAGCTCGGACAGGTCCGCGCCGGACATGAACGTGCGGCCACGGCAGGCGACGACCAGCGCGCGGATGGAAGGATCGCCCTCGGCCTGGCGCACGGCGGCCAGCAGGCCGGCCCGCACGCCCGAGTCGATGGCATTGACCGGGGGACGATCGACGATGGCGACGGCGACCGCATCGTGCCGTTCGAAGTGCACACTCATGGTTCAGCCCACCGACTGGATTTTCTTGAGCGCGCCGATGAAGGCGTTCAGCTCGCTGGGCTTGAACAGCGCCTTGAACCGTGCCTCGTGCGCGGCAATGCGCGATTTCACCTTCCGCAGCATCTGCAGGCCCGCGGGGGTTAGATAGAGCTCCTGCTTGCGCCGATCTACTGCGGATCGCTTGCGGATGACCACCCCGCGCTCCTCGAGCCGGTCCGTCACGGCCATCATCGTGGCACGATCCATGCCAAGGGCCGAAGCGACCGACACCTGCGATACGCCGGGATTGGCGTTGATGAGCCATAACGTCGCGGTCTGTTTCTGGGTGAGGTCCAGGCCGGTCAGCGTCCCCATGTAGTCGCGATGCATCGCGCCCTGCGCCCGTCGCATCTGGTAGCCTAGCAGCCCATCCAGTTCCTGGAACGCGAGATCCGGTCCAACCACCAGGTCTTGCTGCCTGGCTTTCTTTGTCGTGGCGCTTCGGGGCATTTGACTTCCACGCTTTGGAACAGGGCGCGCAATCTACTCGCTTGCATGTAGCCTAGCAACGCTAATAGTATGTACTACATACAAACATTCCGATGGGGGAGGATCGACATGTTTGACCTAGCACGCCAGGTACGCCTGGCACTTTCCAATTGCACTCACGTACGCACACTGGCCGCTTGCGGACTCGCATCGCTGGCCATCTCTAACGTCTCGCTGGCGCAGCAGGCGGCGGGAGAGACGCCATCCGTCGATGCGGAAACGCTCGATGCGATCGTCGTCACCGCGCGCCGCAGAGAAGAGTCTCTGCAGGACACGCCGGTCGCGGTCACGGCACTGAATGCCGCCGCGCTGGAGCGCCAGCAGATAGTCGGCACCACCGACCTCGACAAGGTCGCGCCCAACCTGCAGTTCCACAGCTACGGCACCTTGACCGGCAACAACTCCGCCGCCCAGGTCTTCATCCGCGGTATTGGCCAGACGGACGCGACACCGGCCGTCGATCCGGGTGTCGGCATCTACATCGACGACGTGTACATGGGTCGCGCGGTTGGCGGCGCGATGGACTTCCGTGACATCTCGAGCGTGCAGATCCTGCGCGGCCCGCAGGGCACGCTGTTCGGCCGCAACACGATCGGCGGCGCGGTGCTGCTGACCACCAACGCGCCGGGCGATGACGCCGGCAACACGGTGCGCATCGGCGCCGGCCAGGACAACCTGCGCGAGCTGTTCGGTGCATTCGACATTCCGCTGGGCGAGACCTTCTCCGCGCGTATTGCCGCGGGCGCCCGCCAGCGCGATGGTTACGTGAAGCGTGTGTTCGACGGCAAGGACCTCGGTGACGAGGACATGTACACCGGTCAGCTCGGCATGCGCTGGAAGCCGAACGACAATTTCTCGCTGACCCTGCGTGGCGATTACACGAAGGAAGACGAGAATGGTTCGCCGTTCGTATTCCAGTCCATCAACGAGTCGGCGACGTTCGTCGGCGCGGCCAGCCAGGCCGCCGGCTGTCCGAACATGCTGGATCCGCTGCCGCCCCCGGTGCTCGTGGGCCCGCTCGCCGATCCGCGCTGCGGCAACGACGCGCAGGCGCTCGGACCGTTCACCAACGGCGGCACCTACACGGCCTCGAGCACGCTCGAGAACGTGGGTGGTTCGCTGATCGCCGACTGGAAGGTCAACGACACGTTGTCCCTCAAGTCCATCACCGCGAAGCGCAAGCTCGAGTGGACCGGTACGCGTGACGCCGACAACACGCCGCTCCTGATCCTGCACACGAACTACGACAGCGAAAGCGAGCAGTTCAGCCAGGAACTCCAGGCGGTCATCGACACCTCGCGTGTGGATGGTGTGGTCGGGGCTTACTACTTCGACGAGGATTCCTTCGACCGGCTGCTGGTGCCGCTGGGCAATCCGGGCACGTCGTACGACACGCAACGTGTGTCGATGGACGCGACCGCGCGCGCCGCGTTCACGGAGTGGACCTTCAAGATCACGGACGCCTTCAGCGCCAGCGCCGGCGTGCGTTACACGAAGGAGACCAAGGGTCTGCAGTCGATCATGTTCAACGTGATGCCGGCGACCGCGCCGGAACCGGCGATTCCGACCGCGCTGTGCCCGTTCGCGGGCCCGCCGCCGACCCAGACGGGTTGCCTGTTCCTCACCACGAACCGTTTCGAGCGTGAGTTCTCCTCGACCACCAAGTCGGCGAGCGCGCAATACCGCTTCAACGAGCACGCGATGACGTACGTGAGCTGGGCGGAAGGCTTCAAGAGCGGTGGCTTCAACCAGCGCTACAACGCCGCGCCGCCGAGCAATGCGCCCATTTCATTCGGCGCCGAAACCGCGGAGACCTTCGAGCTCGGACTCAAGCTCAATCCCACCGACACGCTGCGTGTGAACGTCGCGGTGTTCACCACCGACTACGACGACATCCAGATGACGTATCGGTTGGGCGTGGTGCCGCTGCTGTTCAATGCGGGTGTGGCCTCGATCGACGGAGCGGAGCTTGAGCTCGAATACGTGCCGACGCCGGAATTCCGGCTGGACGCGAGCCTCGGTTACCTCGACTCGAAGTTCGATGAGATCACGCCGCCGCCGCCGTTCGGCCCGGTGACACCGACTGCGACGGCCACGCTGAACAGCCGGCTGCCGTTCACGCCGGAATGGCAGGGACATCTCGGCATGTCCTATGACTTCCAGGTCGCGTCGAACTGGGATCTCACGCCGCGCATCGACCTGAGCTACACGGCCTCGCAGTTCTTCGACGCGGGCAACTCCGTCGAAGTCGCGCAGACCGACGACGTCACGCTCGTGAACGCCTCGCTGGCGTTGACGTCCGACGACGGCAAGTGGCGCTTCGTGCTGAGCGGCAACAACCTGACGGATGAGCTCTACCCGGTGGCGGGAACCTCATCGATCACGACCGCATCGGGCTACGCGGAGATCATCTACGCGAGGCCGCGCACGGTTGCGATCAGCGCGACGATGAACTTCTGAAATATGGGATCGGCGCTGCCGGCTCGATCGTGACGGAACGTCCCCCTCGATTCCGGGCGCAATCCGGCCGAGGCTGTGGCGCTGCTACAATACGCAGCGACCATGTCGAAGCAGCGACCGATCCCTTGTCTTTTCATGCGCGGCGGTACTTCGCGCGGGCCGTTCTTCCGCGCGAGTGATCTGCCGGCCGACGTCGCAACACGCGACCGCGTGTTGCTCGCCGTCATGGGCTCGCCCAATGCGCGGCAGATAGACGGGCTCGGCGGCGCGGATCCGCTCACCAGCAAGGTCGGAATCGTCTCGCCCGGCAAGAGTGACGGCGTCGATCTCGAATTCCTGTTCGCGCAGGTGTCGATGCGCGAGGCGTTGGTCGACACCACGCCCAACTGCGGCAACATGCTGGCGGCAGTCGTGCCATTCGCGATCGAAAGCGGCATGGTCAAGGCGCAGCCAGGAACTACCACGCTGCGCGTGCTGACGCTCAACACCGGCACGTTGGCCGACATCGAAGTGCAGACGCCCGATGGGCGGATGGAATATTCGGGCGCGGCGCGCATCGACGGAGTGCCTGGCACCGCCTCACCCGTCAACATCAACTTCCTCGACACCGCGGGATCGGTATGTGGCGAGTTGTTTCCCACCTGCAACCTGACGGATACGTTCGATGGAGTCGATGTCACCTGCATCGACAACGGCATGCCGGTCGTGATCATGCGGGCCAGCGATCTCGGGGTGACCGGATACGAAACCCGCGACGAGCTCAACAAGAACGCCGCGCTCAAGCAGCGCATCGAGTCGATCCGTCTGCAGGCGGGGCCCGCGATGAAACTCGGCGATGTCGCGAAGAAGGTGGTGCCGAAGATGTGCCTGGTCGCGCCGCCGCGCGACGGCGGCCACATCACCACCCGCACGTTCATTCCGCATGACTGTCACTCGGCGGTGGGCGTGCTCGGCGCGGTGACGGTCGCGACAGCCGCGGTGACGCCGGGCACCGTCGCCAACAATGTCGCGCAGGTGCCGCCGGGCGCGCGCAAGGAATTCTCGGTTCAGCATCCCACGGGTGAGTTCACGGTCACGCTCACGATGAACCCGGCGAAACCGGAGCAGGTCGCGAGCGCGTCGCTGCTGCGCACGGCCCGGCTCATCATGCGCGGCGAGGTGATGATTCCCGCGGACACATGGAAAGCAGACACATGATCGGAAAATCCGGAATCGCAATACGCAACATCGAGCGCGCGCCCGCCGAGGCGGTGGCCGCGCTCGGCCAGTACGGCGTCGCCACGATCCATGAAGCGATGGGGCGCAAGGGCCTCATGGCTCCGTACATACGGCCTATCTACACCGGCGCCCGCGTGTGCGGCACTGCACTCACGGTCTACGAGCATCCCGGCGACAACTGGATGCTGCACGTGGCGGCGGAGCTGCTGCGGGAAGGCGATGTCGTCGTGATGGGACTTTCCGCCCTCGACGACCACGGCATGTTCGGCGACCTGCTCGCGACGTCGTTTCGCGCGCGCGGCGGCAAGGGGCTGATCATCGATGCGGGCGTGCGGGACATCGCGGAGCTGGCCGCGATGGACTTTCCAGTCTGGTCGAAAGCCGTGCACGCCAAGGGCACCATCAAGGCGACCGTGGGGTCGGTCAACGTGCCCATCATCTGCGCGGGCGCGGAAGTGAATCCTGGCGACGTCATCGTGGCCGACGACGACGGTGTCGTGGTGGTGCCGGCCGCGAAGGCGGCGGAAGTCGCCGCGGCCGCGAAGGCGCGTGAAGACAACGAAGCCTCGAAGCGCAAGCGGCTCGCGGCCGGTGAGCTCGGACTCGACATCTACGACATGCGCGGCAAGCTCGCGGCGGCGGGCCTGAAATACTTCGATTCCGCCAACGACGTGAAGTGATGAAAGACCCCAACAAGTCCTGCCTGCCGCCGGATCCGAACCCGGTGAAGCCGCGCATCGAACTACCTCCCGGCGCCTGCGATGCGCATTGCCACGTCTTCGGCCCGGCGGCGAAGTTTCCGTACGCCGCGGACCGCAGCTACACGCCGCCCGATGCGCCGGTCGAGCATCTGCGCAAACTGCACGCGCATCTCGGCATCAGCCGCGCGGTGATCGTCCATGCGAGTTGCCACGGCAGCGAGATGGATGTGACGCTCGACGCCATCGCCTCGAGCGGTGGTCTATACCGCGGCGTGGCGGTGGTCGAGGATTCGGTCACGGACCGCGAGCTCGAGCGTCTGCATGCGGGCGGCATTCGCGGCATCCGCTTCAATTTCGTCAAACACCTGGGCGGCGTGCCGGACCTGGCGGTGTTCTACCGGCTCCTGGCGCGCATCAAGCCGCTGGGCTGGCACATCGTGCTGCACTTCGACGCCGGCGACCTGCTCGAACAGCAGGAGCTGCTGGCGCGCATCGACGTGCCGTTCATCATCGATCACATGGGGCGCGTGAAGGCCGCCGAGGGACTCGAGCAGCAGCCTTTTCAATCGTTGCTGACGCTGTTCCGACGCAATCCGCTGGCTTGGATCAAGATCTGCGGCGCGGAGCGCGTGTCGGTCGGCAAGCGACCGTTCCGCGACGCGGTGCCGTTTGCGCAGGCGCTGGTGGACATCGACCCGGGCCGGCTGCTGTGGGGCACGGACTGGCCGCATCCGAACATCACGAAGGACATGCCGAACGACGGCGAGCTGGTCGACTTGTTGGGCGAGATCTGCCCGGACCCGGCGGTCCGCGCGCGCATCCTCGTCGACAATCCGACGCGCATGTACTGGAGTTGACCCATGAGCGCACCGCGAATCGGATTCCTCGGCTTCGGTGAAGTCGGTCAGCGGTTCGCGGCGGATCTGCGCGCGCGCGATGGTGCTTGCGAGATGTCGACGTTCGATCTGCTGTTGCACCAGGCGTCGGCGGGCGAGGGGATGCGCAAACACGCCGCCGCGCTGAACGTCGAGCCGCTCACGGAGGCGGCAGGTCTCGGCGCAGCCTGCGATCTGATTTTCAGCGCGGTGACGGCAGACCAGACACAGGCCGCGGCGCGCTCGCTCGCTTCGGGTTCACTCGCGGGCAGATGGGTGGTCGATCTGAATTCCGCCGCGCCCGCGACCAAGATCGAGTGCGCGGCCATCGTGGCGGGCGCCGGTGGGTATTACGTCGAGGCCGCGGTGATGACGTCCGTGCCGCCGCACGGCATCCGGGTGCCCATGTTGCTGGGTGGGCCGCATGCGAAGGAGGGCGAAGACTTGCTGCGCTCGCTCGGGTTCGCAGTCGCGACCGCCTCGCCGGAGTTCGGCGTGGCCTCCGCGATCAAGCTCTGCCGCAGCGTGATCATCAAGGGACTCGAATCGCTGGTCGTCGAGAGCTTCACGGCGGCGCGCTCGTTCGGCGTCGAGAAGCAGGTGCTCGAGTCGCTCGCGGAAACCTATCCGCAGTTCGACTGGGAGAAGCAGGGCGACTACCTGTTCTCGCGGGTCATCCAGCACGGCAAGCGACGCGCCGAGGAGATGCGCGCCAGCGCGCAGATGATCGACACGACGCCGGTGCGCGGCACGATGGCTTCCGCGATCGCATCGCGACAGGATTCGGTCGCGATTTCCCGCGCGAAGAATGCATTCAGCGCGCCGACCGAGGCGCGCCCCTGGCGCGAACGCGCGGATGAATTCCTCGCGGCGTCGAGGCAGTAGTGAGGCTGTGAAGACGGGGCCGCGCGTGCGCGGCTCCCGACATATTGAGGAGTTTCGATGATCATCGATTGCCACGGGCACTACACCACCGCGCCGGAGCCGCTCAACGCCTGGCGCAAGCAGCAGACCGAAGCGCTGAAGACCCCAGCGCTCGCGCCCGCGAAAGGCAGCGTCACGATCAGCGACGACCAGATTCGCGATTCGCTCGAGAACGCGCAGCTCAAGCTGCAGCGTGCGCGCGGCACGGACGTGACCATCTTCTCGCCGCGTGCGAGCGCGATGGGTCACCACGTCGGCAACGAGACGACGAGTAAACACTGGACCGAGCACTGCAATGAGCTCATCCATCGCGTGTGCGGGCTGTATCCGGAGAACTTCGTTGGCGTGTGCCAGCTGCCGCAGTCGCCCGGCGCGGACCCGCGCGGCGTGATTCCGGAGCTCGTGCGCTGTGTCGAGGAGTTCGGATTCGTCGGCTGCAATCTGAATCCCGATCCGTCGGGCGGAAAATTCTCCGAGCCCCCGCTCACCGACAAGTGGTGGTACCCGGTGTACGAGAAGCTCTGCGAGCTCGACGTGCCGGCGATGATCCACGTGAGCCAGGCATGTAATCCCGCGTTCCACACGACGGGCTCTTATTACCTGTCGGCGGACACGGTCGCGTTCATGCAGCTCATGATGTCGGACCTGTTAAAGGATTTTCCGACGCTGCGTTTCATCATCCCGCACGGTGGCGGCGCGGTGCCGTTCCACTGGGGACGCTTCCGCGGCATCGCGCAGGACCAGAAGCGGCCGCCGCTGCCGGAACTGATGCGCGACAACATCTTCTTCGACACCTGCGTCTATCATCAGCCGGGCATCGACCTGCTGCTGAAGGTCGTGCCCATCGACAACATCCTGTTCGCCTCGGAGATGGTGGGCGCGGTGCGGGGCGTCGATCCGGAGTCGGGGCATTACTACGACGACACCAAGCGCTACATCGACGGCTCATCGCTCTCGGCCGCCGACAAACATAAGATCTTCGAAAGCAACATCCGCCGCGTCTTCCCGAAAATGGGGACATTCCTCGATTCCAGTAAACGGGGACACACCTGAGCTCGCGGCCATGAAGTCTGTCCCTTTTTGCTAGGAAACGAGGAATGTCCCCATTTCGCAAACTTGGGCCTTACGAGGTGGGAGCGGTCGGCTTCGGTTGCATGAACCTGTCGCATGCGTATGGGCCGCCGCAGCCGCGCGAGGTCGCCGAGCGAGTGCTGCGGCGGGCGCTCGAGCTCGGGGTCACGCATTTCGATACGGCGGCGCTCTACGGCTTCGGCATCAACGAGGCGTTGGTGGGCGAGGTGCTCGGCGAGCGCCCGGCGAACGTGATCGTCGCGAGCAAGTGCGGCCTGTTCGGCCGCGAGGGCAAACGCGTGATGGACGGTCGCCCGGAGGCCATTCGTGCGACCTGCGAGCAATCGTTGCGCAGCCTGCGCACCGAGTGCATCGATCTGTATTACCTGCATCGCTGGGATCGCCGGGTTCCCATCGAAGAATCCGTGGGGGCCATGGCCGAGCTCCTGCGCGCCGGCAAGATCCGCGCGATCGGTCTATCAGAGGTGTCGGCCGCGACACTGCGGCGTGCGCACGCGGTGTACCCCATCGCCGCGCTCCAGTCGGAATACTCGTTGTGGACGCGCAATCCCGAGATCGCGACGCTCGCGGCCTGCCGCGAACTCGGCGTCACGTTCGTCGCATTCAGCCCACTGGGGCGAGGGTTTCTCTCAGGAAAACAGCGGGCGACCGCCGACTTCGGCGACGGGGACCTGCGGCGGGGCATGCCGCGCTTCCAGAGCCCGAATTTCGAGGAAAACCTGCGTCTGATTCCGCCTCTGGCGGCCATCGCCGCCGAAGCGGGCGTTACCCTGGCGCAGCTCGCGCTGGCCTGGATCCTCAACCGGGACCCCGCAACCCTTGTCATTCCCGGCACGACCCAGGAAGCGCACCTCGCCGAAAACCATGCTGCGCAAGAAATCCGTCTGTCCGCCGCAACGAGCGCAAAACTCGATGCCCTGATGGCCCCGGGGAAGGTCGCAGGGGCCCGGTATCCACCTGCGACGCAGGTCGAAAATGACACCGAAGAATTTGAGTCTTAGCTGTTGAATCGTATAGGCTTGCCCGCCTATGCCGACCCCCACTCCGAGTGATGCCGCGCGTAGCGATGCGCGCAAGACCGTCCGCGTTGTCATGCAGGAATACCTGCGCCGCGATTCGTTCCTCCCCGTGCTGCGACTGCTGCTCGATCTCGCCTTCCTCGGCGTGTGTATCGCCGGCGCGTGCTACTTCGATGCCTGGTGGGCAAAGGCCCTCATGGTCATCCCGGGCTCGATCGCGATCGCGCGCCTGTTCGTGATCGGGCACGACGCCTGTCACGGTAGTTATACGAAGCACGACTGGCTCAACAAGGTGATCGGCCGCATCGCCTTCCTGCCGTCGCTCACGCCGTTCTCGCTCTGGGATGTCGGCCACAACGTGGCGCATCACGGTTTCACCAACCTCAAGGGCCGCGACCAGGTCTGGGTGCCGATGTCGGCGGAGGAGTGGCAGAACGCCTCGAAAACCCGTCGCGCGCTCGAGCGCATCTACCGCTCGGGTTTCGGCCAGGGTCTCTACTACCTCATCGAGATGTGGTGGAAGAAGCTGATCCTGCCCACCAAGAAACACGTCGGCGTGCGCCGCGCGATCTTCTGGTGGGACAACGTGCTCGTGCTCGGCGTCGGAGCCATCTGGATCACGGCGCTCGTGCTCTGGGCCATCTACGACAACCACTCGATCACCTGGACGCTGCTCGGCGGCTTCGTGCTGCCGTTCCTGGCGTTCAACTGCATCATGGGCTTCGTGATCTACGTGCAGCACACGCATCCGGAAGTCGCCTGGTTCGACAAGCGCGACGAGTGGCAGAAGCGTCTCGGCTTCATCACGACCACGGTGAACGTCGTCGTGCCGAAGCGCATGGGCCAGATCCTGCACGACATCCTCGAGCACGGCGCGCATCACGTGAACACGGGTGTGCCGCTGTATCGCCTGCGTGAGGCGCAGACCGCGCTCAAGAACGCGGTACCGCAGCTCGCGCGCGTGTATGTGCTGACATGGCAGCGTTACTGGGCGACGGTGCGCACCTGCAAGATCTACGACTACGCGAACCATCGCTGGATGGATTTCAAGGGTCGCGTCACCGCGGCGCCGGTGTTCCCGGACGCCGTTCCGGCGAACTGATCAAGCGGGGGCGGATTCGTCGGAATCCGCCCCTGATTTCCCTGGCCAACTTCCTGGCCTGACTTTCCTGGTCTAACTTTCCTGGCCTAACTTTCTTGGGCGAGCTTCGCGATGAGCTCGCGCAGCCACGCGTGCGCGGGATCCGACTCGTGCCGCTTGTGCCACAGCAGGACTTCCTGTGTCTGCGGCACCTCGAAGGGCAGCGGCAGGATGCGGATCGGCAGCGCTTTGGCATACAGCCGCGCCACGCGCTCGGGCATCGTCGCCGCGAGAGTCGATCCGACCAGCGCCAGTGGCAGCTGCAACAGGCTCGGCAAGGTCATGTGCACCTTGAGATCGATGTTGAGGAGATGCCGCACGAGCTGGTCCGCGCTACCCGTGTAGCCACCGGGTCTGCCGAACAGGTGGCGCAACGAGACGTATTGCTCGAGCGTGAGCGAGTCACCGATCGTCGGGTGATCCTGGCTCACCACGCACACCCAGTTGACCGGACGCAGCGGCGTCGCGCGGATGTTGTCCGGATAGGCGCGCAGGTCGAACAGCTGCAGGTTCTCGAGACACAGGCACAGGTCCGCCTCGCCGTATTCGAGCCGCGAGAGCGCGGTCGGCGAAATCATCTCGATGTGCAGATCGAGCTCAGGCGCATCGTGCGCGAGCGTGCGCAGCAACGCGGGAAGAACGCCCGGCACCGCTTCCTCCGACATGATCACCGTGAATTCCCGGCGCGCGGTCTTCGGATCGAACACCGGCTGCGTGCCGAGCATGACCTGGATGCGCAACAGCGCCTCGCGCACCGGCTCCACCAGCGAGTGGCCCCGCGAGGTGAGCTCCATCTCGCGGCCGACGCGCACGAGCAGCGGATCGTTGAAATATTCGCGCAATTTGTGGAGCGCCGCGCTCATCGCCGGCTGAGACACGAACACACGTTCGGCGGCGCGCGTGACATTCCGTTCACGCAGCAGTGCGTCGAGCGCGATGAGCAGGTTGAGATCGAAGCGGTTCAGTTGCATGTGGTTACATCATAACGGAGAGCCGATCGACGGGTCGCACGCCGGCGGCGGATCCTGTTCGGCCGGCGTGCGCAGGGAACGGCGACACTTGCGCGGGCAGGTCCGGCTGGCCACTATCCCGGCCGATGAATCCAAAGGCCCAACTTCTCCGCCTGCGCCCGCTGCTGGGTGCATTGTTGCTCTCGATGATGTTGACCGCGTGCGGCGGGGGAGACGGCGGTTCGGCGCCCACGCCACCACCGGCGCCACCGCCCGGACCGCCACCCGGACCTCCCATCAGCGGACCGGCGTGGCCGCAATTCAGTCGCGACGCGCAGCACACGGCGGTGAGCGCCATCGCGACGCCCGCGCTCAATCGCATCATCTGGCAGACCTCGGTGGACCTGCAGCAGACATTGGTGGGCGGTCAGTACCTGCTCACCCATTACGGTTCGCCGATCATTTCTGCGAACAACACCGTGCTCGTGCCGGTGAAGACCACGGCGCAGGGCGCGTTTCGCATCGACGCGCGCAGCGGCGTCAATGGCGGATTGATCTGGAGCGCCGCCAGCGACTACGTCGTGCCGCCGCACAACTGGTTCCCGAGCTACAACCTGACGCTGACCTCGAACGGTCGGCTCTATGCGCCGGGCGCGGGTGGCAAGGTCTTCTACCGGGAAAACGTCGACTCGGCCGCGGGCGCGCTGCAGACCTCGGTGTTCTACGGCGCGAGCGTCTACTCGGGCGCGCAGGCGGAGCTGAACAACACCGTCATGATCAGCACTCCGATCACGGTGGATCCGGCCGGCAATGCCTGGTTCGGTTTCTACGTCACGGCGGCGAACTCCGCGGGCCTGAGCAGCGGCGTTGCGCGACTGTCCGCCACGGGCAGCGGCACCTGGCAGCCCGCCAGCACGCTGGCCAATGACGTCGGCATCGATCGCGTCGCGATGAACAGCGCGCCGGCGCTTTCCAACGATGGCGCGACTCTCTACGTGGCGGTCAGCAATTCCGCGGGCCGGGGCTATCTGCTCGCGTTGGACAGCGCGACGCTCGCCACCACGGGCCGGGTGGCGTTGATGGATCCGAACCTCGGAACGCCGGCGCTGATCTCCGCCAATGCGACCTCCTCACCGGTCGTGGGACCCGACGGCGACGTGTACTTCGGCGTACTGGAAGCGAACCTGCCATCGCACAACAACCGCGGCTGGCTGCTGCATTTCAATTCGACCCTCACGCAGACGAAGATCCCGGGCTCGTTCGGTTGGGACAACACGCCCACCGTCGTGCCGGCCTCCGCCGTGCCGTCCTACACCGGCACCTCGACCTATCTACTGGCGACGAAGTACAACAACTACGGCGGCGCGGGCAGCGGCAACGGCCAGAATCGCATGGCGATCCTCGATCCGTTCGCGGAGCTGCCTGACCCGATCTCCGGCCGCCAGGTCATGGCGGAGGTGATGACGATCCTCGGCCCGACTCCGGACGCGACCTATGCCGGTGGAGTGCGGGAGTGGTGCGTCAACACGGCCGCTTTCGATCCGGCCACGCGTTCGATGCTCGTCAACAACGAAGACGGCTACCTGTATCGCTGGGACCTGTCGACCAACCAGCTTTCGCAACGCATCCGCTTCAACAATGGTCTCGGGCAGTCCTACACGCCGACCGCCATCGGCGCCGACGGGACTATCTACTCCATCAACGCGGGAGTGTTGTTCGCCGTCGGGCTCTAGAGTCGCTCGTCCCGCATTCCGTTTGAGTCGGATGGGGAATCGTGCTGAAGTCCACGGTGACACGGTGACCTGAGAGGCAATCCCGATGCGTGTTCCGGGTCTTGTTGCGACCGGCCTGCTGCTCGCGGCGAACGCCGTGACCGCGACCGCGACGGACGACGCGGCCCTCGCCAACGAGGCGGACGGCCGCAACTGGCCGGCTTACGGCCGAACCTTCAGCGAGTCTCACTACAGCCCGCTCGCGACGGTCAACCGCGAGACGGTGCCGCGCCTGAACCTCGCCTGGACGCTCGACCTCGACGTCACGGACAACCTCTCGACGCCGCTTGCGGTGGATGGCGTCATCTACGTCGCCTCGGGATACAGCCTCGTGCACGCGGTCGATGCGAAGACCGGCAAGCTCCTGTGGCGTTACGACCCGGAGGTGGTGAAGGTCGCGGGCGCCAAGCTGCGCGCCGGTTCGGGAGTTCGCGGCCTGTCGATCTCAAAGGGGCGGCTGTTCGTCGGCACGCTCGATGGCCGCCTGATCGCGATCGACGCGAAGTCGGGCAAGCCGGTGTGGACGGTGCAGGCCGTCGATGCGGGTGATGGCGCTGTCATCTCGGGTCCGCCGCGCGTGTTCAAGGACAAGGTGCTCATCGGCTTCGGCGGCGGCGATCTCGGTGCGGTGCGCGGCCATGTCACTGCCTACGACGCGGCCACGGGCAAACAAGCCTGGCGCTGGTGGACCATTCCCGGCGATCCGGCCAAGGGCTTCGAGAACAAGGCCATGGAGATGGCGGCGAAGACCTGGACCGGTGAGTGGTGGAAGCACGGTGGCGGCGGCGCCGTGTGGAACGCGATGACCTACGACCCCGAGTTCAACCGCATTTACCTGGGAGTCGGAAGCGGAAGTCCGTGGAACTGGAAGATCCGCAGCCCTGGCGGCGGCGACAACCTGTTCCTGAGCTCGGTGGTCGCGCTCGACGCCGATACCGGCGAGTACGCCTGGCATTTCCAGGCCACACCGGGCGACGCGTGGAACTACGACTCCGCGACGGACATGACGCTCGCGACGCTGAATATCGGCGGCGCGCCGCGCAAGGTCCTGATGCATGCGCCGAAGAACGGATTCTTCTACGTCCTCGACCGGAACGACGGCACGCTCATCTCGGCGAAGAAGCTCGGGAAGGTCACCTGGGCCGAGCGCGTCGATGCTTCCACGGGGCGACCTGTCCTGGCGCCCGATGCGCGATACGAGACCGGGACGGTGTCGCTATGGCCGGGTTCGCAAGGAGCGCACAACCGGAGTTCGCAAGCATTCAGTCCAAGAACCGGTCTCGTTTACGTGCCGATGAGCGAGATGTCGTCGGTCTTTGGAGGCGACATCGACCCGAAGAGCTGGAATCCATTGCCGGCATCCGTGCAGTTCAGCGGCTTTCCCAGTGCCGACGATGCGCCCGCGGATGCGGGCAAGAGCTACCTGGTCGCGTGGGATCCCGCGAAGCAGCAGCCGAGGTGGCAACAGTCCACGCCCGGTACGGTGAACGGCGGCGCGCTCGCAACCGGCGGCGACCTCGTCTTCCAGGGGCAGGCCGACGGCTACATCAACGCCTACGACGCCGCGGGTGGGCGCAAGCTCTGGTCGTTCTACGCGGCCACCGCCGCACTCGGCGCGCCGATCACGTTCGCGGTCGGCAAGGCGCAGTATGTCGTCATTCTCACCGGGCCGACGCACGGCGAGACCCGCTTCGGGTGGGATTCACGCGCGCATCCGCGGCGGTTGCTCGCGTTCACGCTCGACGGCACGGCCAAACTACCGCCGACGCCGCCACCGGTGTTCTCGCAGCCGCTGGATGGGCCCGAGGTGACGCTGGATTCCGCGCTCGTGCAGGAAGGGACCCGCCAGTGGTCGCGTTGTCAGCATTGCCACGGTCCGGGCGCGGTCGCCGGCGGAACGGCGCCGGACCTGCGCGCTTCGCAGCTCGTACTGGATAGAACGCGATTCGGGACCGTGGTCCGGGCGGGCGTCGCGGAGCGGGGCATGCCCGCCTACGGCGAGCTCAGCGATCGGGAGCTCGAGTCTCTGCAGCACTACATCCGTTACCGGGCGCGGCTCGCGACGCGGGCGGGTGGGGTGGCGCCGGCGGTCGCAACGCCATCCGGAGATGTCGGCAAACCCACCGAGTCACCGGCGGAGGAAAAGCGGGCGCCCGGATCGCTCGAATCGACCGGCGCACCTCCACCGCCTCAGTGAGCATCCTCAGAAAGAGATTGGAGGGGCACCGGGTCAAGCGCGTGGCGGGCTAGTTTGGCCGCCGCTGTCGCAGTCGATTGCGATTCACGACTCGACAAGCAAGTCCGCCGGCAGCATCATTTCTCCGCGGGGATATCCGGTGACTGACTCCACGGAGGCGGAATGAACGCGAATCTTCAGGACACGAGTCTCGAGCGCAACAAGACTTTCACCAACGTCGTCTACGCGCTGTACGCGTGCTCGCTGATCACGGGCGTGACGTTTTTCGTCGCGGTGGTGCTCAACTACATCAAGCGCGACGACGTGATGGGGACGTTCCTCGAAAGCCACTTCCGCTGGCAGATTCGTACCTTCTGGTTCTCGTGCCTGTGGGCCGTGGTCGGCTTCATCACGATGCCGATCCTCGTCGGTTTCGCCATCTGGTTCGCACAGTTCATCTGGTTCGTCTATCGAATCGCCAAAGGCTGGATGCGGCTCAACGAAGACAAGCCGATGTACGTCCAGTGGAGCTCTCCCGCCTGAGGCAACGACCCACGTTCCGTGGGTCAGTCATCCGCCGCAACGTGAGCCACGCGCCAGATTGTTTGGCGGTGGCGATGCGCTCGCGATCGAGTTTTCCTTCGCGAATTCCTCACATCCACACAAGCGATTTTTGCCGGCGCGATGCGGCGGCTAACGTGCGCACGACTTTCCAGGCGCCGCGACGCGGCCGAGGGCGGTTGATGGGCGCGGCGACGAATCCGGCGAGTGTGGTGGCAGCGGAGACTCGCGCGCGGCGCTTGAGTGAATTCGTCGCGGGGGGTTCCACCGAGGTCACGACGCACGACGGGAAACTGCTCGAGGAATTCGCGTCGCTGCTGCCGGCGGGCTACAGCGTTTACGTCGCGCACACGCCGAGGGCCGAACTCGAGGATGTCGTGCGAGTGGCCCTGCGCCTCAAATCGCTCGGGCTGCGCCCGTCGCCACACATCGTTGCCCGGCGCGTGACGAATCTTGCGCGGCTGCGCGCCGCGCTGATGGAGTTGGGTGATGCCGGTGTCGACCAGGCGTTGCTGATCGCCGGTGATCGCGCCGTCCCGGATGGCGCATTCACCAGCACGCTGGAACTGCTCGAATCCGGCGCGGTGCAGGAGGCCGGGATCCGGCGCATCGGTGTCGCCGGCCATCCCGAGGGGCATCCATCGGTCCCGGATGCCGTGCTTCTCGATGCGCTCGTGCGCAAGCAGGCTTTCGCCGTACGGGACGGCATTCAGATGCACATCGCGACCCAGTTCGGGTTCGATTCCGGGACCCTGGGGCGATGGGAGCGGGAGCTCGGATTGGCCGGGGTCGCGTTGCCGATTCATGCCGGAGTGGCGGGGCCGACTCCACTCGCCAGGCTCATGAGATATGCCCTGCAATGCGGCGTCGGGGCATCCCTCAAGGCGGTGGTCGGAAACTCCTTGTCCCTCAGTCGGTTACCTCAACTTGTGACCAAGGCCGACGAAATGCTCATGGGCGTCTACGCGGCCAAGCATCTGAATCCCGATTCGCGTATCTTTGCGCCCCATTTCTTCGCGTTCGGCGGCATTTTGGAGACCGCTCGCTGGTTACGCGCGGTGATCGAGGGCTCCTTCGAGCTGAACGCAGCGGGAAGGGGTTTTTCCATAACGACTTGAGTTGGGCATGCCGGGCAAAGAGAAGAGTGCACTCATCTGCGGATCGGTCGCATACGACACCATCATGGTGTTCCCGGATCGCTTTCGCACACACATCCTCCCTGACAAGTTGCACATGCTCAACGTGGCCTTCCTCGTGCCGCAGATGCGGCGGGAGTTCGGTGGCTGCGCGGGCAACATTGCCTACAACCTCGGCTTGCTCGGCGAGCGTGGCTACCCGATGGGCGGCATCGGTTCCGATTTCGGACCGTACAGCGAGTGGATGAAGAAGGTCGGAATCTCCGAGAAGTACCTCGTGACGATCCCCGAAGAGCATTGCGCGCAGGCCTTCATCACCACCGATCTGGACGACAACCAGATCACGGCCTTCCACCCCGGCGCCATGAATCATTCCTGGCGGATCAAGGTCCCGGCGAATGACGATATATCGATCGGTGTGATCGCCCCTGACAGCCGCGAGGGTATGCTGCAGCACGCCGAACAGTTCAAGGCGGCCAACATTCCCTTCATTTTCGATCCGGGCCAGGCGATGCCGCTGTTCTCGGGCGATGACTTCCGCCGCTTCATCTCGATCGCCGATTGGCTCGCGGTGAACGACTACGAGTGGCACCTGCTGCAGGAGCGCACGGGCTGGTCGGCGGCGGACTGCGCGAAGCACGTGAAGGCGCTGATCATCACGCGCGGCGCCGAGGGTTCGGTGATCCACGCGAACGGCAAGGAACACCACATTCCCTGCGCCAAGGCGCGCGAAGTGGTCGACCCGACGGGCTGCGGCGACGCGTACCGCGCCGGACTCATCCACGGCATCCTGCGCGGACTCGATTGGGAGACGACGGGTCGCATCGCCTCGCTCATGGGCGCTTTCAAGATCGCCGTGCGCGGCACGCAGAATCACACGTTCACCCGCGCGGAGTTCGCGCAGGCGTATGCGGCAGCCTTCGGTGAGCCGCTGCGCGCCGCGAGCTGAGCGACGCATTTACATCTACAACGGATTGGCAGGTTAGAGAGGATCGTATGTCGAACAGTTTTCTTTTCACCTCGGAGTCGGTTTCGGAAGGACATCCTGACAAGGTCTCCGACCAGATCTCCGATGCGGTGCTCGACGCCATCCTGGCCCAGGACAAGCACTCGCGCGTGGCCGCGGAGACGCTGTGCAACACCGGCCTCGTGGTGATGGCCGGCGAGATCACCACGAATGCCGTGGTGGACTTCCAGCAGATCGCGCGTGAGACGATCCGCAACATCGGCTACGACAACACCGACTACGGTATCGACTACAAGGGCTGCGCCGTGCTCGTGGCCTACGACAAGCAGTCGCCCGACATCGCGCAGGGCGTGGACGAGGGCAAGGGCCTGAACCTCGAGCAGGGCGCCGGCGACCAGGGCCTGATGTTCGGTTATGCGTGCACCGAGACCGAAGGGCTCATGCCGCTGCCTATCTACCTCTCGCACCGCCTGGTGGAGAAGCAGGCGCAGCTGCGCAAGTCGGGCAAGCTCAAGTGGCTGCGCCCCGACGCGAAGTCGCAGGTCACGGTGAAATACGTCGACGGCAAGCCGGGCGAGATCGACACCGTGGTGCTCTCGACCCAGCACCACCCGGAAGTCGAGCACAAGCACCTCGAGCAGGCGGTGATCGAGGAGATCATCAAGCCGGTGCTCGCGGGGCAGACGCTCTCGAAGAGCATCAAGTACCTGGTGAACCCGACCGGTCGCTTCGTCGTCGGTGGTCCGCAGGGCGACTGCGGCCTGACGGGCCGCAAGATTATTGTTGATACCTACGGTGGCGCAGCGCCGCACGGCGGTGGCGCGTTCTCGGGCAAGGATCCCTCGAAGGTGGACCGCTCGGCGGCCTACGCCGCGCGCTACGTCGCGAAGAACATCGTCGCGGCGGGTCTTGCGAGCAAGTGCCAGGTGCAGATCTCGTACGCGATCGGCGTGGCCCAGCCGACCTCGGTGATGGTCACGACCTTCGGCACCGGCAAGGTGTCGGATGAGCGCCTCGAGGCGCTGGTGCGTCAGCACTTCGACCTGCGCCCGAAGGGCATCGTGCAGATGCTCGACCTGCTGCGGCCTATCTACCTGAAGACGGCGGCCTACGGCCACTTCGGCCGCAACGAGCCCGAGTTCACCTGGGAGCGCACCGACAAGGCGGCGGATCTCGCCGCGGACGCCGGAGCGCGCAAGACCGCGTAATGGGGACAGTCCCCATTTCCTAGGAAATGGGGCCGGACCTGGTTGATATAATCTGAACCGGTGCCGCTCCTAGAACAGGTGCGGCACCGTTTCCCGGAAATGGGGTCTGACCCCGATCTTCGAGGAGCGCTGCAGCGTCATGGACGCGAGGCTCGAAGGACCGGTGAGTAATTGCAACGGCGCTCTCTAACTGGAACCTAGAGAGGTATCTATGAATGCTGTTGTGAAGCCCGAAGCGGGCAAAGACTACGTCATCGCCGACATTTCCCTCGCCGATTGGGGCCGCAAGGAGCTCAACATCGCCGAGACCGAAATGCCCGGCCTGATGGCGATCCGCGAGGAGTACGCGAAGAGCCAGCCGCTCAAGGGCGCGCGCATCGCGGGCTCGCTGCACATGACCATCCAGACCGCGATGCTGATCGAGACGCTGCAGGCGCTCGGCGCGCAGGTGCGCTGGGCGTCGTGCAACATCTACTCGACGCAGGACCATGCCGCCGCGGCCATCGCGGTGAAGGGTACGCCGGTGTTCGCCGTGAAGGGCGAGACGCTCAAGGACTACTGGGAATACACCCACAAGATCTTCGAGTGGCCCGGCGAACAGGCCAACATGATTCTCGACGACGGCGGCGATGCCACGTTGCTGCTGCACCTGGGCACCAAGGCCGAAAAAGACGCGAGCCTGTTGAACAACCCGGGCAGCGAAGAAGAAATCGAGCTGTTCAATTCGATCAAGGCCACGTTGAAGCGCGATCCGAAGTGGTATTCCACGCGCCTCAAGCAGATCAAGGGCGTGACGGAAGAGACCACCACCGGCGTGCATCGTCTGTACGACATGCACAAGAAGGGCGAGCTCGCGTTCCCGGCCATCAACGTCAACGACTCGGTCACCAAGTCCAAGTTCGACAACCTCTACGGCTGCCGTGAGTCGCTCGTGGACGCGATCAAGCGTGCCACCGACGTGATGGTCGCGGGCAAGATCGCCGTGGTCGCCGGTTACGGTGACGTCGGCAAGGGCTCGGCCCAGGCGCTGCGCGCGCTGTCGGCGCAGGTGAGGGTGAAGGAGCTCGACCCGATCAACGCGCTGCAGGCCGCAATGGAAGGCTTCCGCGTGGTGACCATGGAATACGCGGCCGACAAGGCCGACATCTTCGTGACCGCCACCGGCAACTTCCACGTGATCACGCACGACCACATGAAGGCGATGAAGCACAACGCCATCGTGTGCAACATCGGCCACTTCGACAACGAGATCGACGTCGCGTCGCTCTCGAAGTACCAGTGGGAAGAGATCAAGCCGCAGGTCGATCACGTGATCTTCCCGGACAACAAACGCATCATCATGCTGGCCAAGGGCCGTCTCGTGAACCTCGGCTGCGGCACGGGTCATCCCAGCTACGTGATGAGCTCGAGCTTCGCGAACCAGACCATCGCGCAGATCGAACTGTTCACGCAGACGGCCAAGTACCCGCTCGGCGTGTACGTGCTGCCGAAGCATCTCGACGAGAAGGTGGCGCGCCTGCAGCTGAAGACGCTGAATGCGCAGCTCACCACGCTCACCGACCAGCAGGCCAAGTACATCGGCGTCAGCAAGGACGGCCCGTACAAGGCCGATCACTATCGCTACTGAGTCACCTAACAAACCATTACATCGACAAGGCATCAGTGACGGCTCAAATTCTCGACGGTAGGAACGTCGCAGCAAAAGAGAGACAGAGGTCGGCGGCGCGAGCCGCCGACTTCGTTTCGCGGTTTGGACGAGCGCCCGGCCTCGCGGTCGTGAAGGTCGGCGAAGACCCGGCCTCCGCGGTCTACGTGCGCAACAAGCGCAAGGCCTGCGAGGAGTGCGGTATCGCCTCGTTCGCATACGACCTGCCGGCGACCACGTCGCGCGAGGAACTGCTCGCGCTGATCGACCGGCTCAACAAGGACGACGCCGTCGACGGCATCCTGCTGCAGCTGCCGCTGCCCAAGGGGCTCGACAGCACCGAGATCATGGACACCATCGACCCCGCCAAGGACGTCGATGGATTCCACCCGACCAACACCGGGTTGTTAGCCCAGAAGCGCCCGGGACTGCGGCCGTGCACCCCCTGGGGCGTGATCCGGCTCGCGAACGAATACCAGATCGACCTCGTGGGCCTGCGCGCCGTCGTCGTCGGCGCGTCGAACATCGTCGGCCGGCCGATGGCGCTCGAGCTGTTGCTCGCGCGCTCCACGGTCACCGTGTGCCACACCGGCACGCGCGACCTGCGGGCCGAAGTCGAGCGCGCGGACCTGGTCGTCGCGGCGGTCGGAAAAGCCGCCTACATCCCAGGTATCTGGATTCGTGATGGCGCGATCGTGTTCGACGTCGGAATCAACCGCCTGCCTGACGGAAAACTGGCCGGCGACGTGGAATTTGCCGCGGCGGCCGAGCGGGCCGCGTGGATCACGCCCGTGCCCGGCGGCGTGGGGCCCATGACGATCGCCATGTTGCTGTCGAATACGGTCGACGCGGCCCTTTCAAGAAAAGGTCATAAGGCAACCTAGGGAGAGGCTGCGGGGTGCGGGTGTAAACTCGGCCCATGAGGAGCCAGGCTCACCGGACCGTCGAAATCGACGCCCTGCGCGACGCGGGCGACGTTCGTCGTGACGATGCCATCGCCGTCGAGGAACCCCTCGAAATCCGCCTGATGCGCGACGGCCTGCCCGAGGCCGACGAGAACGGCGGCACGGGTCGCTCGATTTCCGTGACCATGCGCACGCCGGGCCACGACGCCGAGCTCGCGGTCGGATTCCTGTACGGCGAGGGACTGCTGCGCGAACCGCGCGACGTCATCGATACCGGGTTTTGCGGGCCCACCGGCAACATCCTGCGTGTCACGGTGCGCGCCGATCTGCCGCTCGACCTTTCCCGACTGACGCGCAATTTCTATGCGACCTCGAGCTGCGGCGTCTGCGGCAAGGCGTCCATCGAGGCCGTCACCGCCAATGTCGGCACGCGCACCGTCGCCCCGGGTCCGGTAGTTAGTGAGTCGGTGCTGCGCGCGCTGCCGGACCGGCTGCGCGCGTCGCAGCGCGAGTTCGCGGAAACGGGCGGCGTCCACGCGGTGGGCTTGTTCACCGCGGCGGGCGAGCTGGTTGCGAGCCGCGAAGACGTCGGCCGTCACAACGCGATGGACAAGCTTGTCGGCGCATCCTTCATGGCGGGCGAATTGCCCTGGCGCAATCGCATCGTGTTGCTCTCGGGGCGCGCGAGCTTCGAGCTCCTGCAGAAAGCCATGATGGCCGGTGCGTCGTTGGTTGCCGCGATAGGCGCGCCTTCGACGCTCGCAGTCGAGTTGGCAGAGTCGGCGGGTATCACACTGGCCGCTTTCCTTCGCCCGGGAGGATGCAACGTGTATTGCCATCCGCACCGCGTGCGCTCGATGCGGAGCAGGTCATGACGATCGACAACGAGCCGGTCAGCCCTCGCCACGTCAGCGACGCGGTGAAAGGCAGCGTCGCGAACGCGGTGAAGCGTTTCGCCGCGGAGCCGGGTCCGCTGCTCGAAATCCTGCATGCGGTGCAGGAGGAGCTCGGTTGCGTGCCGGCCGAGGCCGTGCCGCTCATCGCCGATGCGCTGAATCTTTCGCGCGCCGAAGTGCACGGCGTCGTGAGTTTCTATCACCACTTCCGCGAGCGCGCGTCCGGGCGCTACGTCGTGCAGGTGTGCCGCGCCGAAGCCTGCCAGTCGATGAATTCGGAAGCGGTGGAGCGTCGCGCCCGCGAGCTGCTGGGCCTCGATTTCGGCCAGACCAGCGCGGATGGCCGTGTCACGCTCGAGGCCGTGTATTGCCTGGGCAACTGCGCCTGCGCGCCGTCGCTCATGGTCAATGGCGAATTGCACGGGCGCGTAACGCCCGAGCGCGTGGGCGAACTCGCACGTGAATGGGGAGTGCCGACGTGAGCGCGCCGGTCACGGTGTACGTTCCGGCGGATGCCAGCGCGATGTCGCTTGGCGCGGATGCGGTCGCGCGCGCGATCGAGGCCGAGGCGCGCAAGCGTGGCATCGCGGTGCGGCTCGTCCGCAACGGATCCCGCGGGCTCTTCTGGCTCGAGCCGCTGGTCGAGGTCGTCACGACGACAGGCCGTGTCGCATACGGGCCCGTGCGCGCGAGCGACGTCGCCGGATTGATCGACGCGGGGATGCTCGAGGGCGGCGCCCACCCCCTGCGCCACGGCAACATCGCGGCGCATCCGTGGCTCACCACGCAGCAACGGCTGACGGCGGCCCGCGTGGGCATCGTCGACCCCGCGAATATCGATGACTACATCGCGCACGGCGGCTACGTCGGCCTCGCAGCGGCGCTTGCGATGCCGGCGCAGGAGATCGTGCGTGCCGTGACGGACTCTGGGCTGCGCGGCCGCGGCGGCGCGGCGTTTCCGACCGGGATCAAGTGGAAGACGGTGCACGACCAGGCCGCCACGCAGAAATACATCGCCTGCAACGCTGACGAGGGCGACTCGGGCACGTTCTCCGACCGCATGCTCATGGAAGGCGATCCGTTCTCGCTCATCGAAGGCATGACGATCGCCGGACTCGCAGTGGGCGCCACGCGCGGCTACATCTACCTGCGCGTGGAATATCCGCACGCGGCGCGCTCGCTCGCGAAGGCGCTCGCGGTGGCGCGCTCGCGCGGCTACCTGGGCGAGAACGTGCGCGACAGCGGCAAGGCGTTCGACATCGCGGTGCGGCTCGGCGCCGGCGCCTACATCTGCGGCGAAGAGACCTCGATGCTGGAGAGCCTCGAAGGGCGCCGCGGCGAAGTGCGCGTGCGGCCGCCGCTGCCCGCCATCAAGGGCCTGTTCGGCCAGCCGACGGTGGTGAACAACGTCGTGACGCTCGCGACCGTGCCGGTGGTGCTGGCGCGCGGCGCGCAGTTCTACCGCGACTTCGGCATGGGCCGGTCGCGCGGCACGATCCCGCTGCAGCTCGCCGGCAACGTCAAGCGCGGCGGGCTGATCGAACGCGCGTTCGGGCTCACCGTGCGTGAGCTGGTGTATGACTACGGCGGCGGTTCGGCCACCGGTCGACCCGTTCGCGCCGTGCAGATCGGCGGGCCGCTCGGCGCCTATCTACCAGAGTCCGGGTTCGACACGCCGCTCGACTACGAGGCCCTGGCGTCGCGGGACGCGCTCCTGGGGCACGGCGGCGTCGTGGTGTTCGACGACAGCGTCGACATGGCCCGCATGGCGCGCTACGCGCTGGAATTCTGCGCGATCGAATCCTGCGGCAAGTGCACGCCGTGCCGGATTGGTTCCGCGCGCGGCGTCGAGCTGGTCGACCGCATCATCGCGCGCCGCGCGACGCCGGCGGGCGCGAACGGCGCGCAGTCCGCCGACCTCGATCTGCTCAACGAGCTCTGTGACACGATGTTCAACGGCTCGTTGTGCGGCCTCGGCGGCATGACGCCGTTCCCCGTCCGCAGCGCCCTCAAACATTTCCGGCAAGACTTCCATTTGCGCGGAACCAATCACTCAACGGATGTCCCCGCTTCGGGGGCGCAGAGGAGTGGGGCGTAAGCCCCTGACATGTACGCCAAGGACTACCACGATCTCGGAACCCCCGCCGCGCAGGGCGAGCCGGTCACCCTCGAGATTGACGGCGCGACCGTCACGGTGCCGGCGGGGACATCCATCATGCGCGCGGCGGCGCTCGCCGACGCCGATATCCCGAAGCTGTGCGCCACGGACACCCTGAAGCATTTCGGCTCCTGCCGCGTGTGCCTGGTCGAGATCGAGGGCCGCAAGGGTTTTCCGGCGTCCTGCACGACCGAAGTCGCCGCCGGCATGAAGGTGCGCACGCACAGCGACGCCTTGCAGAAGATGCGACGCGGCGTGCTCGAGCTGTATGTCTCCGAGCATCCGATGGGCAGTTGCCCGGACTCGAGCCGCTGTGAGCTCGAACATCTCGCGCACGAACACGGCATCGGCGAATCGCGGTATGCCGCGGAAAGCACCACCCGTGACGTGCACACACCGAAGCCCGTCGATGCCAGCAATCCGTACTTCCGTTTCGACAACGACCTGTGCATCGTCTGTTCGCGCTGCGTGCGCGCCTGCGAGGAGCAGCAGGGTACCTTCGCGCTGACCATCGAAGGGCGCGGTTTGGAATCGCGCGTCGCGGCGTCGCAGCAGCAGCCGTTCCTCGAATCAGAATGTGTTTCCTGCGGCGCCTGCGTCGAGGCCTGCCCGACCGGCGCGCTCATGGAGAAGTCCGTACTCACCGCGGGCTTGCCGCAGCAGGCGATCACCACGACCTGTGCGTATTGCGGCGTGGGTTGTTCGCTGGTGGCGGAGGTCACCGACGGTGCGGTCGCCCGCATGGTGCCGAACCGCGACGGCCGCGCGAACCAGGGTCACGCCTGCGTGAAGGGCCGCTTCGCCTACGGCTACGCAACGCACGCGGATCGCGTCACGAAGCCGCTCATCCGCAAGAGCATCCAGGACGAATGGACCGAGGTGAGCTGGGACGAGGCCATCAACTACGCCGCCAGCGAGTTCAAGCGCATCCAGGCGAAATACGGCCGCGACTCGATCGGTGGCATCACCTCGTCGCGTTGCACGAACGAGGAGACCTTCCTCGTGCAGAAGCTGGTGCGCGCCGCCTTCGGCACCAACAACGTCGACACCTGCGCGCGCGTGTGCCATTCACCCACGGGCTACGGGCTCAAGCACACACTCGGGGAGTCCGCAGGCACGCAGGAATTCGTGTCGGTGCAGCACGCCGACGTCATCATGGTGATCGGCGCGAGCCCGACCGAGGCCCACCCGGTGTTCGCCTCGCAGATGAAGCGCCGCCTGCGCGCGGGCGCGAAGCTCATCGTCGTCGATCCGCGCGAAATTCCGCTGGTGCGCTCGGCGCACATCGAAGCGGACTATCACCTGCGGCTGCTGCCCGGCACCAACGTCGCCGTCATCAATGCGCTGGCGCACGTGATCGTCACCGAAGGTCTGACGAGAGAGGATTACATCGCCGAGCGTTGCGAGCGCGACTCGTACGAGAAATGGAAGAAGTTCGTCGCCGATCCGGCGAACTCTCCCGAGGCGATGGAAAAGGTCACGGGCGTGCCGGCCGCGCTGGTGCGCGGCGCCGCGCGCCTGTATGGCTGCGGGCCGAACAGCGCTATCTACTACGGCCTGGGCGTCACCGAGCACAGCCAGGGCAGCACCATGGTCATGGGCATCGCGAACCTCGCGATGGCCACCGGCAACCTCGGCCGCGAAGGCGTGGGCGTCTCGCCGCTGCGCGGCCAGAACAACGTGCCGGGCTCGTGCGACATGGGTTCGTTCCCGCACGAGTTCTCCGGTTATCGCCATGTGTCCGACGACGCGACACGCGCGTTGTTCGAGTCGATGTGGAACGTGCGGCTCAATGCCGAGCAGGGTCTGCGCATCCCGAACATGTTCGAGGCCGCGCTCGACGGCAGCTTCAAGGGCATGTACATCCAGGGCGAGGACATGGCGCAGTCCGATCCCAACACCTCGCACGTGACAGCGGCGTTGTCTGCGCTCGAGTGCCTGGTGATCCAGGACATCTTCCACAACGAGACGGCGCGCTTCGCGCACGTGTTCCTGCCGGGTTCGTCGTTCCTCGAGAAGGACGGCACGTTCACCAACGCGGAGCGGCGCATCTCGCGCGTGCGCAAGGTCATCGAACCTCTCGCCGGCTTTGCCGACTGGGAGGTGACCGTGAAACTTTCGAATGCGCTCGGCTATCCCATGCGCTACTCGCATCCTTCGCAGATCATGGACGAGATCGCGGCGCTGACGCCGACCTTCACCGGCGTGAGCTACGAGAAACTCGACGAGCTCGGTTCCATCCAGTGGCCCTGCAACCAGGCGGCGCCCGCCGGCACGCCGACGATGCACGTGGGCCAGTTCGTGCGCGGCAAGGGCAAGTTCTACGTCACGGCGTACGTGCCCACCAACGAACGCACGTCCTCGAAATTTCCGTTGCTGCTCACGACGGGGCGCGTGTTGACGCAGTACAACGTGGGCGCGCAGACCCGCCGCACCCACAATCTCGCCTGGCACAGCGAGGATCGCTTCGAGATGCATCCGCACGACGCCGAGGCGCGCGGCATCGAAAACGGCGATTGGGTCGGGGTAAGCAGCCGCGCCGGAGACACGGTGCTGCGGGTCGAGATCACGGACCGCGTGGCGCCGGGCGTGGTCTACACCACCTTCCATTTCCCGGAGTCGGGCGCGAACCTCATCACCACCGAGAATTCGGACTGGGCCACCAACTGTCCCGAGTACAAGGTGACCGCGGTCCAGGTAGTCAGGGTGGCGCAACCCGCGGCCTGGCAGCTGCGCCGGCAGGCGGAATTGTCCGCGCCGAAGCGCCGCAAACAGTTCGAGGACGCGCCGGTCGGCGGCTGAAATCGTGGATATTCAACGCCTCGTGGCCATGGCCAACGACATCGCCGCATTTTTCGATTCCGAACCTGACAAGGCGGTCGCGGCCGAGGGCGTGCGCTTCCACCTGTCACGATTCTGGGAGCAGCGCATGCGCCGCGCGATCATCGCGCACGTGGCCGACGGCGGCGCGGGCCTGACACCCACCGCGCGCAGCGCGGTCGAAATGCTCGCCAATAGCGCGAATCAATCGAACTGAGCACTGCCGCTCTCGAAACCCGGAGCGCGGCCTGCCAGTATTGATTCCATGAGTTCGAATCTCGCGGCCAAGATCGCCGCCAATCAGTTCGTCGTGACCGGTGAGCTCACGCCGCCGAAAGGCACGGATCTCACCCGATTGTTCGAAACCGCGGACCTGCTGCGCGATTCCGTCGACGCCATCAATATCACCGAATCGCCGCGCGCGCGCATGGCGATGGATCCGCGCGCCGTAGCCAGTCTGCTGCTGGAGCGCGGCATCGAGACGATCGTCCAGGTGACCAGCCGCGACCGCAACCGCATCGCCGTGCAATCGGACTTGCTCGGCGCCGCCGCCCTGGGTCTCAGGAACTTCGTTTTCATGGGTGGCGATTCGCCCGCGGGCGGCGATCATCCGGATGCCAAGCCGGTGTTCGATCTCACGGCCTCGGGACTGCTCGCCGCGGCCGAAGCCTTGCGCAATGGCCGCGACGCGGCCGGCAATGCGCTGCTCGGCACGCCGGATCTGTTCCTCGGGGCGACCGCCAATCCCGGCGCGAAGAACTTCGAGGCGGAGGTCGAGAACACCCGCCGCAAGATCGACGCGGGCGCGAAGCTGCTGCAGACCCAGGCTATCTACCACGTGGATCAGCTCGCGCGGTTCATCGACGCGGTCCGGCCCGATGGGGTGGCCGTGCTCGCCGGCATCATTCCGCTCAAGTCGGAGAAGAGTGGTCCGTGGCTCAATGCGAACCTGCCGGGCGTCGTCGTGCCTCCCGACATGCTCGCGGCCATGGAGGAGGCGGCGCGCGCGGGAAAAACACGTGAGCGCGGCATCGAGCTCGCGGCCGGCGTGGTGCGCGACATGAAGGCACTCTGTTCGGGCGTGCACATCATGGCCATCGGCTGGGAAGCCGAAGTCGCGAAGATTCTCGAGACCGCCGGGATACGCTGAAGCGTCAGGAACCCTTCGAGCGCAGCTGCTCGAACCGCCTTTCATCGAAACCGCGCATGGGTTCGCCGTACACGAACAGGTAGGGCACACCCCGGCCGCCGCGATCACGGAATTCGCGGCGCGATGCCTCGTCGTTTTCGACGTCCTTCTCGAGGTAAGCGATACCGCGCGCATCCATGTAGGCCTTCGCTTCCTTGCAGTAGGCACACACGGTGGTCGTATAGATTTCGATGTCGGCGTGTTGCCCCGCGCGACTCGGCGGCGGTTCCGGCGCGGTGAAGCGCTGCCAGCCGAAGTACAGGCCCGCGAAAATGGCGGCGAACTTGAGCAAACGACCCATGTCGCCCTTGTAACCGCGAGGTGCCGGAATTTCCGTGACCTGGGTCGCGCCGCCGCGGGTGGGGCGGCTGCTCATGACAGAAGTTAGAGGATGTCGTCTTCGCCGGCGACGCCGCCTTCGTCTTCCCAGCGGTTCACTTCCCAGACTTCCGCGCGGCTGAATTTCAGGCGCGCCCCGGCACCGCCGCCGTTTTCCGCGATGAACACCACGCCCGCCGCCTCCAGCGCCGCGCGCAGCCGCCGTCGCGTGGTCTCATCCGGCGAGCGAAAGCGTTTCTCGAAGTCCGCGATCGTCTGCGCATCGATCGAGGCCGCCTGGGAAAGCTGCGCCTGCGACCACTCGATGAGCGCGCGGGCGGCGCGACACTGCGCGGCGGTGAGCGCGGTGGGCGGAGGAATCGGGGTTGACATGAGGTGAGCGTACTACGGCGCGTATCCCTCACGCAGCACCCGGTGGCCCGATGGACACACCGGGCGATCGCAGATAGTGACCGCGCGTCGATTGCGTTATAACCGACGCATCCCTTCGTGCCTGCAGCAGGAGAAGTTCATGCCTGTTCCATGGATTGCCGTTGGCACCCTCGTGCTCAGCAATCTCGACAAGATCATGGCGGTGGTGAAGCCCGCGTTCACGAGCAAACCGATCGAAGTGCCGCCGAACCAGCCCGACCTCGCGAGGCAATCGGAGCTGCTGAACCGGCAGATCGCGGAGTTGCAGACGGCGGCATCGGCGCAGGCCGAGCAGATCCGCAATCTCGCCGCGCAGGTCAAGGAAGTCGTCGCGGCGCTCGAAGAGTATTCCGCGGCCGCCGCTGCGCATCGCACCGTGACGCGCCGGCTATCCTACGCGGCGGTCGGCATTTCCTGTCTCGCGCTCGTCGCCGCTGTGCTGGGCGTAATGCACTGACACGGCTGCCGCGGCACCGCCGCAGGGTGCGAGTCGGCCCGGTGGGCGATCGCGATTTCTTTCGGGTGCGCGGCCGGGCGGTGAGAGTTCACGGGTTGTCGGGATCGCGCATCGCCCAGCGTCGAAAAAGTCCCACGAAACCCATTACAGTCTCCGGATGACCCAGATTCAGGAAGGCGCGCTGCTCTGGAAACCCTCCGCGCAGCGACTCGCCCGATCTCATCTCACGAAGTACATGGCCTGGCTGGCGCAGCGCGGCCGCCCGTTCGACGATTACGAGGCGCTGTGGCGCTGGTCGGTGGAAGACCTGGAAGGTTTCTGGGGCTCCATCGTCGAATTCTGCGGCGTGCACTTTTCGACACCGCCGACGCGCATCCTCGGCCGGCGCGAGATGCCCGGCGCCGAGTGGTGCCCGGGCGGCAGGCTTAATTACGCCCAGCACGCGCTGGCGCACGAACGGCCCGGCGAAGAGGCGCTGTTGTACCTGTCGGAACGCCGTCCGCTGGCCAGCCTCTCCTGGACGGACTTCGCGCGTCAGGTGCGCGTGCTCGCGACCCGGATGCGCTCGCTCGGCATCGCGCCGGGCGACCGCGTGGTCGCCTACCTCCCCAACGTCCCCGAAGCGATGATCGCGATGTACGCGACCGCGAGCATCGGTGCTGTCTGGTCGAGCTGCGGTCCCGATTTCGGCACGCGCGGCGTGCTCGATCGTTATTCGCAACTGCGGCCCAAGCTGCTGTTCTGCGTCGACGGCTACAGCTACGGCGGGAAGCTGTTCGACCGGCGCGCGGACATTCGCGAAATCATCGGCGCGCTGCCCTCGCTGCAGCACGTGATCTATCTACCGTACCTCGATCCCGATGACCTGACCCCCGTGCTGGAGGGCGTTGCCGAGCGCGCGATTTTCTGGGCCGATGCGCTTTCGGGACCCGATCCGGGCCGCGAGGTGTTCCAGTTCGAGCAGGTGCCGTTCGCGCATCCGCTGTTCATCCTGTTCTCTTCGGGCACCACGGGCCTGCCGAAGGCGATCATTCATTGTCACGGCGGCATCACGCTCGAGCAGCTCAAGCTGTTCCATTTCCACATGGACATGCATGCGCGACAGCGCATGTTCTTCTTCACCAGCACGGGCTGGATGATGTGGAACTTCCTCTCGAGCTCGCTGCTGATGGACGTGGTTCCCGTGCTGTACGACGGCAATCCCGCCTGGCCGACGCCCGACCTGCTGTGGAAGATGGCCGACGACACCGGCGCGCACCTGTTCGGCGCGAGCCCTACCTACCAGAGCATCCTCGAGAAGGCGGGCATCGTCCCGAAGGATCGCTTCAAGCTCGAGCAGCTCGAGACCATCGTGCTCGCCGGATCTCCGGTCACGGCCGAGTGCCAGAACTGGTTCTACGAGAACGTGAAGCGCGACCTGTGGGCGCATTCCGGCAGCGGCGGCACCGACATCTGCTCGGGGCTCGTGGGCGGGGTAGTGAACCTGCCGAACTACGCTGGCGAGATCCAGGCCCGATCGCTGGGCGTCGCGGCGTATGCGTTCGACGACCGCGGGAACCGGCTGGTCGACGAGGTCGGGGAGCTGGTGCTCACCGAACCGATGCCCTCGATGCCCGTGGGTTTCTGGGGCGACGAAAACCACCAGCGTTACCGCGAATCGTATTTCGACCAGTACCCGGGCGTGTGGCGCCACGGTGACTTTTTCCGGGTGAATGCGCGCGGCGGTTGTTTCGTGCTGGGTCGATCGGATGCCACGTTGAACCGCCACGGCGTGCGGATCGGCACCGCCGAGGTGTACCGGTCCTTGCAGGGCGTTCCCGAGATCGAGGACTCCCTCATCGTGAACCTGGACCTGCCGGGCGGGAAGTTCTTCATGCCGCTGTTCGTGAAGCTCAAGGGAGACGTGCCCCTCGACGAGGACATCGCGGAACGTATCCGGGCCACCATCCGCAAGGAGTACTCGCCGCGCCACGTGCCGGACCGGATCTTCCAGGTCACGGCGATCCCGTACACCCTGACCGGCAAGAAAATGGAGGTGCCGGTGCGCCGCATCCTCATGGGCGTTCCGGTGGAGAAGGCCGCGAACCGGGCGGCGATGGCCAACGTGGATTCGCTGGATTTCTTCATCCAGTACGTCCAAACCCAGACTGACTACCCGCGATTTCCCGCCTAACTCCCTGAAAACGTGACGAGCGCACGTTTCGGCCGCAGGTCATCGGCTATGCTTGACATATGTCAACCAGGAGGATGGTCGCAATGCGTAAGGCAATGGTTCTCGGAGTACTTGCAGTCGCGGGAACGCTTGCATCGCCCGCGTTCGCGGCAGACGACTTCACCGGCTTTCGGATTCAGCTGACGCTCGGCGACGAGCAGCTCGAAGGCACCTACGTCGACGATTTCCTCGGTCCAAATGACATCAACACGGGCCGCTTCGGCTACAGCCTGGGTGGTGGATGGGCGCTGAACCGGTACCTCGCGGTCGAAGCCAATCTGCGCAGCGGGTCCTCGTTCAACCAGGACGTCTTCCCGGATTTCGTCGATGCCATCGAAGTGTTTCCGCCGACGCCTCCGGCGCCGGCCACGCCGCCGCCGAATCAGCCGGCGTTCTACAAGGTCCGCAACGACATCAAGGGCATCGATGCCAGCGTCGTGGGTTCATGGTGGATCGGCAACAAGTTCTCCCTTTTTGGCCGCGCGGGTTTCTATGCCTGGCGTGCCGAGACGACCTACTCGTGGGGCGATTACGACGCGGCCACGCCTAACAGGTTCCTCGATGCGGCGGACGACAATGGATTCGCGCCGTTGTTCGGCGTCGGTTTCCAGACCGTCCTCGACGGCGCGCTGGTGCGTTTCGAGTATCAGCGGACGGACGTGGGCGACCTCACCAGCGGTGTGGATTTCTCGCAGGACGACAACATCATCTCGTCGCTGAATTTCAGCATCGTCTGGACGCTGCACTGAGCTGAATTCCCCCTTCGCGGGGATATGAGGGCCGGATTCCGACGGAGTCCGGCCCTTATTTCTTTGGAGGCTGCCCCGGCTTCCGCCGCTCGCGCATACTCCGCCCTTCACTGCACGGAGGGCGCAAATGAAATATCGCAAGCTCGGCAATACGGGTCTCATCGTTTCCGAGATCTGCCTTGGCGCTATGACCTTCGGTAGCGGCGAAGGCATGTGGGCGACCGTCGCCGGCGTCGGCCAGGAGGGCGTCACCGATCTCATCAAGACCGCGCTCGACCGCGGCGTCAATTTCATCGACACCGCCGATTTCTATTCCAATGGCGCATCGGAAGTCGCGACCGGTCATGCGCTCAAGTCGCTGGGCCTGGCGCGCGACAGTTACGTGCTCGCGACCAAGGTGTTGCTGCGCATGGGCGAGGGCCACAACCAGATAGGCCTTTCGCGTTATCACATCATGCAGAACATCGACGCCAGCCTGAAACGGCTGCAGGTCGATCACATCGATCTCTACCAGATTCACGGCCGCGATCCGTTCACGCCGATCGAGGAGACGCTCGATGCGCTGGACGATTGCGTGCGGGCAGGCAAGGTGCGCTACATCGGCCTGTGCAATCTCTCCTCGTGGGAGATCACGAAGTCGCTGTGGATTTCCGACCGAAAGAACCTGGCGCGCTTCGAGAGCCTGCAGATGTATTACTCGGTCGCGGGCCGCGACATCGAGCGCGAGATCGTGCCGCTCGCGAAGGATCAGAACCTCGCCATCATGCCGTGGAGTCCGCTTGCCGGTGGACTGCTGTCGGGCAAGTTCTCGCGTGAAAACGACAAACCGGGTGGCGCGCGCCGCGCTACCCTCGATTTCCCGCCGGTGGATCGCGAGCGCGCCTGGCGCGTGATCGACGTGATGCGTCCCATCGCGGCGGATCACCTGGTGTCGGTGGCGCAGGTCGCGCTGGCCTGGCTACTGGCGCAGCCGCACGTGACCTCCGTGATCATCGGCGCGAAGAACCGCGACCAGTTGCTCGACAACCTTTCCGCCACCGAGCTCACCCTGAGCGCCGAGCAGATCAAGGCGATCAGCGACGCCTCGGAGCTGCCGAACGAGTATCCGCAATGGATGCTGGACCGGCAGTCGGCGGATCGCCTCGGCCAGGTGTACGGAACCGACTGAGCCGTTGCCGTGGAAAGCTAGTCGGACCGCCTCATCGGGTCGAGGATATGGTTTTGGCTATCGACCCCGTTAGGCATTGATAGGGTCCCCGGGCCGGCTGGCTTTTCGCGCGAAGTTTGGTCCGCCAGGGCGTTTTTTTCGGGCGAGGCCCGTCCCCACCGGGCGGCAATTCTGATAGCGTTACCGCCGCAAAAAGGGTGGGGGGGTAATGTATTTAGGCATCGATATTGGCACGTCGAGTGTCAAAGCCGTCATCGTCGACGACAAGGACACCGTAGTCGAACAGGCCTCCGCGCCTCTGAATGTTTCCCGCCCGCAGGCCGGGTGGTCCGAACAGAACCCCGCCGACTGGTGGGCCGCCACGAATGCGGCCGTCGCGGCACTGCCCGCGAAACAACGCAAGGCCGTGCGCGCCGTGGGCCTCTCGGGCCAGATGCATGGCGCCACGCTGCTCGACGCCGAGGACAAGCCGCTACGGCCGGCCATCCTCTGGAACGACGGACGCAGCGAGAAGCAATGCCTCACGCTCGAGAAGGCCGAACCGCGTAGCCGGGAGATCACCGGCAACATCGCGATGCCGGGCTTCACCGCGCCCAAACTCGTCTGGGTGCGCGAGAACGAGCCCGCCGTGTTCAAGGACACGCGCTGCGTGCTCCTGCCCAAGGATTACGTCCGGCTGCTGATGACCGGCGAGAAGGCGAGCGATTGCTCGGATGCCGCCGGCACGCTCTGGGTGGACGTCGCCAAGCGCAAGTGGTCGCCGGAGATGCTGGCCGCCACGGGCCTCGATGAATCGCATATGCCGCGCCTCGTCGAAGGCTCGGACGCCACCGGCAAGTTGCGCAAGGACGTGGCCGCCGCCTGGGGCATGGATGAGGTCCCGGTCGCGGGCGGAGGCGGCGACAACGCCGCGGGCGCCGCCGGCATCGGCGTCATCAAGCCCGGCGACGCCTTCCTGTCGCTCGGCACCTCCGGCGTGTTGTTCCTGGTCACACCGAAATTCCTGCCGAACTCGGCCAAGGCCGTGCACGCGTTCTGCCACTGCCTGCCGGGTGTCTGGCACCAGATGAGCGTGATGCTCTCGGCGGCGAGCTGCGTCGACTGGGCCGTGAAGCTCACCGGCACCAAGGACGCGGCCGAGCTGCTGTCCAAGGTCGAGGCGCGCAACAGCCTGGCTGGCCCGGAGATCTTCCTGCCGTACCTGTCGGGTGAGCGCACCCCGCACAACGATCCGGCGGCGCGTGGCGTGCTGTTCGGCCTCAACCACGACTCGGACGCCGCGGCCATTGGCCAGGCGGTGCTCGAGGGCGTGGCGTTCGCGTTCGCGGACGGACTCGATGCGCTCATCGAGGCCGGCGCGACCATCGACAAGATCTCGGTCATCGGCGGCGGCGCGCGCTCCATGTGGTGGGGCGGCGTGCTGGCGGCGGCCCTCAAGCGGCCGTTGGTTTATCGCGACGGATCGGAAGTCGGCCCGGCGTTTGGCGCCGCACGGCTTGCCCGGATAGCCAAAACCGGCGAACGGGCGGAGGATGTGTGCCGTCCGCCGCCGGTCAGGGTCGTCATCGAACCCAATGCCCGCGACATCGAACAGCTGGCGCCGAAGCGCAAGTGTTTTTCCCAGATTTATCAAGACCTTCGTCCAAGATTTCGAGGAGTTTGATCATGTCCAGTGCCACCCCCCTGAAGCGCGCTTCCTATTTCGAAGCCGTCGCACCCATCAAGTACGAAGGCCCTGAGTCGGACAATCCGCTCGCATTCCGTCACTACAACAAGGACCAGCTCGTCCTCGGCAAGCGCATGGAAGACCTCCTGCGCCCGGCCGTGTGTTACTGGCACTCCTTCGCGTGGGACGGCCACGACATCTTCGGCGGCGGCACGTTCGCCCGTCCGTGGAACAACAACGGCCCGATGAACGAGACGAATGCGTGGGCCAAGATGGACGCCGCGTTCGATTTCTTCACGAAGCTCGGCACGCCTTATTACTGCTTCCACGACGTCGACGCGATGCCGACGGCGTCGAACATCAAGGAGCACGTCGAGAATCTCGCGAAGACCATCGACCGCCTCGAGAAGAAGCAGGCCGAGACCGGCGTCAAACTACTGTGGGGCACGGCGAACCTGTTCTCGCATCCCCGTTACATGGGCGGCGCCTCGACGAATCCGGACCCGGATGTGTGGGCGTTCGCGGCGACGCAGGTACGTCATTGCCTCGACGCCACCAAGCGTCTCGGCGGCGCCAACTACGTGTTGTGGGGCGGCCGTGAAGGTTACGACACGCTGCTCAACACCAGCCTCAAGACCGAGCTCAAGAACTTCGGCCGCTTCCTGCAGCTCGTGGTCGACCACAAGCACAAGATCGGCTTCAAGGGCACGATCCTGATCGAGCCCAAGCCGCACGAGCCGACCAAGCACCAGTACGACTTCGACACCGCGACCGTGTACGGCTTCCTCAAGTCGATCGGCCTCGAGAACGAAGTGAAGGTGAACATCGAAGCCAACCACGCGACGCTCGCGGGCCACAGCTTCGATCACGAGATCGCGATGGCCGATGCGCTCGGCATCTTCGGCTCGATCGACATCAACCGCGGCGATCCGCAGAACGGCTGGGACACCGACCAGTTCCACAACGATCCGCTCGACATGACGCTGGCGATGTATCGCATCCTGAAGGCGGGTGGTTTCACCACCGGCGGCTTCAATTTCGATGCGAAGGTGCGCCGTCAGTCGATCGATCCGGCCGACATGTTCTACGGCCACGTCGGTGGTTTGGACCTGCTGGCGCGCACGCTCAAGTCCGCGGCCGCGCTGATCGAGCACGGCGGCATCGACAAATTCGTCGAGCAGCGCTACGCCAAGTGGGCCGGTGAGGCGGGCCAGAAGATCCACGCGAAGGATGCGACGCTCGCGTCGATCTCCGACGCGGCGGTCGCGGCCAACATCAATCCGAAGCCGCTGTCGGGCCGCCAGGAGTACCTGGAGAACCTGGTCAACCGCTTCGTCTGATAGTGGTTTGATCGAATCGAAGCCCGCGCGAGGCGACTCGCGCGGGCTTTTTTTGCGAATCGAGCGGGCGATACGTCCGCGGATTACGCCCACGTCGCGGTGAAGTCTTCCCAGCGGATCTGGTCCAGCCTGCCCATCGGTGGTTTCGCTCCCGCATTCACCGCGAGGATGTCCGGTCGACAGATCCGCACGATGTGCTGCGCCGCGGTTTCGTCCCGGGCGTCGGCATCGACGATGGAAACACCAAGCTGGCTGCGGACTGCGTCCAGCGCGTCGGATTGGCGCGCAACCACGGTCTACTTTCCGGCACCCGCGGCCAGCGCTTCGATTTGCCGGTCGAGCAGGGCGCGAGGCAGGAATCGGCCGCCGAGAATGACCGCCGAGATGCGTCGCGAATGGCGGATATCCGCCAGCGGATCCGCATCGAGAAGGATCAGGTCCGCGCGCTTGCCGGGTTCCACGGTGCCACACTCGGCCGACAACTGGAGCCACTCGCAGGGCCGGCGCGTCGCGGCCTCGAGCGCCTGGCGATTGCTCAGGCCGGCCCGTGTCAACGCCTCGAGCTCATCATGCATGGAGTAGCCCGGGACCACGCCAGGCACGTTGGCATCGGTGCCCGCGACGACCGGGATGCCGGCCGCGACGAACGCGCGGACGAGTTGGCGATTGAACTCGACGATCTGCGCCAGGTACTCGATGCGTTGCGGGCTCGCGGCGGCGACGTAGGGATTGTGCTCGAGCACCATGTCGCGCATGAGGGGATGCAGCACTCGGATCTCGGGGCGCTCGCGCAGCGACTTCGGATTCGCGGTTTGTTCCAGCAGCCGCTCGTTCAAGGAAAGGGTCGCGGTGAGCCAGGCGCCGTTCTTTTTCATCATGTCCACGTAGCTAGGGATTTCCGCGAGCGCGGGCTTCGCATCCCGTTGTGCGAACTCCTCGGCGTGCGCAATCAGGCTGAAGCCGGGCTGAAAGAACTCCTCGGTACGGCCCAGGCCTCGCTCCGGCAGGTGACCGACCACGGGCAGGTTCAGGCGACGCGCCTCGTCGACGATGGCGCTGAACGTTTCGAGGCTCAGTCCGCCGTAGACCTTTATGACGTCGTAACCTTCCGCCGCGGCGTCGCGCGCCGCCTGGCGCCCGTCATCCGGCGTAGCGGCGACGCGAGTCGCTCCGATCGGCCAGTACGGCTTCGGGCCGTCGATCATCGCGGCGGTGACGATGTGCGGACCGATCATGCGGCCTGCGTCGACTTCCACTCGCTGACCAATGGTCTCCGACATGGATTGCATGTCCAGGATCCGCACGACGCCGTTTGCGAGAAACGGCGTGAACAGATCCTCGGTACGCAGGATGGATTGCTTCAGGTCCGGCATCCGCAGGAACAGGCGCAACATGCGCACGTTGCCAAGATGCGCGTGCATATCGGTCAGGCCGGGCATGAGCCACTTGCCGCGACCGTCGATGCGCCTCACGCCGCTCGGTGCGCGGGTTGATGAAGCGGGTGTAATGGAGCGGATTCGGCCGTCCTCGATGAGCACGGTCATGTCGGCGAGGGCTGTGGCCTCACTGCTCATCGGCAATACGGTCACATGCTCGATCGCCAGGCGTTCCGGCAGCGGGTCCGGCTCCGTGGCGGTCGCGGCGATTGCGGCGACGGCCGCGGACAGTCCGAGCAGCAGTGAGAGATAGCGGGGTTTCGTGTTCAACGAGATCTCCTCTTGCGAATTCTTTTGTTCGTGCGGGTCGGCTGGGCCGGCTTGCGAGACAGGCCATCGACGATCAGTTCACTGGTGCGGTCGCAGAGTGCGAGAAATGCGTTGCGGTTCAGGGAGAATCGCCCCGATCGATGCAGCATCACCATGCCGTGGAACTGCGCCCACATCAGCAAGGCAAGCTCCAGTGGATCCGCCGGATCGAGTGTCCCGGCCGCCTGCGCCGCGCGGATCTTTTCCATCATCAACGAGATGACGGGCGATTTTCCCGCGCGAAAGTCCTGCGGAAAGATGCGTTCCACCTGCGTGCGCAGGACGAAGCAGGCTTCGAATCGGCCGGGATCATCCAATGCGAACTCGGCATACTCGCGGCCGACCAAGCGCATCCATTCGCCGAACGGCGCCTCCGGGATCCGGCTCACGCGCAGTTGATAGGCGGCAAACGCTTCTTCGCCGACCGCACGAAGCAGATCCTCTTTGTTCTTGAAGTGCCGATAGACAGCCATGGCGGACAGGCCGGCGGCGGAACCCACCGCCCGCAGGCTGAAGCCACTCAGGCCTTTGCTATCGAGTTCGTGAAGCGCGCATTCGATGATGGCTCGGCGGGTATCCATGTGTACAGTGTAAACATGGCGCGCGATCGGGATCAAGGCGGGCGTACCATCGGCGTGGAATTTGACATTGGCGGGTCGGGGCGAGGGCGCATCCCGGCGATCCGTTGTGTGCCTAACTACTGTCACGGAACCGGAGCGCCGGGCTCTTCAGGTTCCGCGCGCGGCCGCCGGCGGTCGATGACGGGCTGAGGCCGCGGGGGAGGCGTGAAGCGCATACGTATGCAGCCCGCGCCGGGGCCGGCCTGAAGTACAGTCACGCTTTCGTGGACCGACGGGGGAGCGATGCGAAGAATCTGGGCATGCCTGGCGCTATGCGCCTGTTCCGTCGTTTTCGGCGCCCCGCCGGCTTACCGCGAGCGTCTGCCCGAGGACGAGATCGTCTACTTCGTGCTGCCAGACCGCTTCGAAAACGGTAACCCCGCCAATGACCGTGGAGGATTGGAAGGCGATCGACTCGCGACCGGCTTCGATCCGACACACAAGGGTTTCTATCACGGCGGCGATCTCAAAGGCCTGGTTGCGAGACTCGACTACATCCAGGGTCTCGGCACGACGGCGATCTGGCTCGGCCCTATCTACAAGAACAAGCCCGTGCAGGGCGGTCCGGGCCAGGAGAGCGCGGGTTACCACGGCTACTGGATCACGGACTTCACGCGCGTGGATCCCCACTTCGGCGAGGAGCGCGACATGCGCGCGTTCGTTGACGCGGTGCACGCGCGCGGCATGAAGGTCTACCTCGACATCATCACGAACCACACGGCCGACGTGATCCAGTATCGCGAGTGCCCGGCGAGCGCCTGTGCGTACCGATCGCGCGGCGGCTTTCCCTACTCGCGCAAGGGCGGACCCGAGGGTTCGGCGATCAACGAAGGATTCCTCGGCGATCACGTGCGCACCGCGCAGAATTTCGCGCGACTCACGAACATCGACTTCGCCTACACGCCGTTCGTGCCGCCGGCCGAGGCGAACGTGAAAGTGCCGGCTTGGCTCAACGATCCCATCTACTACCACAATCGCGGCAACTCGGATTTCTGGGGCGAGAGTTCGCTCATGGGCGATTTCGTGGGGCTCGACGACCTGTTCACGGAGAATCCACGGGTCGTGCAGGGATTCATCGACATCTACGGCGACTGGATCGCGAAGTACGACCTCGATGGCTTCCGCATCGACACCGCGCGGCACGTGAACCCGGAGTTCTGGCAGGCCTTCGCGCCGGCGATGCTCAAGCGGGCGCGCGCGTCGGGGGTTCCGAACTTCCACATCTTCGGTGAAGTGGCCGCCGAGGGCGTCGACGTTGCGCAGCTCGCGCGCCACACGCGCGTCGACCGGCTGCCGTCGGTGCTCGACTTCGGCTTCGCCGGCGCCGTGAATCTCGCGGTCGCCGGCAATGCGGGCACCGACGTGCTCGGACGCCTGTATTCCGACGACGGTCTCTACGATGGCGGCACGCCCGCGGCGCTGCGGCTGCCGACGTTCACGGGTAATCACGACAGCGGACGATTCGCATACCTCGTTCGCAAGGCACGTCCAGCCGCGAGTGCGGACGAAGTCCTCGCGCGCGTGAAGCTCTCCAACGCGATGATGTTCCTGCTGCGCGGCGTTCCCGTCGTCTACTACGGCGACGAGCAGGGCTTCATCGGCCACGGCATCGACCAGGATGCGCGCCAGTCGATGTTCGCGAGCCAGGTGCCGACCTACAACGACCAGGAACTCCTCGGTACGACGCGAACGACGGCGGTCGAGAACTTCGACGCGACGCATCCGCTGTACCTGCAGATCGCGCAGCTCTCGGCGCTGCGCAAGCAGCACGCGGCGCTGCGCCGCGGGCGGCAGGTCGTGCGTGCGCAATCACGCACGCCGGGGCTGTTCGCGGCATCGCGTCTCGACAATGCGGGACGCGAGATACTCGTGGCGTTCAACACGTCGACGGCGCCCCTCGTTGCCCACGTGGAGGTTGGTACGGGAATGAAGAAGGTGAAATCGCTGCTCGGCCAGTGTGCTGATTCCGTGGCCGCGCCCGGTAGTTTGCGCGTGGAGATCCCCGCGCTGGGATACGTCGCGTGCGCGGGAGATCCGCCATGAAGCGGGCCTGGCTGGCCATCGTCGGACTCGCCGCGGCGTGGACCTGCGCGGCGCAGGCGCCCTCCGAACGCATCGTCGAGGCCAAATCGCCGGGTGGTACGCTGGCCGTGAGCGTGCGCGTGAACGGAGAAGGGCGGCCGGAGTATGCGATCCGCCGCGAAGGCGCGCTCGTCGTCGACTGGTCGCGGCTCGGTTTCATTCTCGCCGATCAGCACAAACTCGAGCGCAACTTCGAAATCGCGCGGGAAGAGCGTGCTTCGCTCGACGAAACCTGGGAGCAACCCTGGGGCGAGCGCAGCCGCTCGCGCAATCACTACAACCAGCTGCGCCTGACGCTGCGCGAGACGAAGGGCGCGCGCCGCGAGCTCGGCGTCGTGTTCCGCCTGTTCGACGATGGCGTGGGATTCCGTTACGAATTTTCCGAGGCCCTGGGCCACGTGAACATCGTCGAGGAGCTGACCGAGTTCGCGATCGCGCAGCCCGGCACCGCGTGGTGGACTCCCGCCGGCGAGTGGAATCGCTACGAATATCTCTACAACCGTACGCCGATCGCGGAAGTGTCGCAGGCGCACACGCCGGTCACGCTGAAGCTCGCGAACGGGACGCACGTCGCGATCCACGAAGCGGCGCTGGTCGATTACGCAGGCATGTGGCTGCGCAGAGTCGAGGGTCAGCGGCTCAAGTCCGAGCTGTCGCCCTCGTCGAGCGGCCCCAAGGTGCGCCGGCAGGCGCCGTTCGCGACGCCGTGGCGCACGCTGCAGATTGCGAAGGATGCGCCTGGTCTCTATATGTCCGATCTCATCCTGAACCTCAACGAGCCCAACAAGCTCGGCGACGTCTCCTGGGTGAAGCCGTACAAATACGTCGGCATCTGGTGGGGCATGCACCTCGGAACGATGACCTGGGCATCGGGGCCGAAACATGGCGCCACGACCGCGCGCACCCGCCAGTACATCGACTTCGCGGCGAAGAACGGGTTTCGCGGTGTGCTCGTCGAGGGCTGGAACAAGGGCTGGGACAGCGACTGGTTCGCGACCGGCGACGACTTCAGCTTCACCGAGCCCTATCCGGATTTCGACATCGAGGCGCTCGCGGCCTATGCGAAGAAGAAGGGCGTGCGGCTGATCGGGCACCACGAGACTTCCGGCAACATCGCCAACTACGAACGACAGCTCGGGCCCGCGCTCGATCTCTACCAGCGCCTGGGCATCGATTCCGTCAAGACGGGATATGTCGCCGATGCGGGCGGCGTGCAGGCGCTGGATGAGAACGGCAAGGTCCGCTTCGAATGGCACGACGGCCAAGTGCAGGCGCGACATCACCTGCGCGTCGTTACCGAGGCCGCGAAGCGCCACATCGCGGTGAACCCGCACGAACCCATCAAGGACACGGGCCTGCGTCGCACCTATCCGAACTGGGTGGCGCGCGAGGGCCAGCGCGGCATGGAGTACAACGCCTGGGGCAATCCGAAGAATCCGCCCGAGCATGAAGTGAACCTCGTGTTCACGCGCATGCTGGCGGGACCCATGGATTACACGCCGGGAATCCTGAGTCTGACCGGGGCCGAGGGCAGCCGCATTCCGACCACCGAAGCGCGGCAGCTCGCGTTGTACGTGACCCTCTACAGCCCGATCCAGATGGCGGCCGACCTGCCGGAGAACTATGCGAAGTATCCCAAGTCGTTCCAGTTCATCCGCGATGTGCCGGTCGACTGGAGCGATACGCGGGTGTTGAACGGCGAGGTAGGGGATTACGCGACGATCGCGCGCAAGGACCGCAGCAGCGAGGACTGGTACCTGGGGGCGATCACTGATGAGAACGCCAGGTCATTGCGGGTGAGTCTCGACTTCCTGGATGCGGGCCGTCCATACACGGCGACTATCTACCAGGACGGCAAGGGCGCGGGTTACAACGCCGACGGACACGCCATCGACATCATGACGCGGCCCGTGTCGCGGTTCGACACGTTGACGTTGAACCTTGCGCCGGGCGGCGGCACGGCGATCGCGATCAAGGCGGCGACGGGCAAGAAGCCGGCGCCGCGCGCGGTGAAGCCCAAGCCGAAGCCGCAACCCGAGTTCGACGTGGAGTAGTTCGTGGACACCGCCGCCACCGTTCGCGCCCGCCCGGAGCTCTCGTTTTGGCAGATCTGGAACATGTGTTTCGGATTTCTCGGCATCCAGTTCGGCTTCGGGCTGCAGAACGCGAACGTGAGCCGCATCTTCCAGACGCTCGGCGCCGACATGGAGACGATCCCGATGTTGTGGGTGGCGGCGCCGCTCACCGGGCTGATCGTGCAACCGATCGTCGGGTATTACTCGGACCGGACCTGGAATCGGCTCGGCCGGCGGCGGCCATATTTTCTCGCGGGCGCGCTGCTGGCGTCCGCCGCGCTCCTGTTCATGCCGCGTAGCCCGACGCTCTGGGTCGCGGCGGGATTGCTCTGGGTGCTGGACGCGAGCATCAACATCGCGATGGAGCCGTTCCGCGCCTTCGTGGGCGATCAGCTTCCACAGCGCCAGCGGCCCGCGGGCTACGCGATGCAGACGTTCTTCATCGGCGTCGGCGCGGTGATCGCCAGCATGCTGCCGTGGCTGCTGTCGCATGCGGGCGTGAGCAACGTGGGCGACAGCGAGTCGGCGATTCCCGAATCGGTGCGGCTGTCGTTCGACATCGGGGCGGTGGTGCTCGTGGGCGCGATTCTGTGGACCGTGCTCGGCTCGCGCGAGTATCCGCCGACGGAATTGCACGCGTTCACCGATGCGACCCCCGCGTCGGCCGCCGTGGAGCCCGGCACTTCGGCACGCGCGCCGCTACGTGGTCTCGTGTGGCTGGGTGGCGGATTGCTCGCGGTATTCCTGGTGTGGCGCTTCGGGCTCGACAAGCAGCTCTATCTACTGGGGACTGGGTTCGCGGCGTGGGGCGGTGCGCTGCTCGTTCATGCGCGGACGCGTGGCCAGGGGCTGTTCGGCACGGTGATGGACGACATCCAGGGCATGCCCGCGACCATGCGCCAGCTCGTGCCCGTGCAGTTCTTCTCCTGGCTCGCGTTGTTCGCGATGTGGATCTATACGACCGCCGCGGTGACCCGTACGCACTTCGGCGCGACGGACACCACCGGCGCGGCGTACAACGACGGCGCGAACTGGGTTGGCGTGCTGTTCGGCGCCTACAACGGCTTCGCGGCGCTTGCGGCGATCGCAATTCCGATCATGGTGAAGCGATTGGGGTTGCAGGTCAGCCACCTCGTCAATCTGACCCTGGGCGCGTTCGGACTCGCGTCGTTCCTCTTCATCCGCGATCCGGACCTGCTGCTCCTATCGATGGTGGGAGTGGGCTTCGCGTGGGCGTCAATACTTTCCTTGCCGTACGCGTTGCTCGCGGGCAGCGTGCCGACGCGCAAGATGGGCACCTACATGGGCATCTTCAATTTTTTCATCGTCATCCCGCAGCTCGTGGCCGCGAGTGTGCTCGGCACGATCCTCACGAAGCTGCTGGGCGGCGAGCCGGTGCACGCGCTCGGCCTCGGCGCGGCGTGTTTCATGCTCGCGGGAATACTGGCGCTGCGGGTGAGGGGGTCAGACCCCATTTCCTAGAAAAAGGTGCCAGAGCCACATTTCCGGGAACCCACCGCCTGGTGCCACCTCTGCTCTGGCACCTTTTTCTAGGAAATGGGGTCTGACCCCTAGCCAGACTATCCGGATTTCCGGACGATCAGCTTCGTCGGGATCACGCTGTTCGTGACCGGATCACCGCCGATCTGCCGCAGCAGTGACTCCACGAGCAATTCGCCGGCGCGTCGCGTGTCCTGCATGACGGTGGTGAGAGGGGGATTCGTGAGGCTCGCGGCCGGGATGTCGTCGAAGCCCGCCACCGCGACCTGGCGCGGCACATCGATGCGCGTCTCCTGCAGAGCTCGCAGCGCACCGATGGCGATCAGATCGCTGGCGGCGACGATCGCATCGAACTCCGCGCCGCGAGCCTGCAGTTCGCGCACGGCATTGAAGCCCGCTTCCTCGAGATTGATCGCATCCGCCTGGAGCGAGGCGGGCGCCTTCACACGCGCCTCGGCGAGCGCACGCTCGTAGCCGCGGAATCGATCGAAGAACTCCGGATAGTGGCTCGTCGCGTTGCCGATGAACGCGATGCGCCGACGCCCCGTGCCAATCAAGTGGCGCGTAACGTCGTAGCCGCCCTGCGCATTGTCGCTGCCGATGGAGATGCCGGGCTGACCCTCGAGCACCGGCCCCCAGCGCACGAAGTGCGTGCCCTGCGCGACGAGTTTCTCGAGCCTGGGCCGGTACTCCTCGAAGTCGCCATAACCGAGCAGGATGATCCCGTCAGCCTTGCGGCTGTCCTCGTAATCCTGTTGCCAGTCATTCGAAAGCTGCTGGAACGAGATGAGCAGGTCGTAGCCGCGGCGCGCGGAGGCGCGCGTCAGCGATCCGAGCATCGAGAGGAAGAACGGATTGATCTGCGACTCATCGGGCGTCGGATCCTCGAACAGCAGCAGCGCGAGCGTGTTGGAGTGCTGCGAGCGCAGGTTCGACGCGTTCTTGTCGACACGGTAGTTGAGTTGCCGGGCTATCTCCTCGATGCGCTTGCGCGTCTCGAGGCTGACGACCGGCGAGCCGCGCAGGGCGCGGGACACCGTGGGCTGGCTGACGCCCGCGAGATAGGCGATGTCGAACGAAGTCGGTTTGTCGTGCATGCATCGCAGCGGCATTGCGGCCGCCGGCCCCCTGAATTGCAGGGCCGATCATGCCCGGGCCCGTGCGTCAAAAGCTACTGGGGAGGCGCTTCAGGGCCCGTGATCAACGAAATCAACGCGCTGCGAGTTCGTAAAACGCAACGCCATGGCCGGGCAGCGTCAAGGTAGCGTTAGCAAGACTTCCCTCGGGCAGACCGTGGCCATGAAGGGGTCGGGCAACCTGCACGCCGGGCAGCGAGACACTGGCCGGCGAAGGGGAAAGATTGAACGCCACGAGAATCGCATCGTCTTGATCGAAACGGCGAAACGCGAGCACGGACTCCGTCGCGGCGAGGAACTCGATTTCGCCCTGGGTCAGCAGGCGATGTCCGCGACGCCAGTCGAGCAGTCGGCGGAAACCCTGTAGCGCCGATGTCGGATCCTGCTCCTGGTTCGCGACCGAGAGACCGAGATGCTGCGCGGGCACGGGCAGCCACGGCTCTCCCGAAGAAAAGCCGGCGCGCTCGCTCGAGTCCCAGGGGATTGGCGTGCGGCAGCCGTCGCGGCCCTTGAACGTCGGCCAGAACGCGATGCCGTAGGGATCGCGCAGTGCTTCGAAAGGCACGTCCGCTTCGCCGAGGCCGAGCTCCTCTCCCTGGAACACGCACACCGAGCCGCGCAGCGAGCACACCAGCGCCGTGAGCTGCGTGGCGAAGTGCGGCTGCGTCGGCCCGTGGCGTCCCCAGCGGCTAACCACCCGCTCGACGTCGTGGTTGGAGATGGTCCAGCAGGGCCAGCTCTCCGGCGCGCGCCGCATGAGGTTTTCGACTGTCGCGCGGATGTGCCGCGGCGAGCTGTCGTTGCTCAGCAGCTCGAAGCTGTAACCCATGTGAAGGCGCCCGGGCTGCGTGTACTCGGCGACCGTCGCCGTGGAATCGTCGGAGGAAATCTCGCCCAGCGCGACGGTTCCCGGAAACTCGTCGAGCAGATCGCGGATGCGTTCCAGGAACGGCAGCATCTCCGGCTGCGTGTTGTTGAACCGGTGCCATTGATGACCGTAGGGATTCTCGGCGTTGAAGCCGCGCGCGCGCCGCTCGTGCGGAGGCCGTGGCGGATTGTCGCGCAGCAACCGGTCGTGGAAGCAGAAGTTGATCGCATCCAGTCGCACACCGTCGACGCCGCGCTCGAGCCAGAAGCGCATGTTGTCGAGCGATGCCTGCGCGACGTCCGCGTTGTGGAAGTTCAGATCCGGCTGCCTGCTCAGAAAGTTGTGCAGGTAATACTGGCCACGCCGCGGCTCCCACGTCCACGCCACGCCGCCGAAGATCGACAGCCAGTTGTTCGGTGGCGTGCCATCCGCGCGCGCGTCCGCCCACACGTACCAGTCGGCCATCGCATTCGTGCGGCTCTGGCGGCTCTCCTGGAACCACGCATGTTGATCCGAGGTGTGGCTCAGTACCTGGTCGATGATGACCCTGAGCCCGCGCCCATGGGCCTCGCTCACCAGCCGGTCGAAATCCTCGATCGTGCCGAACATCGGGTCGACCGCGCGGTAGTCGGCGATGTCGTAACCGAAATCGGCCATCGGCGACTTGAAGAAGGGGGAGATCCAGATGGCGTCGACACCGAGCGATGCGACGTAATCGAGCTTGGACACGATGCCGGGCAGATCTCCGATGCCGTCCGCGTTGGTGTCGAGGAAGCTGCGCGGGTAGATCTGGTAGATAGTCGCGCCGCGCCACCAGGCATCGGTGGGCGCCGTCGCGGGCGGGATGATCGGTCGGGCTGGAGTGCTCATGAAATTCTTCTGCGCGAAAGCTTAGCGCAGCGTCATTCCGCGACGTCGGTGCATACGTATGCGGCCTGAATACGTATGCAGGCAGCTGTTGGAACCCGAGTCCCGGGCCTATGCTGCCCCCTAACGATTCGTCCGCACTTTCCTTCGGCCCCCCGACTGCCCCCTCGGTTGCGGGGCCTTTTTGTTTCCGGGCCGTTCCTCCGGGAATGGGGGCTCCTCGTGAATACGTATGCAACACATTGCCAAGGAAGGCCCGCTGACAACATCCTTGTGCAAATCGGCTTGGGTCTATAACCAATAGTTAGGGGGAGCCAGTGAAGAACCGCAAGAACGGGAGTGAGCAGGTGAGGACCGGCCGGCGCCAGGCGCGCCGCGAGTTCGGGACGACCGCCGGCTGCGCCATATTCCTGGTGGCGAGCGGTGGCGCCGCATTCGCGCAACAGCCGGCCGCAGAGGCTTCCTCGGACATGGAAGAGGTCATCATCTCCGGCATCCGCAAGAGCATCCAGGATTCCATCGGCGTCAAGAAGGACGAATCGTCCATCGTCGAAGTGGTCTCGGCCGAGGACATCGGCAAGCTGCCGGACGCGTCCATCGCGGAAGCCATCGGCCGCCTGCCGGGCATCGCCGCGCAGCGCACCAACGGCCGCGCCCAGACGCTGTCGATCCGCGGCCTCGGCCCGGACTTCACCGTCACCACGTTCAACGGACGCGAGCAGGCGTCGACCAACGACAACCGCACGGTGGAATTCGATCAGTACCCGTCGGAGCTCGTCACCCAGGTCAAGATCTACAAGACTCCCGACGCCGGCATGGCCTACCAGGGCATCGCGGGCACGACCGATATCGCGACCGTGAAGCCGCTGTCCTGGACCGATCGCAAGCTCGCGCTCGGATACAAGCGCGAGCTCAACGAGCAGGACGCCAACATTCCCGGCCTGCCGGACGCGGGCGATCGTTTCAACGCGACCTACATCGACCAGTTCGCGGGCGACACTATCGGCGTGGCGCTCGGTCTCGCCTATAACAAGACACCGTACCAGGCCCAGACACGCGAGCCGTGGGGTTACCCGGAAGTCGACGGCAACCTGATCATCGGCGGCGACAAGTCCGGCGTGCAGTCGTCGTTCTACAAGCGCGAAGCAATCATGGGCGTCGTGGAATTCAAGCCCAACGACCAGCTGCACATGCTGCTCGACGCCTATCACTCCGACTTCCAGGAACTGCAGACCATCCAGCGCATGGAATTTGGTACGGTCTGGTCCGGCGCGACGCTGACCAACCCGGGCCCGGTGGAGCGTGAGCGCATCCAGTCCGGTCTGTTTCCCGATGTGCCGTTCATGGTCATCGAGAACTACAACAACGATCGGCGCGCCAGCGTCGATTCGATCGGCCTCAACACGGACTTCAGTTTCAACGAAAGCTGGAGCATGACTGCCGACCTGAGCTGGTCGAAGGTCGATCGCAAGGACCTGCGCCTCGAATCGACGGCCGGCAACGGAACGTTCAACGACCCGACGTTCTTGCCGCAGACGGAATCGATCTCGTTCACCACCGATCCCAACGGCGTCACGCGCTTCACGCCGACCCTGGATTACAGCGACTACAACACGGTGTTCTTGACCGATCCGGGTGGCTGGGGCGGTGGTCCGCGCCGCGCGGGATACGTCGGCGCGCCGGACATACAGGACGAGATCCAGGCGATCCGCCTGTCGGCGACCCGCAAGCTCGAGACGGGATTCATCAACGAAATCTCGTTCGGCGCCAACTACGCCGAGCGTACGAAATCCAAGAAGCAGTTCCAGAGCAACCTGTGGTTGCGGGGCGACGTCTCCCACCTGGCCGTGCCGGAGGAATACCGCACGGGCATCGCCGATTCGGCGTTCTTCGGCAGCCCGTACGGCATCATCGGATACAACGCGATCGCGTTGTATCGCGACGGCTTCTGGGAGGCGATCAACTCGGTCGTGGATCCGAACGCCAACTCGGGTGATCGCGAGAACAACGTCCGCAACACCTGGCAGGTCGACGAGACGCTGCTCACGCCGTTCGTGAAGGTGGGCATCAGCACCGAGCTCGGAAGCCTCCCGCTGCGCGGCAACATCGGCGTCCAGGCGGTGGACGTCGACCAGAGCGCGCAGCTGCACATGACGGACAATCCGAACGTCGTGCCGACGCCGGTGACGGTGGTCGAGGAAGGCGACACGTACTCGGACGTGTTGCCGAGCCTCAACCTCGCGCTCGAGTTGCCGCACGACATGAAGGTGCGCCTCGGCGCCGCCATCACGGTGGCGCGCCCGCGCCTCGACGAGCTGGGCGGCGGCGCGACCTTCGGTGTCACCAGTGACGGCGCCTTGCCGACGATCGTCGACGGCCAGCCTTACTACTGGACACGCAATGGCGGCGGTAATCCGAAGCTGCGCCCGTGGAAGGCCAATGCGTACGACCTGTCGTTCGAGAAGTACTTCAGCAACGAGGGTTACATTTCGCTGGCCGCGTACTACAAGGATCTCAGGACCTACATCATCAACTCCTCGGAGATCGTGAGCTTCGAGGGCGTGCCGCTGCCGACGGTGGCGCCGGGCGACACGACGTCCTACGCGCTTGCGGACCAGAACCGCACGGGCATTGCCACGGTGAAGACGAACGGCGAGGGTGGATACATCCGCGGATTCGAAGTCACGGCCTCGATTCCGTTCTCGCTGTTCGCGGAGGCGCTGGATGGCTTCGGTTTCATCGTGAGCGGCGCGAAAAACAGCTCGTCGATCCGCGTGAACGACGAGGAGATCCGGATTCCCGGCCTTTCCACGAAGGTCATCAACTCGACGCTGTATTACGAGAAGCACGGATTCTCCGTGCGGGTGAGCAATCGTTACCGCGACGACTTCCTCGGCGAGGTGCCGCTGTTCGACAACACGCTGGACCTCAAGAACGTCGGCGCCGAGTCGTTGATAGACGCGCAGATCGGCTACTCGGTGGGCAGTGGTGCATTGAAGGGCCTGAGCGTCAGCCTCTCCGGCACGAACCTCACGGACGAGCCATTCGCGCTGAACAACGTGGATTCCGAGCCGTACCACACGATCAAGTACCAGAACTTCGGCGCCACGTATGCCGTGTCCCTGAGCTACGTGTTCCAGTAGATCTCGCCGGCCGTGGCCGGGGGGCTTCCCCCGGCCAGGGCTTGCCTGAGAAGCTAGGGACGTGCCGAGCAACGAAGTCCGATCTGTCGTCATTGCCGGAGGCGGAACCGCCGGATGGATGACGGCCGCCGCCCTGGCGCGCGTCCTCGGGCCGAGACTGTCGATCACGCTGGTGGAGTCCGCGGAGATCGGTATCGTCGGCGTCGGCGAAGCGACGATTCCCGCGATCAGCCAGTTCAACAAGCTGCTCAAGATCGACGAAAACGATTTCCTGCGTCAGACGCAGGGAACGTTCAAGCTCGGCATCGAGTTCGTGGACTGGTGGCAGAAGGGTCATGCCTACATGCATGCCTTCGGTCCCGTGGGTCGCGATCTCGCCTATATCCCGTTCCATCACTACTGGCTTCGTGACCAGGAGAATGGGTCCGCGGGCCCGCTGTGGGACTACAGCCTCAATTGGCAGGCGGCGAAGCAGTCCCGGTTCTCACGGCTCGAACGTATCGCCGACACGCCGCTCGCAGGTCTCACCTGGGCCTTTCATTTCGACGCATCGCTGTACGCGGCCTACCTGGCGCGGATCGCGCAGGCGGCGGGAGTGCGTCGCGTGGAAGGCCTCATCTCGGAGGTGATGCTCGAGTCCCACGGTGACAATGGCGGCGACGTGCGCGCGCTGCGGCTCGCCGATGGACGTGAGGTCGCGGGAGACCTGTTCATCGACTGCACGGGGTTTCGCGCCTTGCTCATCGAGCAGGCGCTGAATACCGGCTTCGAGGACTGGTCCGGGTGGTTGCCCTGCGATCGCGCGCTTGCGGTGCCTTCCGCGAACACCAGCCCGCTGTTGCCCTACACGCGCTCGACCGCCCTCGGAGCCGGCTGGCAATGGCGCATCCCTTTGCAGCATCGCACCGGCAACGGTCATGTCTATTGTTCGGCCGAGATGACTGATGAGCAAGCCCGTGAGCTGCTGCTCGCGAACCTGGATGCGCCTGCGCTGGCGGAGCCGCGCCTCATCCGGTTCGCGACGGGGCGCCGGAAACTCCTGTGGAATCGCAACGTGATCTGCATGGGGCTCGCCAGCGGGTTCGTCGAGCCGCTCGAGTCGACGGCGATTCACATCATCCAGGTGTCGATCCAGCGTTTGATCCTGCTGTTTCCGCATCGCGGGGATTGCGAGGAGCGGCGCCGGGAATTCAATCGCGCGTCGATCGCGGAATACGAGTACATCCGCGACTTCATCGTCCTTCACTATCACGCGAACAACCGTGTCGGCGAGCCGTTCTGGGACGCCTGCCGGAACATGACGATTCCGGATTCACTGCGCCACAAGATCGAGTTGTTTCGCGAAACCGCGGGAATCTTCTGCGCCTCGGAAGACCTGTTTCAGCTTTCGAGCTGGTTGCAGGTCATGTGGGGGCAGGGCGTCCGGCCGCGGGCCACGCATCCGTTCGTGGAGGCCGTGGCGCCGCAGGACCGGGCGGGATACCTGCGTGACCTGCGTGGACTGATGGGCCAGGCGGCGAGGCAATTGCCCGCGCACGCGGACTTCATCGCCAGGAATTGCCGGGCGTAGCCGGTCGGGCGCAACGCCCGCTTGCTGGGCTGAGCCCCCGGACACTGAAAATGTCCGGCCATGTGTGATACACCGTGCGCATGAAGTCCAGACGCTCGAGGCGGCCGTCGCCGCGCCCGCTGCCGCGCCACCAGTCTCCGGTCCGACACGAACTAGTTAGAGGGCGGCATGATGCGTCGTAAGATTTTCACGCGCTTCGTGGTCGCCGTCTGCGGCGTCGCCGGGCTGGCCGGATCGGCCGCGGGAGACGAGGCGCCCAAGGGCCAGCCGGTGCTCGCGGCGAAAGTGACCAAGGTCAACGACGGCGATTCGATCGAGGTCCGCATGGACTCGGGAACGGCCCGTGTGCGTTTGTCTGCGATCGACACGCCCGAATACGACCAGCCGTATGGTGACAAATCCTCCGCCGCGCTCAAGGCCATGCTGCCCGTGGGCACATCGGTCGAGCTCGAAGTGGTGACGCAGGACGCTTTCAAGCGGCTCGTCGCCGTCGTCTGGAAGGCCGGCGACCAACGCACGAACATCAACGAAATGATGCTGCGCGAAGGGCATGCCTGGGCCTATCGCCGCTACATGGGCGACCCGCGCTTCTGCGATCTCGAAGCGGAGGCGCGCGCGGACAAGCGCGGCCTGTGGGCGCAGCCGGTGAGCGAGTGGGTCTATCCACCCGAGTGGCGCCTGCTCAAGAACGGCGAGATCCGCGCGCTGCCGGTCCCGTATGCCGAAACGCGCGACACGTGCGTCGCGGTGATGAAACTCGCCGGAGGCGCGACCTACACGCCGCCCAATTGAGCCCTCGCACGGCGCTCGGCAAGGAAGGCGCCAAGGCGGCGCAGCGCCGGCGCCGCGGCTGATCAGGCCAGGATCTTGCGCGGGCTGTCCGCGGTATTCTCCGCGGGCGGCGGAATGTTGCGTCCTTTCTGCACCGCGGGCCGCGCGCCGACGAGTTCCATCCAGCGCGTGAGCTGCGGCAACCCCTCGACGCTCACACCCGACCATCCGTAACCCGCGACCCAGCTCCACAACGCGATGTCGGCGATCGAATATTCGCTGCCCGCGATGTACTCGTTCGCGCCGAGCTGCCGTTCCATTACCTCGAACAGGCGGCGCACCTCGCGCTGGTAGCGTTCGATCGCGTAGGGAATCTTCTCGGGCGCGTAGCGATAGAAGACATTCGCCTGGCCCATCATCGGCCCCACGCCGGCCATCTGGAACATGAGCCATTGCAGGACCCGCGAGCGCGCCTTGGGTTCGGTGGGCAGGAACTTCCCGGATTTTTCCGCGAGGTAGATCAGGATGGCGCCGGACTCGAACACCGCGAAGTCGTCGTTCGCATGATCGACAATCGCCGGAATGCGTCCGTTCGGATTGATCTTCAGGAACCAATCCTCCTTCTGTTCGAGCTTCGAGAGCGTCAGCAGGCGCACGGTGTACGGCAGCCCCATCTCCTCGAGCGCGATGGAAATCTTCCAGCCATTCGGTGTGGCCGCGGTGAACAGCTCGATCATGTAAGAGTCCTCGGTGTTCCTTGAGGTGCGCGCAGTATAGATTGTCAGGGTGGATCTCATTGCTTCGAACTGGCGACTCGCCGCGGTCGCGGCGCTGTTCTTCATCGGCATCGCCGCACGCCGCGCCGGCTGGGGCGACGAGTTGCACGGGCGCCGACTCCTGGGTTTCGTTTTCAACATCGGCCTGCCGATCCTGATATTCGGCGCGCTCACGGGCGTGCCGCTGGCGCGCGAACACGCGTTGCTGCCCGTCACGGCGGTGGTGGTGGCGCTGCTTGGATGGGCGGCTGCCGCGTTCGTCGCGCGGCGATTTCGTCTGCCAAAGGCGGGCGAGGGCGCGATGGTGGTGTGCGCGATGTCGATGAACATCTCGCTCATCTATCCATTCGCGGCGCTGAGCTTCGGGGCCGACGCCTTCGCGCAGCTCGTCATGTTCGACATGGGTCACGCCATTCTTTTATGGACCGTCACTACCGTGGTGGCCTGCAAGTACGGCGGACATGCCGACGACATCCCGGTGCTGCTGAAGCGCACGCTGGCGGCGCCGCCGCTGTGGATGCTGTTCATCGCGCTGGGGCTCAACGTCGGAGGCGCGCCGATCCCGCGCGACTTCCTGCACGGCGTGCTGGGCGTCGGGCAGGCGCTGGTGCTGCTGGTGCCGCTCGCCATGGGACTGCTGGTGAGTGTGCGCGGCCTGAAGCGGCCGGAGACCTTGTCCGCGGTCGCACTTCGTTCCGGTCTCGGCGGCCTGCTGGCGTTCGGTCTGGCCCGGTTGTTTGGACTCGAGGGGACCTCGGCGGCCATCGCCGTGATCGGCGCCGCCGCGCCGATCGGATTCACGGCCGTCGTGCTGTCGGCCCGCGAGGAGCTCGATCTGGACCTCGCGGCCAGTGCCGCGGCGATCTCCGCGTTCCTGGGCTCGATCTGGATTCCGGTGGCGGTATTGCTCGTTTAGGTGGGGACTCGTGCCGGGCGCATCAGCCCGCCGCGTCGACGTTCTCGCGCCGGAATTCGCGCGGGGTGGCGCCGTACTTCGCGCGAAACACACGCCCGAAATGCGTCGGGCTGTTGAACCCGTAGTCGAACGCGATCGCGGTCACCGTGCGGCCACGCTGCGACGGCGACAGCAGGGCGCGTGAACAGGCCTCGAGCCGGCGGCGCAGGATGTAGCGCGCGACGGTTTCGTCCTGGTCCGAGAAGAGGTGATGCAGGTAGCGGGTGGTCATCTTGCAGGCGTCGGCGATCCGGGTCGGCGTGAGCTCCGGATCGTTCAGGTGCGCTTCGATGTAATTGATGATGCGGATGCGATGCGCGGTCGCGAGCGAGGAGCGATCCGAGCGGGACTGCGGCAGGTCGGCGTACGCGGCCGCGGCCAGGTCGAGGATCGCCACGTTGACGCGTGCGGCGACGGCGGTATCGAGGCTCTTCTGGAACTCGCTCCAGTAGTTGCGCAGGAAGTGCGAGAACAGCGCGCAGATGCCCGTGCCGCCGGCCATCGGGATGGCGACCAGGCATTCCGGGCAGGCGATGTAGCGGCGCAGGATGGCATCGGGGATGCCGAGCACGAGCATGCGATTGGCGGCGCCGAAGGCGATCTCGTACTGACGGGTGCTGTCGAACAGCGTGAAGTCGCCGGCGCGCAGATGGGCTTCGCGGCCGTCCTGGCGGTTCGTGCTTTCGCCCTCGATCTGCAGGTGCAGGAAGAACAGCGAGGAGCGCGTACGGACGCCCTGCGCCTGCGAGTGGCGCACCAGCTGCGCATCCGAACGCAGCTCGGCGAGGGTCAATTCACCGATGGTGGCGCGCTGAACGGTGCCATTGAAGGTCGCGATATCGACCGGATCGGAGACGGCCGGTGAAATGTTCCCGCCCGGACGCTCGTTCCAGTAGCTGATCTTCCGTCTCGGATGCGGACCTGCGGCCGAGAGCGATTCCACTATGGCCATGACTACCTCCCCCTCGAGGCGCCCGACGATGTGGGCGATAGTTATACGGGATAGTTATTTCCGGTAACTAATCGGTAGTGCTGATAGTAGCTATCGACCAATCCGAGTTCCCTGCCGGTCGAGACGCCTGCGGGGCCCCGGTTCAGCATTCGCCCGCATACGGTAAGGGGATACACGGTGGTTCGGACGGAGTCGTTGAGGGATCTGATCGGATATGCGCTGCGCCGGGCGCAGGGAGCCGTGTATGCCGACTTTTACGAGTCGCTGTCCGAGCTCGACCTGCGGCCCGTGCAATACACGCTGCTCGTCATGGTCGCGGAGAATCCGGGGGCCAGCCAGTCGGATATCTGCCAGGCGCTGGGCATCCAGAAGGCCAATTGCGTGCCGACGATGGGCGAGCTCGAGCGACGCGGACTGATCCTGCGCAAGAATTCCCCGAGCGATGCCCGCAGCTACGAACTCCATCTCACCGCGAAAGGCAAGCGCATCCTGCGGCGCGCGAGCGAAGTCCAGGCCTCGCACGAAAAGAAACTCATCAAACTCATCGGCATCACCGGCCGTGCCCAATTGCTCGCTCTTTTGGGTAAGCTCACCGACCTGAAATGAACCGTCCAATCGTCGAATTGCAACGCCACGGCGACATCGCCGTCATCGTGGTCGATAACCCGCCCGTCAACACCATCACGGCCGAGGTCCGCGCGGGGTTGTTCGGTGCGCTCGCGCACCTGCGCACCGACCCGACCTTCAAGGCGCTGGTGCTGCGCTGTGAAGGCAACAACTTCTTCACGGGCGCGGACATCAACGAATTCTCCGGCCCGCCGAAGGAGGCCGAGTATCGCGACCTCTACGGCCAGTTCGAAGGGCTGTCGATTCCCTGCGTGGCCGCGCTGCATGGCTCGGCCATCGGCGGGGGATTCGAGCTCGCGCTCGCGTTCCACTATCGCGTCGCGACGCCGACCGCGAAGGTCATGCTGCCCGAGGTGACGCTCGGCATCATTCCCGGGGCCGGTGGCACGCAGCGGCTGCCGCGGCTGATCGGGCCGGATAACGCACTGCGCATGATCTTCGATGCGAAGCCGGTTCCGGCGCCGCTGGCGAAGGAGCAGGGCCTGATCGACGAGATCATCTCCGGCGACCTGGTGGCGGGCGCCGTTGCATACGCGAACGCACTGGTCGCGCGTGGGGCCGGGCCGCGGCCCACGTCCGCGCGCGCCGTGGAGGCGAGCGTGTTCACGCCGGAGTTCGACGCGAAGTGGCGCGCCGAAGCGCTACGTCTGTATCCGAACCGCACGGCCGCGCTGACCGCGATCGAATCGGTCAAGGCGAGCGCGCTGCCGATGGCGCAGGGCCTGCTCGAAGAGGACAAATTCGCCAACCAGACCAAGGTCACGGTCGAGGCGAAGGGGTCGATCCACGTGTTCTTCGCCGAGCGCGAGAGCCGCAAGGTCGAAGGGCTGCCGCCGGGCGAGGCGCGCAAGATCGCCAGCGCCGGCGTGATCGGCGCCGGCACGATGGGCGGCGGCATCGCGATCGCCTTCGCGAACGCGGGCATCCCCGTCACGCTGCTCGATGCGAACGAGGCCGGCCTCGCGAAGGGCCTGGCGACGGTCGATGCCACGTTCGGCTCGATGGTGAAACGCGGGCGCATCGACGAAGCCGAAAAGGCGCGCCGGATGGGATTCATCAAGGGTTCGCTGCGCTACGAGGATCTCGGGCAGGCCGACGTGATCATCGAGGCCGTGTTCGAGAGCATGGACCTGAAGAAGCAGATCATCGGGCGGGTGAGCGCGGTGGCGAAGGAAGGCGCGCTGATCGCGACCAATACCTCGACGCTCGACATCGACGAGATCGCGAAGGCAAGCGATTCGCCGGAAGACGTCATCGGGCTGCATTTCTTCTCGCCCGCGAACGTGATGCCGCTGCTCGAGGTGGTGCGCGGCCAGGCGACTTCGCCCGCGGTCATCCGCACGGCGATGGAACTGGCGAAGAGCCTGCGCAAGACGCCGGTGCTCGCGCGAGTTTGTTACGGCTTCATCGGCAATCGCATGATGGAGGGGTACGCGCGCGAGGCGCTGCGACTCACGCTCGAAGGCGCGACACCGCGGCGGGTCGACACCGTGCTCGAGCAGTTCGGCATGGCGATGGGCATCCTCGCGGTATTCGACATGGCGGGCATCGACGTCGGCGTGAACGTGCATCGCACGAACGCGCACATGTATCCGCCGGACCCGACTTACTACCAGGCGGACGCCGCGTTGCACGCGGCGGGACGTCTCGGGCAGAAGACCGGCAAGGGCTTCTATCGATACGAGAAGGGCGATCGAAAGCGCCACGATGATCCGGAGGCGATCGAGATCCTGCGCAAGCGGGCGGCCGAGCTCGGCGTGGAAGCGCGCGAGCACACCGACGCCGAGATCCTCGAGCGCTGCCTGTACCCGCTGCTCAACGAGGGGCTCAAGATCCTCGACGAAGGCATCGCGCAGCGCGCCAGCGACGTCGATGTAGTTTGGTGCGCGGGTTATGGCTTTCCGCGCTACCGCGGTGGGCCGATGTTCTACGCGGATACGCTGGGCCTGCCGGAGCTGCTCGCGGGAATGGAGAAGTACCGCGCGATGTTCGGGCCGATGCATTGGGAGCCGGCGCCGCTGCTGGTGCGCCTGGTGCGGGAAGGCCGTACCCTTGCGGACTGGGATAAGGAACGCCGCGGAGTTGCTTCGTGAAGACCGACCAGCTGATCGCCATCGACGTCCATACGCATGCGGAAGTGTCGTGCCGGCAGGAGCCCGACGAGGCCGCCAAGCCCTACGACGACGCCGCGTCGAAGTATTTCAAGGCGGACAAGCGCAAGACCATCCCGGAGACGATCGCTTACTACCGCGAGCGCAAGATCGGGCTCGTGATGTTCACGGTCGACACGGAATTCGAGATGGGCGTGCGCCGCATCCCGAACCAGGAAGTGGTCGACGCCGCGCGCGAGAACTCGGACATCATGGTGGCGTTCGCCAGCATCGATCCGCACAAGGGCAAGATGGGTGCGCGCGAGGCGCGGCGGCTCATCGAAGAAGGCGGCATCCGCGGCTTCAAGTTCCACCCGACCTGCCAGGGGTTCTTCCCGAACGACCGGATGGCCTACAAGCTCTACGAGGTCATCGCCGAGTACAAACTACCCGCGATCTTCCACAGCGGGCACTCGGGCATCGGCACCGGCATGCCGGGCGGCGGCGGGCTCAAGCTCAAGTATTCGAACCCGATCCACGTCGACGACGTCGCCGCGGATTTTCCCGACATGACGGTGATCATCGCGCATCCCTCGTGGCCCTGGCAGGATGAGGCTCTGTCGGTGTGCCTGCACAAGCCGAACGTCTACATCGATCTGTCCGGCTGGTCGCCGAAATATTTCTCGCCCGAGCTCATCCGCTACGCGAACTCGCAGCTCAAGCACAAGATGCTGTTCGGCTCCGACTTCCCGCTCATCACCCCCGACCGCTGGATGAAAGACTTCGCCGAAGCCGGCTTCAAACCCGAAGTCCACCCCCTGATCCTCAAAGAAAACGCCATCAAGGCCCTGAAGTTGTAGGTTGGTGCCGGGTGAGAAATCGCGGAGTTAGGTGGGTGCCGGGTGAGAAAACGCTGAGTTAGCGTCGCGAATCACCTGATTCGGGTATCGCCCGGAATTCGCGGTCGCCATCAGACTGTTCGCATCACGAACAGATCTGGTGGCCCATGCCGCGCCCGCATCGCATCCATGTCCCCGGTGGCTTCTATCACGCGATGTTGCGCGGGAATCATCGCGAGGACATTTTACTTGTAAACCGCGATCGACATCTGTTGAACGCGATCGTTCGGTCGGCGCTCGAGAAGCACGGCGCCAGAGTGCATGGCTACTGCTGGATGACCAATCACCTTCACCTGCTCGTGCAGGTCGGTTCGGATCCTCTCGCGAGCCTCATGCGCCGGATCGCATCGGGTTACGCGCGCGCGTTTCAATCGAATCGCGCCACCACCGGACACCTCTTCGAGAAGCGTTAGCTCGCCACGCTCGTCGATCACGATTCGTATCTGCTCGAGCTATTGCGCTACATCCATCGCAATCCCGTGGAAGCCGGACTCACGAAGGAGGTCTCGCGGTACCGCTGGTCAAGCCATCATGTCTACATGGGGCGGGACGTTGATGAATGGGTCACGACGGAGTTCGCGCTGCGGATGTTTTCGGAGGACGGCGGCCGCGCCAGGGCCGCGTACCTGCAATTCGTGCGGTGCGAGTCATCGCAAGCATCTTCATTGCCGGACTTCGAGCGCGAATCGCCGCCGATCCTGGGCAGCGACGACTTCATCGCGCGAGTGATGGGAGCGAGGGCGCATCCCGAGTCGCGCATCACGCTTGACCAGCTGATCGCCGACGGCTGCGCTCGCTTCGGACTGCGCGAGGATGAGCTGGCCTCGCGAATGCGCAACCCGCGGGTCGCGGCCGCCCGAGCCTGGATCGCGCGGCGCGCAACGTCCGCACGAGTCGCGAGTCTGACCGCAGTCGCCCGCCGGCTTGGCTGCGATGCGAACACGCTGCGTTACGCCATGCGACGTTTCAGATCGGACGATGAGTCGCCTGCGGCACCCGTCGAGAGCTAACTCAGCGATTTCTCACCCGGCACCAACTGGGCCTCGGAGGTGCTCTCGAACTTCACGAAGAGGAGCGCGATCGCGCCGATCAGCGAGCCGGCGCCCATGACGATGGACACGGTCTGCAGCGACAGTCCCTGTCCGAAGAGGTAGCCGGCAAGGATCGGCGCCAGCGCCGCGCCGCCGCGGCCGGCGCCGATCACGACGCCGGTGCCCGTCGCGCGCAGATGGGTCGGGTAGGCGAGTGCGAGCAGCGTGTATAGACCAACGATGCCGGCATTCGTGAAGAAGCCGCAGAGCGCGACGATGCCCTTCAGTCCCCACAGCGTGTCCTGACCCGCGCCGAAAATCGACACGCAGATCATGCCGAGCACCAGCACCGTGCTGGTCAGGCGGATGAGGTTCCAGCGCAGCGAGAGCCAACCGAGCAGCGCGCCGCCCGTTGCGCCGCCGACGCTCGCCCAGAACAACACGTCCGCGATCGTGGAAGGCGTGTAGCCCATCTTCGAGATGATCGGCGCGACCCACTTGAGCACGTAGTAGAACGTCGTGATGTGCGCGAAGTACGCGAGGATCAGCAGCAGCGTCAGAACCAGGTACTTCGACTTGAACACGTCGGCGAGCGGCGCCTTCGCAGGCGCCGCGCTGATGACCGGCAGCGAATCGATCGCCGCGTGACCCATGCGACGCAGCGTCGCATTGATCCGCGCGAGCGCGTTCGCCGGCTGCTTGCGGCACAACCAGGAGACCGATTCCGGCACGCAGAACCACACCACGGGAATCATGGCGCCGGTCGCCGCGGCGCCGAGCTCGAACACGACCCGCCAGCTGTGCGTCTTGAGCAGCGGCGCGATGATGAAGGCGGCCAGGATGTTGCCCAGCGGATAACCGATGGTCATGAGCGCGACCCAGAACTTGCGTTGCTGGTCGTTCGAGAACTCGGCCGCCGTCGCGTTGATCGCGGCGAGCATGCCGCCGATGCCGAGGCCGGTGAAGAAGCGCCATCCCGCGAGCTCGTACTTGTCGCCCGCGTGCGAGCACATGTACATGCCGATGGTCATGAACACGAGGAAGGCGAGAATCGCGCGGCGGCGACCGAAGTAGTCGGCCGCACCGCCGAGCACGAAGGAGCCGACCGCCATGCCCCAGAGGTCCATCGCGAGGACGAGGCCGAGCCCTTCGTTCGGCGGGATGGCGAAATCCTTCATGATGCCGGGGGTCGCGAAGCTGATCGCGAGCAGGTCGAAACCATCCAGCGCATTCAGAATGACGGTGATGCTGCAAACCAGGATCTGCAGCTGCGTCATGGGCGAGGTCGCAAGCAGGCTGCGCGGATCGTAATTCGACATGTCGTTGTTTCCCCCCGAGGCCGTCGTCGGCCGCGGGCGAGAATAGCATCGTGCCGCGCCGCACTCTGACATCGTCGAGGAGTTCGCTGGCGCGCGAGTGGGATAGCAGTTCTGGTTGAGAGTCGGATGCGAATGGAATCGAGACTTCGCGTAATCTCGGCTTTTTCCGCATTCGTGAAACTATTCAGGAATGCTTCGTAAGTTATTGATTCAGGAGACTAGATGACCCCGCTCATTCCCTCGCGTGCCGATCACGTCGGCAGCTTTCTGCGCCCCCGATACCTGCTCGAGGCGCGCGAGAAATTCGCGCGCAAGGAAATCGGCGCCGCGGAGCTGCGCGCGGTCGAAGACAAGGCCATTGCCGAAGTGGTCAAGATGCAGGAAGACGTGGGCCTGCAGGCGATCACGGATGGCGAGTTTCGCCGCACGTACTTTCATATCGATTTTCTCGTGCAGCTCGATGGCGTTCAGTCGGACGACCCGACGATCATCATCAAACCCGACGGCAGCGAGGAACTCGCGCCACCGGTGATGCGCGTCACGTCGAAGGTCAAACACGCGCGCGATATCCAGCGCGCGGATTTCGAATACCTGCGGTCGAAAACGGCGCGCACACCGAAGGTGACGATCCCGTCGCCGACGATGCTGCATTTCCGCGGAGGTCGCGCCGGCATCAGCCAGAAGGACTATCCGGACCTGGAGCAGTTCTATGATGACGTCGCGCAGGCGTATGGCGACGAGCTGCGTTCGCTGTCGAAGGCGGGCTGCAACTACGTGCAGATGGACGACACCAATCTCGCCTACCTGTGCGACACCAAGATGCGCGAGGCGGCGCGAGCGCGCGGCGACGATCCGAACGAACTACCGCATCGTTACGCGAACTTCATCAACCGAGTCGTCGCGCAGAAGCCCGAAGGCATGACGCTCGCGGTGCATCTGTGCCGCGGCAACTTCAGGAGCACGCATGCGGCGGAGGGCGGTTACGAGCCCGTGGCGGAGGCGCTGCTGTCCGAGATGAAGGTCGATGCATACTTCCTCGAATACGATGACGAGCGCAGCGGCGACTTCCGGCCGCTACGGTTTCTGCCGAAGGGCAAGATCGTCGTGCTCGGCCTGATCACCACGAAGCTCGGCGCGCTCGAGTCGAAGGACGCGATCAAGCGCCGCATCGACGAGGCCGCCAAGTACGTCCCGCTGGAACAGCTCGCGCTGTCCCCGCAGTGCGGCTTCTCGAGCACGTACCACGGCAACGACATCCAGATGAGCCAGCAGACCGAGAAGCTGCGCCTGGTGGTCGATATCGCCCGCGAAGTGTGGGGTTGAGTCCGTGGTTGGTGCCGGGTGAGAAAAGACGGAGTTAGCCCGGGCGGTCGTTGACACTCGCGCGCGAGGCGGGGCTAACTCCGTCTTTTCTCACCCGGCACCGACCTCGCATGCCTATCACGCAGATGCAGCACTACATGGTGCTGTCACAGGACCTCGAGAAGACGCGGCACTTCTATTGCGACGTGCTCGGCTTGCGCGCGGGGCCGCGGCCGCCGTTCGATTTCGAGGGGTTGTGGATCTACGTCGGTGAGGTTGCGGTCGTGCATGTGGCGGGACGGGACAGTTACATCGGGACCGGCCGGCTCAAGGATGCCGCGCGCGAGCGGCATGGCAGTGGCAGCGTCGATCACATCGCGTTCGCGGCCGACAATTACGATGAGCTGGTGGCGAGCTTCGAAAAACACGGCGTTCGATATCGAGCGTCGAACGTTCCGGGTCGGCCGCTACGTCAGCTGTTCGTCTTCGATCCCGACGGGATTCAGATCGAGATCAATATTCCCGCCAGTTCCTGAGGCGCCGAGAGAAAAGGCGAGTGATCGGTGGCGAGGGTGAAAACCCGCTCGCAGGGCAGTGCCGCGTGCATGCGCCGTTGCTCGGCCAAGGAGATGGTGCGGTCGTCCGTGCACTCGATGTAGATGCGCGGCACTCGTCCGAACTTCTCCGGTGTCACGGCCAGCGGTGTGACCAGCGGCTTGAGGGGCTCGGGAGACAGCCTCGTGCGCGCGTATTCGCAATCCTCGTCGCTGCAAGCCCCATAAAACGCATCGCGCACGACTCGCGCGCGCAGGGTGCACGTGACGCCGCTCGCCGCGGGAATCATGTTCGCGGGGACCAGCGAGTTCGCATCCGCGCGGGCGGCGTCCGCCAACGACATTCCCGCCGGCAGCAGATAGGCCGCGAGATATACGAGACGCTCGATCCGCTCCGGCGCCAGCTCCGCGGCGCGGCTGATCACGATGCCCCCGCGGCTGTGGCCGACGAGCACCACGGGATCGGGCTGCTGAACCGCGATATCGGCGACGAAGCGCGCCCATGAGTCGAGCGTTACCGAGGTTGCCGGCGTCTGGTCTTCTCCCATCGATGGCAGGTCGGGCGCGATGACTCGATGCCCCGCCGCTTCGAGCAGCGGCACGACCCTGTGCCAACACCACGCTCCATGCCACGCGCCATGCACCAGCACGAAGGTCGCTTTTTTCATGCGTGTCGGTGCCGGGTGAGAAATCGCGGAGTTAGTCCGCGACGATGGGCGCTGGGCCAGCTAACTCCGCGATTTCTCACCCGGCACCAACTACCCGTGCGTGCCAGTCGAGGAGGGCGTGGGTCACTGGCTCGGGGCGTTCGAGCGTGCACATGTGGCCGCAGTCGGGAACGAGGGAGAGTGCGGCGCCGGGGATCCGCTGCGCCATTTCGCGATGACGGGCGGCGGGCGCCCAACTATCTTCCTGGCCGCACAGTACGAGCGCGGGGCAGGCGATCCGTGGCAACAGGTCGGTCGAGTCGGGGCGCGCGATCAGGGCGCGGATCTGCGCGGCGAACACGTCCGCGCTGCTGCGCGCGAACATTGCGATGATGCCGTCGATCAGTGGTTTGTCGTCGAGCCTGGGTTTCCAGACCATTCCCTGGACCCAGTGTTCGGCCATCGTCGCCATGCCGTCGCGTTGCGCGATGCCGACGAGCTCATGCCGCCCGGCGACCTCGCGCTCGCCGGCGTCTCCAGATGCGAGCGACTGCGTCCCGGTGTCCAGCAGCGCGATGCCACGAACGCGCTCCGGCGCAAGCCGGAAAACCTCGAGCGCCACGCGTCCGCCCATCGAGTGACCGGCGACGGCGAAATCCCCGTCGACGTCGCGCAACACGCGCTCCGCCATCCCGGGCAGCGAATCGATCTCGCCGTAATTCGCGACGTGAACCTCGGCGCGCGCCGCGAGCGCCGTTCGCGCATGCGTCCACACCGCGTCGTCGCACACCAGGCCGGGCAGCAGGACTACACGCATCGTGAAACTAGATCCGCGCAGTGACTATCGAAGCGCTGATGCGTTTGCATCGTCTTCAAACTCCCGAAGGACGCTCAGAACGTCAGCAACGCCTGCACTTTTATACCCGCCTTGCGCAGCCGCTCCGCGCCACCCAGCACCGGGAGATCGACCACGAAACAGGCCGCCATCACCTGCGCGCCCGCGGAGTTCAGCAATTGCGCCGCCGCCGTCGCCGTGCCGCCGGTCGCGATGAGGTCGTCGAGCAACAACACCCGCTCGCCGGTGCGGATGGCATCCTTGTGCATCTCCATCTCGTCCACCCCGTACTCGAGCGAGTAGGCGACGCGGACCGTCTCGTGCGGCAGCTTGCCGCGTTTGCGGATCGGAACGAATCCCGCCTTCAGGCAATGAGCGACGGCCCCACCCAGGATGAAGCCGCGCGCCTCGATGCCCGCGACCTTGTCGATTTTCGCGTCGATCCAAGGCGCGCACAGCGCGTCGATAGTTGTCGCGAAGGCGCGGGCATCACGCAGCAGCGTCGTGATGTCGCGGAACTGGATTCCAGGCTTGGGATAGTCAGGGATCGTACGGATCGAATCCCTGAGGAAGGCACGTTGTGTGTCATTCACGGCGGCCGAGTTTAGAGATTTGTGCAAGACTGTGTCCAGAAAACCCCGGTAAAGGATCATTCGATGCGATTGAAGATTCTCGCGACGCTGCTGACGGGCGGCGCGGTGGCGAACGCGGCGCAGTTCCCGCTCGTCGACACGGGCGCATTGATGTTCGGCGACGTCGAGACCATCACCGCCCACAACGAGGACACGCTTCCGGACCTGGCCCGCCGCTACGGGCTCGGCTACGAGGAAATCCTGCGCGCGAATCCCGGCGTCGACACCTGGCTGCCGGGTGAGGGGACGACCGTGGTCATTCCCGGTCAGCGCCTGCTGCCCGCGGGGCCGCGCGAAGGCATCGTGATCAATCTACCCGAGCATCGGCTGTATTACTTCCTGCCCGCGAAGAAGGGCGAGATTCCGCAGGTCGTCACCTTTCCCGTCAGCATCGGCAAGATGGATTGGGCGACGCCGCTCGGCCGGACGAAGATCGTCGACAAGCGCAAGAATCCGACCTGGACCCCGCCCGAGTCCGTGCGCAAGGAGCACGCGGAACGCGGCGATCCGCTGCCGAGAGTCGTGCCCGCGGGGCCTAACAATCCGCTCGGCAACTACGCGATGCGGCTGAACCTCTCCCCGGGCGCCTATCTGATCCACGGCACGAACAATCCAATCGCCGTGGGCATGGCCGTGACACACGGTTGCATTCGCATGTATCCAGAGGACATCGAGGCGCTGTTCCCGATGGCGAAGGTCGGCACGCCGGTGTGGCTCATCAACCAGCCCGTGAAGGTGGCGCGCGTGAATGGCCAGGTGTGGCTCGAGGTGCATCCGCCGATCGACGCCCAGGGACAGCAGGCCGAGGTCGATCTCGAAGGCTTCTATGCGCTCGCCAACGCGGCGCTCGGCGAAACGCCGGCGGCCATCCACTGGGACTACGTGCTGTCGAGCCTGCAGGAGGCTTCGGGCCTGCCGCAGATGATCGGCCTCGAGATGGATCCGGCGGATCTGCCGGCGAATCCCGAGGTTCCGGCGGACGCGTCGCAACAAGAAATGCCGTCGCGGGAATCTCCGTCGCCGGAGATGCCTTCGCAGGAAATACCCGCGACGCCCCCGGCGGAGTCGCCCTCACAGGCCGGCGAGCCCGGCGCCGCTTCTAACTAACTAGTTCGGCGGCGCGAGACGGTCGATCTCGGCGCGCACTTCCGCGGCGCGCACTTTCGTGGCGCGCACCATGTCCGCGCCTGGCAGTTTCTCCGCCTGCCCGAGGATGTCGCGCAGGGCCGCGGCGTCCTTGCGCGCGTTTTCGAGCTTCAGCAGCACAATGCGAGTGTGGGATTCGAAACCGCAGCCGAGTCCGATTGACAGTTGCGGGAGTTACCGACATGGTCGCGCGGTGTACGGATTTCGCGCCAACGGTGTCGTCACACTAACAACCGACTTCGGCTGGCGGGAGCCTTTCGTGGGAATCATGAAAGGCGTGATGCTGGCGCGTTCGCCGAACCTGAAGTTCGTCGACATGGCCCACGAGGTCAGCGCCTTCCAGCCAATCGAAGCCGGTTTCTGGATGTCGCGCGCATTGCGTTACTTCCCGGCCGGCACGGTGCATGTCGCGGTGGTGGATCCGGGCGTCGGGACGCCACGGGATCTCGTCATCGCGCTCGCGAACGAGCAGGCGCTGCTGGCGCCCGACAACGGCCTGCTGGCGCCGCTGGCCGCGCGCGGCCGCATCGACATGCTCGTGCGCGTCAATCCGACGCGGCTCGTGCAATTCGGCGTCACGGACATCAGCGCGACCTTCCACGGACGCGACGTCTTCGCGCCGCTGGCCGCCGAACTGGCCGCGGGCCGCTGTCATCCGGCGGAGCTGGGCGACCCGGTCACGGCGCTCAGCACCGAAGGCTGGCCGGCGGTCACCGCGCGCGTGGATGGCGGGCTGTCGGGAGTGATCGTCGCCGTCGACCGCTTCGGCAACCTGATCTCCAACATCGAGGCGGGCGCGGTGACGGCCCTGGCCGACCCGGTGGTGCACATCGCCGGGTTGCGTCTGCCGCTGCGGCGGACCTATGGAGAGGCCGAGAAGGGCGATTACCTCGGACTCATCAATTCCTTCGAAGTCCTGGAGGTCGCGCGGGCCCGGGGCAGCGCCGCCCAGGGCCTCAGCCTGGGGGTCGGGGCCGCGATTTCGGTGGTTCCGGGCGGTTTGCCAGCACAATTCCGGCGCAGTTGAAAAGGGGCGCGGATCGGCTATAGTTCGCAGCCTCATTGCGTGCCCAAGTGGGCCGCAACTCACTGTTTTCGAAAGAAAAAACGATGTCCGAACGGGATAACGAAAGCTTCGATCTAGACGAAGAGTTCCTCTCCGAGGCCGAAGACAACACGGACTACGACCGCATGATGGACAAGGTCGAGCGTCGTGTGCGTCCGCAGCCCGGTGCGCCCAAACGTGGCAAAGCCGCGTGGAGCCGGCTGGAGGAAGTCCTCGCGGATCGTCGTCTCGAGAAAGATCTCAAGGACTCTTTCGAAGACGAGCAGTAACGGGCTCGTTCCCTATTCACAGTGAGTGGTCGCGGCAATCCGCGACGAAGGTATTCCGCATGTCCGCGCGTTCTGCATCGCGCTGGGTGGTCGTCAAGTTCGGCGGCACCAGCGTTTCCTCGCTCGCCAACTGGCGCAACATCGCATTCGTCGTCAAGCGTCGCCTCGAATCCGGCGCGCGTGTGCTCGTCGTGCATTCGGCGGTCACCAAGATCACCGACATGCTGGAGAAGCTCCTCGTGGCCGCCGAAGCGGGCAAGCCGGATGAGGCGCTCAAGGCCATCGAGGACCGGCACCTTCAGCTGACGACCGAGCTCGGCATCGGCGTGAGCCCGCAACTGCAAGGCTATTTCGACGAGCTGCGCCAGATGGCGAACGGCATCGCGCTGGTGCGCGAACTGTCGGATCGCACCCGCGCGCGCGTGATGAGCAACGGTGAGCTCATGGCCACCGAGATCGGTTCGCGGTTCCTCAGGTCGGTCGGCATCGACGTGACCTGGATGGACGCCCGCGACATGCTGCTGGCGGAAGACCGCGGGGCGTCGGCCAAGGCGTCGGTATTGTCGGCGACCTGTTCGTTCGCGCCGGATGCGGTGCTCGAGCAGAAACTCGATTCGTCCACGCCCGTCGTCATCACCCAGGGATTCATCGCGCGCGATTCGGAAGGCAACACCTGCCTGCTCGGACGCGGCGGCTCGGATACTTCGGCGGCCTACCTCGGCGCCAAGATCCGTGCGAAGCAGATCGAGATCTGGACCGACGTCCCCGGCATGTTCAGCGCGAATCCGCGCGCCACGCCGAGCGCGCGCCTGATCCGCGCGCTGCACTACGACGAAGCCCAGGAGATCGCGACCAGCGGCGCGAAGGTGCTGCATCCGCGCTGCCTGCTGCCGGCGCGCCAGCACCAGATCCCGCTGTACGTGTACGCCACGCAGACGCCGGATCTCGAAGGCACGTTGATCACGGGCGACGTCCCGGGCGGCGCCGGGCAGGTGAAGGCCGTCTGCAATCGCAAGGGCATCACGCTGATCTCGCTCGACAGTCCGGGCATGTGGCACCAGGTCGGGTTCCTCGCGGACGTGTTCGCGGTATTCAAGGAACACGGCATGTCGGTGGACCTGGTCTCCACCTCCGAAACCAACGTGACGGTGTCGCTGGATCCCGCGGCCAATACGCTCGACGGCGAGTTGTTAGGCAAGTTGCAGCGCGACCTTTCGAAGCTGTCGGGCGTGCGCGTGATTGGCCCGTGCGCGAGCGTGTCGCTGGTCGGTCGAAACATCCGCGCCATCCTGCACAAGCTCGGCGACGCCTTCGAGCTGTTCGAGGAGCAGAAGGTCTACCTGGTGAGCCAGGCGGCCAACGATCTCAATTTCACCTTCGTCGTGGATGAGAACCAGTGCGACCGCCTGGTCGAACAACTTCACGACCTGCTGATCCGTCCCGAGGCCAATGATCCGTCGATGGGTCCGACCTGGGAAAAGCTGTTCGCGAAACCAGAGGAAGTCGCCGCGCGCGCCGAGCCCTGGTGGGCCGCGCGCCGCCACGATCTGCTCGGCGCGCTCGCCACGCGCGACAGCGCGTACGTATACGACCTCGCGCAGGTGGATGCCGCCGCGCAGGCGGTGACGTCGATCGGCTCGATCGGCCGCGCGCTGTTTGCGATCAAGGCCAATCCGCATCCGGAGATCCTGCGCACGGTGGCCGCGCGCGGCATGGGCTTCGATTGCGTGTCGCTCGCGGAAATCGAACACGTGTTCGAGAGCGTGCCGGGCATCGAGCCCGAGCGCATCCTGTTCACGCCGAACTTCGCGCCGCGCGACGAATACGAACGAGCGCTCGCGCTCGGCGTACACGTGACCATCGACAACCTGTTCGTGCTGCAGCACTGGCTCGACGTGTTCCGCGGCAACGATGTGTTCCTGCGTATCGACACGGGCATCGGCCGCGGCCATCACCATCACGTGAAGACGGCGGGTGCGCAGTCGAAGTTCGGCATTCCCGCCGAGGAACTCGACGAGGTCGCGCGCCTGGCGGCGTCCGCGAACGTCACGATCAAGGGACTGCACGCGCATGCCGGCAGCGGCGTGTTCGACGTGGGGAACTGGAGCCAGGTCGGCTCGACGCTCGCGGCGCTGACGAAGCGCTTCCCGGACGTGAAGTTCATCGACGTCGGTGGCGGTCTCGGCGTACCCGACCGCATCGAGGGGCGCGTGCTCGACATCGCGAAACTCGACGCGGCATTGGCCAACGTGAAGGCGGAAATTCCCGGCGTCACGCTTTGGCTGGAGCCTGGACGCTACCTGGTCGCGAACGCGGGTGTGCTGCTCGCGCGAGTCACGCAGACCAAGAGCAAGAGCGGCATTCGGTACGTCGGCGTCGCCACCGGCATGAACTCGCTGATCCGTCCCGCGTTATACGGCGCCCATCACGAGATCGTGAACCTGACGCGCTACGGCGAGCCGGCGAACGTCTCGGCGAACGTCGTGGGGCCTATCTGCGAAAGCTCGGACTTCCTCGGACGGGACCGGTTGCTGACGGAGTGCGCGTCGGGCGACGTGTTGCTGATCGCCACCGCGGGCGCTTATGGGCACGCGATGGCGTCGCGCTACAACCTGCGAGAGCCCGCGGAAGAGCTGACGATCTGATGCGCCGCGGCTGTTGAGGCTTCCGGGGCGTGGCGGGGCGCGCGCGCCGCGGGGGGTCGC
>JAEWLQ010000064.1 GCA_023457495.1 Pseudomonadota bacterium
GGGTTGGGGGGGTGGGGAGGAGGCGCAGCCGGCGAGGAGCAGCGCGAAGAAGGGGGGCAGGAAGAATGGGGTCAGGCACCATTTCCGGGGACGGAAATGGAGCCAGACCCCGGCGCGTCGATTCTCAGCTTGCGGCGCGGGCATCGCCGATCTCGGAGCCGGGCCTGCGCGACTCGAGGATCTCGGTGAGCGCGGCGGCCGACATGGGGCGCGCGAGGAAGAAGCCCTGAGCGGCCTCGCAGCCGCGGGAACGCAGGAATTCGAGCTGCCCGCCCGACTCGACGCCTTCGGCCGTCACGCGTTTTCCAAGGGTGTGCGCCATCGTGATGACGGATTCGACCAGGGCGCCCGCGGATTCGTTCTGCGGCACCTCGTCGAGGAAGCTGCGGTCGAGTTTCACGGTATGCACGGGATAACGTCGCAGATAGTTCAGCGACGAATACCCGGTGCCGAAATCGTCGAGCGCGAGCTGCACGCCGAGCGCGGCCAGCGCGCGCAGCGGCTCGTCGACTTCAGCGTCGGCGAGCACGGATTCCACCAGCTCGAGCTCGAGACAGCCGGGCTGGATGTGATGCCGGTCGAGCGCGGCCTGCACGAGCCGCACGAAGCCCGCATCCTTGAGCTGCTGCACCGAGACATTCACCGAGAAGGCGCGAGGCGCGATGCCCGCCGCGACCCACTCGGCGTATTGGGCGCAGGCGGTGTCGAGCACGAAACCACCGATGTCGGTGATGAGACCGGAATGTTCGGCGGCGGGGATGAACTCGCCGGGTAGTTTGATGCCGTCGTAACGTGTCTGCCAGCGCAGCAGCGCCTCGACCCCGCACATGCGGTTGTCGGCCAGCGTGAACTGCGGCTGGTAGAACAGCGCGAATTCGCGGCGGCGCAACGCGCGATGCAGGCCGGAATCGGTGAAGCTCGGGCGGCGCTGCGCCATCTCGCGCTCGAAGAACACGGCGCGGCCGCGGCCCTGCGCCTTCGCGCGGTACATCGCGAGGTCCGCCTGGCGGATCACGTCTTCCAGGTCCACGCCGTCGTCGGGAAACATCGTCACGCCGACGCTGGCGCGCATCTGGTAGTCGCGGCCGCCGAGGTTCGCCGGCAACGCCAGCGAGCGGATCACCCGGTCGGCGATCTGCCGCACGGTGTCGCAATCGCCGACGTTGCGCAGCAGGACGGTGAACTCGTCGCCGCCGAGACGCGCGACGGTATCGCCCTCTTTCGTGCAGGCCTTGAGGCGATGCGCGACGATCGACAGCAACTGGTCGCCGGCGCCGTGGCCGAGCGTGTCGTTGACCCGTTTGAAATGATCGAGGTCGACGTACATGAGCGCGCCGCGCGTGAGGCCCGTCGAGGCCGCCGCGAGCTCCTGCGAGAGCCGGTCGCGGAACAGCGAGCGGTTCGGCAGCTGCGTGAGGGGATCGTAATGCGCCTGCCGATAAAGCCGCTCGTCGCGCGCGCTGTTCGAGAGCACCGCGCGCAGCCGCTCGGCGAATGCCGCGCCGTAACCGGCGGCCGCCGAATCGCGCACCGGCTCCGCGTGATATCCGACGATGAGCATCGCGCTCAGCCGGTCGTCGTCGACCACCGGCCAGGCCCAGAAGAACTCGGCGCCCGCATCGCGCATCGAGGTGAGGAACGAGTGCCGGCTCTCCTCGACGCGCGCGATGGTGAGTCCCTCCGTGGCCTCGCGTACGGTCCCGATCATGGCCGGATCGAAGGTCACGCGCTGCACCGGCTGCTCGTCGGCGCCGAGCGCGGCCATGAACAGGCGTCCGTGCGCGTGCGCGGTGGGATCCAGCAGGATCACGCCCACGCACTGGCTGCGCGTCAGATCGCGGAATTTCGGCAGCACGACATCGAGCGCGCGATCGATTTCACTTGCCGCGAGCAGCGCGCGGTCGACGTCGCCGAGCATTTCGAAGGCGCGCCAGTCGCGCTGCAGGGACAACGATGTGTGGTTGAACTCGCGTTCGAGCGGCGCGAATTCGTCGATCGCGAAGCGCGGCAGGGTTTCGAAGCGGCGCTCGCGCAGACGCGCGAGGCCGCGTTGCAGCGCGCGAAGTGACGGCATGTAGCGTTCGCCGATGATCGCGGCCACGGCGAAACCGAGCACGATGGTGAGTATCAGCAGTCCGAGCGTGGTGGGCACGAGTTCGGACAACGTCGATCCGAACGGCGCTTCCGGTCCGAACACCACCACGATGTCCGCGGTATCCGGTCCCACGGGGCCGCGCGGGGGAACGTGCGTCATGGCGCCACGCCATTCGCGGCCCGCCGCGTACCACGCGAGGATCGTCGCGCCTCCCGGCGCGTCGACCGCATGCGGCGCGCGGCGGCTGAAGAGCTGCACCAGCTCATCCGGAACGGGGGCGCTGCTGAAGCGGGCGCGACCGGCGGAGTCGAGCACGACGAGATAGCGGCCATCGAGCCCGCTGGTGAAATCCTTCGGCATCGCCTGCGAATCGAACAGCAGTGTCGACGCCTTCTCGCGCGACAGCGCGACGAGCTCGAGGTTCTGCAGGTTGGCGCGCCGCTCCTCCGCATCCAGCCAGCGCGACAGCAGCGCGATCGCGACGGGGATGAGCATGGCGAGCGAGATGATCACCCACAAACGACGGGTGAGCCCGCTGCGCAAGACAGAGCTGTACGGATTGGAACTCATCGTTTCCCGAACGTGGGTTGCGTCCCCGCCACGCGATCGGCGAGGCGCGCAAACACGTTGGACTTTACGGAATGCGACTGCGCGCAAATGCGCGCCGCGTCACGGTTGCGGGCGCATCCGGATCAGCGGGGGCCCTTTTGAGCGTCTTGCACCGGAATGGGCTGCGCCGAACGCACCTCGGCGAGCTGCCGCAGTGCACCGTAGGTGTAGCGGTAGACGCCACGCCGTCCGCCGCGCGCCGCGCCTAACATCGCGCGCGCCACGGTCTGCGCCGGAATGGGGCGCAATGCCTCGCGTGCTCCCATGAGCATCGGTCCGTAGACCGGCGCAAAAAGCTTGGCGAGGTCCTCGAGAAAACGTCCCGACCGGCGCTCGCCTAACAACAGGCTCGGCTGCATGATGTCCACGGAGGCGAAGCCGAGATCCGCGATGGCCTCTTCCATCTCACCCTTGGTGCGCAGGTAGAAATTCTTCGAAGCGGAATCGGCCCGCGCGGAGGACACCACCACGAATCGCGTGGCCTGGGCCGCGCGCGCCGCGCGCGCGAAGTACAACACCGCATCGACGTCGACCGCGCGGAATGCCTCCTGCGAGCCCGCTTCGGCGATCGTCGTCCCGATGCAGCAGAAGGCGTCCTGCGCCGTGAGCCCCTGCAACTGCTCCGCCATGCGCGGAAAGGTCACGATGCGGTTGGCGAGCCTCGGATGCTCCCTGCCGAGCGGCCGGCGAGTGAGCGCGAACACGCGCGAGTAGTCAGGCGCATCCAGCAGGCAGTCGAGGAGATGTCCGCCGACCAGGCCCGTGGCGCCGGCCAGCAATGCGATCTTGGGTGTCGTGCTCACGCGCGCGAGCTTAACAAGATTTTTCGCTCACTCGCCGCGATGGGAGCCGATACCGCGAGCGCTCGGCATGTGCCAGTTGAAGCGCAACGCGAGAATGCGCAGGACGAAACACAGCGCCGCGGCCGCGATCCCCGTGGGCACTTCCGGCCATCCGAGCCAGTCGCCCACCACGACCGTCACCGCCGCCGCGAGCGCGGCCAACGCATAGATGTCGCCGACCAGCACTTCCGGCACTCGCGTGAGCAGCAGGTCGCGGATCACGCCGCCACCGATGCCGGTCAGCATTCCGAGCAGGGCGCTCATCAACGGGGACAGGCCGAAGTCGAGCGCACGCTGGGCGCCGGCGACGGCAAACAACCCCAGTCCCGCGGCGTCGAACACGCGCACCGGGTTGCGCAGCCGCTCGATCAGCGGATGCCAGGCGAAGGTGACGAAACCGGCCAGCAGCGCCGAACCCACGTAGCGCCAGTCCTGGAAGGAGGCGGGTGGCACGGCGCCGATCAGCAGGTCGCGCAGGATGCCGCCGGACAGCGCGGTCGAAACGGCCAGGACCATGACGCCAAACAGGTCCAGGCCCTTGCGCACCCCGGCCAGGCCGCCGGCCAGTGCGAATATGAAGACGCCGATGAGATCGAGCGCTAACAACATGGGCGGCCACTATGCCCAGTCGGCGCGGGATCAGCTAGTGAGGCGCTTCACCCATGCGACGTACTTGTCCATCCATGAATGCAGGAACTTGCGCGTCTCCGGGTGCGCGATGTTGCCGGCCTCGTCGAAGGTACCGTCCCTCACGTGGATGTACGCCTCCGGTTGTCCCAGGGTCGGCATGTCGAGATAGGCGAGGATGGTGCGCAGATGCAGCTGGGCCACCGCGGTGCTGATCGCCCCGGGCGAACAGCCGATGATGCCCGCGGGTTTGCCGGCCCAAGCGCTGTGTCCGTAGGGGCGCGACGCATGGTCGATGGCGTTCTTGAGTACGCCGGGCACCGAGCGGTTGTATTCGGGCGTCACGAACATGACGGCATCGACCGTGCGGATCTCCGCCTTGAACCGCTGCACCTCGGGGGCCTGGTCGGCGTCGTCGTCCTGGTCGTAGAGCGGCAGGTCGCCGATCTTCAATTCCTTGAAAGTGAAATCCGGGGGCGCGAGCCTGATCAGTGCATGGGCCAGCTTGCGGTTGAAGGACTCAGCGCGAAGGCTGCCTACGACGTACCCGATCTGTCTGGACATTCGGCCTCCTGGTCGCGGAAATATCGCAGATTCTCGGTGTCATTCTGTAGGAGGGCAACGCGGCCTGAGTCCCACTCCACGGGAGTTTGAAAAGCGGTAGAGTCAGTCCTCATGCCTCCACGCACAAGAATCGGGTGGCTCGTGGCCACCGTCGCCGCCTTGATAGGGCCGGTCTTCGCCGTCTCCGACACCGAACGCATCGCGGTGTACAAGGATTTCCGCGCGCAATTCGACTCGCGCCAATACGCCGCGGCGCAGCCGCTGGCCGAGCGCCTGGTCCAGCTCACCGAGGAACAATACGGGCCGGAAGAACTGCAGCTCTCCAATCCCCTCACGAATCTCGCGACGGTTCTTTACAAGCTCGGCAATTACCCCGCGGCCATCGAGAACTACCAGCGCGCGCTGCGCATCCTGCAGGCGAAATCCACGCTCAACGACAAGCAGCAGATCCTTCCACTGCACGGCCTGGGCATCGCCTTCCTGGGCGCGAAGGACCCGGAATCGGCCGTCGTGGCGCTCAAGCGGGCCGCCGACCTGTCGCGCAATACCGATGGTCTCTACAACATCGGACAGATCGAGTTCATCGATCCGCTGATCGACGCCTATCTTTCCACCGGCCGCTACCTCGAGGCCGAGAAGGAGGCGATGTACGCCCTGCGGGTCGAGGAAGCCGCCTATGGACGCAACTCGCTCAAGTTGCTCGACCGGCTCGACAAGCTCGCCCGCTGGTTCGAATACGATCGCCGCTTCACCAGCGAGCGCAACGCCTATGACCGTTCGCTGAGCATCCTCACGCGCCACGCGCCCCCGAACGACCTGCGACGCGTCGCGCCGCTGCGCGGCATCGGGCGCGCCTACCGCCTCGAGCAGTTCTACGGCGTCGAGGGCGCCGACACCGGTTCCACGTTCAACACCGGGGGACCGGGCGCGGGCGTGGTTCCGGAAGGCACTCAGCAAAGGCGCGGGGAAACGTCCCTGATAACCGCGCTCGAGATCATCGATTCGAACTCGCCGGTCGATCAGAAGCTGCGTGGCGAGGTACTGACCGACCTCGCGGACTGGTACCTGGTGACGAACATCACCCGGCGCGCGTACGAGACGTATGCCGCCGCGTGGCAGTCACTGGCCGCGGCGGGCGACACCAAGTTGCTCGAAGCCCCCCGCCTGCTCGCCTATCGGCCATCCGTGAGCAACGTCGACCGTTCCCAGCTGGATCCGGCCGAATCGGTCGTCAAGGTCGTGGAACTGCGCTTCACCGTGGATCGCGACGGGCGCGTCGACGACGTCACCTCACCGACCACCGACGTGCCGGAATCGATCGTGCGCAATTCGATGAGCTCGATGAAGCGCGCCCGTTATGCGCCGCGCATCGAAAACGGCGCGGCGGCCGCCACGCCCAACGTGGAATTCCAGGAGCGCGTGATGATCAGGGCGCAGTCGCCGCCTGCTGCTGCGCCGGAATCTGCGGAGAAGCCTGCTCAGGCGCCGGCGGAGACTCCTCCGGCTGCGGAGCCGGAGCAGCCGGCGGAACCGAAACCGGAGTAGGCGTCGGCGCGGACGTATTCGGCGCCTGCACCACCGGCGGATCGTTGATCGGAACCGCTTCGATGGTGACATCGGCCGTCGCGGCCTGCTCTTCGACCGAACCCGGCACCGGCGCGGCCTTGGGCTGAAGCGCCTGTGATGCCAGCAAGGGCTTCGCTACTTCCAGCGTATTGAACTGCGTCAGGAATTTCGCGGCCGCGTCCCGCATCGCCGCGTAGCCCGCCATGCTGAGCTCTTCTTCGCCGTTGCCGATCTGCGGAGCCGGTCCGCTGCCGTAGCCGGTGAGCGTCAGCGTGTCGATGTGTTCGCCCGTGGGCGCGTAGATGAGGATCTGGTAGCGGATGGTGACCGCGCAGTACACGCCGCCGGTTTCCTTCGCCATCGCGAACGAGAACTGCTCGATGCGCGGTTCGAAGATCGCGAGCAGGCCGGGCGCGACGCGGGCCTCGTCGACGCTGTCGAACATCTGCGCCTCGGCGAACGCCTGCTCGAACACCTGCTTGACCATGTGCTTGTGCCCGGGACCGAGCTCGGCCTCGTAATCGACGCTGGCGCGCGATTCCTTGTGCACGTAGTTGGCCATCTCGGTCGACACGACGACACCCACCTTCGCGGGCGTGCGGACGATCAGCGCCTGGGGCAACTCGCCCTCGGGCCGCACGGCCACCTTCATGCAGCCGGTGAACAGCAGCAGACACGCCGCCATCGTGGTAGTTAGTATCTGGTGGCGGCGCGGGTGCATGTTGGAACCTGGCATGTGGCGCGAGGTAGGTGGATCAACCGACGCAACGAGGCTGGCCGAGCACGTCGATCTTGATGGCGCAACTCGGTCCGCCGATGGTGAGACCGACGAAGGTGCCTTCGTTCTCGTCGCACATGGCCCTCATTAAAGCAGCAAAGCGGGCGTTAATAAACGGCGGGGAGCTCGCGCCCGCGGGCATGCCGATCGCGTGGATGCGGATGCGCCGGCGCCCCTGCCGGTCGAGCGGGTTGTATTTGCGCACCGCCGCCAGGGCCGCTTCGTTCGAGGCGCCGGTGTAATCGTCACCGATGACATACACGCTGATCTTCTTGTCAGCGGCCCACCAGTACTGAACGGCGGCGCCGATACCTTCCACCGGGCTGGAATTGCTGAAAGGCTTCCAGTTCACCATGGTCGACAGGACCTTCGCACGTTGCGCCGGCGTGTCCTGCAGCCACTGGCCGCGCGTGCTCGCGAACATCGGCTTGCCCTCGTCATCGAGGATCTGCATTCCCTTGACCGTGGGGTAGATGTCGAGGATTTCCTTCATGACGTTCTGGGCGTTCTCCCAGTTGTCGGCCTGCATGCTGCCCGACGTGTCGATCACGAAGATGATGTATTCGCTGTCGACCGGGATGCCGCCGACCTGCATCACCGTGTCTATCTTCTTGGGCGCGTTCTTGAGCAGCCGCTGCATCTCGGCGGTCAGCGTCTGGTGCGCGGAGACCAGCTCGGTCTCGACGATGTTGGTGACCGTCGCCTCGCCCTTGCTCGCCTTGAACTCGCCGCGGATCTTGTTGAGGTCGACCGACATCGCGGCGGCCCGTGCCTGTTGCGTGTCGCGCTCCTTGACGCGTCCCTGCATCTCGCGGTTGAGGATCTCCGTCTCGCCGCGCAGCTCGAACAACTGCCGTTGCAAGGCATCGATCTGGCCCTTGAGGTCCTTCTCGCTGCGCTCGATGACGATGGGCTGACCCACGTCGGTGAGCACCAGCAGCAGGATGATCGCGCCGAAACCGCAGCAGATGCAGTCGAGGAACGACAGCGTGAAGACTTCGAATTCGCGACGTTTGCCGATGCCCATGTGCGCTGCTCCCGACTACGGCCAGTCACGCGAGGGGACGACGTACGACCCGCCGGTGCGCCGCGCGAGCTGCCAGTAGGCATTCGCGGCGGGCAGGTCGCCCTTCATCGGCAGCAACACGACGTCGATCGGCAGGTCGCGAGTCATGGTCTTCATCGCGTCGTTGAAGAGTTTCTCGCGCTCGGACGCCTTGATGAACTTGCGCGACGGCGGCACCGAGCCCTGCGTCGGCAATCCATCGGTGATCAGCACGATCTGGTCGGGCTGCGGCTGGATGGTCCGCAGCGCCAGGAATGCGTTGACGAGACTGGTGCCGTCCGCGGGCGTGATCGCGCGCGCGGCCGTGAGCACGTTGTTGATGACGCGCGGATCGCTCGACGAGAGCCACTTGCCCTGCGTGTCGGCCAGCACCGCCTTCGTCTTCGTGTTGAAGCCGTACACCTGGAACTCGCTGTTGTCGGGTAGTTGGGCGCTGATCCACTCGACCATGTCGAGCGCGCGGCGCCATTTGTGCGCCGAGCGGCGCATCGCCTCGGGCTGGTTGCGCAGGCGCAGGATCTTCGCGACGTCCTCGTCCATCATGCTGGCCGAGGTGTCGAGCAGCACCATGATGCGTTTGCCCTTCATCTTGAGCGAGCTGATGTAGCGCCGGTCGCCGCGACCGCGGAACGCCTTCACACGAGTGCCGGCGGGTCCCTTGTCGAGCGCGCCGCCCTGCAGTTTCTTGATGCCCTCTTCCAGCGACTTGATGTCGGCCATGAGCTTGTTGATGTGCTCGCGGCGCGCGACGCTGTCGTCATCCATCGTCGAGGATTGCTCGCGGCGCTGTTTGAGCTCGGCCGCGACACGCAGCGCGCGCGCCTTCGCCTGCGCGGCGTCGTCGTCGGTCTTCTCGAGGGTGTTGCGCAGGAGCACGAGATTCTTCGTGCCTTCCAGTACTTCTTCCTCGAGCTTGCGCACCTCGCCCGTGAGCTGGTCGAGGCGCAGGATCTCCTGCGCGCCCGCCTGCGCCTGCACGATCGTGTAGAACAGCACCACCGCGCCGAAGCCGCAGCAAATGCAGTCGAGGAACGACAGCGTGAAGACCTCGAAGGCGCGGCGCTTCCTCATCCGCCCTCCCCGGTCGGCGCCGGCGGCGCGAAGGCCGCGGCGGAAATCAGCGTGAACTCGACGCCCGGCGTGCCGACGCGCACGCGGTCGCCGGGACGCACCGTGGCCCGCTCGCGCACGCGCGCGCCGTTGACCCAGGTGCCATGCCGGCTGTGATCGATCAGCACGGTGCGGTCACCTTCGCGCCGCAATGAACAATGGCGGCGTGAAACCCCGGCCGCCGCGCGCGGCAGCACGATGCGCGGCTCGTTGTCGACCTCCTCGGTGCCGATGACGAGGCCAAGATCCGGAAAGCGCTTCGAGTCGCCACCGAACAGGATGTGCGTGACGGGCAGCGCGCGTCCCGCCGACGGCGTCACGGGCGCGAGATATTCGACGTCGCCGGCAAGGCTGTGATCCGCGATACGCGCGACGACGCGGCGCAGCCGCGGTCCCACGTTCGAGTCGGCAGCCTGCAAGGACGCGGCGACCGCCGCGAGGCCCGGTGGTGTGATGATCAGGCCTTCCTGCTCCGCCTCGAGCAGCCGCGCGAGAAAGCCCGGCCAGCGGCGCGCCTCGGCGGGCAACACCAGCGCCGCGCTTTGTCCCGCGATGCGCGCCGAACGCGCGAGCCGCGCGAGCTCGCGGAAGAAGGCCACAGCCGCGTCCGCGAACTGCTGCGCCTCGACCTCCACGGCGAATCGCGACCCGTCCGCCTCGACCACCGCCTCGACCTTGCCATGCACGGCGGCCTGCGCGACGAACGCCGGCATGTCCGCGAACAGGCGCTGCTCGACGTCCAGCGTCATGAGCGGATCGAAACGCGTGTTCTTGACCATGATCGCAGCGACCGCGTGCAGCCACAGGTCGTACACGTCTAGAAGATTGGCGCGCTCGCTCTTGAAGGACTCCTCGAACACACACTCCGCGCCGCCCGCGACGCGCGTGGCGGTGGCCGATCGCCAACCGGCCTCGAGCAGCACGTACTGGCCGCGTTCCGCAACCGCCGCCGAGGTCAGCGTCGCCGCGTCGACGAAATCGCGCGCGTCGACGCCGGCCGCGCTGAGCGCCCCGCGCAGGCTGGAGAGCGCAGTCGCGTCCAGTCCCGCGGGCACCGCGACGACCGCGTCGATGCGCTCGGTCACGCCGAGCGCGCGCAGGTGCGCG
>JAEWLQ010000065.1 GCA_023457495.1 Pseudomonadota bacterium
GCGCTGCAGCTCGTGTCGCCGGACATCTGCCGACCGGCCGATGCCGAGCGCAAGGGCCTGTCGATCGGCGAGGCCGGCGGATTCGCGCTGCTCGAGCGGCCCGGCGCGGCGGGCGTCGCCGCGTGTCTCGGCGTGGGCGAGTCGAGCGACGCGCACCACATGTCGCAGCCGCGGCCCGATGGCGCGGGCGCCGTGCTCGCCATGCGCGGCGCGCTCGGCGCGTTGCCGCCGGAGCGCGTGAGCTACATCAACCTGCACGGCACCGCGACCCCGGCCAACGATTCGTCGGAGGACACCGCGGTGACCGCGTTGTTCGGCACGCGCACGCCCTGCAGCTCGACCAAGGGCTGGACCGGGCACACGCTGGGCGCCGCCGGCATCGTCGAAGCCGCCATCTCACTACTCGCGATCGAACACGGCTTCATGCCGCGCAGCCTCAACACGCGCACGCTCGATCCGAAGCTGTCGACGCCGGTGCTGCTCGAAGCGCGCAACGAGAAGGTCGAATACGTGCTGTCGAACTCGTTCGGCTTCGGCGGCACCAACTGCAGCGTGTTGTTCGGGCCCGCGCCATGACGGCGAATCCATGAGTGAATGCATCATCAAGTCGGTGGGCATCGCGGCGCCGGGCCTCGCCGGGTGGAACGCTTCGCTCGACGTGTTGCGCGGGGTGACGGCGCACACGCCGACACCCGAGTCCCCGTATGCGCCGACGCTGCTGCCGCCCAACGAACGGCGCCGCGCGACGGCCGCCGTGCGCCAGGCATTCCGCGCCGCCGAAGATGCGGTTGCCGGCCACGCCGCGAACAGCCTGGCCTCCGTCTTCGCGAGTTCGGATGCGGACATGGCGGTCCTGAACCGCATCTGCTCGGCGCTGGCGCAATCGCCGCGCGTCATCTCTCCCACGGACTTCCACAACTCGGTGCACAACGCCGCGAGCGGCTACTGGAGCATCGCGGTGCAGAGCATGCAGCCGACGACGACGCTCGCCGCCTTCGACGCGAGCTTCACCGCGGGTCTCGTGGAAGCCGTCGCGCTCGTGCGCGAGCGCAAGGCTGACGTGCTGCTGGTGGCTTACGATGCGGTCGCGCCCGAACCCCTGCTCTCCAAGCGTCCGCTCGGCCACTCGGCGAGTGTCGCGATGGTGCTCGGAGCGGAGGCCGCGGACATGAAACCACTCGCGCGGCTCGAGTTGGCTTTCGCCGGCGAGCAGGAAACGAGGTGCGCGAGTGAATCCCTCGACGCACTGCGCCTCGTGAATCCGGCATTACGCGCGCTGCCGCTGCTGGAACTCGTGGCGGCAGGACGCGCAGGCTCCGTCACGCTGCGGGGTCCCGGCGAACTACTCATCACCGGCGATTGCGCACCGTGGACGTGAGTGGCCGCGACCCGGCGACGCTCGTGCCGCATGCGGGCGCGATGTGCCTGATCACGCGCATCGTCAGTGCCGACGAGCGCGAGATAGTGTGTTCCACCTCCACGCATCGCTCGCCCGACAATCCACTGCGCCATGCAGGGCACTTGGCATCGCTGCACATCGCCGAATACGGCGCGCAGGTGATGGCGATCCACGGGGGTTTGCTGGATCCCCGCGCGCGCGAGCGCGGCGGATTGCTCGCGGGCGTGCGCGATCTCACGCTCGCCGTCGCGCGGCTCGATGACATTGCCGCCGACATCGTCATTTACGCGCAACGGCTCATCGCGAATCCGGGCGGGCAGATCTATTCGTTCATCGCGCGCGCAAGCGAGAGGGAAATCGCCGCGGGGCGAGTCTCCGTGATGTTCGCGGGCCCGTCGGCCTAACAAACTGGCCACATCTCCTGCCTTGCGATAGCGTACGACCGGGGTACGCGGCGGGCGGCGCTCACATGTCATGTCCGCCGCGGTTCCGGGATCGCCCAGCGATAACCAACAACAAGGCACGCGCGGTTTCGTGCCGTAGCAACGCGGGCGCGCCGGGCTGGCGCTACAGTTCAGCCCGGCGGCTTGCTATGCGCCTCTATCCACTTCTGGATCTCTTCGTTGAGCTCGCGCGGGTCGCGTCCAGCCGCTTGAAATGGCGGGCCGATCACGACCCGGATGACGCCGCGCTTCTTCAACAGCCCACGGCGCGGCCAGAAATATCCGGAGTTGTGCGCGACCGGGACGATGAACCGGTTCTCCTGCGCGGCCAACAACGTTCCGCTGGAGCCGTATTTGCGGGTCTCGCCCGGCGCCATGCGCGTGCCTTCGGGAAAAACCAGGATCCACGCGCCGAGCCGGTTGAGCCGGTCCTTGCCCTGCGTCAGCACCTGGTTGACGGCCGCGGTGCGCGCGTTGCGATCGATCGCGATGCAGCGCGCGAGCATGCAGCCCCAGCCGACGAAGGGAATCCAGAGGATCTCGCGCTTCATGACCCAAACCAGCGGCTCGAACAGGATCATGATCGCGAACGTCTCCCAGGTCGACGAATGCTTCATGAAGATCACGTGGTTGCCGGCCGGCAGGTTCTCGCGGCCTTCGACCGAATAGGTGAGCCCGCACAGGACGCGTAGCGCGAAGAACACCACGTGCGTCATCACGCCCGCCAACCAGAACCTGCCCCTGAATGACAGGAACGGCGTGATCACGCAGTACGCGAATCCGAAGAACAGCATCCACGCGAACAGGAATACCGTGAATACGATCGAGCCTAGCCACTGCATGCTGGTTGCGGACCCGAGACGTCAGCCCGGCAGGTACGACAGGTCGGCGATGCGGGCGAACAGACCGCGCAGCTCCGAGAGCAGCGCGAGCCGATTGCGGCGCAGTGCCGGATCCTCGGCGTTGACCATCACCGCATCGAAGAAGGCATCGACCGTGGGCCGCAGCGTCGCGAGCCGCGTCAGCGCCGTGCCGTAGTCGCGCTTGTCGAGCGCGCGCGTGACGTCGCCGACGATGGCGGCGACCGCTTCCTGCAGCGCCTTTTCCGCCGGTTCGCGCAGCAGCGTTGCATCGACCGTGCCGCGGGCGCCGACTTCGGCCTTCTTCAGGATGTTGGAGATGCGCTTGTTGGCCGCCGTGAGACTGGCGGCTTCCGGCAGGCCCAGGAACTTCACGAGCGCGGCGAGACGTGCGCCGAAATCCAGCGGCGACACGGGCGCGCTCGCGTTGACCGCATCGAACATCTCGGTGGTCGCACCCGCCACGGCGCCGGCATTGCCGGCATCGAGCAGATAGGCGCGCAACCGCTCGAGGATGTACTGCCACAACTCCTCGGAAACCTTCTCGGACTTGACCGGCTGCAGCTCGCAGGCGCGGTCGACCAGTGCGCGCAGGTCGATGTCGAGTTCCTTCTCGATCGCGATGCGCAACACGCCGATCGCGGCGCGGCGCAGGCCGAACGGGTCCTTCGTGCCGCTCGGCTTCTGGCCGATGGAGAAGATGCCGGCGAGCGTGTCGAGCTTGTCGGCCAGCGAGACCGCCACACCCACGCCGGCGCCGGGCAGTTGCCCGCCGGCGCCGCGCGGCATGTAGTGCTCGTCGATGGCGTTCGCGACTTCGACGGGTTCGCCGTCGGCGAGCGCGTAGTAGCGGCCCATGATTCCCTGCAGTTCCGGGAATTCACCGACCATGTTCGACAGCAGGTCGCACTTGGCGAGCGTCGCGGCGCGCTCGGACTGCGCGCGGTCGGCGTCGATGAGCAGCGCGGTTTCACCGGCGAGCTTCGTGACGCGGCGCACCTTGTCGCCGATCGAGCCGAGCTTCGCCTGGAACGTCACCGCGTCGAGCGCGGGCACGCGGTCGGCGAGCTTCTGCTTGCGATCCTGCGCGTAGAAGAACGCGGCGTCGGAGAGTCGGGGACGCACGACGCGCTCGTTGCCGGCCTGAACCTTGGCCGAGTCGCGGCTGCGGATGTTGCTCACCGTGACGAAGTGCGCGAGCAGCTTGCCGTCGCGGGTCTCGACCGGGAAGTACCTTTGATGCTCCTGCAGCGTCGAGATCAACACCTCGCGCGGCAGGTCGAGGAAGCGGGCTTCGAAGTTGCCGGCGACGGCGTCGGGCCATTCCACCAGCGCCGTGACCTCGTCGAGTAGTTCGGCGTCGATCAGCGTGTGGCCGCGCAGTTTCTCGCCTGCCTCGGCGACGCGCTCGCGGATGCGCTCGCGGCGCGCCGCGAAGTCGGCGATCACGTAATCGTCGAACAGCACCTTCGAGTAGTCCGCGGGAGACGCGAGCTCGAGCGGCTCGCGCTTGCCCATGAAGCGATGCCCGCGCGTGTGACGGCCGGCGTCGGTGTCGAGGGTGCGGGCCGGCACGACGTCGTTGCCGAAGAGCATGACCAGCCAGTGCACGGGACGTACGAATTCCGCTTCGGAATCGCCCCAGCGCATGCGCTTCGGGATCGGCAGCGCATCGAGCGAGCGCTGCACGATCGCGGGCAGCAGCGCCGCGGTCGCGAGACCCGGCTTCGTGCCTTCGAAAAACAGGAACTCGCCCTTGCCCTCGGAGATCCGCGTGAGCGCGCTCACGGCGACGCCGCACTTCTCGGCGAACTTGGTCGCGGCCGCGGTCGGCGCGCCATCCTTGCCGAAGGCCGCGCTCACCGGCGGGCCCTTGAGCTTGATCGCCTGCGCGGGCTGGGAAGTAGCTAGTTCATGGACGAGCACGGCGAGACGGCGTGGCGTCGCGAACGAATGCAGGTCGCCGAGCGGCAGGCCGGCTTCTTTCAGTCCATTGCGAATGCCGTCGGCAAACGCGCGCTCGAGCTCGGGCAGCGCGAGCGGCGGCAGCTCTTCGGTGCCGATCTCGACCAGGAAATCGCGTGTGCTCATGCGGCTCCCTTCGGGGCGGCGCCGGCCTTGGCCGAACTACCCAGCATCGGAAAGCCCAGCGCCTCACGGCTGTCGTAGTACGCCTGCGCCACCGCGCGCGCCATCGTGCGCACGCGCAGGATGTAACGCTGCCGCTCCGTGACCGAGATCGCCTTGCGCGCATCGAGCAGGTTGAACGTGTGCGAGGCCTTCATCACCTGCTCGTATGCGGGCAACGCGAGCTTCGCCTCGATGAGCCGCGCGAACTCCGCTTCGTGTTCGTCGAACCTTCGCAGCAGTACCGTCGTGTCCGCGACCTCGAAGTTGTACTTCGACTGCTCCACTTCGTTCTGGTGATACACGTCGCGGTAGGTGACCTTGCCCAGCGGACCATCGGCCCAGACGATGTCGAAGATGCTCTCGACGCCCTGCAGGTACATCGCGAGGCGCTCGAGACCGTAGGTGATTTCGCCGGTCACGGGCTTGCAGTCGAGTCCGCCCACCTGCTGGAAATACGTGAACTGCGTGACCTCCATGCCGTTGAGCCACACCTCCCAGCCCAGTCCCCAGGCGCCCAGCGTCGGGGATTCCCAGTTGTCCTCGACGAAGCGTACGTCGTGCACCAGCGTGTCGAAGCCGAGCGAGCGCAGGCTGCCGAGATACAGATCCAGGATCGGCAGCGGCGAGGGTTTGATCACCACCTGGAACTGGTAGTAGTGCTGCAGGCGGAATGGATTGTCGCCATAACGGCCGTCGGTGGGCCGGCGCGACGGCTGCACGTAGGCCGCGGACCAGGGCTCGGGGCCGATCGCGCGCAGGAAGGTCGCGGTGTGGAAGGTGCCCGCGCCCATCTCCATGTCGTACGGCTGAAGAATCACGCAGCCCTGATCGGCCCAGTACTTCTGCAGCGCGAAGATCAGGTCCTGGAAGGTGCGGGGCGGAGTGCCCAGCGGCTGTTCGGAAAGTTGCGCTGCGGAAAGCTGGGTCATGTGCATGGCCGGAAAAATGCGGCGCGCAGTATATCCCGGCCCCGCGGGTTCCCAGTCAACCGGTCAGGACGGTCCGAGCACCCGGATTTCGTAGACATCGGAGATGCGATGACCGTCCCAGGCATATCTCAGATGCACGCTCTGGCGCACGTTCTGCACCAGCCGCGGCCGGAAGACGGCCACGCATTCGCCGCCATTGCGCCGCACGCTGTCGAACGCGATGCCGTTCGAGCCGGCCTCGCGCAACTCCCGGCCGAGCTTCTGCGAGGCCTGGTAGCTCGACGGGTCGTACACGTCGCCCATCGACGTGCGCAGGCCGCGCAGATCGTGCAACTCGCAGGCGATGTCCGCGAGGTAACAGCGCATCTCGAGCTCGATCGACGGCTGGCTGGTCGCGCGCAGGAAATTCTCGCGGTGAAAACGCGTCTCCGCGATCGCGGTCTCGAGCGACTCAGCGGCGTAATACGCGCCGAAATGCCCGTCCGTGAAACGCGTGCCCTCGGGCGACAGGTGCGTGAACGGCGCCATCACGATGGACGCGTTCGGACCTGCGACGCGGTCGCCGCGCGGCACCAGGTGAAGGTCGCCGACTTCGTTGCGGATGCGAGGATTCGTCAGCGATTCCAGCTCGTAGAGCGCATCCCAGTCCGCGGGATCCGCGACGCGCTCGAACAGGTGGATGGTCGGCAATCGGCTCGCGACGATGCGATGCGCGGGCGCGAAACGTACCGGACGCGCGGTTGGAACCGGAGACACCATCCCTGGTAAAGGCGCGGACGCCGTTATCCGCGCTCGGCGTCGAGGTACTGCCGAACCACGTAGAGATCGGCAACCTGGCCTGACAACATGCGATCGAGCGCCGAGCGCCCGCCGAAGGGGGCCGCCGAATTCGGCCGGCGAATCCATTCGTCGGCGGCGCGCGGATCGGGGATCAGGATCTGCAGCGCCTTATAGATGCCGAGCAGATAGGAGAGCCGTTCGAGCGTGTCGCGCGGCAGGCGCGGCGACTGCTCGCGCCGCCATTTGAAGAACGTCGAGCGCGATCCGATGCCCAGCAACTGGAGCTGCTCGGCGATACTGAGGCCCCAGGCTTCGGCGATGTTCGCGAAGGCGCGCAGGCCCGCGCCCCCCAGGGCCGGATTCGACGGCCGGTGAGAGCGGGAGTCTGGAAAACGATCGGCTACGGTGAGAGGCATTGCGAGTCCCTCCAAGTCCATATGTGGACTATACGCCCGATAGATTCATATGGAAACCATATCGCGCCTCAACTGGGTGCGATCGTGAATTCAAGCGGCCCAAACACGGATCGAAATGGTGCAGAATTTCCGCCGCTCGCACCAAATATGTGCGTATCTTGATCCCCGAGTCCGCTAACCGCTTGATTCAAAAGGATTCCCAGGGTGGCACAGCGAATGCATTGAGACCGAGGCTCAAACCCTTCCAAGGCAGAGGTAAAACAATGAAACCGGCTGATGTAATCAAGTTGATCAAGGACAAGGAGGTCAAGTATGCCGACCTTCGCTTCACCGACACCCGCGGCAAAGAACAACACGTAACGATTCCCGCGAATCTCGTCGACGAAGAACTGTTCCGCGACGGAAAGATGTTCGACGGCTCCTCCATCGCAGGTTGGAAGGGGATCAACGAGTCGGACATGATCCTGGCGCTCGATTCCACGACCGCCGTGATCGATCCGTTCTTCGAGCAGACCACGGTCAACATCCGCTGCGACATCATCGAACCGGCGACCATGCAGGGCTATGAGCGCGACCCGCGCTCGCTCGGCAAACGCGCAGAGGCGTATCTCAAGTCCACGGGTATTGCCGATGGGGCGCTTTTCGGACCCGAGAACGAGTTCTTCATCTTCGACAGCGTCCGCTGGAACAGCGGAATGAATGGCAGCTCCTACGAGATCGACTCGGGGCAGGGTGCGTGGAACAGCAACACGGTTTATCCGGACGGCAACAAGGGCCATCGCCCGGGCGTCAAGGGCGGCTACTTCCCGGTACCGCCGGTCGATGCCTACCAGGACATCCGCTCGGCGATGTGCGATGCGCTCGTCGAGATGGGCATGAAGGTCGAGGTGCATCACCACGAAGTCGCCACGGGCGGCCAGTGCGAAATCGGCGTTGGCGCCGGCGGCCTCGTGAAGAAGGCCGACGAAGTGCAGATCCTCAAGTACTGCGTGCAGAACGTGGCCCACAGCTACGGCAAGACGGCGACGTTCATGCCGAAGCCGCTGGTCGGTGACAACGGTTCGGGCATGCACGTGCACCAGTCGCTGCAGAAGGACGGCAAGGCGCTGTTCGCGGGCGACAAGTACGGCGGCCTCTCGGACACCGCGCTCTACTACATCGGCGGCATCATCAAGCACGCGAAGGCGATCAACGCGTTCACGAACCCGGGCACGAACAGCTACAAGCGCCTCGTCCCCGGCTTCGAAGCGCCGGTCATGCTCGCGTACTCCGCGCGCAACCGTTCGGCGTCGATCCGCATTCCGTGGATTTCGAACCCGAAGGCGCGCCGCATCGAAGTGCGCTTCCCGGACTCGCTGGCGAATCCGTACTTCGCGTTCGCAGCGATGATGATGGCGGGCCTCGACGGCATCCAGAACAAGATCGACCCGGGCGCGCCCGCGGACAAAGATCTGTACGACCTGGAGCCGGAGGAAGAGAAGCAGATTCCGCAGGTGTGTCACTCGCTCGACATGGCGCTCGAGTCCCTCGACAAGGATCGCGAGTTCCTGACGCGCGGTGGTGTGTTCACCAATGACGTGATCGACGCTTACATCGGCCTCAAGATGCAGGAAGTCACGCGCTACCGCATGTCGACTCACCCGGTTGAGCTCGACCTGTACTACAGCTGCTGAGGCGGCATGAGGCGGCTGGATGCCAGCGGGGAGAAACACGCGGGGATCGACCCGACGTTCACACCCGCCGGCGTCCCGGCCGCGCATTTGAGCCTGGCGGCGGCCCTGGCCGGGGGTCGCCGCCTGATTCTGTGCGACGCGTTTTGGCTGCATTCAGGGGCAGGCGTTATGCTCCCGTCCCATGAGACGCCTGCCGCTCATCGCAATAGGCATGTTGTTCGTCGCGTCGACGACGCTGGCGACGACGTACGTGCGCGTCGAAAAGGACGGCACCAAGACTTATTCGGATCGCCCGTTGCCGGGCGGTCAACCGGTCGACCTGCAACCGGCGCAAACCTACTCGGCGCCGCCCGCCAACACGACTTCCTCATCGCTGCCACGCGAGCAGCAACTGCTCTCGCAGGTCGACGATTTCCGCTACGAGAGCTGTGCGACGCAGCCGGGGCAGGACGAGACGTTCACGAATCCCGAGGTCGTGAATCTCGGTGTGACGCTGCAACCGCCGCTGCGCCCCGGGGACCTCGTCGAGTTGACCATCGACGGACGAGCGGTGGGCGAAGGCACGGGCAAATATGTGCTTCAGGCGCCCGTGGACCGGGGCACTCACACGGTGACCGCCACGGTGAAAGACCGCTTCGGCCGTGCCCTGTGCAACGCCAGCTCGCAGTTCCACGTCTTCAGGCCGTCGCTGCACATGCCGGGCCGGGGTCTGCCCGCCAGGCCTCAACCTCGCAACTGATCGCGTCGTCATGCGCGGCCGGAGGCCAGCATGGCGGTTGAACGCTTTCTTCCATCCGCGATCGCGCATTTCGAGCCCGCCGATCTCATCGGCGCGCTGGCGACCGGTATCGTCGTGCTCGACGCGGACCTGTGCGTGGTCTACGCGAACGTCGCCGCGCAGGATCTGCTCGCCGTCAGCGTCAACCAGGCGCGCGGCAAACCCTTTCTCTCGCTGGTGCTCCAGGCGGATTCGCTGAACCCGCTCATGCGCCGCGCGCTCGACAGCGGCGAAACGCTGTCCGAGCGCGAAATGGCGGTGATGACCGGCCCGCTCGGCCGCGAGCATCGCGTCATCGACGTCACGATGACGCCGATGGACAGCGAATTCGACCGCAAGTACCTGCTGCTGGAAATTTCCGACGCCACGCAGCGTCAGCGCATCTCGCGCGAAAACGAGCTGATGGCGCGACTCGACTCGAGCCGCCAGATGGTCCGGCAGCTCGCGCACGAGATCAAGAATCCGCTCGGCGGCCTGCGCGGCGCGGCCCAACTACTCGAACGTGAGCTGCACGAGCACCTGCGCGAGTACACCGGCATCATCATCAGTGAGGCGGATCGCCTGACCGCGCTGGTCGATTCGATGATCGGCCCGTCGCGCGCGCCGCAGAAGACGTTCATCAACATCCACGAGATCTGCGAACACGTGTTCCGCCTGCTGCGCAGCGAGGCGCGCTCCGGCGTGCTGGTCGAGCGCGATTACGATCCGTCGCTGCCGAACGCCGAGGTGGATGCGAACCAGATCATCCAGGCGCTGCTCAATGTCGCGCGCAATGCCCTGCTCGCGGTCGGTGAGCGCGGGCGCATCGTGATACGGACCCGTGTCGCGGCGAACGTGAACATCGGCACCGCGCGACACAAGCTCGCCGCGATCCTGCAGGTCGAGGACAACGGGCCGGGCGTCCCGCCCGAGCTCTCGGACACCATTTTCTTTCCCCTGGTCACCGGTCGTGCCAACGGCACCGGCCTCGGGCTCGCGGTTTCGCAAGAGCTCGTCACGCGCCACGGTGGCCTCATCGAATTCGAAAGCAAGCCCGGGCGCACGGTCTTCACGATCCTGCTGCCCTTACCGGAGAACGCATGAGCGTCGATCCAACCTATATGCACAACGCCACCTCGCCGCCCGCCAATCAGCCGGCCCTGCGCGTCTGGCTCGTCGAAGACGACGCGTCGATCCGGTGGGTGCTGGAGCGGGCGCTGCGCGCCAGCGGCATGGTGCCGCGCGCGTTCGATTCCGCCGAGCCCGCGCTCGCGGCGTTGCGCACCGATGCGCCGGACGTGCTGCTCACCGACATCCGCATGCCCGGCAGCTCCGGCATCGATCTGCTGCGCGAGGTGCGCGGCGCGCACCCGACCTTGCCGGTGATCGTCATGACCGCGCACTCGGATCTGCCGAGCGCGGTGTCCGCCTATGAAGGCGGCGCGTTCGAATATCTGCCGAAGCCGTTCGACATCGACCAGGCGGTCGAGCTCGTGCGGCGCGCCGGCCAGACCGCGCGGCGCAGCGACGAGGCGCCGACGCACGCGCCGGAAATTCCCGAGTTGCTGGGCAAGGCGCCGGCGATGCAGCAGGTGTTCCGCGCCATCGGACGCCTGTCGCGCTCGAGCGTGGCGGTGCTCATCACGGGCGAATCCGGCACGGGCAAGGAACTGGTCGCGCGTGCATTACACGAGCATAGCCCGCGGGCGTCCAAACCCTTCGTCGCGTTGAACACCTCGGCGATCCCGGCCGAACTACTCGAGTCCGAGTTGTTCGGCCACGAGAAAGGATCCTTCACCGGCGCCGACGCACAGCGCCGCGGCCGCTTCGAGCAGTCCAACGGCGGCACACTGTTCCTCGACGAGATCGGCGACATGTCGACGCCGCTGCAGACGCGCCTGCTGCGCGTGCTGGCGGAAGGGGAGTTCTATCGCGTCGGTGGTCAGACACCGATCAAGGTCGACGTGCGCGTCATCGCGGCGACGCACCAGAACCTCGAGGAGCGCGTCGAGCGAGGGATCTTCCGCGAGGATCTCTACCACCGCCTCAACGTCATCCGCATCGAACTGCCGCCGCTGCGCTCGCGCACGGAGGACGTGCCGGACTTGTTAGGCCACTACCTGCGGCTGGCGGCTTCGGAACTGGGAACGGAGACCAAGACGCTGGCGCCCGTCACGCTCGAGCGTCTGCAGTCGTACCGCTGGCCGGGCAACGTACGCGAGCTGGTGAACCTGTGCCGCCGGCTGACCGCGCTCGCCCCGGGCAGCGAGATCCAGCTGCAGGACCTGCCCTCGGAAATGCACATCGTCACGCCGGCCGCGCAGACCGACTGGGCCGCGGCGCTGACCCTGTGGGCGAAAGCCCAGCCCTACGACGGCACCGTCGCCTGGCTCGACCAGGCGATGCCCGAATTCGAGCGCGTCCTCATCCGCGTCGCCCTCAACCGCACCCACGGCCACCGTCAGGAAGCCGCACGCGTGCTCGGCTGGGGCCGCAACACCCTGACCCGGAAGCTCAAGGAACTGGGCATGTCCGACGACGAGTCACTGCCCTGAAGAGGTCGGTGCCGGGTGAGAAAACGCGGAGTTAGCGGCGCCGACGCTCGGCGGCTAGACAGGCTCTAGCTAACTCCGCGTT
>JAEWLQ010000066.1 GCA_023457495.1 Pseudomonadota bacterium
ACCAAGGCGCGCATCGCGCGGGCGTTCGCCTCGAACTCGGGCGAGCGCGTGTCGACGCGACTCTTCAGCGCGAGCATGGGGCGCCGGCGGTCACATCGTCTCCGAGTACAGCTCGCGGCCGATCAGCATGCGGCGGATCTCGCTCGTGCCCGCGCCGATCTCGTAGAGCTTCGCATCGCGCCACAGCCGCCCCGTCGGGTAGTCGTTGACGTAGCCGTTGCCGCCGAGCGCCTGGATCGCCTCGCCGGCCATCCACGTGGCCTTCTCGGCGGCGTAGAGGATGGCACCGGCCGCGTCCTTGCGCAGCGCGCGCGCATGGCCGCCGCGGTCGCACGCGCGGCCGACCGCATACACGTACGCGCGCGTCGCCTGCCAGGTGGTGTACATGTCGGCGATCTTGCCCTGCATCAGCTGGAACTCGCCGATGCTCTGGCCGAACTGCTTGCGCTCGTGCACGTACGGGAGCGTGACGTCGAGGCAGGAGCGCATGATGCCGAGCGGCCCGCCCGCGAGCACGGCGCGCTCGTAGTCGAGCCCGGACATGAGGACGCGCACGCCGTTGTTGACCGCGCCGAGCACGTTCTCCTCCGGCACCTCGCAGTCCTCGAAGAACACTGGGTACGTGTTCGAGCCGCGCATGCCGAGCTTGTCGAGCTTCTCGCCGAACGAGAGGCCCTTCGCCCCCTTCTCGACGCAGAACGCGGTGATGCCCTTCGGCCCCGCTTCGGGATTGGTCTTCGCGTAGACGACCATCACGTCGGCCTCGCCGCCGTTCGTGATCCACATCTTCGAGCCGTTGAGCAGGTAGCGGCCGCCCTTCTTGTCGGCGCGGAGCTGCATGCTGACGACGTCCGAGCCCGCGTTCGGCTCGCTCATCGCGAGGGCGCCGACGAACTCACCGGAGACGAGCTTCGGGAGAAACCTCTTCTTCTGGTCCTCGTTCCCGTTGCGATGGATCTGGTTCACGCACAGGTTCGAGTGCGCGCCGTACGAGAGCGCGACCGACGCCGAAGCGCGCGAGATCTCCTCCATCGCGACGATGTGCGCGAGGTAGCCGAGGTTCGCGCCGCCCCAGCGCTCCGGCACGGTGATGCCGAGCAGGCCCGCGGCGCCGAGCTCGGGCCACAGGTCGCGGGGGAATTCATTCGTGCGGTCGATCTCCTCGGCGCGCGGCGCGATGCGCTCGCGTGCGAAACGCCGCACCTGTGCGCGCACCTCGTCGAGCTCCTCGCCGAGGCCGAAATCGAAATCGCAGCGGTCGAGTGGGTTCATGTCTGCGTACCGGCTCGCTTGCCTTCGATTCATCAATTGTACTATTGTCGGACAATCATGTCGCCGCTCGAATCCAAAGTCGATAGGACAGGCGCTGAATTCGCCGCGAACGCGACGGCCATGCGGGCGCTGGTCGAAGAATTGAGGGCCCGGCAGGCGAAATCGGCCCTGGGTGGCGGCGAAGCAGCCCGCGCGAAACACGTGGCCCGGGGCAAGTTGCTGCCGCGCGACCGCGTGGAAATGCTGCTGGATCCAGGCGCGCCTTTCCTCGAGCTTTCACCGCTCGCCGCCTTCGGCATGTACGACGACGAATCCCCCGGCGCGGGGATCATCACCGGCATCGGACGGGTCTCGGGGCGCGAGTGCGTCATCGTCTGCAACGACCCGACGGTGAAAGGCGGCACTTACTACCCGGTCAGTATCAAGAAGCATCTGCGCGCGCAGGGTGTGGCCGAGGAGAACCGGCTGCCGTGCATCTATCTCGTGGACTCCGGCGGCGCGCACCTGCCGAGCCAGGACGAGGTGTTCCCCGACGAGCAGCACTTCGGCCGCATCTTCTACAACCAGGCGAACATGTCGGCGGCGGGGATTCCGCAGATCGCGGTGGTCATGGGCTCGTGCACCGCGGGCGGCGCGTACGTGCCGGCGATGAGTGATGAATCGATCATCGTGCGCAACCAGGGGACGATCTTCCTGGGTGGCCCGCCGCTCGTGAAGGCGGCCACCGGCGAAGTGGTCAGCGCCGAGGAACTCGGGGGTGGTGAGGTGCACGCCAAACTATCCGGAGTGGTCGATCATCTGGCGGAGAACGATGCGCACGCGCTCGGTATCGCGCGGCGGATCATTGCGGGGCTACGGGCGGATCCGATCGGGACCGGATCCAACTCCGGCGAGGGCAATACGTTCTCCGAACCTCTGCACTCCGCGGAAGACCTTTACGGCCTCATTCCCACCGATCCGCGCAAGCCGTTCGACTCGCACGAGATCATCGCGCGCCTCGTCGATGGCAGCGAGTTCGACGAATGGAAGGCGCGTTATGGCACGACGCTCGTGACGGGCTTCGCGCGCATTCACGGCATGCCGGTCGCGATCCTCGCGAACAACGGCATTCTCTTCAGCGAGTCCGCGCAGAAGGGTGCGCATTTCATCGAGCTCGCCTGCCAGCGGCGCATCCCGCTCGTCTTCCTGCAGAACATCACCGGATTCATGGTCGGCAAGAAGTACGAGAACGAAGGCATCGCGCGGCACGGCGCGAAGATGGTGACCGCCGTGGCCTGCGCGCGCGTGCCGAAGTTCACCGTCATCGTCGGCGGCAGTTTCGGCGCCGGCAATTACGGCATGTGCGGGCGCGCGTACGCGCCGCGTTTCCTGTGGACCTGGCCCAACTCGCGCATCTCCGTCATGGGCGGCGAGCAGGCGGCGAACGTGCTCGCGACCGTGCGGCGTGACGCCATCGAGGCGAAGGGCGGAACCTGGAGCGCCGGGGAAGAGGCCGCGTTCAAGGCGCCCATCCGCGATCAATACGAGACGCAGGGCAATCCCTATTACGCCACCGCGCGGCTCTGGGACGACGGCGTCATCGATCCGCGCGATACCCGCATGTGCCTGGCGCTCGGTCTCGCGCTGGCGAATCGTCAGCCGATCCCGGAAACTCGCTTCGGCGTGTTTCGAATGTAGGGGCGGCGCATGTCTGACTACCGGCACCTCGAGATCGAGCAGCGTGGCGCGGTGCGTTGGCTGTGGCTCAACCGGCCCGAGGTACGAAATGCATTCAACGACGCTTTGATCGCGGACATCGCGCGCGCGTTCGCCGACATCGAAGCGCACGCGGCTACGCGTGTCGTCGTCGTCGCGGCGCGCGGTCCCGCGTTCTGCGCCGGCGCGGATCTCAACTGGATGCGCGCCATGGCCGATTTCAGCCACGCGGAGAACCATGCCGACGCGCTCAAGGTGGCTCGCATGTTCAACGCGGTGCATGCCGCGTCGAAACCCGTGATCGCGCGGGTGCAGGGCGATGCCTTCGGCGGCGGTGTTGGACTCGCCGCGGCCTGCGATATCGCCGTCGCGGTGGACTCGGCGAGCTTCGCGCTTTCCGAGGTGAAGCTCGGCATCGTCGCCGCCACCATCTCGCCACATCTCGTGCGCGCGATGGGTCCGCGCAACGCGGCGCGCTACATGCTCACCGCCGAGAAGTTCGATGCGCGGCGCGCGCGGGAAGTCGGCCTGGTGCACGAGACCGTCGCGGCAGGTGACCTCGACGCCGCCATCGACCGCATCATCGCCGCCTTGCTGGCCGCCAGCCCCGCGGCGCTTGCGGCGACCAAGCGCCTGCTCGCCGACGTCATCGAAACGCCTTTGGACGACGTCCTGCTCGCCGAAACGGCAAAGTGCATCGCCGACGCGCGAGTCTCTCCCGAAGGCCGCGAAGGAATCGCGGCATTCCTCGAGAGACGCCCGCCCTCCTGGGCACCCCGGAAGTAGTCGTGTTCTCCAAGCTGCTCATCGCGAACCGCGGCGAGATCGCCTGCCGCGTCGCGCGCACCGCGCGGCGCCTCGGCATCGGCACGGTTGCCGTGTATTCGGATGTCGACGCGGACGCGGCCCACGTCGCGGCCTGCGACGAGGCCGTCCACATCGGCGGCGCATTGCCTCGCGACAGCTACCTGCGTGGCGAGGCCATCATCGAAGCGGCGCGCAGGACCGGTGCCCAGGCGATCCACCCCGGCTACGGATTCCTTTCGGAAAACACGCAGTTCGCGCGCGCCTGCGCCGCCGCGGGCCTGGTGTTCGTCGGTCCATCGCCGGAATCCATCGAGGCGATGGGCTCGAAGTCGGCGGCCAAGTCGCTCATGGAGAAGGCGCGGGTGCCGCTGACGCCCGGATATCACGGCGACATCCAGGCGTTGGACTATCTACAGTCGCAGGCCGCGCGCATCGGTTACCCCGTGCTCATCAAGGCCGTGGCGGGCGGGGGCGGCAAGGGCATGCGGCGCGTGGACGTGGCCGCGGACTTCGCGGCCGCGCTGGCGAGCTGCCAGCGCGAGGCGAGCGCGGCGTTCGGCGATGCGCGGGTGCTGGTCGAGAAGTTCGTCGCGCCCGCGCGGCACATCGAAATCCAGGTCTTCGGCGACACACGCGGCAACGTGATTCACCTGTTCGAGCGCGACTGCTCCGTGCAGCGCCGCCACCAGAAGGTCATCGAGGAAGCGCCCGCGCCGGGCATGACGTCGGAGCGGCGCCGCGCGATGGGCGAGGCCGCAGTCGCGGCCGCGCGGGCCGTCGACTACGTCGGCGCCGGCACAGTGGAATTCATCGCGGCTGCGGACGGCCCGTTCTACTTCATGGAAATGAACACGCGCCTGCAGGTGGAGCATCCCGTGACCGAGATGATCACGGGACTCGACCTCGTGGAATGGCAATTGCGAGTCGCCGCCGGAGAGCCACTGCCCCTGAAGCAGGACGATGTGAAGATCGCGGGACATGCCATCGAGGCGCGCATCTACGCCGAGGATCCCGAGCGTGAATTCCTGCCCTCGATCGGCCGGCTCGGATACCTCGCGACGCCGCCGGAGTCGGCGGACCTGCGCATCGACACAGGGGTGCGGCAGGGCAACGTGATCACGCCCTACTACGACCCGATGATCGCCAAGCTCATCGTTCATGGCGCGACGCGCGCGGAAGCGATCGTGCGCCTGCGTGGCGCGCTGGAGCGGTTCCGCGTCGCGAGCGTACGCACGAATGTCGAATTCCTCGGACGGTTGGCTACCGCGCCGTCGTTCGTCGAAGGCAGGCTCGATACCGCGCTCATCGAGCGCGAACGCGCACACGTGTTGCCGGAAGGTCACGAGCCTCCCGAATCAGTCTGGCGTCTCGCCGCGTGGCGGGCGATCGCGCCGTTGGTCGGCCCATCGCCCTGGTCGGCCGCGGAGGGATGGAGATTGCTGGGCCGCTCGAAACGCGAAGTGGCCCTGCGCTGGCGCGACATCGAACGGAAAACGCTCATCGATTTCGCGAACCCGCCGGCGGAGATCGAATTCGAAGCGGTCGTCGCGGGCGGCGCCGTGCACCTGTACCGCGGCATCGAGCACCTCGTCTTTCAGATCGTCGATCCCCACGCGCCGACGACACAGGGCACGGATCGCCACGGAAGCCTTGCGGCGCCTATGCCAGGCCGGATACTTGCCATCAACGTGCAAGCCGGTGACAGGGTCGAACGAGGCGCGCCGCTGGTGGTCATGGAAGCGATGAAGATGGAACACACGATGGTCGCCCCGTTCACCGGCACCGTGAAGCAAGTCGACGTGAAGGTCGGCGACCAGGTGCGCGAGGGCGTTGAACTACTCGAGTTGGCGGCTCTCGAGTGAACGATACCCGCTCTCCCTATTCGCCCCCCAATGCGGATGTTGCGAGCGTCGAGAAGGCGCGTGCCGAGGCCAAGGGCCCGCGCCCGACCGCTATCAACGTTGCGCTATTGCTGATCGTCGCCGAGATATTGTTCTTGATCGCGCATGTCATCAGTTCGCGAAAAGTGGGCGGTCCTGTGGCGCTTCTCCTGGGAGGTATCGACGCCGCGATCACCCTCGTGTTGTGCGTGGCCATCGCGCGCGGACGAAACTGGGCACGAATCGTGTTTTTCATGCTCTGGCTGATTTCCGCCTCCTGGCTGGCACTCTTGTTCTCCGTGATTGAATGGCCCGTCGAAGGTATGCAATACCGGGTTGACTGGCCGAGGATCGTGACATTGGTCGTGCCGTCCATTCTGTCGCTGGTCACGGTAATCCTGCTGTTTGGTCCGGGCCGCGGCTGGTTCCGCGGGCACGAAGCAGCCGACTAACTAGCCCGGAAACTCCAGCATCGCATCCTGCACGCTCGCCGGCTTGCCGGTCGCGAACGTCGCGCCGGCGCCGCCGCCGGTGTAGATCATGGCGACGAGGTGGTCGTCGGCATTGAGGCCGAGCGCGAGTTTCATTTCCGGGTCGTAGCAGGCTTCGCCGGTTTTCCACGCCGCGGAGTAACCGAGCGCATGCAGCGCCAGCAGGATGTTCTGCGCGGCGGCGCCGGCGGCGAGGATCTGTTCGATGACGGGCACCTTCGTGCCCAGGACTGCGCGGCACACGACGACGATGATGAGCGGCGCGCGCAGGGCCTTGTCGCGCTCACGTTGCAGGTCGCCCTCGGAAAGTCCCGGCTTGCGGCGCCGCGCGGACGCCGCGAGCATCTCGCCCAACTTCCCGCGCTGCTCGCCCTCGATCAGCATGAAGCGCCACGGGCGCAGGCGACCGTGATCCGGCGCGCGCACCGCGGCCTGCAGTACCTTCGCGAGATCGTCTCCCGACGGCGGCGTCGCGCCATAGGTCTTGGCGGAGCTGCGCGTGTTGAGCGCTTCGAGGGCGTCCATGTCAGACGAGAGAGTGGTAGACATTCTGCACGTCGTCGTTCTGCTCGAGATTGTCGATGAGCTCCAGAACCTCGTTGGCCTGGGCTTCGGGTAGTTCGATCGGCGTCGTGCAGAGGTATTCGTGCGTCGCGGAGATCGGGTGGATGCCGCGCTTCTCGAGCGCTTCCTGCAAGTGTCCGAAATCCGGGAACAGGCAGCGCGCGACGAGCTGCGGCTCGCCCTTGTCGCCCGTTCCTTCGCCGAACTCCTCGAGTCCGTGATCGATGAGATAGAGCTCGAGGTCATCCTGGTCGATGCCCTCGGGCTTCAGGCGGAACACACCCATCTTGCGGAACTGGAACGCGACGCTGCCCGCGGTGCCGAGGTTGCCGCCGCCCTTCGAGAAGATGGTGCGCACCGAGGCGACGGTGCGCGTCGGATTGTCCGTGGCGGTTTCGACGAGGACGGCCACGCCGTGCGGCGCGTAACCCTCGTAGATGATCTGTTCATAGTTCGCCGAGTCATTGCCGAGCGCGCGCTTGATGGCGGCCTCGACCTTGTCCTTCGGCATGTTGATGTTGCGCGCGTTCTGCACCTGGCGCCGCAGCGCGGGGTTCGAATTGACGTCACCGCCGCCGGCCTTGACGGCCATGTTGATGTCTTTCGAGATGCGCGCGAACTGCTTGGCCATGCGGTCCCAGCGCGCGAACATCGTGTGTTTTCGTACTTCGAAGATGCGTCCCATAGGGCGCGGATTCTCGCACGAATCTCACTTGGCCAGTGGCCGCACCAGGGTATTCAGCAGAGCGTAATGGGCCCGGATCAGCTCGAAATTGGGGTCATGGCCGGCGAGCGGCACGACGATCATGTTCTTGCTGGGCGCCTGCAAGGAAGCGTAGTAACCGCTCGTGACGGAGGAGCGGGTCAACAGGTCCTCCTCGCCCTGGAGGAAGAACATCGGCAGCGCGAACCGCTCGCCCAGCGTCGGTAGATCGACCTGGGTTGAGATGCCGTCACCCTTGAGGCCCACATACTTGATGAACGAGATTTCCTCGCCGGCTTCATAGGCAGCGCGATCGGCGTCGCTCGAGTATTCCGCCGCGATCTCGAGTTTGGGAGACGGCGACGTGTTCTCGGTTTCGTACTTGCGAATGATGCGGCGCATGCGTCCGAAATTGCGCGGGTTGGTCCAGGGTGGTGGTCCTATCTCCTCGAGCGTCTCGATCGCAGCGTTGTCCTGCCGGCCCTGGGCTTCCTCGAGCGTCGCGGTGTAGCTGGCCGCGAGATTCTCGCGCGCGTTGATCAGCTGGGCGACGCCGACATACGCGTAGAAGAGATCCGGGCGTTCGTGGGCCATGTGCACGCCAAGGACCGAGCCCCACGAACTTCCCGTGAGGATGATCTTCCGCTTGCCGAGCCGGTGGCGCAGGTATTCGGCGACTTCGATGCCATCGGCGACGAGTTGCCCGATGCTGAGCGACGTGGCGGCCAGCCGCTCCTCGGTGACTTCGGTGACGGGCTCGTTACGACGATAGGTGCGTCCGGAAAGTCGCTGGTCCCAGGTGGCGATCGTGTACGAATCCTTCCACTCGCCGTACAGCTGATCCACGAACGGCGAAAGCGGATTTCCCGGGCCTCCGTGCACGAACAGGATCACCGGGTTTGCGCAATCCTCGCCATCGATGGTGATCCATTGCTCGATCCCGCCGATCGGTACGTAGGCGTGCTCGCGCAGCGTGCGGTCCGGGACGTCCTTCGCGCAGGCGGGCGCGGTTTCGGCCCGCGCGACGGCGGCGAGCGCGCAGGCCAACACGGCCATGTAAAGCGCGCGCATCTATCTACCAGCGTCGCGCACGGGAATGGCGACATTACAGACGTCGATGTGGCCGGCGGGACGCACGAACCAGGATTCGCGGCGATTGCGTCGCGACTCGACGTACTTCGTGAACAATGGCGTGTCGGTGCGCAGCACCTCGATCGCGCTGCGTTCGGCTTCAGGCACATCGCTCGCGAGACGCGCCCGCTGGATGAGTGGCCGGCCGGGCTTCTCCTCGTCGGTGTAGAACCCCAGCGGCCCGCTGCCGCGCGGCAGCGCGGACAACAGCTCCATGCCGCGCAGGACGCGTCCCAGCAGCACGATGTTGCGGTCCAGGTGGCGCGGAGCCTGGCCGGTGATGGCATAGAGCTGCGTGTCGTCGCCCGTGTCGGGCCAATCGCCGCGGCCGACGCCGACCGTGCCGTAACAATGCGTCATCCACGCCTTGCCGGCGGTGCCGCGCTCGACGCCCGCCGGAAACCCGTCTATCCAGCCCGCTTCGGGCGCGTAGCCGTCCGCATCCGGTAGTTTGATGAACGGAACGGTCGTGCTCCACGGGAAGACTGTCTCATCCGGCAGCTTGCGCCTGGTCGCCTGTTCGGTGCGTATTTCGTCGATGTCGCCCCACTGGGTGACGTAGTTGTCCTGCACGCGGCCGACGGGAAGGCCGTCGAAGAAGTTCTTGCGCACCAGTGTCTTGAGGTTGGCGACGTGTTCGGGCGCGAAACGCGGCGCGAGCTCGATGATCACGCGGCCGGCCGTGAAATCCAGGTAGAGGAGATTCGCCGGATCGGGGCGTCTCCAGTCGGAAGGCTGCGCGGCTTCCATCACCTGCGCCGTGGTGAGTGCCTTCGCATCCTCGACCTTGCCGGCGCCGTTCGCCCCGCCGACGGCGAGGAATGCGACGGCGAAGGCGAGGCGGTGCATCAGCGGCGGATCTTGCCGCCGATGCGCAGCGACTTGGTCGCGATGCGCACCTCGACGAGGAACATCAGGAACGCGATCGCGAGACACGCCGTCGCCGCGACGAACATGACGGCGATGATTGCGCCGACGGAGGAGATGCGCGTGAACTCGCTCGCGAACAGCAGGGTCACGACCAGCGCGGTGAGCAGGCCCGAGGTGGTGGATAGGGCGATGGCGCTGTTGATGTAGCGCGTGCGGCGCACGATGAACCGGAGGTCTTCGTCGATGTGCGCGCGGTGGCCCTCGTCGGTGGCGGCTTCGCGCCGGTCTTCGAGCGTGCGGGCGCGATCGACGATGCGGGCGAGGCGCTGGGTGAGCATGTTGAGCGTGATGCCCACGCCGGACACCAGGAACACCGGGCCCAGCGCGAGCTGGATCAGGCGCGCGACGTTTTCGGTTTGCAGGTCGAAGCCGGTCATCTGGGGTGGAGTCTAATCTCGGCGGTGCACGCGCCACAACGGAAAACGGCGCCCTGAGGCGCCGTCCGTGTAATCGGATCGGGCGGATCCCGTTGGCTAGGCTAACAAGGCCTCTTCCACGCGGCTGGCGCGCTTGCGCTCGTGCTCGAGCAGCATGCGCTTGCGGATGCGGATGTTCTTCGGCGTGACCTCGACCAGTTCGTCGTCGGCGATGAACTCCACCGCGTATTCGAGCGTGAGCTCGATCGGCGGCGTGAGGATCAGCGCATCGTCCTTGCCGGCGGCGCGGACGTTGGAGAGTTTCTTGGTCTTGATCGGATTCACGACGAGATCGTTCTCGCGCGAATGGATGCCGATGATCATGCCTTCGTACACGGCTTCGCCGTGTGAGACGAACAGGCGGCCGCGCTCCTGCAGCGAGAACAGCGAGTACGCCACCGCGGCGCCAGGCTCGCTCGAGATCAGCACGCCGTTGTGGCGGTCCGGGATGTCACCGGCGAGCGGCGCGTAGCCGTCGAAGATGTGGCTCTGCAGACCGGTGCCGCGAGTCGCGTTCATGAACTCGCTCTGGAAACCGATGAGGCCGCGCGCGGAGACGCGGTACTCGATGCGCACGCGGCCGCGGCCGTCGTTCGCCATGTCCTTCATCTCCGCCTTGCGGCGGCCGAGGGATTCCATCACCGCGCCCTGGTGGCCTTCGTCGATGTCGACGGTCAGCGCTTCGAACGGCTCGTGCACCACGCCGTCGATGGTCTTCGTCAGCACGCGTGGCTTGCCCACGGCGAGCTCGTAACCTTCGCGGCGCATGTTTTCGATGAGGATCGTGAGATGCAGTTCGCCGCGGCCGGAGACGCGGAACACGTCGGCGTCCGCGGTCTCCTCGACGCGCAGCGCGACGTTGCTTTCGAGCTCGCGCATCAGGCGCTCGCGGATCTGGCGGCTGGTGACGAACTTGCCTTCCTTGCCGGCGAGCGGCGAGGTGTTCACCTGGAAGTTCATGACGAGCGTGGGTTCGTCCACCGCGATCGGCGGCAGCGGATCGGGATGTTCGACGGCGCAGATCGTGTTGCCGATGTGCACGTCCTCGATGCCGGTCACCGCGACGATGTCACCGGCGACGGCTTCGGGCACGGACTCGCGCGCGAGGCCCTTGAACGTCAGCACCTGCTGGATCTTGGCGCCGCCGAGATCCTTGTCGCCGTTCCACAGCTGGATCTGCTGGCCGGCCTTGATCGTGCCGCGGCGGATGCGGCCGATGCCGATGCGTCCGACGTACGAGTTGTAGTCGAGCGTCGAGATCTGGAACTGCAGCGGCGCGTCGGGCTCGCTCACGGGCTGGGGAACGTGGTGCAGGATGGCCTCGTACAACGCGCGCATGTCGGGCTCGCGGCGCGTGTGATCGGTGCTGGCCCAGCCTTCGAGGGCCGAGGCGTAGATCACCGGGAAGTCGAGCTGGCGGTCGGTGGCGCCCAACTTGTCGAATAGTTCGAAGGTCTGGTCGATGACCCAGTCCGGGCGCGCGCCGGGACGGTCGATCTTGTTCACGACGACGATCGCGTTGTGGCCGAGCGCCAGCGCCTTGCGCGTGACGAAGCGCGTCTGCGGCATCGGGCCTTCGACCGCGTCGACGACCAGCAGCACCGAGTCCACCATCGAGAGCACGCGTTCCACCTCGCCGCCGAAGTCGGCGTGGCCGGGCGTGTCGACGATGTTGATACGCGTGCCGCCGTAATCGATGGCGCAGTTCTTCGCGAGAATGGTGATGCCGCGCTCGCGCTCGATGTCGTTCGAGTCCATGACGCGCTCGGTCACTTTCTCGTGAGCGGCGAACGTGCCGGATTGGCGCAGCAGACAGTCGACCAGGGTGGTCTTGCCATGATCGACGTGCGCGATGATGGCGATGTTCCGAATGGGGCGATTTGCCATAGGACTCAGTGACTTACGCCAGGAGGGAGGGGCGCACGTCGATTTCAAGGGGCGCGCAGGGTACCAGAACCCCCGTTAAACACCAAAAATGGGGTCAGACCCCGTTTCCTAGGAAATGGGGTCTGACCCCATTTCAGGCGGGTTGGGGTTTCCAGTTGGGGAAGCGTTTGGCGAGGTGGCGTTGTTCGCGCATGACGTCCTGGCTCGACGGACCGCGCTCGAGGATCACGACGCAGGCGCCGTTCTCGTTGCGCAGGACAGTGCCCGTGATCGGGCAGCGGGTGCCCATGGTCAGGATCAACGTGCCTTCGATTCGCGCGTCGACTTCGAACCTGCCGTAGCCCGCGACGATCCGCAGCCCCTTCTCGGAGATCTCTTCGACCTTGTAGTTCGTGCCCTCGAACGAGAGTACCGCGCCGCTCGTGATGGGATAGGGCAGCCGGAAGTACTCCCGGCGGCTCGTGAGCGTGGGTATGCGGTACTGCGTGGCCACGGGCTCAAGATACGGGTAACCCCGAGGCGACGCCACCGGGGTCCCCGCATCCAGTTCACAATTCGTCACATCACCAATTGAACATTAGTCGGGCGTACACGAACCGGCCGCTGAAGCCGTACGGCGAGTACCGCGAGAAGCCGAGCGCGTTGGTCGCGTTGAGATTCACCACGCCGCCGGGCGGATTCGGCAGCACGCGGTTGTTAGGCACGCGATCCGGGTACTGGTCGAAGAGATTGTCCGCGCCGACCAGGATGCCGAGCTTGCTGTCGATGAATCGCGCGGTCAGGGCGAGGTCCACCACGAAGTCACCTCCGATGACGAGATCGCGCGCATTCGCGAGCCCCGCGGCGATCTCGGCAGTGGTGGGCGCGCCGGGCTCGACCACTTCCCCGTACTTCGTGCCCTTGAGGTTCACACCGAAGCTCGAGGCGCCCAGCGGGATCGACCAGTCGACGGCGAGACTCAGTTTGCTGTCGGGCGTGCCCTCCTCGAAGGTCAGCGTATTGATGCGGCCGAACAGCACCGGCGGCACGCAGCCCGCCGGCTGGCCGACGCAGATGTTGTCGATGACGTTGGTCGACGGCAGATCCTTCACTTCCGTATCGTTCCAGTTGCCGGCGAACACGAAGTCGAAGCGGCCCGCCGGCGTGTCGCGCAGGGCGTAGCGCGCGACCAGGTCGATGCCCTCGGTGCGCGTCTCGACGCCATTGATGAAGAAGCGCGCCACGTTCGCGCCGAACGGCGCGATCAGCGCGGCGACCTCCGGCGTGTTGAGGTTCTCCGACAGCACGATGCGGTCGCGGATGTCGATGCGATACGCGTCGATCGTCGCCTCGAACGAGCCGATGCGGATCACCGTGCCCAGCGAGTAGTTGCGCGACTTCTCGGGATCGAGCGGCTGCGCGCCGAGCACTTCGGCGGTGGGCGACGTCGCCGGGAACGTTCCCACCTCGAACGGCACGCCATTGATGAAATTCGTGGCGGTGGACGTGAAGAACGCCTGCTGCAGGCCCGGCGCGCGGAAGCCCGTGGACACGGCGCCGCGCAGCGCGAAAGCGCGGGTGAAGTCATACCGCGCGGCGAGTTTGCCGGTCACGGCGCTGCCGAAATCGGAGTAGTCCTCGCCGCGCGCCGCGACGGAGGCCAGGAACTTCTCCGTGAACTGCGCTTCGAGGTCCACGTAGGCGCTGTACGCCTTGCGATCCTCGTCGAGCTCGTTGCTCGGCTGGAAGCCGGGAAAGCCCTGCGCGCCCGCAGGCGCGCCGGCGACCGGGCCGCGTTCATACGACGCAGGCTCGCCGGCCTCGATGCTGTAGTTCTCGCGCCGCGCCTCGACGCCGAACGCGAGGTTCACGGGTTCGGCCAGTCCCCAGTCGAAGCCGCGCACCAGGCCCGCATTGAATACCAGCTGGTTGTATTCCATGCCGCCGGCGTCGAACGTGGCCTGCGAGGCGGCGCCGAAGGATGTATTGAGGCTGTCGTCGACGCCGTAGTCGATCTTGTTGAGGCCGTAGACCAGGCTCACGTCGGCATCCCACTCGCCGAGCTTGCCGCGCGCGCCCCAGGCCACCGCCAGGTCATCGATCTTCGAGGTGATGAGTGGCAGGAAGCCGTTCGGGTAGATAGCCGGCACGTTGCGCGCGTCGTTGAAGATGCGCGGGAACGCGGCGGAGTTGCCTTCACGCTGCTGGTAGCCGGCCCAGCCGTACAGGCTCCAGTCGTTGCCGAGCGGAATGCCGGCGTTGACGTAGCCGGTGATGTCCTCCATCTGGCCGTCGCCGTAGCGCGAGGTGACGGGAGCGCCGGGCACGCGATTGTCGAAATCACCGCGGCTCGTCGGGTCACGGTCGCGATACTCGGCCGAGAGCGTGGGCGAGGGTGAGGAGGATGCTCCCCGTGCAGATCGAGAACAGCGAGACCTTTCGTAGTTCGTCCATGACTTCGCCACTCCTTCGTTAGAATTCAGACCATGCGCTATTTCAAATCCGACAATACGGCCGCGGTGAGCCCGGAGATTCTCGAGGCGATCGGCGCCGCGAACGAGGGCGTCGCGCTGGCGTACGGCGCGGACCGCTGGTCGGAAAGGCTCGACGCCGTGTTCGGCAAGTTCTTCGAGACCGACGTGCGCGTGTTTGCCGTGTCGTCCGGCACCGCGGCGAATGCGCTCGCGCTCGCGACGTTCTGTCCGCCGTGGGGAACCGTGTTGACGCACGCCGAAGCGCACATCGAGCGCGACGAATGCGGCGCGCCGGAGTTCTTCACGGGCGGGGCGAAGCTGTCGCTGGTCGGTGGGGCGGGCGCGAAGATCCGGGCCGCGGACTTGTCGGCCCGCCTGGCCTGGTTCGAGCCGCATGTGCACGGCGTGCAGCCGCGGATGTTGTCGATCACGCAGGCAACCGAGCGCGGCGCCCTGTACCGGCCCGAGGAGATCCGCGCGCTGGCCGACATCGCCCACGGACGGGGCATGGCCGTGCACATGGATGGGGCACGGTTTGCGAACGCACTGGTGGCGCAAACCGTGTCGGCCGCCGAGCTGACCTGGAAGTCCGGCGTCGATGTGCTGTCGTTCGGCGTCATCAAGAATGGCGGCATGAATGCCGAGGCCGTGGTGTTCTTCGATCCGACACGCGTGGCCGATTTCGAGTTCCGGCGCAAGCGCGCGGGGCAACTCGCCTGCAAGGGTCGTTATGCCGCAGTGCAACTACTGGCTTATCTCGAGACCGGCCTGTGGAGGCGGAACGCCGAACGTGCGAACCGGCTGGCCGCGCGCATCGCCGCCGCCGCTCCCCACCTGCTGGTGGAGCCCCAGGAAACCAACCAGGTCTTCATGAAGTTAGGCGACGAGCGCATCGCGTCCCTGTCCCGGGATTTCGGCTTCTATCCCTGGGGGCCCACCGGTTCGGGCGAGGCGCGGTTTGTTTGTTCGTGGGATACGCCTGACGAGGATGTCGAAGCGCTCTGCGCCGCACTGAAGTAGCGGCGCGCAGTCTCCGCCGTCAGTCGCGGAACATGAAGTAGGCGGCGGCCACCAGGCACAGGCCCGCCCAGAGAAAGTCCAGCTTGAGCGGCTGCCTCATATAGAAGACCGCAAACGGGATGAACACCGCGAGCGTGATCACTTCCTGCAGGATCTTGAGCTGCCCCAGCGACAGGGCGGTGTAGCCGATGCGGTTCGCGGGCACCTGCACCAGGTATTCGAACAGCGCGATGCCCCAGCTCACCAGCGCCGCGACGATCCAGGGCTTCGACGCCATGTTCTTGAGGTGCGCGTACCAGGCGAACGTCATGAACACGTTAGAAACGACCAGTAGCCCGATGGTGACGGGTACGGCGGGCAGACTCATGTGGAACCTTCGCGCAGTCGCGCGATTTCAGTGCGCAGCTCGGCCACCTGGTGTTCCAGCGCCGCGACGCGCGCCGCAAGGTCGGTGGACCCGGATGATGAAGAGTGGGCGGGCGCCGCGGGCCGTGGCGGCGCTGGCGCGGTGTCGGCCGTGATCGCGGGCAGATCCTCGAACAACTGCGCCCAGCGAGAGTCACGTCGCCCGACCTCGCGCGGCAGTTGCTGCACCAGCGCGCCGCCGGGATGATTCGCGAGGCCCTCGAGCAGCGTCTCGATCGCGTTGGGATCAGGCAGTTCCGCCATGCGCGGCACGCGGGCACGCAATTCTCCCGGCGTCTGCGGTCCGCGCACCAAAAGCTCGCAGATGATCGCCGTTTCCGGCGGCGAGAACTTGAGACTGCCGAACTCCGTGTTGCAGAAGATCTGCTGATACTTCGGTACGCGGCTGCCGAATCCCGATTTCTCGACGACCAGATGGCGTCGCGCGAGTCCGTCGACCGCGGACTTCACCGCGGCCTCGTCGAGCTGCATGAAAGGTTCGCGGTTGCTCTTCTGATTGCACGCGTTCACGAGTGCGTTGAGCGAGAGGGGATATTGATCGGGGGTGGTGATCTGTTTTTCGATCAGCGATCCCACGATGCGTGCTTCGATCGCCGACAGTTTGATGTTCATGCCCGAAGTATACTGGCCGCCTCGTGACCCGCCGCCTCATCCTGCTGGCCGTCTTCACCCTGTGCGCCGCCGCGTTGCTGTTCGTGCCGCTGCCGATTCCACCTACCGTGGCCGGCCGTTTCATCGAGAACGCCGGGCACATGCCGCTGTTCCTGCTGCTCACGTTCGTGCTCATCGCGGTCCTGCGGCGCGACTTGCGGCTCGAAGGCTGGCGCCTGTATCTCACCGCCGGCCTGATAGGCGTGTTCGCGGGCCTGCTCAGCGAAGTGATCCAGCGTCCGTTGCGACGCGATGCATCGTGGGAGGACGTGTTCGCGGATGCATTGGGCGTGGTGTGCGCGCTCGCGCTGCATGCGCTGTTCGAGCGCAAGGCGCCGATGCCGCGCAGGGTGAGACTCGCCGCGTTCGCGATCGCGGCCGCCTGCATCGTGGCGTACATGGCGCCGCTCGTGCGCATGACGCGCGCCTATCTGCATCGCAATGCGCAGTTTCCGGTGCTCGCGGATTTCCGGAAGGACCTCGAGACGTTCTGGGTGGTGGGTTACGGAGTCAATCGCGCGCAGGTCGGCGATGCGCTCGAGGTCGTATTCCAGTCGGATCAGTTTCCGGGCGTGTCGCTGCATGAACCCGTCGCGGACTGGAGCCGATTTCGAACGCTGATACTCGATGTCGAGAACCCCGATCCCCTGGCACTGCGTCTCACGGTTCGCGTGCACGACCTGAAACACAACCGGCAGTTCGCTGACCGCTTCAACCGCAGCTTCGAACTGCGCGCGGGTGAGCGGCGGGAGATCCGTATCCCGCTCGAAGACATCCGGCGCGGACCTCGCCAACGGCTCATGGATATGAGCCAGATATCGGATATCACACTGTTTCGCAGCGACAATCAGGGTTCACGCCGACTGCGCATCTACACGCTGCGCCTGGAGTGACCGGTCGCGTCACCCGAGGCGTTGAACATAGGCCGCCGGGCGATGAATCCGGCCATTCCGGTTCGGGTCCCGCGTGCCTATACTGCCGTCATGGAACCCATCGCCGACACCTTCGACGCCGCCTTCTCCAAGACCGTGGATCTCGCCAACAAGATGGCGGACAAGGACAAGGACGCGGACCTGTGGGACATCGCCGACGGCCTGCTGGCCGGCGCGATCCAGTACTGGTTGTACTCGCGTCAACCCTGCGGCGACACGCGCTGCCAGGACTGCATGCCGATCAGCACGGCCGAAGGACGCATGTCCGAACTCAAGCGCCTGATCGAGCAACTCGCCTCCGAGAGCGAGTACTTTCACACCCCGACCGACTCCAACGCCGGCCGGGCGTAGGTGCCGGGTGAGAAATCGCGGAGTTAGCGTCCGCGGCGTCTCATCGGCACGAGTCTCGGGACGCTAACTCCGCGATTTCTCACCCGGCACCTACGCCTTCGGCGAGGGACTGCTCGAGCAGCTGCAGGCCTTCCTCGAGCTGCGATTCGGGGATGGTGAGAGGGGCGAGGATGCGGATCACGTTCGAATAGATACCGCACGACAGCAGGATCAAACCGCGCCGGCCGGCGGCCTGCACCACGGCCCGGGTCAGCTCCGCGTCGGGCATGTCGGCGCGGCGATTCTTCACGAGCTCGATCGCGACCATCATGCCGAGCGCGCGCACTTCGCCGATGCAGGGAAAACGTGTCTGCAGCTGCTGAAGTCTTGTCGCGAGCTTCGCGCCCAACTGCTCCGAGCGCTCGTTGAGTTTTTCCTTCTCGAGCACCTCGAGCACGGCGAGTCCCGCCGCGCAGGCGAGCGGCGATCCGGCGAACGTGCCGCCGAGTCCGCCGACCACCGGCGCATCCATGATCTCCGCCTTGCCGATCACCGCCGACAGCGGCACGCCACCCGCGATGCTCTTCGCGACGGTCATGAGATCCGGTTCGATGCCGGCGTGTTCGATCGCGAACGTCTTCCCCGTGCGCGCGAAGCCGGTCTGGATTTCATCCGCGATCAGCAGGATGCCGTGTTTGTCACACAACGCGCGCAGCGCGCGCAGGAACTCCGGCGGCGCGATGTAGAAGCCGCCTTCACCCTGCACGGGCTCGATGATGATCGCCGCGACGCGCGCCGGATCGACATCCGCCTTGAAGAGATTGTCGATGGCGGCGAGCGAATCCTCGTTGCTCACGCCATGGAACGGCATGGGGTAGGGCACGTGAAACACCTCGGGCAGCATCGGCCCGAAGCCCGCCTTGTAAGGCTGCACCTTTCCGGTGAGGGCGATGCACGCGAGCGTGCGGCCGTGAAACCCTCCGGTGAACGCGATGACCGCCGACCGCTTCGTCGCATAACGCGCGATCTTGATGGCGTTCTCGACCGCTTCCGCCCCGGTAGTGAGGAAGATGGTCTTCTTCGGCGTCGGCCCCGGCGCGAGCTGGTTGAGTTCCTCGGCGAGCGCGATGTAACTCTCGTACGGCGTCACCTGGAAACAGCCGTGGGTGATCTTCTCGAGCTGCGCGGCCATCGCGGCCTTGACCGCCGGATGCACGTGCCCCGTGTTCACGACGGCGATGCCGCTCGCGAAGTCGACGTAACGGCGTCCTTCGACGTCCCAGAGCTCGGCGTTCTGTGCGCGCTCGGCGTACACCGCGAGGGAGTTGCCCACGCCGCGCGGCACGGCGGCCACGCGGCGCCTGTGAAGATCAGCATTGTTCGACATCGAATCCTCTACGCGAGCTTGTGCCTGGCAAGCGGCAAGGATCTCAGTCTACGCCCGGTCGCATCGTAAATCGCATTACAGACGGCCGGCGCCACCAGTGCAGTTGCCGGTTCTCCGACACCGCCGGGCGCCTCGGTGCTGTCGATCACGTACGTGTCGATGCGCGCGGCCTCCTGCATGCGCAGCAGCGGATAGTCGTGGAAGTTCGTCTGCCGCACGCGCCCGTTCTGGATGTCGATCTGGCCGTGATAGAGCGCGGCCAGTCCGAAGTTGATGGAGCTTTCCACCTGCGCGACGACGGTGTCGGGATTGACCTGCTGGCCGCAGTCGAGCGCGCAGTAGGTGCGCCGGACCTTCACCTTGCCGTTATCGAGGGAGATCTCCGCGACCATCGCCATGTAGGTTCCGTAGCCCTCCATGACGGCGAGCCCGTGATGACAGCCCTTGGGCGGCGAGCCGAAACGCGACACCTTTGCGACGAGATCGAGCACGCGCAGGTAGCGCGGCTGTTTCTCGAGCAGTTCCCTGCGGAACTGGAGCGAGTTCTTGCGCTGCGATACCGCGAGCTCATCCATGAAACTTTCGGCGACGAAACAGTTGAGCGCGTGGCTCACCGAGCGCCAGTAGCCGACGTCGATCCCGATCTCCTGCCGCTGGTGATCGACGCGCACGTTCGGCACGTCGTAGGGGTAGTTAGCCGCCGCCTCCACCGCGAACGGATCGACCGCTTTCTCCGTCGCGCCGGGAAACATGCGCTCGGTGATCGACGGGCCGGTCAGGTGCAGGTGCCAGGCCGTGAGTTTGCCCTTCGCGTCGAACGCGCCCGTCACCTGGTTGAAAGCCGGCGGACGATACGCGTCGTGCGTCATGTCGTCTTCGCGCGTCCAGACGAGCTTCACCGGTTGGCCGATCGCCTTGGAGACTTCGACCGCGGGTCCGATGAAATCCACCTCGAGCCGGCGTCCGAAGCCGCCGCCGAGGAAGGTCGTGTGGACGCGCACTTTCGATGGATCGAGCCCGGCCGCCTTGGCGGCCGCGGCCTGCGCCATCTGCTGGACCTGCGTTGGCACGTAGACGTCGAGGCCGTCGGCCTTGTAGTCGGCCGTGCAGTTCTGCGGCTCGAGCGTCGCGTGCGCGAGCATCGGCAGCTCGTAATCCGCGCGGATCACCTTGGCCGCCGACTTGATGGCGGCCGCCACGTCGCCGTCCTCGCGCGCGACGCGGCCGGGCTGCTGCGCGCCGCGCCGCAGGGTCTGCAGGATCTTCGCGTTGTCGAGCGTGGCGTTGGGGCCGGCATCCCACCGGATGGACAGCGCATCGCGCGCCTTGCGCGCCTGCCACCAGGAATCCGCCACCACCGCGACGCCGCGCGAGGTGAGCACCACGGCCCGCACGCCCGGCATTCCCTTCGCCTTCTCGTCGTTGAAGGTCTTGACCGAGCCGCCGAGCGTCGGCGACTGCGCGAGCGCCGCGTACAGCATGCCCGGCAGTTTCACGTCGATGCCGTACACCGCGGTGCCATCGACCTTCGCGGGTGTGTCCTTGCGACGCTGCGGCCGGCCTATGATCGTGAACTCGGAGGCGCTCTTGAGCGGCACATCCTTCGGCACGGGCAGCTTGGAAGCCGCCTCGGCCACGGAACCGAAGCTCGCGCGTTTGCCATGCGAGGAAACGACGACGCCGTCCTCCACCCGGCAGGTGCGCGGATCGACACCCCAGTCCGCCGCGGCCGCGCTCACCAGCAGGTGACGCGCCGTCGCGCCGGCCTTGCGCAGCTTTTCCCAGCCGTCGCGCACGCTGGTGCTGCCGCCGGTGATCTGGCCGCCGATCAGGTTGTTGATGTACGCGTCGCCCGGCGGCGCGAACTCGACCTTGATGCGCTGGAGGTTCACGCCGAGCTCCTCGGCGATGAGCATGGGCAGGGAGGTGTAGACACCCTGTCCCATCTCCGAGCGGTCGCACAGGAAGGTGATGCTGTCGTCGGTGCCGATGCGCAGCCAGGCGCCGCTTTCGATGATCTTCTTCTCGCCGCTGGGTTTGGGCGATTGCTTGCAGGCGGGCAGGGAGATGGCGAGTACGAGACCGCCCACAAAAGTGCGGCGGGATACCACTAGCGGGTTCGCGGACATGGTGTTTCCTCCCCGGAAACGTTTTTCGTTATCTGCTCGGGATCGTCGTCCTCATCCTCAACCGGCCTTGATCTCCGCGGCCCGGCGGATCGCGGCGCGGATGCGCTGGTAGGTGCCGCAGCGGCAGATGTTGCCGGACATGGCGGCGTCGATGGCCGCGTCGTTCGGGCGCGGGTTGCTCGCCAGCAGCGCCGCGGCCGACATGATCTGCCCGGACTGGCAGTAGCCGCACTGTGGTACGTCGTGCTCGATCCAGGCCTGCTGGACCGGATGGCTGCGATCCTGGGAGAGTCCTTCGATGGTGGTCACGGGCTGCTCGCCGACCGCCGAGATCGGTGTCTGGCAGGAGCGCACCGGGTTGCCGTTCAGGTGCACCGTGCAGGCGCCGCACAGCGACATGCCGCAACCGAACTTGGTGCCCGTGAGGCCGAGCGTGTCGCGCAGCACCCAGAGCAGGGGAGTTTCGGGATCGACGTCGACTTCGACCGTGTTGCCATTGACGTTCAGCTTGGTCACGAGCGTGCTCCCCTCAGATGCCTGGCTGAGGGCGACTATAAGCCCGGGCGCGCCGCGGTTAATAGTCCATGGCAGAACCCGTCCAACAAAAAGGGCGCCCCTCCGGGGAGGGGCGCCCGATTCAACGAGTGCTCAACGTCCCAGGTAATTCATGAGCCACGTCATCGCCGGGCGCGGCGTGCCGTTGCTCTGGATCAACCCGCTGCCGTTCACCCAGGTGCTGCCCACCACGTAGCCCCAGAGCGTGATGCCCGCCACGGAGGGGTGGTTGTAGAACAGGGGGAACTGCTGCTGCATGATCTGCAGCTGCTCCTGGTCGTTGGTCCTGGCCACATCGTATTCCGAGATGTAGATAGGCAGACCGAGCGCCGCCACCTGGTTCAGCTTGCTCTGCAGGCTGCTCAGTGACTGGCCCTCGAGGCCATGAGCCTGCGCGCCCAGCGCGTCGACCACGCCGGCGTTGACCGCCGGAGTCGCCATCTGGATGAACGCGTTGGTGTCCCAGCTCAGCACGTTGTAATCGTTCAGGATCAGGATCGAGTTCGGGCAGTACTGCCGCGCCAGCTGGAACACGCGAATGATCCAGTTGTTGCCGAACGCGCTCTGCGCATAGCCGGCCGGCGCATGGCCCGGCGTGGCCTCGTTCACCACGTCGATCATCTCCGTGTCCGGATAACGCGCGCAGAAGTCGCGGATCCACTCCTCGATCTCCGCCGCCTGTTCGGACGGGCTCAGGTTGTTGATCCAGCCCGGCGACTGGTTGCCCCAGACGAAGGTGTGCTGCTTGAACGGGATGTTGTTCTGCTTGGCGAAGTTGTACGCGCGGTCGAGGCCGCTCCAGTTGTACACGTCGCGCGTCGCCTCGACCGAGGCCCACTTGCCCTCGTTCTCCGGCGTGATCTGGTCCCAGTACTGCAGGAAGTCCGAGCGGACCTGGCCGTTGGTCGTGATGTTGCCGACGAACATGCCGGGCAGTCCGGGTCCCGGTCCACCGCCGCCGTCCACGTTGCCGAAGCCGATGACGCCATTGCAGTGCATCCACTCGCTCAGGCTGCCGCCGCCGCAGCTGCCGTTGGCGTACAAGCCCGTGTTGTAGGTCTGGGCCTCGGCCTGGCGCGTGGTGCCATTGACGGTGATGTAGTCGACCTGCACGTCGCGGCCGGTGGCGTCGTTGGTGAAGGCCACCGTGATGGCGCCATTGAGGTTCGTCGACGCAGTGTAGTTCTGCAGGCTCGTCGTCATCGTCCACGTGGCGACGTTGGTGTTGTCGATCCGGAGGCTCACCGACTCGGTGCCCGCCGTGCCGCGCGCGCGCACGACGATGCTGTTGGCCGAGTTGGATACGGCGCCGAAGTTGATCTGGCCGTTGCAGTGCATCCACTCACTGTTGCCGCCGCCACCGCAGCTGCCGTTCGCGTAGAACGCGGTGTTGACGCTTTGGGCCTCCGCCTGGCGCGTCGTGCCGTTGACGACGATGTAGTCCACCTGCACGTCGCGGCTGCCGCTGTCGTTGGTGAACGCCAGCGTCACGGTGCCGTTGAGATTCGTCGACGCGGTGTAGCTCTGGTAGCTAGTCGACAGCGTCCAGGTCGCGACGTTGCTGTTGTCGACCCGCAGCGTGATGGACTCGCTCCCGGTGACGCCGCGGGCGCGCACCACGATCGAGTTCGAGCCGGTTTGCGCGTATGCCTGCGCCGCGAATCCCGCCAGGCACAGGACGGCGAGCGCCAGCAGTCCCTTGCCCGTGTTCCTTCTCCCCTTCGTGACTTCCATATGTCGATCTCCTTGGGTTGTTGATCAAGTCCGCCTTGATCGGGGGCAGATTAGTCAGGCAGGTCGACGAGTTCTCTACGTGCTTTACGCATCCGATATCGGATTCGGCATGGCCGCGCGCCAAAGCGGCATGGAGTTTCCCCCGCAGTGTTCGCGACCGGCCTTGTTCTACAATCGCTGCCATGCAACGACGTTCATTCCTGTTTCGCACCGGCGGCCTGCTGGTTTCCCTGGCGGCCTCCACGAGTCCCGTTGTCGCGGCGCGCTCCGCGCCCGATCGCGCGGGAATGGGCACGGTTATATTCCGCGGCCGCTTCGAGCAAACAAAGCCGAAGGGCGTCGAGCGGATAACGAATCCGCTCACACTGCTCGAGGTGCCGGCGTATTACCGGGACCGGTTCGGCGTGCGCCAGCTCGAATTCTGGAGCCATCACTTCGAGTCGCTGGAGCCCGCGTATCTCGCGCAACTGCGCGCGCGGATCGCGGCCGCCGGCGCCGAGCTCATCAACATCCAGGTGGATGGCGCGTACGACCTCGCGAGCGCGGACGAAACGGAGCGGCAACGTAGTCTCGCGCTGGCGAGGAACTGGATCGATGCCGCGGCCTTGTTAGGCAGCCGCGCGGTGCGCGTGAACCCCGGCAAGACGGGCGGCTCGATCGAGCGGAGCATCGACTCGATGAAGGCGCTCAACGAATATTGCGTCGCGAAAAAACTGCCGCTGCTGACCGAGAACCACTTCGGCCTCGAGATGGATCCGGACGTGCACCTGCGGATCCGTGACGCCGCGGGACCGGCGAATTTCTACACGCTGCCCGATTTCGGCAACTACCCGGTGGAGACGATGTGGGAATCGCTCGCGAAGATCCTGCCGTACGCCTACGTGGTTTCCGCGAAGGCGGTGGACTTCGACGCGCAGGGCCAGCACGTCTCGTACGACTTCGATCGTTGCGTGCGGCTGTGCGAAGACGCCGGCTTCAAGGGCATTTATCTCGTCGAGCAGTGGAGCCGCAAGGACCAGGACCTCGACCACGAGAAGATCGCCGACTGGCTGCTGCAACGCGTGCGCGCGCTCACATGAGGGGCGTCACGTCGATCGCGCTCGCCGTGTGGACGGCGATCTGCCTGCTCGCGGCGCCCGACGCGTTCGCGGAATCGAGCAGGTCGGAATCGGGCAAGGCGGAATCGCGCAAGATCCTGTTCCTCGCCGGACCGCGGGATCACGGCGGGCCCGGGCGGCACGAATACGAGCGCGACCTGCGCACGCTGGCGCAATCGCTGGAAAACGCCGGGAATCTGGGTGGCATCACGACGCAGGTGATCGTCGGCAAGGCGCCGCGCGACCTGGCGGCGTACCAGGACGTGGCCGCCATCGTCATCAACAGCAGCTCGGACCGCGCCGCGCACGAAGTCCACCCGCTCTTTCCGCAGAACCCTTCCACTAACTACCGGGGATACGACGCCGAAACGGCCGAGTACCTCAAATCGCTCGATGAGCTGATCGCGCGGAACCGGATCGGCATCGTGTTGCTGCACTACGCCAACTGGGCGGAGAACAACCGCGCGCGCGAGTACTACCTGAAGTGGACGGGTGGTCTGTGGGTGCAGGTCGGCTCGAAGAATCCCGTGGACGACTGGTCGATGAAACCGCTGGCGCGGCATCCGATCCTGCGCGGCGTGAAGCCGTGGAAGTACCGCGACGAGGTCTTCTGCCGCTTCCTGCTGCTGCCCAATGACGCGCGCCGCACCGACCTGATCCTGGCCACCCCGACGGCGGACAAGCTCGGCATCGGCCCGCAGATCGCCTCGTTCGCCTATCAACGCGATGACGGCGGCCGCGGCTTCGTGTTCGGCGGTCTCGATTTCCGCGACAACCTCGCGCTCGACAATTACCGGCGCTTCCTGCTGAACGGCATCGCCTGGGCCTCGAACCTGGAAATTCCGCGGACGGGCATCGATTCGCCGACACCGGACGTCAGCGACGTTTCGCCCGCCGCGCCGAGGCCTGCGGCGCCATGAGGTCACGCCGGGCCGCGTCGCTCGCGGCGCTCCTCTTGATCGCGAGCCTCGGCGCCACCGCCCGGGACTGGCGCGAGTACGGCGGGGGCCCCGACCAGTCGAAGTATGTGGTGATGAAGGACATCACCAAGGCGAACGTGTCGAAGCTCGCCGTCGCGTGGACCTATCCCACCGGCGACCAGCAGCAGTACCGCTTCAGCCCGATCATCGTCGACGACGTCATGTACGTGCTGGCGAAGAACAGCTCCCTGGTCGCCATCGACGTGCGGACGCGCAAGGAGCTGTGGATCCACGCCAACCTGCGCGGCATCACGAACCGCGGCATGAACTACTGGGAGAGCCGCGATCGCAAGGATCGGCGGCTGCTGTTCACGCTCGAGGACAGCCTGCAGGCGATCGATGCGCGCACCGGGCTTTCGATTGCGACCTTCGGCAAGCAGGGCCGGGTCGATCTGCGCGAAGGACTCGGGCGCGATCCGGGCACGATCCGCCGCATCGCCTCGGGCACGCCCGGGCGCATCTTCGAGAACCTGATCCTGCTCGGCAGCGCAACCGGCGAGTCCTATCTATCGGCGCCGGGTCACCTGCGCGCCTATGACGTCGTCACGGGCGCGCTGGTCTGGACCTTCCACACGATTCCGCAACCGGGCGAGTTCGGTTACGACACCTGGCCGAAGGACGCGTGGAAATACGCCGGCGGCGTCAACGCGTGGGGCGAGATCTCGCTCGACGAGAAACGCGGCATCGCCTACTTCCCGCTGGGCTCGCCCACCTACGATTACTACGGCGCGGACCGTCACGGCGCGAACCTGTTCAGCGATTCCCTGCTGGCGCTCGACGCGCGCACCGGCAAGCGGCTGTGGCACTTCCAGACCGTGCACCACGACCTGTGGGACTACGACCTCACGGCCGCGCCGCAGCTCATCACGATCCGCAAGGATGGCCGGAAGATAGACGCGGTGGCGCAGGCCACGAAGCAGGGCTTCGTGTTCGTGTTCGATCGCGTCACGGGTGAGCCGGTGTGGCCCATCGAAGAGCGCCCGGTGCCGGCGAGCGACGTGCCCGGCGAGAAAGCGTGGCCGACGCAGCCGTTTTCGACGCTGCCGCCGAGCGGACGCCAGGTGGTGAAGGCGGACGATCTCACGCCGTATCTGATCGGTGACGCCGAACGTAAATCCTGGCGCGAACGCATCGCCAAGGCGCGCACCGGGTTGTTCATGCCGCCCGGGCTCACGGAAACCGCCGTCATACCGGGCGCGGTCGGCGGCGTGAACTGGGGTAATACCGCCGCGGATCCCGCGGCCGGAATCCTCTACGTGCTGAGCCAGGATTTCCCATCGTTCTACAAGCTGACGGCGCAGGCGGATCGTCATGTCGCGGGCGGTTTCGGTCCGGCGGCGGCGCCGGATGCGGCGGAGATCGCGCGCGGCAAGGCCGCGTACGAACAGCATTGCGCCGCCTGTCATGGAGCCGATCGCGCGGGCACGGCGGCGGCGCCGTCGTTGCTCGAGGTCGCCGGTCAGGTCGGACTCACGGAGCTGCGACGTATCGTGCTGTACGGCAGCGGGCGCATGCCGCCGCTCGATCACGTCGAAGAAGATCAGATCCGCGACGCCCTGACGTTCCTGGGTGGCGGCGCCGGCCCGCGGCGTCCGAGCGACTCGGCACCGGTGATGCCGCCGGGGCCGGTGGTGGCCTCGGGTGGCGCGCCCCGGCCGCCCGCTGCGCCACGTGTGCCCTTCGATCCCGCGCAACCGTATCCCGCCGGCGTGGAAGGGCCGCCGCAACGTTACTTCACCGAATACGGCCTCGGCTATCCCTATCTACTCGCGCCGCCCTGGTCCAGCATCATGGCGTACGACCTGAATCGCGGCATCATCAAGTGGACGAGGCCGCTCGGGCAGGACCGGGACGCCGCCAGCGCCGGCGGCAAGAACACCGGCGTGCCGCGCGGCGCGCAGCGGCAGGGCATGATCGTCACGTCCACCGGAATCGTGTTCTCCACCGCGCGTGACGGCCGGTTCTACGCGTTCGACGCGGACACGGGCGAGGAGCTGTGGTCGGCGGCGCTGCCCATGGGCAGCGAGGGTCTGCCCTCTATCTACGCGGTGAACGGGAAGCACTACATCGTCGTCAACGCCACCACTCCGCTGGTCTGGGGCTTGCGCACCCGCGAGACGAGTACGGAAACGCGGCCCGCCGAGGGCGGGTACGTGGTGTTCGGGTTGCCGTAGCGGGAGCGTTCAAGGCTGGGCCGCGGAATTCGCCTGGGAATTCGCCAGTGCCGTTCCGAACACGTTGCGCATCCAGTCCGCGAACATGCCGTCGAGGAATGTCTGGCGGAACTTGGCGGGATCGCGGCCGTCCTTCAACGAGAATCGATACGTCCAGCTGACGATGGTCCGGTCCGGTGACGGCTGCGTGCGGACGAATTCGCCGATGCCGTATTCGACGTCCGCGAAGCGGGGACTGGTGTAGTTCCACACCACGTACATGAAGCGGTTGCCGTCGCCCGTCGATTCCGCCAACAGCACTTCTTCGACCGCGAAGTTTCCATCGGTGAGGCAGACGAGCCGGCGACCTCCGACCGTGCCGAAGGGTCCGGTCGACAACCGGAACGTGCCGCTGACGCCGGGCAGATCCTTGGTCGGCCGGATCGCCTCCTCGAGCGGCCGGGTCGCATCCTTCATGGCATCCGCGAGGCTGCGCTCGACGACTTTCTGTTCCGTGCGGGCGACGAGCCGGTCGAAGGATGCGATGTCGGGGCGCGGCGGATTGACGAATCCCTCTGGAGGTTTGCAGGCATGAGCCTGCAGGGAAGAAAACACTCCGGCCAGGGCAAGGGCGAGGCAACCATGTGTGTATCTGCGCATGCGCGGTATCTTGCGCACATCGAGAACGCGGGACTATTCGCATATGAAGTTCGATGAGACTGAATCGCTGGATCCGCGGAAAAAGCCGCTGCAGCGACGCGCGCGCGTCACCATCGACGTCATTTTCGAAGCGACCATTCAGGTTCTGCTCGCGAACGGACTCGACCGCATCACGACGATCCAGATCGCGGAACGGGCCGGCGTTTCCGTGGGTTCTCTCTACCAGTACTTTCCCAACAAGCGCGCGTTGCTCGCCGCGATCGTGCGGCGCCACGTCGGCCAGGTCGCCGATGCCACGATCGCCGCTTGCGAGTCGGCGCATGGCAGAACTATCGCCGAAATGTGCGCGACCATGATGGGTGCGTTCGTCGACGCGAAGACACGCAGGCCCGAAGTCTCCCGCGCGCTCTATCTGCCGTCGGCCGCCGTAAACGCCGATGCCATCGTGAAGGAGGAATCCCTGCGCTGCGCCCGGGCCGTGCACGACATGCTGGTGACGGCCAGCGACGCGAAGTTCGCGCAACCGGGCCTGGTGAGCGGTGTGTTGATCGCATCGATCGTCGGTCCGACGCGCGCGACCATCGAAAGCGGCGCAGATCGCGCGACGTTCGAAGGCCTTAAGCGGCACCTCACCGCACTCGGCGTGGGCTACCTGAAGGAGGTATCGGTCCCGGTGGGGGCCGGATAGGGGGCCCGTTCAGCCTGGGTTACAATTCGGCCCCCTAAAATCGCCCCTCTGTAATGATAGAGAGGCTCCTCAAGGATCAAGGTTTGTCCGAGATTGCCCCGAAGCCGCCGATCGTCACCGAAGTCGTGATCATCGGCGCCGGTCCCTGTGGACTGTTCCAGGTGTTCGAACTAGGCCTGCTCGGGATCAGCTGTCACCTGGTCGATTCGCTGGGCGCGCCGGGCGGCCAGTGCACCGAGCTCTATCCCGACAAGCCGATCTACGACATCCCGGCGCTGCCGACCTGCGGCGCGCAGGAGCTGATCGACCGGTTGATGCAGCAGATCGCGCCCTTCAATGCGCCGTTGCACCTCGGCCAGGAAGTCACCGCGCTGCGCAAGCGCGAGGACGGCCGTTTCGACATCGAGACCGCGACCGGGACCCGTTTCGACGCGGGCGCGGTGGTCATCGCCGGTGGCGTGGGCTCGTTCCAGCCGCGCCGCATCGGCGTGCCGGGGGCGGAAGTGTTCGAAGGCAATCGGATTCACTACCGCGTGCGCGATGCGGCCCAGTATCACGGCCAGAAGCTCGCGATCTTCGGCGGCGGCGATTCGGCGCTCGACTGGGTCATCGACTTCGCGGGCAAGGCCGCGGCCATCACGCACATCCATCGTCGCGCGGAATTCAAGGCCGCGCCCGCCTCGGTCGCGAAGATGCGCGCGCTGACTGACGCAGGTCAGGTCCGTTACATCGAAGGTCTGGCAGAGTCCCTCATCGTGAACGGCGAGCAGTTGACCGGCATCAACGTGAAAGGCACCGACGGCGCGATGCATGCCGTCGAAGCCGACCACGTCTTCGCGTTCTTCGGCCTGCATCCGAAGCTCGGGCCCATCGCCGAGTGGGGCATGGAGCTCGAAAAGAAGGCGCTCAAGGTCGACACCGAGAAATTCCAGACCAGCATTCCCGGGATATTCGCAGTGGGCGACATCAACACCTATCCCGGCAAGAAGAAGCTGATCCTGTCCGGATTCCACGAGGCGGCGCTTGCCGCGTTCGCCATCCAGCATCACCTCTATCCCGCCAAGAAGCAGTTCCTGCAATACACCACCACCAGCCCGGTGATGCAGAAACGGCTCGGCGTCCCGCACTAACTACCCAGGAGACATCATGAAATCCCTCCGCACATTGGCCCTCTGCTCCCTGTTCGCGATCTCCGCGAGCGCCTTCGGCGCCGACAAGGTCTGCAAGGTCGACATCGCCGGCAACGACCAGATGCAGTTCGACAAGAAGGAAATTTCGGTGGCCGCGGACTGCACCGAGGTGGAAGTCACGCTCAAGCACACGGGCAAGCTGCCGGCCGCCGCCATGGGCCACAACTGGGTGCTCGTGAAGACCGCGGATCTCGCGGGCGTCGCGAGCGACGGTATCGGCGCGGGCTTCGCGAACGATCACATCAAGAAGGGCGACACCCGCGTGATCGCGCACACCAAGATCATCGGTGGAGGCCAGACGACGTCGGTGAAGTTCCCGGTGTCCGCGCTCAAGAAGGGCGAGAGCTACTCCTACGTCTGCACCTTCCCGGGCCATTCGGCGCTCATGAAGGGTGTCTTCAAGATTGGCTGACGGACCGCGTCCTCGAGTGGATCGGCGCCTGGCGGATCTGCAGCAGCAGTTCGAGCTGGAACGCCTGGAGCTGAACCTGTTTCGCGGGCAGAGCCGCGATACGGGCAGCGCCCAGGTCTTCGGCGGACAGGTGCTGGGGCAGGCGCTCAAGGCCGCATACGCGACGATCGAGGACGGCCGCAAGGTGCACTCGCTGCACGCGTATTTCCTGCGGCGCGGGGATTTCACCAAGCCCATCGTCTACAGCGTGGACCGCAGCCGCGACGGCGGCAGCTTCTCCGCGCGGCGCGTGGTGGCCATCCAGGACGGCGAGCAGATCTTCATCTGCTCGGCGTCTTTCCACGAAGAGGAACCGGGACTCGAATACCAGGCGGAGGCGCCCGAGGTGCCTCCGCCCGAGGACCTCAAACCCATCCACATGCCCTCGAAGGAGGAGCTCGCGAAGCTGCCGGACAAGCTGCGCCGCTGGCTCGAGATCGAGCGGCCGTTCGAGTTCCGTCCCGTGCAGCCCTACAACCCGCTCGCGCCGGTGGCCACGGTGCCGCCGGTGCGGCAGATCTGGATGCGCGCGGTCGACAAACTGCCCGATGACGAAGCCTTGCACCGCTGCATGCTCGCCTACGTGTCCGACTACTGGCTGCTCGACACCTCGACGATGCCGCACGGCGCCTCCTTCCTGCGCGGCAACCTCGTGATGGCGAGCATCGATCACGCCATCTGGTTTCACCGCCCGGCGCGCGTCGACGACTGGCTGCTGTACAGCCTCGACAGTCCCTCGAGCTCCGGCGCGCGCGGCTTCGCGCGTGGCGCGTTCTACACGCGCACGGGTGTGCTCGTCGCGAGCACGGCCCAGGAAGGATTGATACGGCTCGTGCGCCCGAAGTCCTGATCGCCCGCTAGAGCTGCGGCAGCGGAATCGCGCTGAGCCACTGGTACAGCTGCACCAGCAGGAACACCCCCACCGCGGTCAGCGCAGCGAAAACCACGAAGATCGCCACGGGCATGAAAATGACCGCGAGCCTGCTGCGGCGCGCGGTGCGTGCCGGGATCTTGCGCCACTGCTCGAGCAGCGCGAGGTTGCGGGTCTGCGCCTTGAAGGCGAAATCGAACAAATCGCCGAAGAAGGGCACGCTGCCGACGATCGCGTCGATCGCGATGTTGCCGAGCATGCGCAATTGAATGGACGCGGGCGCGCCGAGCTGGCGCGCCACGCGCAGCGCGTAGACGGCGACGATGCCGCCCGCGATATCACCGAGACCCGGCACGAATCCGAGCAGCGCGTCGACACCGAAACGCCATGACGTGCCGGGCACGCGGAATGCCTGGTCGAAGAGCCGTGCGATGCCGCGCAGATTCTCGAATTCGCGTTGCGCCTGTTCTTCCCGTTCCCGATCGGCCGGGCGAGTGGCCGTGCTGCTTGCGTCCATGTCTATTCAGCCTCCGCCGCGAGCGTACCGATCTCCTTTTCGAGTACCGGGTTGAACGTCGCGGGATCTTCCATCATCAGGAAATGCCCCGTGTCCGGCAGGATGGTCGCGCGGAACTTCGGGATCATCTTGCGGATTCGTACCTCGTTGAGAGGCTCGCCGAGGTCGGAATTGATGACGACGACGGGTACGGTGATGTCTTTCAATGCCTCCGTGAAGTCGTACTCGAGCAGCGCCCGCAGCGCGGACACCGCCACCTGCGGCGGAGACAGCGACATGTCATAGGCGATCTTGTCGGCCAACGGGCGATCGCCGCCGGTCGCGAAAAGGTGGCTGCTGACGAAGGTGCGCGTCTGCGCGATGAAGTCGGATTCGAACGGCTGCAGGACGGCGTTGATCTGCGCGCGGGTCGGCGTGGGCGCGCCGACGGTCTTGAACGTATCGACGCCGACGATGCCGATGACGCGATCCTTCATCAGCCGCGCCGCTTCGATCGACACCGGCCCGCCCATCGCATGCCCGATCAGGATCAGCTTCTGGGCCGGAACGGCGCCGAGCGCGGTCGCGACATCCTGCCCGAACCGGGCGATGGTCCAGTCCGTGCGGCTGGCGCTGGAGCCGCCGTGGCCGGCGAGGTCGACCGTGATCACGGTGTGCGCCTGCTTGAACACCGGCACCTGCTCGCGCCAGTAGTTAGAGTCGCCGGACCAGCCGTGGATGAACACCAGCGCGGGTTCGCCGCTGCCATACACCCGGTACTGCACGTGCACGCCGTCCGGCGCGATGGCGATGCGCGGTGCGCCCTCGGTGGGCAGGTTGCTCTCGGCGGGCGTGGGAGGTGGTGGAGCTTCCGGCTTGCTGCAACCGGTGACGAGGAGGGCGGCGCCGAACGCCGACAGGATTGCGGTAACGAATGGACGCATGCTCACGACTTCAGCAAATCTCCAGGAGAAAGGCGACAGGGTATCCCTATGCGAACGAGGCCGCGTAATCGGCGATGGCGAGCGCCGATGTGAGGCCCGGGCTCTCGATTCCAAGCAGGTTCACGAGACCCGGCAGTCCGTGATCCGCGACGGATTCGATCCGGAAATCCGGCTGCGGTTCGCCGGGTCCGTGCAGTTTCGGACGGATGCCCGTGAAATCGGGCGTCAACGCGCCGTCGGCGAGATTCGGCCAGTAGCGGCGCACCGCCGCGTAGAAGAGCGGCGCGCGGGCCGCGTTCACGGAATAGTCGATGCGATCGATCCACTCGACGTCCGGTCCGAAGCGCACACGTTTGCCGAGATCGAGCGTCGCATGGATGCCGAGCCCGGCCGCATGGGGCACCGGGTAGATGAGGTGTTTGAACGGCGAGCGCGCCGCGACGGTGAAGTAATTGCCGCGGCCGTAGTGCAGCTTCGGAATGCGCTCGCGCGGATAACCATCGATGTGTGAAAGCAGGTCCACCGCGCCGAGACCTGCGCTGTTGACCACGAACCGCGCTTCGATTTCCGTGGCCGCGGCGCCGCCGGTTTTCAGCAGGAAGCCGTCCGGGAGACGGGTGAGGCTTTCGACGCGACAGTCGCACACGAGGGTGCCGCCCGCGTTCTCCATGTCGCCCTGGAGCGCGAGCATGTACGGATGCTGATCGACGATGCCGCTGGTGGGGCAGTGCAGCGCCGCCGTACAGCGCACCTCCGGTTCCATCTTGCGGGCCTCGGCGGCCGAGATCATGCGCACGCCGTAGACATCGTTGATGTGCGCGCGCTCGAGCAGGTGCATCAGCACTTCTTCCTCGTCGTGGCCATTCGCGACGATGAGCTTGCCGCAGTCCTGGTGCTCGACGCCGCGCGCCTTGCAGTACTCGTACAACGCGCGATTGCCCGCCACGCAGAAGCGCGCCTTGAAGCTGCCCGGGGTGTAGTAGAGCCCGGCGTGGATCACGCCGCTGTTGCGTGCCGAAGTCGCGGTGCCGGGATGCTGCTCGGATTCGAGCAGCAGCACCTCGCGACCCGCGAGGGCGAGCGCACGCGCGGTGGCGAGTCCCACCACTCCCGCGCCGATCACCACGCAATCCACCCGGTCCGCCATATACTCAATCTATCATGCAGGCATTCCCGATCCGCCGGTCATTCGCGGTTTTACTTTGTGTGTTCATCCTCGCGGCCTGCGCGCGCACCGAGGATCCGCCCGTGCTCGAGGCGACGCTGCGTTCCGTGACGCTCTCGAGCGCCAGCGACAACGTGGCCGCGCGACTGCAGGAATGGGGATACCAGCCCGTGACCTTCGCCGCTAACTATCCGGGGACCACGCGCATGCATGCGCTCTTGTGGGAAGTTCCGGAAGCGGTCGTCGAGAAGGCGCTGGAATTCAGCGCGAGCACCGCGGTGCCGGCGCACGTGCGTGTGCTGGTCGTGGATCCCGCGGGCGAGCGGCCGGCGTCCTCCGGTGGCGACGTGGCAGCGTTTTACCGGCGCGTGCTCGGCGCGGCCCCGCCGCGCTTTCCCGCCAGCGGAGCGCTTCCCGAAGGCGTGCGTGTGCGCGCCTGGACCTTCGCGATACCCGACGTGCTCGAGGCGCGTCGACGTCTGCGCGAGGAAAACATACCGGTGACCTTCAACCCGGTCGCGCTCAAGAGCCCGATCTTCGGCGACCATAAAATGCTCGCGATCCGCGCGCCGGACGGCACGCTCATCGAGCTGATAGAAATGACCGTCAGCTGAGACGGCGCAGGACCTTTCCGGGGTTCATGATCCCGTTCGGATCGAAGGCCTGTTTCACGCGGCGCATGAGCTCGAGCTCGACCGGATCCGCGTAGCGTTCGAGCTCAGACACCTTGAGCTGGCCGATGCCGTGTTCGGCGCTGAAGCTGCCGCCGAATTCGCGCACGATGTCGTGGATCGCGCGCCGCAACTTCGGCTCGGCCGCCTGCAACTGTGCGGGCTGCGCGTCGTGCCGCTGATTGATGTTGAAGTGCAGGTTGCCGTCGCCGAGGTGACCGTACGCGACCAGCACTCCCTGCGGCACGTTTGCGGCCACCCACGCGCCGGCGCGTTCGATGAATTCGGGCACGCGCGACACGGGCACCGAGATGTCGTGTTTGAGGCTGGCGCCATCCTTGCGCTGCGCCTCGGGAATGGTTTCGCGCAGCCGCCAGAACGCCTCGCGCTCGCGCTCGTTCATCGCGACGCTGCCATCGAGAACCCAGCCCGCTTCGACCGCATCGCTCAATGATTTTTCGAGAATGGCGTCGAGGGAATTGTCGGCACGCGGGCTCGACAGCTCGCACAGGACGTACCACTCGGCCGGGCTCGAGAGCGGGTCGACCACGCCGGGAATGTGCCGGGTAGTCAGGTCGATGCCGATGCGCGGGATGAGCTCGAACGAGCTCACGCAATCGCCGCTCGACGCGCGCAACGCGCCGAGCCATTCGACCGCGGCCGCGGGGTCGCGCACCGCGAGGAAGGCCGTGGCGAAGGATCGCAGCGCGGGCTGGAGCTTGAGACATGCGGCCGTGATCACGCCGAGCGTGCCCTCGGCCCCGAGGAACAGCGACTTGATGTCGTATCCCGTGTTGTCCTTGCGCAGGCCGGTGAGCGTGTCGAGCACGCGGCCGTCGGGCAGGACGACTTCGAGACCCAGCACCATCTCGCGCGCCATGCCGTAGCGGATGACGTTGAGGCCGCCGGCATTGGTCGAGAGATTGCCGCCGAGCATGCAGCTGCCCTCGGCGCCCAGCGACAGCGGCAGATAGCGATCCGCGTCCCGGGCCGCGGCCTGCAGGTTCGCGAGGATGCAGCCGGCTTCGGCCACCATGGTGTAGTTAGCGCGGTCGATGCCGCGCACGCGGTCGAGCCGTGCGAGCGAGAGCAGGATCTGACCACCTGACGCGTCGGGCGTGGCGCCGCCGCAGTAGCCGGTGTTGCCGCCCTGGGGTACCACTCCGATGCGGTGCTCGTTGCAAAAGGCGAGCACGCGCGCGACGGCGGCGGTGTCGGCGGGCGCAACCACCGCGAGCGCCTCGCCGCGATACAGCGCCCGATGGTCGCGCAGCATGGACTCGAGTCGTCCCGGGTCCTGGATGACTCCGCCTGCGTCGAGCAGCTCCGCCAGTCTTCGCGCGATGTCCACGGAATCGTTCATCGTGGAATCATAACTTGCGATGGACGGCCGGTAGTTGAATTAGGATGGAGCGCATGTCCGGGAACCCATACGCCCCACCTACCGCGCAGGTCGCCAACGTCGATCCGGATCTGCCACTGCCGCGCCCGCGCGCCGTGAGCCTGGCAATCCTGTTCTTCTGGATTTCGGTGGCAGTCTCGCTGCCACTCTGGTTCGTCGATGGCGCCGTGGATACCAGCGATTCCGACGTTTTCGCGGTGATGGTCATCGGTTGGATCATCGGCATCGCCTTGCTGGCATTCACCATCTGGGTGATCGTGTCGATCGGACGCGCACGCAATTGGGCGCGCATCACCTACTCGGTGCTGGCCATTCTGGGATGGCTCATGGTCATCGTGGACCTGCCCGGACTCGTTGCGAGTCCCTGGTACAACTGGCTCGGTTACCTGTTGAACGCGGCGCTCGACGTGGCCATCGTCGTGCTGCTGTTCACGCCCGCGGCAAATGCGTGGTTTCGCGCCCGCGGGCGTGGTCCCGCGGACGCGACCTGATCATTTCAGCTTGTGGATCCGGCGCGGATGATGATCGCGCATGGAAACCGGCACCGGCTTCAGATCCCAGATGATTCCCATCCACGACATCACCTTGAGCAGATAATACGTGATGTCGATCTCCCACCAGTAGAAGCCCTGGCGCGTCGAGCTCGGATAGTGGTGATGGTTGTTGTGCCAGCCCTCGCCGAGGGTGATCAGCGCGAGGAACCAGTTGTTGCGGCTCGAATCGCCGGTGCGGTACCGCTGCTTGCCGAACACGTGTGAAAGCGAATTGATCGTGTAGGTGCCGTGCGAGCACAACACCGTCGAGACGAAGAAGCCCCAGATCAGCATCTGCCAGCCGTTGGTGCCGAGGCCGGGCGCCCATTTTTCCAGCGCCACGCCGAGGAAGAACATCGACACGGCCAGCAACACCGGCACGATGATGTCGAAGCGGTCGAGCCAGCGCAGCTCGGGGAAGCTCATGAGATCGCGCACGCGCTTGAGGTCGGGCGCGAAACCCTTCTTCGACAGGAACCAGCTCATGTGCGCGCGCACGAAGCCGTGCTGGATCGGCGAATGCGCGTCCTCGGGCTTGTCCGAATACTGGTGATGATCGCGATGGTGCGCGGCCCACCAGATGGGTCCGCGCTGCACGGCGGATGAGCCGAGCACGCCCATCAGGAACTGCGCGACGCGCGAGGTCTTGAACGACTTGTGAGAGAAGTACCGGTGATAGAAACCGGTGATCGCGAACATGCGGATGAAATACAGCGCCGCGCAGACGATCAGCGCGATGGGGCTCACGCCGACCACGAACACGAACAGACACGCCAGGTGCATGAGGATGAACGGCGTGGTGCGCACCCAGTCGATGCGGTCGGCGCCGGCCTGTTCCGCGGCGTTTTCGAAGCTGGAGGAGCGGCCGGTGTCGAACCAGTGGAGCAGGGCGCGGCCGATACGGGCAAAGGGATTCGAAGCCGTCGTGGTCTGTGAATTCATGCCTGGAGCAGATTCCTCATCGGGGTGAAGACATAACGGGGGCGGACCGAATGATCGACCATTCGGTCCGCCCTTTGCATCGGAGTAAGTCGCGTTTATCGGACCTGCGACACTTCGCTGGCGCCCTTCTGGAGGGCCGCGATGCGTTCATCGAGCGGGGGATGGCTCATGAACAGGCGCTTGAAGCCCTGCGGGACTCCGCCATTGATGCCGAAGTTCGCGAATTGGGCGGGCAACGGATTAGGGGAATGCGCACGCTTGAGCGCCTCGAGCGCGCCGATCATCGAGCGCGGACCCGCCAGGTACGCACCGCCCGCGTCCGCCCGGAATTCACGCTGCCGCGAGAACCAGGCGACGATCATGCTGGCGAACAGGCCGAGCACCAGCTCCGCGACGATCACGGTCGCGAAGTAACCGATGCCGGGACCGCGGCTCTCCTGGTTGCCGCGCATGGCGCCGTCCACGAGGCTGCCGATGATGCGCGCGAGGAACACGACGAAGGTGTTCACCACGCCCTGGATCAGCGTGAGCGTGACCATGTCGCCGTTGGCGACGTGCGCGATCTCGTGCCCGATCACGGCTTCGACTTCGTCACGGCGCATGTTGCGCAGCAGGCCCGTGCTCACCGCGACCAGCGACGCATTCTTGCGCGCTCCCGTCGCGAAGGCGTTCGGCTGCGGGGAGTCGAAGATGCCGACCTCGGGCATGGCGATGTGTGCCGTTTCCGAATACTTGCGCACCGTTTCCATCAGCCACTGCTCGGTTTCGCCGCGCGGCTGCGTGATGATCTGGACGCCCATCGCGCGCTTGGCCATCCACTTGGACATGGCGAGCGAGATGAAGGCGCCGCCGAAGCCGATGGCCGCCGCGAAGATCAGCAGGTTGACGTAGCTGCCGTAGCGGGCATCCAGGTACGGGTCGAGACCAAACAGGTTGATCACGATCGTCAGCAGCAGGATGACGGCCATGTTGGTCGCAAGAAAAAGAACTACACGTTTCATAGGCTTACGTCACTTCCATCTCAAGTTTCGAGGGCGCTTCGGGAGCGGCAGTACTGGCGGCGAGGACACCAGAATTCAATCTCTCAGCAGAAAATCGAGCACGGCCTCGGTGTCGTCCAGGGCGAGTTTCACGCCCGTATAACCCACCGGAGCCACGCCTTCGGGAACCGCGACTGCCGCGATTCCAGGATCACTCGAGGCAAGCGGGGCGCCGGTTCCGCGAAACACTTCGACCCGCCTGAGCCATTCGAGTTGCTTATAACCCTCGACCAGCACCACATCGACCGGCCGCAACTGGGCGAGGAGGTCCTGCAGGGTGGCGGGCTCGCGCGACGCGGCGATGCGGGCCCAACCCATGTCGGACGCGACGATGACCTCTGAGGCCCCGGCGATGCGGTGCCGGTGGCTGTCCTTGCCGGGGGTATCGAGCTCGACGTCGTGGTGATGCGTGTGCTTGATCGTCGAGACGGACAGGCCCCGGGCCCGCAGCGCGGGGATCAACCGTTCGATGAGCGTCGTCTTGCCGCTGCCCTGACGACCGACGATGGCAACGACCCGCATTCCCGAAGGCCTCGGACTAACTAATAGTTGTCTTCGTCTTCGTCGTCGTCGAAATCGTCGTCGTCATCATCATCATCGTCGTCATCGTCATCTTCGTCCTCATCCTCGTCGTCGAAGTCTTCTTCCTCGTCCTCATCGTCGTCTTCGTCGGCGTCGTCGGACCAGCCTTCCGGCTCCTCCGTCGGCTCGAGGTCCAGTTCGTGCCAGGTGTCGAGGTCGAGCTCTTCGATCTCACCATCGAGGTACTCGATCTCCACGAGCTCGTCATCCTCGTCCACGGACAACACGCGGAAGGTTTCGTCCTCTTCCTTGTTCTCGTACCACTTGCCGGGGACTGGTGCGTATTCTCTGCTCACAAACTCAAGCCTTCGAGGGTGGGGGCCAGAGTTTAGGGGCTGCCTGCGAATGCGGCAACGGGACGTATTGCGTAAGATTCCGACCTTTCATGAATATCTCGACGCCTCTAACTCGTGCACGCCGGATCGTGGTCAAGGTCGGATCGGCCTTGCTCGTCGATGCGGCCACCGGGCAGGTCAATCGCACCTGGCTGGAAACCCTCGTGGCGGACCTGCTGCGCCTGCGCGCGCGCGGCCAGGAAGTGGTGCTCGTGTCCAGCGGTGCCATCGCGCTGGGACGCAGGGAACTGAAGCTTTCCCCGGGCGTGCTCAAGCTCGAAGAGAGCCAGGCCGCGGCCGCCGTGGGCCAGATTTCACTGGCACACATTTATAAGGAGCTGTTCGCCGCGGCCGGTGTCACGGTGGCCCAGATCCTGCTGACGCTCGAGGACAGCGAGAGCCGTCGGCGGTATCTCAATGCGCGCGCGACGCTGTCGCAGCTGCTCGAGCTCGGGACGCTGCCGGTCATAAATGAAAATGACACCGTGGCCACGACGGAAATCCGTTATGGCGACAACGATCGGCTCGCGGCACGTGTTGCACAGATGACGAGCGCGGACTGCCTGCTGCTCCTGTCGGACGTCTCCGGCCTGTACACGGCGGATCCGAACCTCGACGCCGACGCGCGACTCATCCCGGAGATCCGCGACATCACGCCCGATATCGAGGCGATGGGCGGCGGGTCGGCGTCGGCCGTCGGGTCGGGCGGCATGGCCACCAAGATCGCCGCGGCCCGGATCGCGACCAGTGCGGGCTGCGCCATGGCCATTGCCGCGGGCGCTCCGCTGCATCCGGTGAGCCGGCTCGAGGAAGGTGCGGACTGCAGCTGGTTCCTGCCGGCGTCCAACCCGGAGAACGCGCGCAAACAATGGATCGCCGGCGCGCTGCGCCCGAGTGGTTCCGTCACGATCGATGCCGGGGCGGTGCAGGCGCTGCGCTCGGGCAAGAGCCTGCTGCCGGCCGGCGTCACCGCGGTGCACGGGCGTTTCGCGCGCGGCGACACGGTGAGCGTTCTCGATCCCGAGGGTTTGGAGATTGCGCGTGGCATGAGCGCGTACAGCGACCAGGACGCCACACGCATTCGCGGCAAACGCAGCGCCGACATCGAGGCGCTGGTGGGCTTTCGCGGGCGCGCCGAGATGATCCATCGGGACAACCTCGTGATCCTGCGCGTGGACGCCGGTTCCGCGGCGTGATGTTAGAGTGCCCGCATGAACGCCGCCGCTGACCAGACCTCCGCCTCCGACATCGCGCAAGTGATGGACGGCCTCGGCCGCGAGGCCGTCGCCGCCGCCGGGGGGGGGGGGGGGGGGGGGGGCGGGGGGGCCCGCCAGGCGGGGTGGGGG
>JAEWLQ010000067.1 GCA_023457495.1 Pseudomonadota bacterium
TCTCGTCGCCGACCTTGACCACTTCCGACGGATGCTTGACGCGCTTCCACGCCATGTCGGTGATGTGCAGCAGGCCGTCGATGCCACCGAGGTCCACGAACGCGCCGTAGTCGGTGAGGTTCTTGACCGTGCCCTTGAGCACGGTGCCTTCCTGCAGGTTGTCCATGAGCGCGCTGCGCTCGGCGGAGAATTCCTGTTCGACGACCGCGCGGCGGCTAACAACGACGTTGTTGCGCTTCTGGTCGAGCTTGATGACCTTGAACTCGAGGGACTTGCCTTCGAGGTAGGCGGTGTCGCGCACCGGACGGACATCGACGAGCGAACCGGGAAGGAACGCGCGGACGTTGTCGATCTCGACGGTGAAACCACCCTTCACGCGGCCCGTGATGGTGCCGGTGACGATTTCCTGTTTGGTGAACGACTCTTCGAGGCGGGTCCAGGTGCGCGCACGCTTGGCTTTCTCGCGCGACAGGCGCGTCTCGCCGGTGCCGTCTTCCATGGCATCGAGTGCCACTTCGACGTTGTCGCCGGCCTTGACCTCGATTTCTCCGCGTTCGTTCTTGAATTGCTCGAGCGGGATGACCGCTTCGGACTTCAGGCCCACGTTCACCACGACCATGTCGTCGCCTACGTTGACGACGAGGCCAGTGAGGATCATTCCGGGGCGGATTCGCTGGTTAGCGATGCTCTGTTCGAAGAGCTGGGCAAAAGATTCAGTCATGTATGTACTCGATTGACGCTCGCAGGAATCCGTCCCGACGAGGTTGAAGTGTTCGCCACACATCCATGCGCAGCGGCTTTGTTCCCTATCGCTATGGCCAGAGATTACGCTCGCGCCCGAGCGAAAGAACCCGCTCGACGACGGCGTCGATACTCAATCCCGTGGAGTCGAGTAGATGCGCGTCCGGCGCGGGCTTGAGGGGGGCGACCTGGCGGGTGGAATCCCGCAGATCGCGCTCCGCGATCTCCCGCGAAAGGGCGGCAAGACTAGCAGCGGAGCCCTTCTCCATCAACTGCTTATGACGTCTTTGGGCCCGTTCCTCGGCGCTTGCGGTCAGAAAAACCTTCAGGGGGGCCCCGGGGAAGATGACGGTGCCCATGTCGCGCCCGTCGGCCACCAGGCCGGGGGGTCTGGCGAAGGCGCGTTGCTGGTCGAATAGCGCGGCCCGGACCGCCGGCCAGACCGCCACCCGGGAGGCCCCTGCCCCGGCTTCCTCGGTGCGGATCCGGCGGGTCACGTCCTGACCGTCCAGCAGCACGCGCTCCTCACCCGTGGGCGAGCCGAATTCGACGTTCATGTGGCGCGCGACCGAGACGTGGCCTTCCACGTCGTCCGGATCGACGCCCTTGATCGCGCCCCCCAAGGCCACGAGGCGATACAGCGCGCCGCTGTCGAGCAGATTCCACCCGACGCGCGCGGCGACGATTCGGCTGATGGTGCCTTTACCGGAACTGGAAGGTCCGTCGATCGTCGCGACGGGGGCGGGACTCTGTGCGGGGCTCATTGAGCTTCAGGCTATCAAGATCCTCTGCCAGGCCGACAGGAATCTGTCGTTCTGCTCCACCGTTCCCAAGGTCACGCGCAGGTGCTCGCGCAGACCGTAGTTCACGACGGGTCGGACGATGATGCCGGCCCGCAGCAATGCATCGAAACGGCGCATCGCATCCGCCCCGGCGTGCAGCAGCAGGAAATTGCCCGCGGTGGGGACCGTGGGTGTGCCCATGGCGCGCAGCGCGTCGGCGACCCTCACCCGCTCGGCGACCGCGACGGCCACCGCGGCGCTCACGTGCGCCTCGTCCTCCAGCGCGGCGACCGCCCCGGCGAGCGCCACCGAGGACACGTTGAACGCCTGTCGAACGCGGTTGAGCATGTCGGCGACCGAGGGATGGCTCACCGCGTAGCCCACCCGTAATCCCGCCAGGCCGTAGGCCTTGGAGAAGGTCCGCACGACGACGAGGTTCGGGAAGTCGGCGATCCAGGGAATGCCGTTCTGGATGTCGATGCCGCCGGCGTATTCGTAATACGCCTCGTCGAGCACGACGATCGCGTGCGATGGCACTTCGCTCACGAAACGCCGCAGCTCCGCGGCGGTTACATAGGTGCCCGTCGGGTTGTTGGGATTCGCGATGAACACCAGGCGCGTTTCGTCGGTGATCGCGCGCTTCATCGCGGCGAGGTCGTGCCCGAGCGGCATCTCGGAATCCGGCGCGAGCGCGGGAGTCACGATGCCCGTCGCGCCCACCGCCTGCACGGCGATGGGATAAACCGCGAATGCGTACTGCGAATACACGGCGGAAAGACCGGGCTTGAGGAACGCCTCGGCGAGCAGCACCAGCACATCGTTCGAGCCGTTGCCGAGCGTGATCTGCGCAGCCTCGACCCCTGACTTCCGCGCCAGCGCCTGTTTGAGCTGATGGCCGCTGCCATCGGGATACAGCCAGGCATCGGCGAGAGTCGCGTGCATCGCGGCCAGTGCATGTGGGCTCGGGCCGAACGGGTTTTCGTTCGAGGCGAGCTTAATGATGTTCTTGATGCCGAGCTCGCGCTCCAGCTCTTCGATGGGCTTGCCGGGGACGTAGGGAGCCAGCGTGCGGACGCAGTCGACGGCGAGCTGACCCGGATTCGTTGAGTTGGGAGGCATGGCGCGATCCTAGAGAATTATCTGCATGTCTGCAGCCGAAGTGGTTCGACCGGACATGTCAGGATTGCTTCGATCGGGTCAGAGAACACTTCATGCGATTGCTGAGCACCCTCCTTGTCTGCCTGTTTGCATTGCTGCTCAACGGATGCGCCCGGGATCGCCTGCGACCCGAAACCCTGAGATGCGCGGTCGCTGCAAATCAGGACAAAGCGCTGTGGTACATGGCGAATGCGGCCCACATCGCGTCGGGATCGCTCATCTTCACGAAGATCGAGGATGGCCAGACCTTGATGGACGTCTGGCGCGATTGCGGAGGCGCGAGGAAGCCGGCGGTGCGACTGCAGGTCAGCAACGCCATCTATTTGTCGGTCTCCGCATCCGGGCGCTACGCGGTCGCGGGCGGCTCGGCGACGGGCGTCGAAATCGTGAATCTAGAGAGCGGCAAGTCAATCGCGCACGATCGGGAAGGCCACGGTCCTGGCATCTTTTCACCGGACGAGCGGTTCGTCCTGTTCGCAACTCGCGGCGCGGGCCTGCAGGTCTTCGCACTCGATGACGAGAGGATCCGTCAGATCACAAACTATCGGGCGATCGACTCCGTCTACGCAATAGCCGCCAATGCGCCATTCACGCGACTCGCGGTCAGCGATGCCTACGGAAAGGTTCAGTTGTTTGAGATCCGGATGACGGCAAATGGCCTGGAGCTGTTGAATCCGCGAACGATCGACGACGGGAATCGCGAATGGGTTTCAGGCTTCGCGTTTTCCGCCACTTCTGACGAACTCTACGCCGTGAATCGCGATGGGCACCTGCATGTCTGGGACACGCGTACGGGCGCGCGGAAAAGCAGCTGGAAGACCCATTTGAATTGGGTGTCGAGCGTCACTTTTATCCGCGACACGAAGCGTGCTGTTGTCTTTGGTACGCGCGAACCGAGCGGCATGGCGGATCCCGCGGGCGTCGTGATCGATACTCGAACGGGACGCACGCGTACGCTACAGACCAACCAGAACTACCTGTGGGGCGCCTATGCTCCCCGCAGCGACGAACTATTCATAACCGGATTCTGGGTGCTGCCGCGCATCGAGAAAGACATCAGCGTCATCCCCTGACGCCGGCACGCTTCACGCAACCGCGCGTGGATAGGACCCGAGCACGCGGAACAGCGAGGCGCGCTTCTTGAGGTCCTTCAATGCCTTCACCACGTGCGGCTCGTCGGCGTGACCTTCGATGTCGAGGAAGAACACGTAGTCCCACTTCTGGCGGCGCGAGGGCCGCGATTCGATGCGCGTGAGGCTGATCTTGTGTTTCGCGAGCGGCTCGAGCAGCCGGAACAAGGCGCCGGGCGAATCGGTGTGCAGCGCGGAGCACAGGATGGTGGTGCGATCGTCTCCGGAAGGCTGGAACAGCTTCCGTCCGACTACGAAAAAGCGCGTGGTGTTGTCGTCGCGGTCTTCGATCTCGGTGGCCAGTAGTTTGAGGCCGTAGACGTCGGCGGCGGTTTCGCCGGCGATCGCCGCGGTGCCGTCCTCGTCGCGCGCGCGGCGCGCGCCTTCGGCGTTGCTCGCGACCGGAATTCGCGGCACGCCGGGCAGGTGTTCATCGAGCCAGCCGCGGCATTGCGCGAGCGACTGCGGGTGACTGCAGATGCGCTTGATACGGTCGAGGCGGTCCATGCCGCCCATCAGGAACTGGTGGATGCGCAACTCCACCTCGCCGCAGATCTTGAGCGGCGAACCCAGCAGGCTGTCGAGCGTGTGGTTGACCGAGCCTTCCGTGGAGTTTTCCACCGGCACCACGCCGAAGTCGGCAAGCCCGGCTTCCACTTCGTGGAACACCTCGTCCACCGAGGAGAGCGCGAGCGCACGCACCGAATGACCGAAGTGTTTCAGCGTCGCGGTCTGCGAGAACGTACCTTCCGGGCCGAGGTAGCCGACCTTGAGTGGTTCCTCCTGTGCGAGGCAGGCGGACATGATCTCGCGGAACAGACGCAGGATTTCTTCGGTGCGCAGCGGACCCTTGTTCCGCTCGCGCGCCATGCGCAGCACCTGGGCTTCCCGCTCGGGTCGATAGAAGTCGACGGTGTGACCGTCAGCGTGCTTGGAAACGCCGACCTGGCGCGCGAGACGCGCCCGGTCGTTCAGCAACGCGTGGATCTTCGCGTCGACGGCGTCTATCTGCCCACGCAGGCGCGATAGATCCGGCGGCGCGGCGGCCGCCGGATTCGCAGGTTTGCGTGTCTTATTCGACTTCTTTTTCGACTTCGCCATGTACCACTTATATCACCCGCGCAGCGAGCACGCCCGTGATCGCGCGGACCTTGTCGATCACATTCGAATCGACGGCGCCGTCGGTGTCGATCAGCGTGTACGCGTATTCGCCGCGGGACTTGTTCAGCAGCTCGGCGATGTTGAGCGTGGCGCCCGCGAGCGCGGTCGAGATCTGACCCACCATGTTAGGCACGTTGCTGTTGGCGATGCAGATACGCGAGGTCTTCGGCGCGCGCGGCAGCACGACTTCGGGGAAGTTCACGCTGTTGCGGATGTTGCCGTTCTCGAGGTAGTCCTTGACCGTGTCCGCGACCATGACCGCGCAATTGTCCTCGGCCTCGTTGGTCGACGCGCCCAGGTGCGGCAGCGTGACGATCTTCGGGTGATCCTTCGTCGCGTTGGTCGGGAAGTCGCAGACGTAGCCTTGCAGGCGGCCATCATCGAGAGCGGCGACGATCGCCTTCTCGTCGACGATCGGCGCGCGCGCGAAGTTGAGGATGACGCCGTTCTTGCGCATGAGCTTGAGGCGCGCCTCGCTCACCAGGCCGCGGGTCTCGGGCGTCAGCGGCACGTGCACGGAGATCACGTCGGAGCGCACGAACAGGTCGTCGAGCGACAGCGCCTGCTCGACGCTCGAGGAAAGCTGCCAGGCGCGCTGCACCGTGATCTGCGGGTCGTAGCCCAGCACCTTCATGCCGAGGCCCAGCGCGGAATTGGCGACTTCCACGCCGATCGCGCCGAGGCCGATCACGCCGAGCGTGCGGCCCGGAAGCTCGAAGCCCACGAAATTCTTCTTGCCCTTCTCCACCGCGACGTCGATCGCGTGATCATCACCGGACTGCGACTTCGCGAAGGTCCAGGCCTGCGTGATGTTGCGCGCGGCGAGGAACATGCCGGCGAGCACGAGCTCTTTCACTGCGTTCGCGTTCGCGCCGGGCGCGTTGAACACCGGGATGCCGCGCTTGCTGAGCGCCTCGACCGGGATGTTGTTGGTGCCCGCGCCGGCGCGGCCCACCGCGCGCAGGCTGTCGGGCAGCGCAAGTTTGTGCATGTCCGCCGACCGGACCAGGATGGCATCCGGACTGCCGATCTCCGAGGCCACCTCGAAGCGCTCGCGCGGCAGGCGCTCGAGCCCCTTGATGCTGATGTTGTTGAGGGTCTGGATCTTGAAACGCATCGACTTGTCTCCTTGCGAGGACCTTATTGCCCTGCGCGTTGGGACGGAGGGCGTTATTGCCCACCGTCGTTGGAACCGCGTAGGTGCCGGGTGAGAAATTGCTGAGTTAGCGCCGCGTCAGCCGCCAGGACGCTGACCTGGAGCTAACTCAGCAATTTCTCACCCGGCACCTACCCTTCGTCAGGCGTTGCGGGCCTGGAAATCCTTCATGAACTGGATCAGCGCATCGACGCCCTCGGGCGGCATCGCGTTGTAGATGGACGCGCGCATGCCGCCCACCGAGCGGTGGCCTTCGAGGTTCACGAGGCCGACCTTGGCCGCTTCGGCGCAGAAGGTCTTGTCGAGATCGGGCTTGGCCAGCGTGAACGGCACGTTCATCCACTAGCGCGCGTTCTTGGCGACGGGGCTCTTGTAGAAGCCGCTACCTTCGATGAAGTCATAGAGCTTCGCCGCCTTGGTGCGGTTGCGCTCTTCCATCGCCTTGAGGCCGCCCTGCTTCTTGAGCCACTTGAACACGAGGCCCGCGAAGTACCAGCCGAAGGTCGGCGGCGTGTTGAGCATGGAACCTTCGTCGGCCATGGACTTGAAGTCCCACACGGCCGGCGTGCCGGGGCGCGCCTTGCCGATGAGATCCTCGCGCACGATCACGACGACGATGCCCGACGGGCCGATGTTCTTCTGCGCGCCGGCGTAGATCAGGCCGAACTTCGAGACGTCGATCGGCCGGGACAGGATCGTGGAGCTGAAGTCCGCGACGATGGGCACATTGCCCGTCTGCGGGATGTAATCGAACTCCACGCCACCGATGGTTTCATTGGGCGTGTAGTGGAAATACGCGGCGTTCGGCGAGAGCTTCAACGCGCCCTGGGCCGGAACCGTGGAGTAGTTTGACGCCGCTTCGTCCGCGGAAACGTTCACGACCTTGCAGAAGCGCTTGGCCTCGCCGATGGCCTTCTTGGACCAGGCGCCGGTGTTCACATAGTCGACCGTCGAATCGGCCGTCGCGAGGTTCATCGGGATGGCCGAGAACATGCCGGTGGCGCCGCCCTGCAGGAACAGCACCTTGTAGTTGGCCGGAATCGAGAGCAACTCGCGCAGGTCGGCTTCGGCTTCCTGGGCGACGGCGATGAACGCCTTGCTACGGTGGGAGACTTCCATCACCGACATGCCGCTGGACTTCCAGTCGGTCATCTCGGCTTGAGCCTGTTGGAGAACTTCCAGGGGCAGCGTGGCCGGGCCCGCCGCGAAATTGAATACGCGCATGGTCTGATCCTCTCGTGCGGACCTTATTGCCCGCCCGTTCGTTAGCCCCGGACGTTATTGCCCGGGGCGCGAAATATATCAGGAGAGAGGCGTGTCGACAGGGCCACCGTCGTCACTATTTTGCGAGGTGTCCGCGGACGGCACGCCGGCCGCCGACGAACCCGTGCCGGCCGCCTCCTCGCCAAGGCTCTCGATGCGCTCCACGCCGGTCAGTCTTTCACCCTCGTCCAGCCGGATGAGGCGAACGCCCTGCGTATTACGTCCAACGACCGAGATCTCGCCCACCGGGGTGCGCACCAGCGTGCCGGTAGAACTGATGAGCATCAGCTCATGCTCGGAATTGACTTGCAGCGCGGCGACCATCTCGCCATTGCGCTCGGTAGTTTGCAGCGCGATCACGCCCTGTCCGCCGCGGCCGTGCTGCGGGAAGTCCTCGAGCGGCGTGAGTTTGCCGTAGCCATTGGCCGAGGCCGTGAGGATGTGGCCCTCGCCGACGACGATGAGCGAGATGAGTTCCTGGCCCGCGGCGAGCTTGATGCCGCGCACGCCCGTGGCCTCGCGGCCCATCGGCCGCACTTCGGATTCGTTGAAGCGGATCGACTTGCCGCCGCTCGAGGACAGGATGACCTCGCGGCTTCCGTCCGTGAGCGCCACGCCGACCAGCTTGTCGTCGGTGTCGAGTCCCAGCGCGATGATGCCGCTGGCGCGCGGACGCGAGAACGCCGACAGCGGCGTCTTCTTCACGGTGCCCTGGCTGGTCGCCATGAACACGAAATGTTCGTCGTCGAACTGCTTGATCGGCAGGACGGCGTTGATCTTCTCGCCCTCTTCCAGCGGCAGCAGGTTGACCATCGGCTTGCCGCGCGAGCCGCGGCCCGCGAGCGGTAGTTCGAACACACGCTTCCAGTAGACCTTGCCGCGGTTGCTGAAGCAGAGAATCGTGTCGTGCGTATGCGCGACGAAGAGCTTCTCGACGAAGTCCTCGTCCTTCACCGCGGTGGCCGCCTTGCCGCGTCCGCCGCGCCGCTGCACCTGGTACTCGGTGATCGGCTGGCTCTTCGCGTAACCCGCGTGCGACAGCGTGACCACGACGTCCTGCGGCTCGATCAGGTCCTCGGTGGATAGATCGAGATGATCGCGATTGATCTCCGTGCGGCGCGCATCGCCGTATTGCTCGCGGATCGCGATGAGTTCGTCGCGCACCACCTGCGTGAGACGCTCGGGCCGCGCGAGGATGTCCGACAGATCCACGATGAGCGCGAGCAGCTCCTTGTACTCGGCGACGATCTTGTCCTGCTCGAGCCCCGTGAGCCGGTGCAGGCGCATGTCGAGGATCGCCTGCGCCTGAGTCTCGGAGAGACGGTAGATCGCATCGGCCGACCCGGCCTGCAGGCCGAGATCCGACGCCATGCCGGCCGGACGCGTCGAAATGTCGCCGGCCGCCTTGAGCATCGCCGGCACGGCGCCGGCGCCCCAGGTGCGCGACAGCAACCCTGCCTTCGCCTCGGCGGACGACGGCGACGCCTTGATGAGCGCGATCACCTCATCGATGTTCGCGAGCGCGACGGCGAGACCTTCCAATACGTGCGCGCGGTCGCGCGCCTTGGCCAGATCGAAAATCGTGCGGCGCGTGACGACCTCGCGCCGATGCCGGATGAACGCCTCCAGCATCTCCTTGAGGCCGAGCAGCTTCGGCTGGCCGTCGATGAGCGCGACCATGTTGATGCCGAACACCGTCTCGAGCGGCGTCTGCGCGTAGAGGTTGTTGAGCACCACCTCGGCCACTTCACCGCGCTTGAGCTCGATGACGACCCGCATGCCGTCCTTGTCGGACTCGTCGCGCAGGTCGGAAATGCCGTCTATCTGCTTGTCGCGCGCGAGCTCGGCGATGCGCTCGAGCAGGCGGGCCTTGTTCACCTGGTACGGCAGCTCGGTGACGATGATCGACTGCCGCCCGCCCTTCTCCATGTCCTCGAAATGCGTGCGCGCGCGAATCGAGAGACGGCCGCGGCCGGTGCGATACGCGGTCGCGATCTCGGTGGCGCCGTTGATGATGCCCGCGGTCGGGAAGTCCGGACCCGGCACGTGCTGCATGAGATCGGCCAGCGTGACCTCGGGATTGTCGAGCACCGCGAGGCAGGCGTTGATGATCTCGTTGAGGTTGTGCGGCGGAATGTTGGTCGCCATGCCGACCGCGATGCCCGCCGAGCCGTTGACCAGCAGGTTCGGGAATTTCGCCGGCAGCACCGAGGGCTCGGATTCCGAGCCGTCGTAGTTGGGCACGAAATCGACGGTTTCTTTCTCGATGTCCGCGAGCAGCTCACTCGTGATGCGCGACATGCGCACTTCGGTGTAACGCATGGCGGCCGGCGCATCGCCGTCCACCGAGCCGAAGTTGCCCTGCCCGTCCACGAGCAGGTAGCGCATGGAGAAGTCCTGCGCCATGCGCACCAGCGCGTCGTACACGGCGGTGTCGCCGTGCGGGTGGTATTTACCGATGACGTCGCCGACGACGCGCGCGGATTTCTTGTAGGCCTTGTTCCAGTCGTTTCCGAGCTCGCGCATGGCGTGCAGGATGCGGCGGTGCACGGGTTTCAGACCGTCGCGAACGTCGGGCAGCGCGCGGCCCACGATGACGCTCATGGCGTAATCGAGGTACGACTGTCGCATCTCGTCTTCGAGGTTTACCGGCAGGATTTCGCGCGCTATTTCGTTCATGCGGAGGGCCGAAAAAAAGGTGCGGAATTCTAGCATGCAGGCCCCACCGAAAGCCCTGTTTTCACGTAAGTTTCTCGTCCTATGGAGGGGCCTTCGCGTCTATACTTCCGCCTCGCCATGACGACCCCACAGACGCCCCCACTGACGTCGAATCGCGACGCCGCGGAAATCGCGAAATTCGAAGCGGCCGCGCATCGCTTCTGGGATGTGGACGGCGAATTCAAACCACTGCACCGGCTCAATCCCGTGCGAGCCCGCTACGTGCAGGAGCGCTGCAAGCTCGAAGGAGCGCGCGTGCTCGACGTCGGTTGCGGCGGCGGACTGCTGGCCGAATCCCTGGCGCGCGCGGGCGCGAAGGTGACCGGCATCGACCTGGCGCCCACCATGATCGAGACCGCGCGCCTGCACGCGCTCGAATCCGGCCTCGATATCGAGTATCGCCTGGAATCCGCGGAGACCATGCTGGTCGCGAACGCGGGCGGCTTCGATGTCGTCACCTGCATGGAGATGCTCGAACACGTGCCGGATCCCGCGCAGACCGTGGGGATTCTCGGCAGCCTGGTCGCGCCGGGGGGCGACGTGTTCGTCTCGACCATCAACCGCAATCTCAAGTCCTTCGCGCTCGCCATCGTGGGCGCGGAGTACATCGCCAACCTCGTGCCGCGCGGCACGCACGAATACGAGCGGCTCCTCAAGCCTTCGGAGATCGCCCGCTTCGCCCGTGCCGCGGCGCTCGACGTCGCCGACATCGCCGGATTGCAGTACGACCCCGTGCGTTCGCAGTGCTCGCTCACCAGCGACCCGTCGGTGAACTACCTCATGCATCTCAAACGCCGCCCCGCCGCGAGCGCCGCATGAGCAGCATCCGCGGCGTGCTTTTCGATCTCGATGGAACGCTGCTCGACACCGCGGCCGATTTCCACGAGTCCCTGAACGATCTACGCGCCGAGGAAAACCTCGCGCCGCTGGGCTTCGATCAGGTTCGCTGCCAGGTGTCGCACGGTGGCCACGCGCTCACGCGCCTCGGGTTCGGAGAACTGCCGCCCGACGAGCACGAAACCATGCGCATGCGGCTGCTGAACATCTACGCGAAGCGCCTCGCACGGCACACCTGCCTCTTCGCAGGCGGCGACGCGATGCTCGCCGAGCTCGAACGGCGCGGTCTCGCCTGGGGCATCGTGACGAACAAGCCCGGCTGGCTCACGGATCCCCTGCTCGTCGAAGTGAACCTGCATGAGCGCGCCAGCGCGGTGGTCAGCGGCGATACGCTCGCGCATCGCAAGCCCCACCCCGCCCCGCTGCTGCACGCGGCCGAGAAGATGGGCATCCCGGCCGCCGAGATCGTCTTCGTCGGCGACGCCGAACGCGACATGCAGGCGGCGCAGGCCGCGGGCATGTACGCGCTGATCGCGCGTTTCGGATACTTCCGTGAAGAAGATCGTGCGGACACATGGTTCTCGCACGGCTCGCTCGAGACCCCGCTCGAATTGATCGACTGGCTCGACCGGCCGCGCAACGGTGCGGCATGAACGACACTGTGCTCATCGCCGCCGGCGCCGCACTGGCGGCCGCGGTCATCGGCTACCTCGCGGGCACATTGCGCGCGGCGGGCCGCGCGGAGGCACTGCGCGCGCAGCTCGCCGAGGCCAACGCGAAGCTCGCCACCGAGGAGCAGGCGCTGGCGCGCAACAGCGAGTTGCTGCGGCAGAGTGAAGCCCAGGTCCGCCTGGCCATCGAGAGCAGCTCGCGCGCCGCGTTGAACGCCAACAGCGAGACCTTCCTGAAACTCGCGCGCGAAGTGTTCGGGACCGACCAGGCGAAGGCCAACGCCTCGATGAAGGAACGCGAGGAAGCCATCCGGCAGCTGGTGGAGCCCCTGAAACTGGCGCTCGCCCGCCAGGAGGAACTCGAGCGCGAACGGCGCGATAGCTCGGGCAAGCTGTTCGGCCAGATCGAGAATCTCGTGAAGGTGCAGGACCTGCTGCAGCGCGAGACCCGCAACCTATCTACCGCGCTGCGCCGCCCCGAAGTGCGCGGGCGCTGGGGTGAGATCACGCTGCGCCGCGTGGTGGAGCTCGCCGGCATGTCCGAGCACTGCGATTTCACCGAGCAGGAGCACGTGGCGATCGAGGGCAGCTCGTTGCGCCCCGACCTGCTGGTGCGCATGCCCGAGAATCGCAGCATCGTGGTGGACGCGAAGACGCCGCTCGATGCATACCTCGCGGCCGTCGAGGCCGCCGACGATGACGCGCGCCGCGAAGCCCTGACGCGGCACGCGCGCCAGGTCGAGGAACGTGTGCGCGAGCTCGGCCGCAAGAGCTACTGGGAACAGTTCGAGCACAGCCCCGAGTTCGCCGTGTTGTTCCTGCCGGGCGACCAGTTCCTGTCGGCGGCGCTCGCCGAGAATCCCGAGCTCATCGACTCGGCGCTCAAGCAGCGCATCATCGTCACGACGCCTTCGACGCTGATGGCGTTGCTCAAGGTCATCGCCTACGGCTGGCGGCAGTCGCGCGTCACGGAGAACGCCCGCGAGATCCGCGAGCTCGGCCAGGACCTGCACAAGCGACTGAGCGTGTTCGTGGGTCACCTGCAGAAGGTGGGACGCTCCTTCGGTTCCGCCATCGACGCGTTCAACGCCGCGGTGGGTTCCATGGAACGCAACGTGCTGCCGCAGGCGCGCAAGTTCACCGAACTGGGTGTGACGGCCGATGCGCCCATCGACCCGGTCGACCAGCTCGAAAAAGGCGTGCGTGCGCTCGCGTCCCCCGCCGTCGATCCCGGCGTCGAATCCGCCGCTCCCGAATCCCAGCCCAAGTGATGAACCCGAAGCAATGAATGCAGAGACCTTCGATCCGCGCACCCACCAGTCCGCGCCCGATGAATTCAAGGGCCGCGTGGTGATGGTCACCGGCGCCGGCGGCGGCATCGGCCGCGCCGTGTCGCTGGCACTCGCGCGCGCGGGCGCCGAAGTCATCCTGCTCGGCCGCACGGTGCGCAAGCTCGAGGGCGTGCACGCGGAGATCCAGAAGCTGGGCGGGCCGGAAGCGAGCATCGTCCCACTCGATCTCGAGCGCGCGCTCGCCGCCGACTACGAAGCCGTCGCGGCGGCGGTCCAGTCGCGGTATGGACGGCTGGACGGCCTGCTGCACAACGCGGGACTGCTCGGCACGCTGATGCCGCTCGAGCAATACGACGTGCCGACCTTCATGCGCGTGATGCATGTGAACGTGACGGCGGCGTTCGTGCTGACCCAACACCTGATGTCGCAGCTCAAGGCCGCGCCCGATGCGGCCGTGCTGTTCACGTCGAGCGGCGTCGGCACGCGCGGCCGCGCCTACTGGGGCGCGTATTCGATCTCGAAGTTCGCGGTCGAGGGAATGACGCAGGTGCTCGCGCAGGAAACCGAAAACACGACGCGCATCCGCGTGAACATCATCGACCCGGGCAAGGTGCGCACGCCGATGCGCCGGCAGGCCTATCCATCCGAAGCGCCCGAAACCCTGCCGATGCCGGAGTCGCTGACCGCGCCCTATCTCGCGCTGCTGGGCCCGGCGAGCCGCGGCGTCACGGGGCGGCGCTTCCAGGCGCAGGGCTGAGCAGCGCTTCGATTTCCCCGTCTTCGAGCTGACGGTACTGCCCGCGCGGCAGGGACTTCTCGAGCTTCAAACTACCTACCGCGACGCGCTGCGTGCGGCTCACGAGCGCGCCCTGGCGCTCGAAGAGCTGCCGCACGTCCTTGCCGCTCGCGCCGCGCACGACGATCGAATACCAGCGGTTGGACCCTTCGAGATCGGCCTCGCTGCTCTCGAGACGCTCGACCACGATGTTCGCCGCGCGATCGAGCTTGCCGCTCTCGATGCCCGCCAACTGATCCGGGCCCAGCAATCCCTTCACGCGCACGGTGAACTCGGACGGCTGCTTGTGGATCGCGCGCTGTAGTTTGGTGGCCAGTGCGCCATCGGAGGTGACCAGCTCGAGACCGCCGTCGATACCCGGCATCGGGCTCACGGCGATGAAGCGGCGGCCCGCGCTCTTCGGCAACCGATCGACCAGTGGCGTGCGGCCGTCGGCGTGCTTCTGCGCATCGATGTCGCGCAGCGGATCGCCGGCCGAGCGGTTGAACATGAACACCTGGGCGCCGGCGGCGGCGCGCACGCGGATCGGACGGCCATCGAGCCGGATGTCGTCGTGCTGCGAGACTTTCACGCCGAGCTCGGCGAGCTTGCCATTCACGGAGAGCCGGCCGGCGCGAATCCATTCCTCGACCGCCCGGCGCGAGCCGAGCCCGCGTTGCGCGAGATACTTCTGGAGCCGCTCGGCGGCGCCGGCGGGCGCCGTTCGCGGACGTGGCATCGAACTACCCGCCGTGGCTCATGACTCGTCGGACGGCGGCGCCGCCACGAGTCCGGCGGTGGAATCGCCCGGCGCGGAAAGTTCTTCTTCGTCCGCGTCGTCATCGCCCGCGGCATCGAGCCCGGGGTCCTGTTCGTCGGAGCTCACGGCGACCACCGCGACTTCGCCGGAATCGACGGCGTCGGAATCGTGAGAAGCCGCCTCGTCGCCCTGTGTCCCATCAACCTGGGTCCCATCAACCTGGGTGCCATCGACCTGGGTGCCATCGACCTGCGCCCCATCCACCGGCGCGCCATCGACCGCGGCCGGCGCCTGGCCGCCCTCGGTCGTTCCCGGCAGCGGCAGTTGCAGATTGAGATCCGTGAGCGACTTGAGCTCCGCGAGCGGCGGCAGATCTTCGATCGACCGGAGCGAAAAGTAATCGAGGAACTCGGACGTGGTGCCGAGCAGCTCCGGGTGTCCGGGCACGTCGCGATGACCGACGACACGCACCCAGTTGCGCTCCATGAGCGTCTTGACGATTTCCGGGTTCACGGCGACGCCGCGCACGTTTTCGATTTCGGCGCGAGTGATGGGCTGGCGATAGGCGATGAGCGCCAGCGTCTCGAGCAGCGCGCGCGAATACTTGCGCGGGCGCTCGGGCCACAGCCGCGAGACTTCCAGCGAAAACTCGCTGCGGACCTGGAAACGGAAGCCGTTGGCCGTCTCGCGCACTTCGACGCCGCGCCCTTCGTAGTCGGCGGCGATCTGCTCGAGCAGCGTGCGCAGCTCCTTCGGCGTCGGGCGCGAGGCTTCGTCGAAAATCTGCGCGAGCTCCGCCACGGATACGGGCCGCGCGGCGGCGAGCAGCGCCGCTTCGATGACGTTCTTGATGTAGGAATCACTCATGCTTGTCTCCGTCCAGAGGCTCGTCCGGCGGTTCGTCACCTGAATCGTCGTCGTCGTCGTCGTCGAAATCGGGCATCGTCGATGCGTTCGCGTCTTCGTTCGCGGCGGGTTCGACTTCCTGCACCGCTTCCTCGATGGCGTCGTTGTCGACCGCGAGCCTCAAACCGCGCGCGCCTTGCGCGCTGCGCACGTGCAACGGCGCGTAGGCCTCGGTCTGCACGATGTCGATCAGTCCCTCGCGCACCAGTTCGAGGATGGCCACGAACGTCACCGTGACGCCCATGCGCCCTTCCTCGGGCCTGAACAGTTTCACGAATTCGACGAAGCTCGCCTGCTCGAGCGACGCGAGAATATCAGACATGCGCACGCGCACCGACAACCGCTCGCGCTGGACGTGATGATGCGCAAACATCTCGGAGCGTTGCACGACGTCGCGGAATGCCAACAGCATTTCCTGCATCGCGACCTGCGGCAGCGGACGCGAAGTCTTGCGTTCCGCGAGCTCCGCGCCCGCGACCCAGGTATCGCGATCCATGCGCGGGATGCGGTCGATGTTCTCCGCGGCGCTCTTGAAGCGCTCGTATTCCTGCAGGCGGCGCACGAGATCGGCGCGTGGATCGCCCTCCTCTCCGGCATTCGGATCGACCGCGCGCGGCAGCAACATGCGGGATTTGATCTCCGCCAGCGTCGCGGCCATCACCATGTATTCACCGGCCAGCTCGAGCTGCAGGTCGGCCATGAGGCCGATGTACTCCATGTACTGGTTGGTGATGTCGGCGATCGGAATGTCGAGGATGTCGAGGTTCTGCCGCCGGATCATGTACAGCAGCAGGTCGAGCGGACCTTCGAACGCATCGAGGAACACCTCGAGCGCCTGCGGCGGGATGTACAGGTCCTTCGGCAGCTGCGTGATGGCCTCACCATTCACGATGGCGAACGGCATCTCCACCTGCTCGGGCGCGCTCGGAGCGGCCGAAGTCGTGGCCTCGGCCCCTTCGCCCGTGTTGTCGACGACCACGCGCAGGTCGGGTTTCGCAGCTTTCTTGGCCATGGCTACCCTCGTCAATCGACGCGCAGATTCATCACGCGGCGCACGTCGTCGAGCGTTGCGCGCGCGGCTTCGCGGGCCTTTTCGGCGCCCTCGCTCACGATGTTCCGCACCAGTTCCGGATTCTCTTCGAACTCTACCGCCCGCTTGCGGATTCCGCCGATTTCTTCGATGACCTTGTCGATGAGCGGTTTCTTGCACTCGAGGCAGCCGATGCCGGCCGTACGGCAGCCATTCGCGGCCCAGGCCTGGGTCTCCTCGCTGGAGTAGATCTTGTGCAGGTCGAACACCGGGCAGACGTCCGGATTGCCCGGGTCCGTGCGGCGCACGCGGGCCGGGTCGGTCTGCATCTGGCGCAGCTTCTTCGCGACCTCATCGGTGTCCTCGCGCAGCCCGATGGTGTTGCCGTAGGACTTCGACATCTTGCGTCCGTCGAGTCCCGGCACCTTGGGCGTCGCGGTCAACAACACCTGCGGCTCGGGCAGGATGCTCACGCTGCCACCCTCGAGATAACCTAACAACCGCTCGCGGTCCGCGAGCGTCAGGCGGCTGTTGCTCTCGACCATCTGCCGCGCCTTCTCGAGGGCGAGCTGGTCGCCCGTCTCCTGGAATTTCTTGCGCAGCTGCTTGTACATCGTGCTGTTGCGGCCGCCGAGCTGCTTGATGGCGTTCTCGGCCTTGGCCTCGAAATCCGTTTCGCGGCCATACAGGTGATTGAAACGGCGCGCGACCTCGCGGGTGATTTCGACGTGCGCGACCTGGTCCTCACCCACCGGCACGTATGCCGGGCGGTACAGCAGGATGTCGGCGGTCTGCAGCAGCGGGTAACCGAGGAAGCCGTAGGTCGCGAGGTCCTTTTCCTTGAGCTGCTCCTGTTGGTCCTTGTAGCTCGGCACGCGTTCGAGCCAGCCGAGCGGCGTGATCATCGACAGCAGCAGGTGCAGCTCGGCGTGTTCCGGGACCTGGGACTGGACGAACAGCGTCGCGACGCCCGGATTGAGTCCGGCCGCCAGCCAGTCGATCAGCATCTCGTGGACGAATTTCGGCAGCTGCTTGGTGTCTTCGTAGCCTGTCGTGAGCGCGTGCCAGTCGGCAACGAAGAAATAGCACTCGTACTGGTACTGGAGGTCGACCCAGTTCTTGAGCGCGCCGTGGTAGTTGCCGAGGTGCAACTGACCCGTCGGGCGCATTCCAGATAAAACTCTTTTGGCTTGCGGATGACTGCTCACGGGAGGCCGCGAAGTATACAGGTCGGGCGGCGGATTCCGGTCCGGGATTCTCGGAAAATGCCGAGGAAAATCCGGGGCATCCACCAATCCCGGGTCTTTACAAACCGAGGGCTTGCAACGAACCCTTGCCGACGCGTGTCACGACGGGCGTCGCCGCGGCCAGGTCGACGACGGTCGTGGGCTCGATGCCGCAGTGACCCCCGTCGAGCACGCAATCGACTTGATGCTCCAGGCGGTTTCTGATCTCGCGCCCGTCGGTGAGCGGCATTTCGTCGCCCGGCAAGAGCAGAGTCGAGCTCATGATGGGCTCGCCGAGCTCGGCGAGCAGCATGCGCGGCACGATGTGATCCGGAACCCGCAGCCCGATTGTGCGCCGTTTCTCGTGCTGCAGCCGCCGCGGCGTTTCCTTGGTCGCCGGCAACAGGAAGGTATAAGGCCCCGGCGTGGCGGACTTGAGCAGGCGGAACTGCCAGGTCTCCACCTTGGCGTAGCGCGAGATTTCCGCCAGGTCGCGACAGACCAGCGTGAAATGGTGATGCCGGTCGGCCTCGCGGATGCGCCGGATGCGATCGAGCGCGGCCTTGTCGCCGATGTGGCATCCCAGCGCGTAGCAGGAGTCCGTCGGGTAGACGATGAGCCCTCCCTCCCGCACGATATCGGCCGCGCGCCGGATCAGCCGCTGCTGTGGATTCTCGGGATGTAGCTCGAAGTACTGGCTCACCCCCGGATGATACCGGCCGCCGACGCGATTTCCGTCTAACTTCCCACGGTCCTACCCGATGCAGATACTCATTGAACTCGCCCCCCTGATCGCCTTCTTCGTGACCTACAAATTCTTTGGGGGCATCTACCCGGCCACGGCCGTGCTGATGGTGGCCATGCTGCTGCTGCTGGCCTGGGACTGGCTGCGCACGCGCAAGGTGCCGCAGATGCACCTCGTGAGCGCGATCCTCGTGTGGGTGTTCGGCATCGCCACGCTGGCGCTGCGCGACGAACGCTTCATCCAGTGGAAGGCGACGGTGTTCTACTGGCTCGTCGCGCTGGCGCTGGCCGCCACCATCTGGATCGGCAAGGCGACCCTGCTCGAACGCCTGCTCGGCAAGAGCCTGCCCGAAGGTGTAACGGTCACTCCCGGCACCTGGCGCAACGTGTCGCTGCTCTCCGCCGCCTTCTACCTCGCCCTCGGCGCCGCCAATCTCTGGGTGGCGTACACGATGAACGAGGCCACATGGGTGACGTTCAAAACCTGGATCGTGCTGCCGCTGGTCTTCGTGTTCACCGCCGGCGTGATCTTCTGGCTCGTGAAAGACCACGAGTCGAAGGAGTCGGCTTGAATCCGCGCGTGGAGCGGCTGCGCGCGGCACTCGAAGCCGCCCTCGAACCCAGCGCGCTCGAGATCCGCGACGACAGCGCACGACACGCCGGGCACGCGGGGGCGCGCGAAGGCGGGCATTTCCACGTGACCATCACCGCCGCGAAGTTCGCCGGGACCTCGCAAGTGCAAAGACACCGGATGGTCTATGCTGCCGCCGCTGAATTGATGGGCCGCGACATCCACGCGTTGTCGATCGACGCGCGAGCTCCGTGAGCTCCGAGCCAAGAAAATTTCCCAACTCCTTGAGATCCCAAATGAAACTGATTCGATTTGCCGCGCTCGGCGCGGTACTCGCGCTGGCGGCGTGCTCCAAATCCCCCACCGACAAGGCCGCGGATGCCGCGGCCCCCGCCAAACCTCCGGTGGTCACGGTGAATGGCAAGGCGATCAGCCCGGAGCTGTTCGAGGACTACGTGATGGCGGTGGCACAGAAACCCTCCTCCGAACTTCCCGCCGCTGACGTCGAGCAGATCAAGGAAAACCTGGTCCGCATCGAGCTCATCGCGCAGCAGGCCGAGAAGGACGGCTTCACCAAGGAATCCGAGCTCGCCAACCGGCTCGAGCTCTCCCGTCTCAACATCATCCAGCAGGCGGTCGCGCAGAAGTACTCGAAGGACAGCACGCCCACCGAGGCGGAGCTGCGCGCCGAATACGACGCGCAGATCGGCGCGGGCAGCCTGGTCGAATACCAGGCGCGGCACATCCTGGTGAGCAGCGAAGACGTGGCGCAGAAGGTGATCCAGCAGCTCAAGAACGGCCAGGATTTCGCCGGCCTCGCCAAGCGGCTGTCGCTCGACAAGGACTCCGCGAAGAACGGCGGCG
>JAEWLQ010000068.1 GCA_023457495.1 Pseudomonadota bacterium
CGCCGGCCCCCCGCCCCCGATTCCGGCGATGAACGTGGCCTCCGCCCCCGTCGCGAGCGCGCGCTCGCCATGGGCGAATCCATGGAAGAAAGCAAAGAAGGTCGCGAGCGCGATGATGCCGCCGACCAGGCCGCGCGACGGCGACTTCGGCAACGCGAACGCCAGTACACCGCAGACGCCGACCGACACGACCAGCAAGGGTTGCACGGCGGGTAGTTCGACACCCACCGTCGCGGCCATCATCCCTCCCACCAACAGGCTCATCCAGGCACCGAGCAGCGTCGCCATCGCGCGCACCTCGAGCCGCCCGGCGAGCATGCCGACGGCAGCGAGCGCGAGCAGATGATCGGCGCCGCTGAACGGGTGGATGAATCCCGTGGCAAAGCCGGAATGCTCCGTGTGACCGGGATGGGCGAATGCGATCGCCGGCAGAAGCGCGGCGAGGCCGAACAGGCGCAGTGAACGTTTCATGTCAGGAGCCTACCGGATTCATCCGGCGCCGGTCCTATAAGTCATTTGACGCAGATCATCCACGCCGGGCATCCGCAGTATCATCCGGCGTCATGAACTCCAGACCAGATGTATTGCGGGTAGGCGTTGGCGGCCCGGTAGGCTCAGGCAAGACGGCGCTCGTCGACAGTCTCTGCAAGCGCATGCGCGATGAATTCAACATCGCGGTCGTCACCAACGACATCTACACGAAAGAAGACCAGGAATTCCTGATCCGCAGCAAGGCGCTCGCACCCGAGCGGATCCGCGGCGTCGAGACCGGGGGTTGCCCGCACACGGCGATCCGCGAAGACGCTTCGATGAATCTCGCGGCCATCGACCAGCTCATGCACGACTTCGAAGGGCTCGACCTGATCATCGTCGAGAGCGGCGGCGACAATCTCGCCGCGACCTTCAGCCCCGAGCTTTCGGACCTCACCCTCTACGTGATCGACGTGGCCGCCGGAGACAAGATCCCGCGCAAGGGCGGTCCCGGAATCCAGAAAAGCGACCTGCTGATCATCAACAAGATCGACCTCGCCCCCCACGTGGGCGCCTCGCTCGAGGTCATGGATCGCGACGCGCGGCGCATGCGCGGCGAGCGTCCCTTCGTATTCACGAACCTGAAAACCGGGCAAGGCCTCGACCAGGTGATCGAGTTCATCGCCAGGCAGGGGATGCTGGAACACTGATTCCGGCCGGATTCGCCCATCCCGCTTGTTGGGCGCGGGTAGTTGGGCGCAAGATGCGCCATGGGTGTGGAGGCTGCCCGGGTCTCGGGGGTGACGCCGACGGAATGGCCGCCGTGGCGGCTGCTCATTCGCCCTGCGCCATTGCGCAATATCCTCGGCTTCTGCCTGTTCCTGCTGGTCTACTTCGCCGCCTACCGGTACGCGATGAGATTCAGCACGACCGTGGCCGCGCCGTTCTGGTTTCCGGACTCGGTGCTGCTGTGCGGTTTGTTGTGCACCCGGCGCCGCTGGTGGTGGTTGCTGCTGCTCGGGCTGCTGCCCATGCGGCTTCTCATCGATCTGTATCCCGGGTTGACGAACAGCTTCTTGCTGTCGGTCTACGTCAACGATTGCGCGAAGGCCGTACTCGCGGCGCTGGTATTGCAGCGATTCCTCGACGACCCGATCCGCCTGAATTCGCTGCGGGACGTGGGGATCTATTTCCTGTTCGTCGTGATCCTGATCCCGTTGCTGAGCGCATTCGCGGGGGCCGGCTCCCGCCTGGCGATGGGCCATACCGACTACTGGTCGAATGTCGAACAGTGGTTCCTCGGCGATGCCATGGCCGCCGTCATCGTGACGCCCGTGCTTTTCTACTGGGTCTTGAGGCCTCCCAATCCGAAGACCTTCAGCTCGGCCCGGGCCGCGGAGGCCGCGATCGTCACCGTGGGGCTGTTGCTGAGCCTGCAATGGGCCTTCGAACCGCTGGTGAACGCGCGGGACTACACGGAGGCTCGCTACTACATGCCGGTGTTGTTCATCGGTTGGGCGGCCATCCGTTTCCGCATGGCGGGCGCCACCGGCGCCGTCGCGCTGCTCACGGCGTTCACGGTGCGCGCGACGCTGGCCGGCACGGGTCCGTTCGAGGGCCTGCCGGACGCCGAAGCGGCGAGCCGGGCCCAGCATTTCCTGTTGCTGCGCGCCGCGCCGCTGTACCTCGCGGCGGTGCTGCTCGAGCAGGGCGTGCGCGTCGCGAACTCGCTGCGGCAGAGCGAGCGCCGTTATCGGGACGTCGTGGAAAGCCAGCCGGGCTTCGTGTGCCGCATGCTGCACGATACGACGCTGACGTTCGTCAACACCGCGTATTGCCGCTTCCTCGGCAAATCGCGCGAGCAGCTGCTGGGGGTCAAACTACTCGACCTGCTGCCGGCGGGCGCGCAGCGCGCGGCGCGCGACGCCGTGGAGCGCGCGATCCAGTTGTCCGAGCACAGCGCCTGGGAGTGCGAAGTAGCCCACTACGACGGCACATACGGCTGGCAGCATTGGGTCTGTCATGCGATCGAGTCGGAGTCGGAACGCACACCCGAGTTGCAGGTGATCGGACAGGACATCACCGACCGCAAGCGGGCCGAGGAATCCGGCCGGCGACTGGCGCACGCCACCCGGTTCGCGGCGGTGGGCGAACTGACGGCAATGGTGGCGCACGAGATCAATCAACCCTTGACGGCCATCCTGAGCAATGCCGAGGCGGGAGAGTTGCTGCTGAAGTCGCCGGCGCCGCCGCTCGACGACATACGCGACATCCTGGCGGACATCCGCAAGGACGATCTGCGCGCCGACGCCGCGATCCGCGGCATCCGCACACTGCTGCAGCGGCGGGAATTCCAGTCGCGACCGGTGAACGTGAACGAAATGGTGTCCCAGGTATTGCGGCTCATCGCGGGCGACGCGTTGTATCGGCGCGTGACGGTTCGGCGCGATCTCGCCGCCGATCTGCCGACGGTGATGGGTGATGCCTCGCACATCGAGCAGGTGCTGGTCATCCTCATCGTCAACGGCATGGACGCGATGAAGGACACTCCGGAGCCGGAGCGCGAGATCATCGTGACCACGCGACGCGACTCCGATGCGCGCGTCGAGGTCGCGGTGCGCGACCGCGGACACGGCATTTCCGAGAAAAGCATGCCGCAGCTCTTCGACTCGTTCTACACGACCAAGGCCGACGGCATGGGGCTCGGCCTGTCCATCGCTCGTTCGATGATCGCGGTCCACGGCGGTCGTATCTGGGCGGAAAACGCCCCGGATGGCGGCGCGATATTCCGGTTCACGCTGACGGTCGAGCGTTCTCCGCCCACGGCCTGATGCTCGACGGTCCGGGGCAGAGCGTACAATCAGGCGTCATGGACGAAGTCGCCCCGAATGGAATCGATGCGGCCCTGCGCGACCTGCTGCCGCTCATCCGCGATCAACGCGACGTCACCGAGAACGATCGGCGGCTCGCTCCCCCCATTGTCGATGCGTTGCGATCCGCGCGCCTGTGTCGGGGCGCGATATCCCGGAAGCTCGGCGGACTCGAGCTGACTACCCCCGAGGCGCTGGCGCTCTACGAAACACTGGCGCGCGCCGAGGCGTCCGTCGCGTGGATCGTCTGGAACAACGCGCTGCCCGCATTCTTTGCGCGTTTTCTCGCTCCCGCGGCGCGCGCGGAGGTGTTCGCCGACCCGGGCTGGTTATATGCCTGTTCGACGCGGCCGAGCGGCCGGGCATCACTCGAGGCCGATGGCTACCGCGTCTCGGGTCGTTGGGCGCTGGTGTCGGGATGCGAGCTGTCCGAGTGGATCGTGGTGCGCAGCGTGGTCGAAGAAAACGGCGCGCCGCGCATGCTGGCGCCGGGATCGCCGGAAGTCCGGCTGATCTGGCTGCGGCGCGGCGAGTACGAAATCCTAGACACCTGGTACACCGGCGGATTGCGCGGCAGCGGCAGTCACGACGTGGTCGTGAGCGGCAGGCTCGTTCCGAAGCAATTGACGTCCTCACCGCTCGATGGCAGCACGCTCGAAGACGCGCTGGGACGCGTGCCCATCGTCTGCAACATGGCGGCCGGTTATGCGGCGCAATTGCTGGGGCTCGGCGGCGCCGCGGTCGACGCGCTGATCGACCTGTCGCGGAACAAACCGGCGATCGATCCGGGGCCTTCGCTCAAGGACCGGCCCGCCGTGCTGGCGGCGGTGGCGGAACACCAGACGCGGCTCTCGGCGGCGCGCGAACATCTGCATCACGTCGTCGCGAGCCAATGGGCGCTCGCGCAGACGGGCGCCCCCTCCGCCGGCACGATCGCCGATGTCTTCGCGGCCGCGCATCATGCGATGGCGCAGGGACGGGCCGCGGTCGGCGCGATGCACGCCGCCGCAGGCGCGAGCGCGCTCTACACGAGCTCACCGCTCGAACGCATGCACCGGGATCTGCATGCCATGGCCGCGCACGTCATCGCGCAGCCGCTGTGGCTCGAAGACACGGGCCGTGTCCGGCTCGGATTCGCGCCGGTCAATCCGCTCTATCTAGTTTGAGGAGTCGTCCGGCTTCGGGGCCGGCTGCGGTTCGAGATCGCCACTGGACTTGGGCGCGGAGTGATGCGGCCGCGTGGCTTTCGCGACGTCGAGCGATTCGCGCAGCAGCCGCGACCAGCGGCCGAAGGCCATGCGCATCTCGTGCATGTTCGAGACCCGCGTGGCTTCGCGCACCTGGCCGGTGCCGATGCCGTAGTCCTCGTTGCCGTCGAACATGTCGACGCGCCCCACGATGACGCCGCTCTGCGCGTCGCGCAGCTCTCCGATCATCCGCATCTTGACCGGACCGGTCGTCAGGGTCTTGGTGCCACTCGCATTGTTGCCCGCTTCTGGACCGGGGATGTCGAGATCCACGATCCGTGGCTCGACGATGAGCACATCCGCGTCCGGGTTTTCCGCGAACTGCCAGGTGCCGTGCTCGATCAGGGTGCGCTCGAACTCTTCGCGAAACAGCGCGGAGGCCATGTCGCGGATTTTCTTCACGTCGTTATCCGACACTTCCTGGTGATCCCGCTGCCAGCCGGATCTGAACGCGATGACCGGGGGCTCGAGGATGAACCGCTTGTACTGCACGAACTGGGCATCGGGCCGGCGAAACACGCCGCCGGAGGCGCGCGAGGCCACACGCACCAGGCCGTCGTCGGTCATTTCCTCGGGCCCGGGCAGCGAGCGGCAACCGGCCAAGGCGCACGACATCGCCACGAGAACACCCATGCGCAAGAATTTCATGGACGGGATTCTAGCGCGCCGGCCGGTCTCAGCGCGCCAGGGCGTGCACGGCGCGGGCGGCGGCCGAGGCGCGGTTCTCGACGCCCAGTTTCACGAAGATCTGTTCGAGGTGTTTGTTCACCGTCCGTGGGCTGATGTCGAGAATCTCGCCGATCTCGCGATTCGCCTTGCCGCGGCTGATCCACAGCAGGACCTCGGATTCGCGCGAAGTCAGCGCCAGCGATTGCTGGAGCCGCTTCTCGTCCTCGGTGGTGCTGAGCTCGGTGAGGCGGAACAGCAGCTCGTCCGGACCGATGGGGCTCAACACGGAGATCTCGAGCTTGCGGCCCGCCGCGTCGACGAGCAGCCGCACCTGGGTGGCCGTTCCTTCCGAACGCAACCGCATGAGCTGCGCCATGACCGGCTGCGGCAGGCTCGGGCCGGACTCCTGTGACGTCGGGAATAGTTCGGCCAGCAGCTGCCGCGCTTTCGGCGTGCACCACAGAAGCCGGCCGACCCGATCGGTCGCGAGCAGGAAGCGGCCCGTGGCGTCGAGCGCGGCGCGCGAACCAGCCGCGGCGCGGGCATTGGCGAGGTGGACCCGGATCCGGGCCAGCAGCTCGTCGACGACCAGCGGCTTGGTGACGTAGTCCACGCCGCCCGCCGCGAGGCCTTCGAGCACGCTTTCGGTCTCGGTGAGTCCGGTCATGAAGATCACCGGCACGTGCGCGAGCATGCGCTCGCGCTTCATCCGCCGGCAGGTCTCGAAGCCGTCGAGCCCGGGCATCACGGCATCCATGAGCACGAGGTCAGGGGTGATCTGCTCGAGCAGCTTGAGCGCGCTGTCGCCGTCGGTCGCGATCAGCACGGTGAAGCCCGCGTGATCGAGTGTGTCGGTGAGGAAACCCAGGGTCTCGGGCGTGTCGTCCACGACGAGGATCGTGTCGCGGCGGACGTCGCCGACGCCGTTGTGATGGCTGTAGTTCGTCATCGTTGTCATCCGGATTTGCGCAGGCCTTCGAGCACGTGCATGTATCGCTTGAGGTCGAAGTTGGTGACCAGCGCGCGCATGCGGGCCGCGAACGCCTTGCTCCGCGGGTCGCCCTCGAGCTCGCGCAGCTTGGCCTGGATGCCGCGCACGTGCCCGATGAGACCGAGTTGATAGAGATCGTCGACGTGATGTCGGGAGCCGGCGGGCAGGGTGCTTGCGCTGTCGTGACCGAGGGGCTCGGTGTCCTGGGCGCCGACCGCGTGGATCCACTGCAGGTTCAGCTGGGTGGCCAGACATTCGAGCATGCGTTGCATGTCGATGGGCTTGATCAGGAACGCATCGTGATGGGTTCCGGCGCCGCCCGGCGAGTACTCGTGCGCGTTGGCCGAGACGATCACGATCTTGAGGCGCTCGGCTTGCGCCCGCAGCCGCTCGGCCACCTGCCAGCCATTCATCCCGGGCATGGAGATGTCGATCATCGCCAGGTCGGGCAGGCAGTCCTGCGCCAGCGCGAGTCCGCGCGGTCCGTCCGGCGCCGTGAACAACGCGAAGTCGAGCGGCCGCAGCAGGCTCTGCACGATGTCGAGGTGCGCCGGATCGTCATCGATGAGCAGCACGCGCCGCCGCGCGCCGGCGTAGCCGGTGATCGTGCGGACGCCTTCGGCGCTCGGGGCGGGCGCGGCCTCCGAGAGCAGCAGCCGAACCGTGAAGCGGGTGCCGGCGCCTTCCTGGCTCGAGGCGTTGATCTCGCCGCCCATGATCTGCGTCAGTAGTTTGGTGATCGTGAGGCCGAGGCCCGTGCCGGGGATCGCGCGCACGTTGGCGCCGCGGCCACGCTCGAACGGCTCGAATACGCGCTCGAGTTCATTCGCGGGAATTCCCACGCCGGTATCGGACACCTCGAACTCCGCCACCTGGCTGCGGTAACGCACGACCAGCGAGGCGCTGCCGCGTTCGGTGTACTTGATCGCGTTCGACAGCAGGTTGATGAGGATCTGCCGCAGTCGTTTCTGGTCGACGTGAACCACCGCGGGCAGGTTCGGCGGCCGCGAGTAGATGAAATCGATGCCTTTCGCGGCCGCCTGCAACTTGAACATGTCGACGATCTGGTCGAGGAATTCCGGCAGCGCGACCTTGTCGCGGTTCAATCGCAGGATGCCGTTCTCGATCTTGGAGATGTCGAGGATGCCGTCGATGAGATCGGCGAGATGCTCCGCGCTGCGCCGGATCACGCGGATCGCGTTGTCGGAGGGGCCGGCCGCGCCGCGTTCGAGCAGTTGCGCGTAGCCGTAGATGGAATTGAGCGGCGTGCGGATCTCGTGGCTGATGCCAGCGATGTAGCGGGTCTTCGCGACGTTGGCGGCCTCGGCGACTTCCTTGGCCTTCTGCAGTGCCGCGTCGGTGCGTTTGTGCGCGTCGATTTCATCCATGAGCATCGTCGTCTGGCGCGCCGATTCGGCTTCGGCCGCACGCCGGCTCTCGTGCGCGAGCACGATGAGCCACGAGGTCACGCCGGACAGTACCAGCAGGCAGAAATACACCAGCCACAGCGAGTTCGCGATGGCTTCTCGGCTCGCCGGGGCGGTGTGGCCGTACTGCTGGTAGATCAGGGCGAGCAGAAAGGCGATGGCGAGGTTCGACAGCAGCATGAGCCCGCCGAAGTGACCCGCGCGCGTGTTCAGCAGGGCGCCGACGCGCTTCGGCAGGAAGCGCGCGATGAACAGGTCGAGTTGCTCGTTGAAGCGGCTGTTGGTCTTGCACTGATCGCGGCAGCGCGCCTCGAGCGTGCAGCACAGGGAGCAGATGGGGCCCGAGTAGGCGGGGCACATCGCGATGTCGCCGCGCTCGAACACGTTCTCGCAGATGCTGCATTCGAGCTCGGCGGACTTGCCGGGCAGTCCGTTGTCGGGGCGGGCGAGGTAATAGCGGCCGCGGGTCCACCAGGCGATCAGCGGCGCCGCGACGAAGGCGACGCTGAGCGCGACGAACGGGGAGAGGATCTGCGCGTATTGCCCGAACGCGCCCATGAACGCGAGGCTCGACAACACCACGGAGATGGCGAGCGCGCCGACGCCCACGGGATTGATGTCGTAGAGATGCGCGCGCTTGAACTCGATGTGCTTCGGGCTGAAGCCGAGCGGCTTGTTGACGACGAGATCCGCCGTCAGCGCGCCTATCCACCCGGCGGCGAAGTTGGCGTAGATGACAAGGATGCTCTCGATCGCCCGGAAGATGCCGATCTCCATGAGCAGCAGCGCGAGCACGACATTGAACACCAGCCACACGACGCGGCCCGGATGCGAGTGGGTGAGGCGCGAGAAGAAGTTCGACCACGCGATCGAGCCGGCATACGCATTCGTCACGTTGATCTTGAGCTGGCAGACGATGACGAACAGGCCGGTGAGCACCAGCGCGAAGGTCGGCGACTGGAAGGTCTCGCGGAACGCGTGGTGATACATGATGGTCGGTTCGTCGGCCTGCGAGGGATGCACGCCCTGGCGTACGAGCCACACCGCCAGGAACGAACCGACCAGTAGTTTGAAACCGCCGAGCAGCACCCAGCCGGGTCCCGTGCCGACGACCGCGGTCCACCAGCCGACGCGGTTCTGCTTCGTGCGGTTGGGCAGGAAGCGCAGGTAGTCCACCTGCTCGCCGATCTGCGGCAGCAGCGACAGCAGCACCGAAGCCGCCAGGCCGAACAGCACGAAGTCGAAGGCGCCGCCGCCGGCCGCCGCGGACTCGCTACCCGGGAAATTCGTCCAGGCGGAGATCTCGGCCGGATTCTTCCAGAGGATGACCGCGATCGGCACGAACTGCAGCACCAGCCAGATGGGCTGCGTGACGATCTGCATCTTGCTGATGAGGCTGATGCCGTACAGCGCGATGGGAATCACGACCAGCGAACTGATGATGTGCGCGATCCACATCGGGATGCCGAACACGAGGTTCAGCGCGACCGACATGATGCTGGCCTCGATCGCGAACAGCAGGAAGGTGAACGAGGCGTAGATCAGCGACGTGACCGTGCTGCCCATGTAGCCGAAGCCGGCGCCGCGCGTGAGCAGGTCGATGTCGACGCCGTACTTCGCGGCGTAGTAGGCGATGGGCAGGCCGATCGCGAACATGAGAACCGCGAAGGCTCCGATGGCCCAGGCGACATTCGGAAATCCGTACAGCAGCGTCAGCGTCCCGCCGATCGCCTCGCAGGCCAGGAAGGCGATGGGGCCGAGTGCCGTGTTGCCGACCCGCGCGGTGGATTTGCGCGCGCGATCCGCCGTGAACCGCAGCGCGTAGTCCTCGAGCGTCTGGCTGTTGACCCACTGGTTGTACTGCCGGCGCTCGCGAATGATTTTTTGTTGTCTCGGCCTGGCATTCATGCCGACGTTTTTCCTGGCTCCCCCGACCGGAATAGATAGCAAGGCATGTGCCAGCGCCGCGGGCCCGCCCGCGCGGTGGTTCGACCGCCGGGTGGCGAAGATTCGAGCAACTGCGTCGTTAGGGTGCAGCCGCGCGCCGCTTCGCACTCTCTCGGTTCATGTGCAGCTGCGCCTACGTCAAATGACGCCTACCTCCGCTGGTACCCGTTCCGTACCGTCGATCTCAGGGGCAACCAACAAGGAAAACCATGTCACTCAAGTCACACATCATCAAAGCGGCCGTGCTGTCCGCTCTCGCGGCGCTGCCGGTGTCGCAAGCCTCGGCAGGCGAGGTCTCGGTGGGCGGCGGAATGCGCACCAGTTTCACCAGCACCGATTTCGACGACGGCGATTCGTTCAGCGACTTCTCGCTGAACAGCGCGCGCCTCTACATCAGCGGCAAGGCGTACGAAAACATCGGGTTCATGTTCAACACGGAGTACAACTCCAACGACGAGGAAATCCGCGTCATCGACGCCGCGGCGCAATTCTCCTTCGCGGATGGCAAGCACAATGTCTGGGTCGGCCGCTTCCTGCCGCCGAGCGACCGCGCGAACCTCTACGGGCCTTACTACTCGAGCCACTGGGGCGTGTACCAGGACGGCGTGCAGGACGGCTATCCGTTCGAGACCGAAGGCCGCGACGACGGCATCATGTACTGGGGCCAGTACGACAAGGTCAAGTTCTCGATCGGCGCGTTCGACGTGTCCGGCCTCACTACCGGCGACTCCGACACGCTGATCGCCTCGCGTGTGCAGGTCGACTTCTGGGATCCGGAAGGCGGCTACTACCTCAACGGCACGTACTACGGCGAGAAGGATCTGCTCGCGATCGGCCTCGCGGCGCAGACCGCGGACGCCGGCGATGCGTATTCGCTCGACTTCCTGCTCGAGAAGAAGCTCGGCAACAGCGGCGTGGTGACGCTCGAGGCGCAGTACGCGATGTACGACGGGCTCGGCGGCTATCCCTCGCCGGCCGAAGGGCCGTACGAGAAATCGGACGGCTTCTACGTGCTCGGCGCCTATCTGTTCCCGGGCGAAGCCGGTCCCGGCAAGGTCCAGGTGCTCGGCAAGTTCGGCCAGGCGACCTACGACTTCTTCGGCACCGATGTCGACCAGGACACGCTCGAGCTGAACGTGAACTACCTGATCAACACGTTCAACGCGCGCATCAGCCTGTTCTACCTGGACAAGAGTTTCGATCCGAATGTCGGCGGCGACAGTTCGACGATCGGTCTCGGTCTGCAAATCCAAATGTGAGGATGACAAACATGTCGAAATTCAAATTCACCCGTCGGCTGGCCGTACTCGGCGCCGCGGTCGCCATGACGATGGGGGCGGCCGCCCAGGCCGCCGACACGATCAAGGTGGGCGTGCTGCACTCGCTGTCGGGAACGATGGCGATCTCGGAGACCACGCTCAAGGACACGGTCCTGATGATGATCGACGAGCAGAACAAGAAGGGCGGTCTGCTCGGCAAGAAGCTCGAGGCGGTCGTCGTCGATCCGGCGTCCAACTGGCCGCTGTTCGCCGAGAAGGCGGAGCAGTTGCTGGTCAAGGACAAGGTCGACGTCGTGTTCGGCTGCTGGACCTCGGTCTCGCGCAAGAGCGTGCTGCCGGTGTTCGAGAAGAACAACGGACTGCTGTTCTACCCGGTGCAGTACGAGGGCGAGGAGTCCTCGAAGAACGTGTTCTACACCGGCGCCGCGCCCAATCAGCAGGCGATTCCCGCGGTCGACTACCTGATGAACGACATCGGCGTGAAGCGCTGGGTGCTCGCGGGTACCGACTACGTCTATCCGCGCACGACCAACAAGATCCTCGAGGCCTATCTCAAGTCGAAGGGCGTCGCGCAGGCCGACATCATGATCAACTACACGCCTTTCGGTCACTCCGACTGGCAGTCGATCGTGGCGGAGATCAAGAAGTTCGGTTCGGCCGGCAAGAAGACGGCGGTGGTGTCGACCATCAACGGTGACGCGAACGTGCCGTTCTACAAGGAGCTCGGCAACCAGAAGATCTCGGCGGAAGACATTCCGGTCGTGGCCTTCTCGGTGGGTGAAGAGGAGCTCTCCGGCATCGACACGAAGCCGCTGGTCGGTCACCTGGCTGCGTGGAACTACTTCGAGAGCATCGAGAATGCGACGAACGCTGCGTTCATCAAGGCCTGGAAGGCCTACACCAAGAACCCGAAGCGCGTGACCAACGATCCGATGGAAGCGCACGTGATCGGTTTCAACATGTGGGTCAAGGCGGTCGAGAAGGTGAAGACCACCAACGTCGACAAGGTCATCGACGCGATGATCGGCATCGAAGTGCCGAACCTCACGGGTGGCGTCGCGAAGATGCTGCCTAACCACCACCTCACGAAGCCCGTGTTCATCGGCGAAGTGCGGGCGGATGGGCAGTTCGACGTGGTCTGGCAGACCAAGGGCCTGGTGCCGGGCGATGCGTGGTCCGACTTCCTGCCGGGCAGCAAGGACATCGAGGCGGACTGGGTGACGCTCAAGTGCGGCAACTACAACACGAAGACCAAGGCGTGTTCCGCGCAGAACTACAAGTAATCAGCCGATAAAGAAGAAAGCTCTGAAAAAAGTGGTTGAAAAGGCAGTTGAGATCCCGGGAGCAATCCCGGGATCTTTTTTCACGACGGCCCGGTGGGTGCTGCTCGCATCGCTCCTGCTGCTGGCCTTCGCCGTCCCGCGCGCCGCGCGGGGCGCGGAGAACGACGCCGGGTTCGCCGCCGCGGTCGCGAGTCTCGCGACGACCAGTTTTCCCGACAAGGCCGCGGCCGTCACGACGCTGACCGAGCTGCGGCATCCGAACTCGCGGGCGGTGCTCGCGGCGCTGCTCGACGGCAAGCTGCAGTTCCGCGGCGCCGACAACAAGGTTTTCATCACGGACGGCGGAGAGACTGCGCTCGCGCTCACCGATCCGTTGACTCTCGCGGCCGCTGGCACGGGCGCGCCGGAGGATTTCACCCGCATCACGACCAACAACAGCCTGCGCAAGGCGCTGCGCGGCGCGGTGGCGAGCTTCGCGCTGGCGGATCCGGACGCCGCGGTGCGGCTCAACGCTGTGAAAGAAATGCTGCGCTCGATCGACGCTGACAGCGTCGCGCTGTTGCGCGCGCGGGTGGGGGAGGAGCAGGACGACGCGGTGAAGCGGGCCATGCAGGACGGCCTGGCGCTCGCGGACCTGGAAAGTAGTGAGGCCGAGACCCGCCTTGCCGCCGTGCGCGCGCTGGCCGAGTCACTGAGCCCCGATGTCTACAACCGTCTGACCGTGATGGTAACCGCCGCGGAAGACGGCACGTTTCCCGAAACCGACGAGCGCGTGCGCACCGCCGCGGCTGAAGTCATCAAGTCGATCGATGGCGCGCGGCGCATGTATTCGACGATCGAGACGCTGTTCTTCGGGCTGAGCCTGGGCTCGGTGCTCGTGCTCGCGGCCATTGGTCTCGCGATCACCTTCGGCGTGATGGGCGTCATCAACATGGCGCATGGCGAGCTCATGATGCTCGGTGCGTACTGCACGTACTTCGTTCAGGTGTTGTTCCCGGAATCGATCGGGGCGTCGGTGCTGATCGCGATCCCCGTGGCGTTCGTCGTCTCCGGCGCGGTGGGCGTCGCGATCGAGCGCGGCATCGTGCAGTTCCTGTACGGCCGCCCGCTCGAAACGCTGCTCGCGACGTTCGGCGTCAGCCTCATCCTGCAGCAGTTCGTGCGCCACAAGGTGAGCGCGAACAACGTGCCGGTCGAGACGCCGCAGTGGATGGCGGGCTCGTGGCAGTTCAACGACGCCTTGTCCCTGACTTACAACCGCATCTACGTGCTGCTGTTCATGGTCCTCGTGTTCGTGATCCTGCAGCTGGTGCTCAAGAAGACCTCGCTGGGTCTCAAGGTGCGGGCCGTCGCGCAGAACCGCAACATGGCGCGCGCGATGGGCGTGCGCACGCAGTGGGTGGATGCGATGACGTTCGGGCTGGGCTCGGGCATCGCGGGCGTGGCGGGCGTCGCGCTCTCGCAGCTCGCGAACGTGGGACCGAACCTCGGTCAGCAGTACATCATCGACTCGTTCATGGTCGTGGTGTTCGGCGGTGTCGGCAATCTGTGGGGCACGCTCATCGGCGGCATGTCGTTGGGGGTCGTCAACAAGGTGCTCGAGCCCTGGGCGGGCGCCGTGCTCGCGAAGATCTTCGTGCTGATCGCGCTGATCCTGTTCATCCAGCGCCGGCCGCGCGGGTTGTTCCCGCAGAAGGGCCGGGCGGCGGAGAGCTGAGATGAAACGCGGACCACTCTTGAGCATGTTGGCGGGCGAACGGGGCACGGCCGTGTTCCTCACGATCGTCGCGCTGGTCGGCATCGTCGTGCCCATCCTGCACCTCGCGGTGCCGGAGAGCTCCGGCGCACACCTGTCTACCTACACGATGACGCTGCTCGGCAAATACATGACGTTCGCGCTGCTGGCGGTGGCCGTCGATCTCGTGTGGGGCTACTGCGGCATCCTGTCGCTCGGGCACGCGGCCTTCTTCGCGCTCGGCGGCTACGCGATGGGCATGTATCTCATGCGGCAGATAGGCCCACGCGGCGTGTACGGCGACCCGGTGCTCCCGGACTTCATGGTGTTCCTGAACTACGAGGAGCTGCCGTGGTTCTGGCACGGTTTCGACATGTTCTGGTTCGCGATGATCATGGTGTGCCTGGTGCCGGGGCTGCTCGCATTCGCGTTCGGCTGGTTCGCGTTCCGCTCGCGTGTCACCGGCGTCTATCTATCCATCATCACCCAGGCGCTGACTTACGCGCTCATGCTGGCGTTCTTCAGAAACGACATGGGCTTCGGCGGCAACAACGGAATGACGGACTTCAAGGACATCCTGGGCTTTTCGATCAACGAGCCTGGTACGCGCGTGGCGCTGTTCGTCGCGAGCGCCGTGGCGCTGTTGCTCGGTTACCTCGCGTGCCGCTACATCACGCGCTCGCGCGCCGGGCGCGTGGTGCAAGCCATCCGCGACGCGGAAAGCCGCACGCGTTTCATCGGCTATCGCGTCGAGTCGTACAAGTTGTGGATCTTCACGTTCTCGGCGGTGCTCGCCGGCATCGCGGGCGCGCTGTACGTGCCGCAGGTGGGCATCATCAATCCCGGCGAATTCGCGCCGATCAACTCGATCGAGATCGTGATCTGGGTGGCCGTGGGCGGGCGCGGCATGTTGTACGGCGCGGTGGCGGGCGCGGTGCTCGTGAACTATGCGAAGAGCTATTTCACCGCCGCGCTGCCGGAGTACTGGCCCTATGCGCTCGGCGCGATGTTCGTCATCGTGACGTTGTTCCTGCCGCGCGGCGTCGTCGGCTTGCTCGAGCGATTCGGCAAGCCGCCGGCCGACGCGCCGCCGTCGGCGATGGCGCCTGACAAATCGCAAATCGCGGAGACGCCGGCATGAACGCCGCGAAAGTGGTGAAGCAGGGCTGGCAGAAGGTCTTCGGCGCGGGCGCCGGGTCCGACCGCCCGATGCCGGGCGATGCGTCGCACGGCACGATCCTCTACGTCGAAGACATCACCGTGAGCTTCGATGGTTTTCGCGCGCTCAACAATCTCACGCTGTACATCGACGTGGGCGAGCTGCGCTGCATCATCGGACCGAATGGGGCGGGCAAGACGACGATGATGGACGTGATCACCGGCAAGACGCGCCCGGATTCGGGCAGCGCCTGGTTCGGCACGACGACGGACCTGCTGCAACTGTCGGAACCTGAAATTGCGGAGGCGGGCATTGGACGGAAATTCCAGAAGCCGACGGTATTCGAGCATCACAGCGTGGTGCAGAACCTCGCGCTCGCGGCCGCGGGCAACAAGAGCGTCTGGCACACCTTGTTCAAGCCGATGTCGGGTGCGCAGAGATCGCGCATCGACGAAGTGCTGGTCACGGTCGGATTGAAAGACCAGCGCGAGCTGCTGGCGGGGATCCTCTCGCATGGCCAGAAGCAGTGGCTCGAGATCGGGATGCTGCTCATGCAGGACCCACGGCTGCTGCTGGTGGACGAGCCGGTGGCGGGCATGACGCCGCAGGAAGTCGAGCGCACGGCGGAGCTGTTGTTGTCGCTGGCCGGGAAACATTCGGTGGTGGTCGTCGAACACGACATGGAATTCGTGCGCTCGATCGCGCGCACGGTGACGGTGCTGCACGAGGGCTCGGTGCTCGCGGAGGGCAGCATGGATGCCGTGCAGAACAATCCGAAGGTGATCGAGGTGTATCTGGGCGAGGCGCAGGACACCGGGCGGAATAGTTAGCCATGCTGTCCATCAAGGGTCTCAACCAGTTCTACGGCGGGAGTCACATCCTCTGGGACATCGACATGCTCGTGCCCGAGGGGTCGTGCACCTGTCTCATGGGCCGCAACGGCATGGGCAAGACCACGCTGCTCAAATGCATCGTGGGATTGCTGCCGATTTCCTCGGGCGCGCTGGAATACGGCAGCGGCGAGCGGACGCTGGAGCTGTCGCAGATCGCGGCCGACCGGCGAGCGAAGCTCGGCATCGCGTATGTGCCGCAGGGGCGCGAGATCTTCTCGCAGCTCACCGTCGAGGAGAATCTGCGCATCGGCTTCGGCGCGCGGCGCGGCGGCCGGATCCGCCAGGTGCCTGAGCACATCTTCGAGTGGTTTCCCGTGCTCAAGAAGATGCTCAAGCGTCGCGGCGGCGACCTGTCCGGCGGCCAGCAGCAGCAGCTTGCGATCGGCCGCGCGATGGTGCTCGATCCGAAACTGCTGATCCTCGATGAGCCCGCGGAGGGCATCCAGCCCAACATCGTGCACGAGATCGGCGATATCATCCTGCGCCTCAACCGCGAGGCGAGACTCACCGTGCTGCTGGTCGAACAGAAACTGCCATTCGCGCGCCGCGTGGCGAGCGAATTCCGCATCATCGACAAGGGCCGCATCGTCGGCAGCGGCGCGATCTCCGCGCTGACCGACGACCTCGTTCACCAGCACCTGACGGTGTGACCATGGACGCCGCGTCCGCGCGCACCCCGTCCGGCTGGCAAGCCCACCTTCGCCTCCGATTTAATGGGGACATTCCTCGTTTCCTAGCAAACGGGGACAGACCTGAAATCGCGCAACGGGGCCGGACGCGGCTCATCGAACGCGAGCATCGCGGGCCGCTCATCGTGCAGCGACCGTTCCATCCCGAAGGCGATCCCTGTCATGTCTACCTGGTGCATCCGCCCGGCGGCGTCGTCGGTGGCGATGAGCTGCGCATCGACGTACAGGTGGACGAGGGCGCGCACGCGCTGATCACGACGCCGGCGGCCACTAAGTTCTATCGGTGCGAGGGCAGCGAGTCGTCGCAAATACAGGACTTGCACGCGAACGGCGCGACGCTCGAATGGCTGCCGCAGGAGAACATCTTCTATCGCGGGGCGGACGTGCGCACCGCGACGCGAGTGAACATCGACGCGCATTCGCGTTTCATCGGCTGGGAGATCGCCTGCCTGGGATTGCCCGCGCGCGGCGAGGCGTTCGATGCGGGGGCGCTGAAGCTCGACCTGGAAGTCTGGCGCGCCGCCGCCAGACTGCCCGCCGGCAAGTCCGGCACCGTTTCCCAGCAAATGGGGTCTGACCCCATTTTCGTCGACAGGCTGCGGTTGAGGGGGGACTCGCGGGCGCGCGGTGCGCGCTGGGGGCTCGCGGGGCAGGAGGCCGTCGGCACGTTGTTGGCGACACCGGCGAAGCGGGAGCAGGTCGAGGCGGTGCGTGAGCTCGTCGCGGACCAGCCGCTGGCCGCCGTATCTCTCGTCGACGGCGTGCTGGTGCTGCGCGCGCTCGCGCCGCAAGCCGAGGCGGTGCGCAAACTCTTCATCGCCGCGTGGCAGCGCCTGCGGCCCGCGATCATCGGCCGCGACGCGGTCCTGCCGCGCATCTGGGCGACCTGACTACCGGGACATTCCATGGAATTGACACCTCGCGAGAAGGACAAACTACTCATCTTCACGGCGGCGCTGGTCGCCGAGCGGCGCAAGGCGCGTGGGCTCAAGCTCAACTACCCGGAAGCGGTGGCGCTGATCTCCGCGGCGATCCTCGAAGGCGCGCGCGACGGCCGCACGGTCGCCGAGCTCATGAGCTTCGGCGCCACCATCCTCACGCGCGCCGACGTGATGGAAGGCGTGCCCGAGATGATTCCCGAGGTGCAGGTCGAAGCGACGTTTCCCGACGGCACCAAACTCGTCACCGTTCACCATCCCATTCCCTGAGCGCGGTGCACTCAATCATGATTCCCGGTGAAATGTTCTGCGATGCGGGCGACATCGAGCTCAACGTCGGCCGCAAGACGCTGCGGGTGACCGTCGCCAACACCGGCGACCGGCCCATCCAGGTCGGCTCTCACTACCACTTCTTCGAGACCAATCGCGCGCTGCGCTTCGAGCGCGCCGGCACGAAAGGCTACCGGCTCAACATCGCCGCGGGCACCGCGGTGCGCTTCGAGCCCGGGCAGGAACGCGAAGTGGAACTGGTGGAGTTCGCCGGCGACCGCATCGTGTACGGCTTCGACGGGCAGGTGATGGGAGCGATCAAATGACCCGCCTCGAACGCCGCGCCTACGCGGAGATGTACGGGCCGACGACTGGAGATCGCGTGCGGCTCGGCGACACCGAGCTCATCATCGAAGTCGAAAGTGATCGCACGATCTACGGTGAGGAAGTGAAGTTCGGCGGCGGCAAGGTCATCCGCGACGGCATGGGTCAGAGCCAGCGTCCCTCCGACATGGTCGCGGACACTGTCATCACCAACGCTCTGATCGTCGATCATTGGGGCATCGTCAAGGCGGACATCGGCCTCAAGGGCGGCCGCATCTCGGGGATCGGCAAGGCCGGCAATCCCGACGTGCAGCCCGGCATCGACATCGTGATCGGCGCGGGCACGGAGATCATCGCAGGCGAAGGGTTCATCGCGACCGCCGGCGGCATCGACTCGCACATCCATTTCATCTGCCCGCAGCAGGTGGACGACGCGATGATGTCGGGCATCACGACGATGATCGGCGGCGGCACCGGGCCGGCCGCCGGCACCAGCGCGACCACGTGCACGCCCGGGCCCTGGTACATCGGCCGCATGTACCAGGCGCTCGATGAGCTGCCGATCAACTTCGGGTTGCTGGGCAAGGGCAATGCGAGTCTGCCGCTGCCGCTGGCTGAGCAGATAGAAGCCGGTGCGATGGGCCTCAAACTACATGAGGACTGGGGCACGACGCCCGCGGCGATCGACAACTGCCTGACCGTTGCGGATCAGTACGACATCCAGGTGGCGATCCACACCGACACACTCAACGAGTCGGGTTTCCTCGAAGACACGCTCGCCGCGTTCAAAGGCCGCGCGATCCATACGTTCCATACTGAAGGCGCAGGCGGCGGTCACGCACCCGACATCATCAAGGCGGTGGGCGAGCCCAACGTGTTGCCCTCGTCGACCAATCCGACGCGGCCGTACACCGTGAACACGGTCGACGAGCATCTCGACATGCTGATGGTGTGTCATCACCTCGACCCGGGCATCGCCGAGGACGTGGCCTTCGCCGAATCGCGCATCCGCCGCGAGACCATCGCGGCGGAGGACATCCTGCACGACAAGGGCGCGATGTCGATGATGTCGTCGGATTCGCAGGCGATGGGGCGGATCGGCGAGGTCATCACGCGCACCTGGCAGACCGCGCACAAGATGAAGGTGCAGCGCGGCGCGCTGCCGCAGGACAGCGAACGGAACGACAACTATCGCGTGCGCCGCTACATCGCGAAGTACACGATCAACCCGGCGATCACGCATGGCATCGCGCACGAGGTGGGCTCGATCGAAACCGGCAAGCTCGCGGACATCGTGTTGTGGAAGCCGGCGTTCTTCGGCGCGAAGGCGGCGATGATCATCAAGGGCGGCATGATCGTCGCGGCGCCCATGGGCGACCCGAACGCATCGATTCCCACGCCGCAGCCCGTGCACTACCGTCCCATGTTCGGGTCATTTGGTCGGGCCCGCGCCGCCACCTGCGTGAGCTTCGTCTCGCAGGCAGGCCTCGATGCCGGGATAGGCGAGAAGTTAGGTCTCGCGAAACGCCTGGTCGCCGTCCGCAACACGCGCGCCATCCGCAAGAAGGACCTGGTGCTCAACGACTACCAGCCACGAGTGTCGGTCGACTCCCAGACCTACGAGGTGCGCGCCGACGGCGAACTCCTGCGCTGCGAACCCGCCACCGTGCTCCCCCTCGCCCAACGCTACTTCCTTTTTTAAATGGGGACATTCCTCGTTTCCTAGCAAACGGGGACAGACCTCCAAGACCTGTATGAAGCCTGTCCCCATTTGCTAGGAAACGAGGAATGTCCCCATTTCCATTTCACCCATGCTCAAGATCAACCTGAAAATCGATCGATCCACCGACCATCAGCGCGCCGCCGAGCGCAAGCTGGTGTTGCCGTTCGCCGAGCGGTCCAAGAGCCGGCTGCGGGCGGTGCTCGACAACGGGGAGGAGGCCGGGTTGTTCCTCGAACGAGGTTCGGTCCTGCGGCACGGGGACCTGCTGCTGGCCGACGACGGTCGCGTGATCGAGGTGCAGGCGGCGCCCGAGTCGGTCTCCACCGTCCACACCCACGACGCACGCACGCTGGCGCGCGCGAGTTATCACCTCGGCAATCGTCACGTCGCTCTCGAGATCGGGCCGGACTGGGTGCGCTACAGCCACGATCACGTCCTCGACGACATGTTGCGCGGCTTCGGCCTCGAGGTGCGCGTCGAAGAGCGGCCGTTCGAACCGGAGGGTGGCGCGTATGTCTCCGCCTCCCATCACACCCATTCACACTCGCACGACTGAGCCGCAGCTCCTGCGGCTGCTGCACCTGGCGAGCCCGGCGCTGCCGATCGGCGCCTTTCATTTCTCGCAGGGTCTCGAATACGCGGTGGAAGCGGGGTGGGTCGTCGACGAGCCCAGCGCGCTCGACTGGATAGGCGGCATCTCCGAAGGCAGCCTCGCGACCCTGGACCTGCCGGTACTCGTGCGTTTGCACACCGCCTGGCTCACGGACGAATCGGAGGTGCTGCGATGGAACGGCTTCCTCATCGCCTGTCGCGAAACCGAAGAGCTGCGCCTGGAAGACCGCCATCTGGGCGCGGCGATGTTGCGAGTCCTGGCCGAGTTCGATCTCGAGACAGACTTGTTTGTGAGGGGCTCCCCCGAAAGAGGGATTGCGCACGCCACCGCGTTCGCATTTGCTTGCGCACGCTGGAACATCCAGGCGCTCGCCATGCTCGAGACGTATGCATGGGCGTGGGCCGAGAACCAGGTGCTCGCCGCCGTGAAGCTCGTCCCGCTCGGACAAAGTGCGGGACAACGGTTGCTGCACGCGCTGCACGATCGGCTCGCCGCTTACGCGTCCCGGGCCATCAACCTCATGGATTCTGACATCGGGGTTTCCACGGCTCTCTCCACGGTCGCGAGCGGGCGACATGAAGTGCAATACACGCGGTTGTTCCGGTCGTGAACTTCCCGATGCTGCGTTAGACTAACGCCACTTCCGCCGGCGGCTCTCCTTGTCTAACCCCGCCTGCCCAAACAACTAATGCAATCACGTTTACGGCTGGTATCCGCGGCGGTGTCCGCCTTGTTCGTCGCTGCGTGCGGCAAGAATGGTCCTCCGCCCGAAATGCCCCCGCCCGAAGTGGGCGTGATCGTGGTGCAGGGCGGGCCGGTGCCCATCGTGCGCGAGGCCTCCGGGCGTCTTGCGCCGACGCGCGCCTCCGACGTGCGCGCGCGCGTTCCGGGCGTGCTGCAGAAGCGCCTCTACCAGGAAGGCACCATGGTCAAGGAAGGCCAGCTCCTGGCGCAGATCGATCCGGCGCCGTACCGCGCGCAGCTCGCCCAGGCCACCGCGAATCTCGAACAGGCCGAAGCCGCCGCGACCAACGCGAAGGTGACCGCCACGCGAAACCGCGAGCTCGCGCAGCGCCAGCTCATCTCGCGCATGCAGCTCGATGATTCCGAAGCGCTCGAGCGTTCGACCGCGGCGGCGGCGTCTGCTGCGCGCGCGCAGGTGCAGACCGCGCGCATCAATCTCGGTTACGCCAACGTGACCGCGCCCATCGCCGGCCGCGCCGGACAGATGCGCGTGCTCGAGGGCGCGCTGGTCGGGCAGGGCGACGCCACGCTGCTCACCACCGTCGAGCAGATCGATCCGCTGTACGTCTTCTTCGATCAGCCCGGCACGGACTTCGAGCGCTTCATGCGCGCGCAGGCCACCGGCGCCATCCAGATCGCGAAGGGCAATGAAGCCGAGGTGCGCATCGTGCGCAGCGACGGCAGCGAATATCCGCACGTCGGCCGGCTGGTGTTCTCCGACTTCAGCGTGAATCCGACCACCGGCGCCGTGGCCTTCCGCGGCGTCGTCCCGAATCCGGATCACGCGTTGCTGCCGGGGATGTTCGTCAACGTGCGCCTGACGGCCGGTTCGCTCAAGAATGGATTCGAAGTGCCGCAGCTCGCCGTGCAGCGCGACAACCAGGGCGCATACGTCCTGGTCGTCGGCGCGGACGACGTCGTCGCCGCGAAGCGCGTCGACGTGGTCGGATCCTCGGGCGCCCGCTGGGTGATCGGCAGCGGCCTCGCGAATGGTGACCGGGTCATCGTCTCGGGCCTGCAACTCGCGCCGCCCGGCACGAAGGTGGTCGCGAAGGCCGTCGAGCCCGCACCGGCTTCACCCGAGGCCGCGGCGTCACCCGAAGCGGCGGCATCTCCCGCGGCGGCTCCCGCGGGTAGCTAGGCGTGCTGCCGCATTACTTCATCGACCGGCCGGTCCTGGCCTGGGTCATCGCCATCCTGATCATGATCGGCGGTGGCCTGGCCATCACGCGCCTGCCGACCGCGGCCTACCCGGACATCGCGCCGCCGCAGGTCGCGATCAACGCGTTCTACCCGGGCGCGAACGCCGACACCATCGAGCGCACGGTCACGCAGATCATCGAGCAGCAGCTCACCGGTCTCGACCGGCTCATGTATTTCACGTCCTCGTCGAACTCGAATGGCACGGCGAGCATCACGCTCGTGTTCGAGAACGGGACAGACCCCGACGTCGCGGTGCTGCAGACTCAGAACCGCGTGAAACTCGCCGAGGCGCGCCTGCCGAGCGAGGTCGTGGTGCAGGGCCTGTCGGTCTCGAAGGTCAACCAGGGCTTCATCATCGCGCTCGGCGTACGCGCGCCGAACGGCGGCGTGTCGTCGTCCGAGCTCAACAACATCGTTTCGTCGCAGATCCTGGATCCCATCCAGCGCATCCCGGGCGTGAGCTCCGCGAACCAGTTCGGCTCCTCGTATTCGATGCGTATCTGGCTGAACCCGGACAAGCTGCGCTCCTTCCGCCTGAGCGCGGCCGAAGTGCTGCAGACCGTGCGTCAGCAGAACGTGCAGTTCGCCACCGGCGCCATCGGCGCGGCGCCATCGGCGCCCGAGCAGCAGATCACCGCGCCGGTGAGCGCGGAAGGACGTTTCAGCTCGGTCGAGGAGTTCGAGAACGTCATCCTGCGCACCGAACCGAACGGCACCAGCGTCCGGCTCAAGGACGTCGCCCGTGTCGAACTCGGCATGCAGGACTACGGCTTCGACGTGCGTCTCGACGATCAGCCCGTGAGCGGCTTCGGCGTGCTGCTGCTGCCAGGCGCGAACGCGCTCGACGTTGCGGATGCCGTGAAAGCCCGCATGGACGAGCTGAAACAGAACTTCCCGCCGGGCGTCGAGTGGTTCGTGGCGTTCGACGCCACCACCTTCATCACGCACGCGATCGAAGAGGTGGTCATCACGTTGATCGCGGCCGTCGTGCTCGTGTTCATCGTGATGCTGGTGTTCCTGCAGAGCTTCCGCGCGACGCTGATCCCCACGCTGGTGGTGCCGGTGGCCCTCATGGGCGCCTTCATCGGCATGTTCATCTTCGACTTCTCGATCAACCAGCTCACGCTCTTTGGCATGGTGCTGGCCATCGGCATCGTGGTCGACGACGCCATCGTCGTCATCGAATCCGTCGAACGCCTGATGCGTGAGGAACGTCTCTCGCCGCGCGATGCGACGCGCAAGGCGATGGACCAGATCACGAGCCCGATCATCGCGATCTCGCTGGTGCTCGCGGCGGTGTTCATCCCGGCGGCGATGCAGACGGGTTCGGTGGGCGTGATCTACAAGCAGTTCGCGCTGACCATCGCGATCTCGATGCTGTTCTCCGCGTTCCTCGCCCTGTCGCTGACGCCGGCGTTGTGCGCCACGCTGCTGCGACCCGAGCACCTGAAAGAGAACAAGTTCTTCCACGCGTTCAACAAGAGTTACGAATACGCGCAGGGTCACTACCTCACCGGCGTGCGTTTCAGCCTGCGCCACAAGACCTGGTGGCTGGCCGGTTATGGCGTGCTGCTGCTGATCGGAGGACTGCTGTTCTGGCGCGTGCCGGGAAGCTTCGTGCCCACGGAAGACCAGGGTTATGCCATCGGCATCGTGCAGATGCCGCCGGGCTCGACCATCCAGCGCACGCGCCAGGTCATGCGGCGCGTGGGCGAGAAGCTGCGGACGTCGAACTCGGTCAACTCCGTGTTCGAAGTCGCGGGCTTCAGTTTCAGCGGCAGCGACGAGAGCCAGGGCATCTTCTTCATCCGCCTGAAGGAGCTCAAGGATCGCGATGAAACCGCCGACGAGTTCATCGGCTGGGCATTCCAGAACATCGCGGGTACCGAGCGCGACGGCTTCGTGTTCTTCGTCAACCTGCCAGTCATCCAGGGCCTGTCCGACTTCGGCGGATTCGACCTGTGGCTCGAGGACCGCGCCAACAAGGGCTCGGACGCGCTGATCGCGGCGCAGAACACGCTGGTGCAGAAGGCCGCGCAAAACCCGGTGGTGCAGGGCGTGCGCTACAACGGACTCGCGCCGTCGCCGCGCCTGGAGCTCAAGCTCGACCGCGCGCAGGCGAAGTCGATGGGCCTCGCGATCGATGACGTCTACAACGCGATCCAGCTCATGCTCGCGCCGGTGTACGTGAACGACTTCTACTACCAGGGCCGCGTGCTGCGCGTGCAGATGCAGGCCGACGCGCCGTTCCGCATGAACGAGGATGCGCTCGGCCGCTTCTATCTACCTACCAGCGTCGCGGACGGCAATGCCTTCGCGCTGCAGGGGGAGACCACGAGTGATGGCATGGTGCCGCTCGCGTCGGTGGTGAAGGCGAACTGGGTGGTCGCGCCCCCGACGCTGCAGCGTTTCAACGGTTTCAGCGCGATGCAGATCGTCGGCGCCAACGCGCCGGGACACAGTTCCGGCGAGGCGATGTCGGAGATGGGCAGGATCGTGTCGCAGGAGCTGCCTCCCGGCTTCGGCGTCGACTGGGCGGGCCAGTCGCTGCAGGAGATCCGCGCCGGCGCGGAAGCGCCGCTGCTGTTCGCTTTGTCCATCTTCGTCGTGTTCCTGTGCCTGGCCGCGCTCTACGAAAGCTGGGCGACGCCCATCGCGGTGCTGCTGGTGGTGCCGGTCGGCATCATCGGCGCGATCATCGCGGCCTCGTCCACGGGCCAGTCCAACGACGTGTTCTTCAAGATCGGATTGATCACCATCATCGGTCTCGCGGCGAAGAACGCCATCCTGATCGTGGAATTTGCGCTGCTCGCGCAACAGCGCGGCGTCGCGCTCTACGAGGCGGTGATGGAAGCCGCGCGCCTGCGCTTGCGCCCGATCCTCATGACCTCGTTCGCGTTCATCCTCGGTGTGTTGCCGCTGGTGTTCTCGAGTGGCGCGGGCGCGAATGCCCGCAGGGCCATCGGTATCGGCGTCGCGGGCGGCATGTTCTCGGCGGCTATCCTCGGCGTGTTGCTGGCGCCGGTCTTCTACGTCACGGTTCGCCGACTCGTCGGGGACAAGCTCAAGATGAACGGCGCATGAACGTCATATGAACCGCTTGAATCGACGTCAGTCCTGCTGACCTCAGGAACCCTTTAGCGCGGGAACTCGACTCGAGATGGGAGAGTCGATAAACGCAAGCAGCCGACTCGAAGAGAGGAAGGTATGAAAGGTTTACTGATCGCAGGCGCCGCCTGCGCCGCGGTGCTGAGCGTGGGATGCGCCGGCCAGCCCAAGCTGGACTATCGTGAGTACGCCGGCGAACCCGTGAAGTCGTTCTATATGCCCGATCTGGACGGCTGGGCCGCGGTGTCCAAGAACCAGCTCGTCGTCTGGGCTGGCAGCAACCGGGCGTATCTCCTGGACGTGAGCGGTTACTGTCCGGACCTGCAGTTCGCGAACACCATCGGCGTGACCTCGACGGGCAACACCGTCGACAAGTTCGAGAAGGTGATCGTGGGACGCGACCGCTGCCTCATCAACACCATCCGCCCGGTCGACGTGCAGCAGATGCGCGAGGATCGCAAGCTGATGCGCGAGCAAACCGGGGCCGACGAGAGCTGACGCGGACGGCGCCTGGCGCCGTTCAGCGCAGCAGCGGCGGGATCATCATCGCGAGACCGACCCAGCCCGCGAACCAGACGATCGTACGCGCCACGGGCACGCCGGTGAGGTACAGCAGCACGTAGATCACGCGCGCCGCCAGGAAGATCCAGGCGCCCGTGATGGCCGTGGCCGCGTTGGGCGCCACGATCATGTTCATCAGCGCGAGCGCGAGGAAAACGGGCAGGGCTTCCTGCATGTTCGCCAGGGCCCGCGTCGCGCGACCCCCGACGACGGTCAGCGGCGGCATGTGATCCCGTGGACCCAGGTCCAGCGATAGTTTGGAGGGTCCGCCTGGCGGCGGCGTTTCCCGAAACCGCCCCGGCAGGAAAGTCTGCAGGACGAACAGGGCGAGCACGAGCAATATGACGATGACCATGGAACGGCTCCAGGGGTGGGATCCGGCGATCCATGTCTCAAATCCGCACGCCACCGTCAATAAGCACGTGCTTACGCTTAGAATCGCCGGCCATGAGCGCGCGTGCGGTAGTTGGACTCATCCTGTTAGCCCTGTTGAGCGGTTGCGGAACCCGCGAGAACGACGCGCCGCCGCCGCGCAATGACTGGTTCATCCGTTCCTACGTCGCGTTCCTCGAAGCCGACGGCAAGACGCCGCGGCCCGCGCCGAAGGGCACGCTGCGGCTGTGGGTCCCGTATGTCGTGGGCGACCTGTACGGCTCGCCGAACGCGGGCGAGATCTCGCCCACCGCGCTCAATCCCGACCTGAGTTTCACGCTCGACCTGAATGCGGGACACGCCAAGCTCGGGCGGGCGCTGGTGCCGACGGCGTTTTCGCAGAAGTGGATGCAGATCGAGCCGGCCGACGCGCGTGTCGCGCGGCTGTCTCCCTTCGTGCTGCCGCTCGACGACATCCAGCCGGTCGGCACGGCCGAGTGGTTAGACGCGGACACGGGCGACCGGCTCATGCTGGTGTATTTCGACAGGCCCGCGCGGATCCGCGGCGAAATCGTGTACGAGGGTCGCAATCTTCGATTCGATATCGAAGCAAAAGAAGCCGGTTATGTCTGGATCCGGCAGCCCGAGGGCAGTGGAGAGTTCACGATGGCGCCCTGGCCTGGCCGAGTGATACTCGCCTTGATGCCCAATACCTGAGTCGCGTGTTATTTTCGGTTCGCGACCCTTCCAACCAGAGAGCGCGAATCATGCAACGACAGTTCTACGTGGCGATCACGAGTATTGCGGCTTCCGCGATATTCCTCGCCGCCTGCGGCAAGAAAGAAGAGGTGGCTGCGCCCGTGGCCGAGGCTGCGAAGCCGTCCGGCGCCGATCCGGCCCTGTTCCTGACCCAGCCGCTCGACATCGACATCTTCACGGCCGATCCGTCGGCGCACGTGTTCAACGGCAAGATCTACATCTACCCCTCGCACGACTACGACGCGGGTGTGCCGAACGATGCCGAGGGCGGCCAGTACCAGATGAAGGATTACCACGTGTTGTCGATGGACAGCATCGGTGGCCCGGTCACCGTGCATCCCGTTGCGCTCGACGTGAAGGATGTGCCGTGGGCCAGCAAGATGATGTGGGCCCCCGATGCCGCCGAGAAGGATGGCAAGTACTACTTCTACTTCCCGGTGAAGGACAAGGAAGGTGTTTTCCGCATCGGCGCGGCCGTGGGCGACCAGCCCGAGGGCCCGTTCAAGGCGCAGCCCGAGCCGATGAAGAACAGCTTCAGCATGGACCCGGCCGTGTTCAAGGATTCGGACGGCAAGTACTACATGTACTTCGGTGGTCTGTGGGGCGGCCAGCTCCAGCACTGGAAGACCGGCAAGCACACGCCGCAGGATGATTCCCAGCCGCCAGATGACCAGCCCGCGTTGTACCCGAAGGTCGCGCGCATGGCCGACGACATGCTCGAGTTCGCCGAGAAGCCGAAGGACCTCAAGATCCTGGACGAGAACGGCAAGCCGATCCTGTCGGGCGATCACGAGCGTCGCTTCTTCGAGGCGGCGTGGATGCACAAGCACAACGACAAGTACTACTTCTCGTACTCGACCGGCGACACGCACTACATCGCGTACGCGATGGGTGATTCGCCGTACGGCCCGTTCACGTACAAGGGCAACATCCTGGGGCCGGTGCTGGGCTGGACGAACCACCACTCGATCGTCGAGGTGGATGGCAAGACGTACCTGTTCTATCACGACTCGCAGCGTTCGAATGGCGTGAGCCACCTGCGCAATGTGAAGAAGCCGATCGAGCTCACGTACAACGCGGACGGCACGATCCAGTACATCGACCCCTACAAGGGTGACGATGCCCCGGCGGCCGCGGCGGCGCAGTAAGTCGTAATGAGGGGGACGGACTTCGGTCTGTGTCCCGGTTGAATCAAAGGGGCGGCGCATGCGTCGCCCCTTTTTCATTGGGGCGGCTTATCATCGCCGGCAATGAGTGACACCCCCGAAACGCCTGGCTCCGCGACCCTGTTTCGCCGCCGCAGCGCGTTTCTCGCCCCGATCTGGTTGTTAGCCCTGGCCGGCGTCATCGTCGTCGCCGCCGCGTTCACCTACTGGAACTCCGCGACCACGACCACCGTCGTCGTGATCCGCCACGCCGAGAAGGCGCCGAATGCGATCTCGGATGCGCCGTTATCGCCACCGGGCGAGCAGCGCGCCGTACGCCTCGCGCAGATGTTCGGCGATGGCGAGACGTTCGGCCGCGTGACGAAGGTCTACGTGACGAACACGCGGCGCACGCAGCAGACCGTCGCGGAACTCGTGCAACGGCTCGGCGTGAAAGCCGAAGTAGTGGATGCGAAGGCTAAATCCTCGGATCTCGCCCGGCGTGTGCTGCGCGAGAATCGCGGCGGCCTCGCACTCGTCGTCGCCCACAGCAACACCGTCCCCGAGATCGTCGCGGCCATGGCGCACGCGAAACACGTGCCCCCCATCGCCGACGAAGAGTTCGACACGATGTACATCGTGACCGTCCCGACGATCGGCCGCGCCTCCGTCCTGCGCCTGAAGTGGTAGGTCGGTGCCGGTCGGTGCCGGGTGAGAAAAGACTGAGTTAGCTCCTGGGGCGTGAGGGTTGCCCAGCGGCGCGGAGCTAACTCAGTCTTTTCTCACCCGGCACCGACCGACCGCAGTTCGATGGCCTTGCGGATGAAGGCCTCGTGTTCACCGATCGAGAAGTGCGCTTTCACGCGGCCGCGGATCATGCGGTCCTGGTCGATGAGGAAGGTCACGCGCTGAACCCAGAATCCCAGGGGGCCGTTCACGCCGAACATCCGGATGACGTCCTTGGACTCGTCGGATAGCAGGGTGAAGGGGAGGTTGTGTTTCTCGCGGAAACGCCTGTGGCTTTCCGGACTCTGCGGGCTGACGCCGGCTACCGTGATGCCCGCGCGCGTCAATTCCCGGTGCAGATCGCGGATCGAGCAGGCCTCGCGGGTGCATCCGGGCGTGAAATCCGCGGGATAGAAGTAAAGGATGACCGGACCGTCCTTGATCAGGCTCGACAGCGAGATGTCGTGCGCATCCTGATCCGGCAGCGTGAATTCGGGAGCCTTTTCGTCCGTATTCAGCATCCGACAGATAATAGAAGCGGATCGCTTGCCGAGGCCAGTCCCGATCTTTAGAATCCCGCGCCTCTCGGACGCCCTGTCCGGGCGGGTTTTCGGTGTGGGGCGGTAGCTCAGCTGGGAGAGCGTCGCGTTCGCAATGCGAAGGTCGAGGGTTCGATCCCCTTCCGCTCCACCATTTTCAGGCGCTTGCGCGCCACTTCTAACGGGACTCGCTTCTACCGCTGGCGGCACGCAGGCATGGGCTACCTTGGCTCGGCCCGTTCGTTAGTGTTTTGGGCACTCGCGGATCACTGTTTCAGAGTGGGGTCACCGGGAACTGGATCTCCAGCATCGGGCCCACGTAGATCTCGCGCTTCGGGCCGTCCAGGCGCAGGTCGTGGGCGTGGATCCAGCGGTCGATGGCGTCGTAGGTCCGAGCGGCGATGGCGTCGTCGGATTCGCAGTAGGCACTGGCGACCGTCACGCGTGGCAGCTCCTTAATCTCGATCCCGGGCGTGCGTCGCGCGTCGCGGCCGACTTCGACGAAGGGCTCGCCTTCGATCGCGCCCGAGGCCGCGCAGCGATGCCACAACACCCCCTGCAGGTCGCCGATGCGCGCCCCGTGCAACCCCCGCCGCAGATCGCTCTCGACTCCGCCGATCTGAGAGTAATCCCCGAGACTGGCGCGAATCGACGCCACGCGCACTTGCGCGCGATTCCGTAGCACGACCGCGACCGCCGGTTCCTGGTCGAGCCCCTCGAGCTCGCGATCTATCCAGTCGAGCGAACGCCGCGCCACGTCGAGCGAATGGCGCGCGCGCTTGCGCAGGCGCTCGAGCAGGCGCCGGCGGGCGAGGGGTGATCCCCCGGCCAGAGCGCCGCGGATGTCGCCGAGCGAAGCGCCGAGTTCCTGCAGCGCATGGATGGCCGCGAGCCCGCGCAATTGCGCTGGCGCGTAGTATCGATATCGCGTGCGCGCATCGATGTGCGCGGGCGACAGCACGCCGATGGCATCGTAGTGACGCAGCGCCTTGATGGTGGTGCCACCGAGCTTCGCGAACTCGCCGATCCTGTATCGCATGGCTTGAACTCTCCCCCGCACGGGAGTGTTGAGATGAACCCGGTCGAGATGATCAACGGGGCAAGACTCACATGAATCGCAGAGGCTTTCTACAGGGTCTATTACACACGACATCCGCGGCGGCGCTCGCGGCGGGCACATTGCCCGCGGCCGTCGCGGCGCAGTCCCGCGGGGACGGCGCACCATTCATCATGACCGTGCGCGGCCGCGTCGCGGCGAACGAGATGGGCGTGACGCTCACGCATGAGCACGCGATGGCCAGCTTCCAGCCCTACGCCGAGTGGCTGAAGACGCCGCATTCATACGACCGCAAGGTCGTCATCGATCGAGTACTGCCGCATCTGCAGCGTATCCGCGCGCTCGGATGTCGAACTTTCGTCGACGCCACGGCGGTCGGGCTCGGTCGCGACGCGGCCTTGTTGCGCGAACTCTCCGAGCGCAGTGGCCTGCACGTGATCACCGCGACGGGCAACTACGCGGCGTTCGATTACAAGTTCCTGCCCGACTACGTGCGCACCGATCCGGTCGAGGCGCTGGCCGATCGCTGGATACGCGAATGGCACGACGGCATCGAGGGCACCGGCGTACGTCCGGGCTTCATCAAGCTCGGATTCAACGGCGGGTCGCTGAGCGAAGTCGAGAAGAAGCTCATCCGCGCTGGCGCGATCGCGCATCGCGCCACGGGATTGACCGTTGGCGCGCACACGGGCCCGGCGGTCGCGGCATACGAACAGCTGGAAATCCTGGCCGCGGCGAAAGTCGATCCCGCCGCGTGGATCTGGATCCACTCGCAGAACGAGCAGGATCAGGCGCGCTACCTCGACGCCGCGCGCCGCGGCGCATGGATTTCGCTCGATGGCGTAAGCCCTGACTCACTCGATGCGCACGTCGACCGGATCACGCTCCTCAGCGAGAAGGGATTCCTGCGTCGCCTGCTGGTCTCGCACGATGCCGGCTGGTACTGGGTCGGTGAGCCGGATGGCGGCGAATTCCGCCCATACGACACGGTGTTCACGTCGCTCATTCCGGCCCTGCGCAAGCGCGGATTCACGGCGGAGGACATCGATACGCTGTTCGTCAGGAATCCGGCCGATGCGTTCGCGGTGCGCGTGCGCGCGGCATGACCTTCATGGCCTGGACGCGCCCGATTCGACCGCGTGGACGCGGGGCCGTAAAATGCCGGCCAGCGCGCCCCCGTAGCTCAGTGGATAGAGCGACCGCCTCCTAAGCGGTAGGTCGTCGGTTCAACTCCGGCCGGGGGCGCCATTTTCTCGCGAGGATCCCGGATGGTCGAGCGGCCTCGAATCGTCACTCTCGATCGATGGCGGACGCTGTGCGCGTCGCTTGGCGCGAAGAACCACGATGCGGAGTTTGAGCGGCTCATGCGCGCCTGGCGCAGTTGGGGTCGCCGCTATCACACGCTCACGCACCTCGCGGCCTGCCTGATCGAATTCGACGAGGCGCGATTCCTGGCGCAAGCGCCCGCCGAAGTGGAGCTGGCGCTGTGGTTCCACGACGCCGTGTATCGCACCTGGCGGGCCGACAACGAATTGCGCAGCGCCGAGTGGGCGGGGCGTTTCGTGCAGGAGACCGCGAATGCGGCGACCGCGGCGCGCGTGCGCGATCTCGTGCTCGGGACCGCGCACGACGCTGGGTTGCTCGAGGGAGATGCAGCCCTTGTCGTGGACATCGATCTTTCCATACTCGACAGGCCGGCTCCGGAGTACGACACGTTCGAAACGAACGTGCGCCGCGAATACTGGTGGGTACCGCGCCGCCGGTTCTCGCAGGCTCGCTGCAGGATCCTGGCCGCGTTTCTGGCGCGGCCTTTCATCTATCACTGGCCCCCATTTCGCGAGCGATACGAATCGGCCGCGCGAGCGAACCTGGAACGCGCGATGCAGGCCTTGTCCACCGCATAGCGGGCGCCGTCGACATCAATCCATCGGCATTCGCCTACGCGCCGGTCACGATGTCGCCAATACATTGGCAACATGCGTTACCTCGCACTCTGCACCGACTACGACGGCACCCTTGCGCATCACGGCAAGGTGGATGCCCCCACCATCGCGGCGCTGGAAAAGTTCCGCGCCTCGGGCCGCAAGCTCGTGCTCGTCACCGGCCGGGAGCTTCCCGACCTGCAACGCGTCTTCGAACGCCTGGATCTTTTCGATCGGGTGGTCGCCGAGAATGGCGCGCTCATCTATCGACCCGCGTCGCGCGAGGAGCGGATCCTCGGGGATCCGCCGCCCGCGAGTTTCGTCGACGCGCTGCGCAAGCGGGGCGTGCAGCCCTCGATCGGTCGCTGCATCGTCGCGACCTGGCACCCCAACGAAGGTCCGGTGCTCGAGACCATCCGCGACCTGGGTCTCGAGCTGCAGGTCATCTTCAACAAGGGCGCGGTCATGATCCTGCCCGGCGGGATCAACAAGGCCACGGGGCTCAAGGCGGCGCTCGACGAGTTGAACGTGTCGATCCACAACACCGTTGGCGTGGGTGACGCTGAAAACGACCACGCGTTGCTGAATGCCTGCGAGTGTTCGGCCGCGGTCGACAATGCCTTGCCCGCGGTGAAGGAGAAGGTCGACATCGTCCTGCCGCTCGATCATGGCGCGGGGGTCACGCAGCTCATCGAAGAAGTTCTGGCGGATGACCTCGCGAACCGGACCGCCGTGCTGCAGCGTCACGCCATCCTGCTCGGCAAGAGTGAGCGCGACGTGCCGGTGACGTTGCCGCCCTTTGGCGTCAGCGCCCTGGTGGTCGGCACTTCGGGCGGTGGCAAGTCCACGGTCGCGTCGGGCCTGATCGAACGGTTGCGGATCAAGGGTTACGGCTTCTGCATCATCGATCCCGAAGGCGACTACGACGTCGTCGAAGGCGCGGCGGTGCTCGGCAATCCGGAACGCGCGCCGTCGGTCGACGAATGCATGGCGCTGCTGTCGAAGCCGAACGAGAACGCGGTGATCAACCTGCTCGGAATCAAGCTCTCCGACCGGCCCGCGTTTTTCATGTCCCTGTTCGCCCGCATACGCGACCTGCGCGCCAAGACCGGGCGTCCGCATTGGCTCATCGTCGACGAAGCGCATCACGTGTTGCCGGCGGATTGGCGGCCCACGGATTTCGTCATGCCGAAGAGCTTCGATGGAATGCTGCTCATCAGCGTGACGCCGAGCGTCGTCGCGCGCTCTGCGCTCGAGCTCATCGAAACCGTGATCGTGCTCGGCGAGCGGCCGCGCGAGATGGTGCGCGAG
>JAEWLQ010000069.1 GCA_023457495.1 Pseudomonadota bacterium
CCCCCCCCCCCCCCGGGGGGGCCCCCCCCCCCCCACGCCTCTCGAAGGACGGCCCGTTGCACATCGTCGGATACTCGAACGGCGGCGCGCTCGCGCTGAGGTACACGCTCGATGCGCTCGACGATCCGCGGCTCGCGGCGCCGGACCAGATCGTGCTGATCTCTCCCATGATCGGCATCACGAGCATGGCGCGTTTCGCGGGAGTGCTCGGCTGGCCCGCGGTATTCCCGGCTTTCGCGAAGGCGGCCTGGCTCGACGTGCTGCCCGAATACAACCCGTACAAATACAACTCGTTTCCCGTGAATGCGGCGCGGCAGTCCTCGCAGGTCGCGAACAGCGTCCGCGCTGGGTTGACGAAGCTCGCGAAGCAGGGCCGCCTCGACAAACTACCGCCCGTGCTGACGTTCCAGTCGGTCCTCGACACGACCGTCCTCACGCGTGCTGTCGTCGACACCCTGTATGTGCACCTGCCCAAGAACGGCAGCGAGCTCGTGCTGTTCGATCGCAACCACGCGGCTCGTGTCGATCGGCTGATCCGGCCGCAGAATGCGGACCTGCCCGGGACCCTGCTGCCACCGGGCCCGCGCAACTACGCCGTGACGCTGGTGACGAACGCCGCGCCCGAATCGGATCGCGTGGTGGCGCAAACCACGGCGGCCGGAGCGAGTACGCCGGTCGTGCAGGCGCTCGACGTCACCTATCCACCCGATTTCATCTCGCTGTCGCACGTGGCGCTGCCGTTTCCGCTGGATGACGGCCTCTACGGCGCCACGCCGAAGGCATCGGATGACTTCGGCGTCCAGCTCGGCAATCTCGCGCTGCGCGGGGAGCGCAACGCGCTGGTGGTCAATGCCGATGCGCTGATGCGGGCCAGCTCGAACCCGTTCTTCGACTATCTGCTGGCGCGCATCGACGCGACGATGCCAAGCTCATCCGAACAGTGAGTCGAGGAACATCTTGAGGGCGAAGTCGCCGAGTAGCGAGGACGTCGCGACGTTTTCGTGCCCGCGCCGATGAAAATGGACAGACCAGGTCTGTCCCCGTTTGCTAGGAAACGAGGAATGTCCCCATTTAGCGGCGGACTTTGAGGAGCATCTCGGCTTCGTAGTCCGCGAGGGGCACGGCCGTGCGGCTGCGCTGGTCGCCGCCGATTCCAACTTCGACGACGGGCGACTCGTCCGTTCCGATCCGCAATAGTTTGGCCATCTCCGGTCCCTCGACCGGACGGGCGATGTAGAAGCCCTGTGCGAGCGTGCAGCCGTGCGTGGCGAGGAACTGCAGCTGCTCCTTCGTCTCCACGCCCTCGGCGACGATCTTGAGGCCCAGCTGGCGGCCCATCGCGATGATGGCCGCGCAGATCGCGGCATCGTTCGAATCGCGGCCGAGGTCCGCGACGAACGAGCGGTCGATCTTGAGCGCCTCGATCGGGAAGTGCTTGAGGTAGGCGAGGGAAGAGTACCCCGTGCCGAAGTCGTCGATCGCGACGTGTACGCCGAGCTCGCGCACGGCCCGCACGGCGAGCGCGGCCGCGGCTTCGTCCACCATCAACAGGCTCTCGGTGATCTCGAGCTCGAGGCACGCCCCGGGCAGTCCGGCCTCGTCGAGATGCGCGAACACCCAGTCGGGGAAGCCCGGCGCCTCGAACTGCGCGCCCGAGACGTTCACCGCGACGCGCAGGTCGCGGCAGCCCGCGTGCCACCACTCGGCGATCTGCTTGAGCGCCTTGCGCATGACGAGATCGGACAGCGGCACGATGAGGCCCGATTCCTCGGCGACCGGGATGAAGTCGTCGGGCGGCACGACGCCGCGCGTCGGGTGCCGCCAGCGCACCAGGGCTTCGACGCTCGCGATGCGCCCGGAGGCGACTTCGATCTGCGGCTGATAGACGAGGAACAGCTCGTTGGTATCGAGCGCGCGGCGCAGCTCGGTCTCGAGCTCGAGCCGCGCGACCGAACGCGCGCGCATGTGCTCGCCGTAGATGACGCCCTTGTTGCCGCCCGACGTCTTGGCCTCGTGCAAGGCGAGGCCTGCCGTGCGCAGCAACTCGTCCGCGAAGCTGCCGTGATCCGGGAACACCGCGATGCCGATCGTGCAGGTCACGAAGAAATCGCGGTGGCGGATCATGTACGGCGAGGCGAACGCGGCGGTGATGTTCGTGATCGCGTTCTGCACGTCGGCGTCGGACTGCAGGTGACGGATCGCGACCGCGAACTCGTCGCCCGCCAGCCGCGCGAGCGGCATCGTCACGGCACCATCGGATTCGAGCTTGAGGAACGTGCCGAGGCGCAGGGCCACGGCCTGCAGCAACGCGTCACCGGCGCCGTGGCCGATGCTGTCGTTGATGCGCTTGAAGTTGTCGATGTTGATGCGCACGACCGCGAAGCGCTCGCCGGTGGTCACGGCCTCGCGGCGCGCTTCCTCGAGCAGCTGCAGCAGGTACTGCCGGTTCGGTAGTTGGGTCAGCGGATCAAAGAACGCGAGCTCGCGGATCCGGTTGGCCGCGCGGTGCCGCTCGGTCACGTCGCGCAACACCAGCAGCAGGCGGCCTTTGTCGTAGGGCACGATGCGCGTTTCGAAGCGCCGCTCGACGCCTTCGCGCATGCATTCGAATTCCACTTCCGTGCGCTCGTTGCGCACGCGGCAGTCGTCGAGCGCATGGGTGATGGCGCGCGCCGCGTCGCCGCTCACGAGCTCGGAGATCTTCTGATCGGGCTTCATGCCCCCGCCGAGGAACGGGTGATTCTCGGTGGCCCCGAGCCGGTCGACGATGCGGTCGTACAGGTCGACGACCAGCAGCAGGTCGGGCAGGGCATCGAGCATGGCGCGCTGGCGGCTCTCGCTTTCCTCGAGCTCCTGCACGAGGCGGCCGCCGCGCACCAGGTACTGCACGCGATGGCCCAAGAGGTTCCAGTTGATCGGCTTCGCGAGGAAGTCGGTCGCGCCGGCCTGGTAGGACTGGTTGATGGAGGCGACGTCGTCGCGGCCGGTCACCATCATGATCGGCAGATGGGTCCCACCCGGGCGAGCGCGGATATGCCGGCAGGCCTCGTAGCCGTTCATGTGCGGCATCTCGACGTCCATGAGCACCGCATTGCAGTCGCCGGCCTCCACGGCCGCGACCGCCGACGCGCCGTCGGCCGCCTCGGAGATCACGAATCCGCTGCGCTCGAGCGCGCGCCGCATGAGCAGGCGCGAGCCGGCGTCGTCGTCGACGATCAATACGTGGATGGGCGCTGGAGGCGATCCGCTCACTTCACGCGACCTTCGCCGAGGATTCGAGCGCTTCGAGCTCCGAGAGCGCCACGGTGCGCTGCGCGCGCAGCCGGGTCACCGAGGCCGCCAGGTCCGTCAGATCGCCGCCGCGCGCGGCGTGTTCGATCTGGCGCGCGATCGCCGCGACATTGGTCGCGCCGAGATTGGCGCTGGAGCTCTTCAACGTGTGCGCGGCACGCGCGACGGCTTCGGCGTCGCCGGCCTTCATTCCATTGTCGATGTCCGCGAGCAGCTGCGAGGAGTCGTCGCGGTACAGCGCAATCAACCGCGCGAGCAACCGGTCGTTGCCGTCCGGGTCGAGCTGGCGCACGGCGTCTATCGCCGTGTGATCGAGCGTGACCTTGTTGGCCGCGGAGCGCGACACCTTCGAGGGCAGCAGGATGTTGCGCAGCTGCGCGAGGGTGAAGGGTTTGGCCAGGTAGTCGTTCATGCCGGCGGCGAGGCAGGCCTCGCGGTCGCCTGCGAGCGCGTTGGCGGTGAGGGCGACCACGCGCGTCGGCTCCTGCTTGCGGGCGGTTTCGCGCTCGCGCAGCTTGCGCGTCGCGATGAAGCCGTCCATGACCGGCATCTGGCAGTCCATGAGCACCACGTCGAAGTCCTGCTTTTCGAGGGCGTCCAGCGCCTCGACGCCGTTGCCGGCATGCATCGCGTCGCATCCCAGGCGCTGGAGCATTTCCAGCGCGAGCGTGCGATTGACCATGTTGTCTTCGACCAGCAGCACGGACAGGTGATCGAGCACGGGTTCGTTCTCCGGGGCCAGCATGGCGGGGGCGGAACTCACTTCCTGGAAGGGGATGGCCTGCAGCGCTTCGTGCAGAGCCCGGCGCAGCATGCTCTGGCGCACGGGCTTCGCGAGGCGCCGCAGCGGCGCGAGCTGCGAGGCGAGAGCCGACTCCAGGTCGTCCGCGACCGAGCTCACCATGATCGCGGGGATCGACTTGAAGCGCGTGTCGCGACGCACCCCTAACAACCAGTCGACGCCGTTCTGCTCGGGCATGTGCCAGTCGAGCACGATGATCTTCGGCGGCGTGTTCGCGGCCTGCATCGCGTCCAGGTGCTTCTGCGCTTCCATCGCGCTCGCTGCTGTCGTAACGACGAAGCCCCAGGCTTCGAGCTGCGAGGCGAGGATTTCCACGTTGATCGCGCTGTCGTCGACCACCAGCACGCGCGTGCCCGGCGCGAGCATCAGGCCCTGCGAGGAGTCCGAGGTGATCGCCGGCGCGGCCGGCAGCGTGATCGCGAGCGAGAACGTCGAGCCGACGCCCGGCTGGCTGACCATCGTGATGTCGCCGCCCATGAGCGTCGCGAGCTGGCGGCTGATCGCAAGTCCCAGGCCGGTACCCCCGAACCTGCGCGTAGTCGAGCCGTCTTCCTGCACGAACGCGTCGAAAATGGCCGCTTGATTCTCCGGCAGGATGCCCGTGCCCGTGTCGACCACGTCGATCATCAGCGAGACGTGCGTTTCGGAAGGATTCACGCCGCGCGCGCGCACCAGCACGTGGCCGCTGGCCGTGAACTTGAGCGCGTTCGACACCAGGTTCATGAGGATCTGGCGGATGCGCAGCTCGTCGCCGCGCGCCCAGCGATGTAGATAGGGGTCGATGTCGAGCAGCAGCTCGATGCCTTTCTGGTGCGCGCGTTGCGCGAACAGGTCGATGACTTCCTCGACCACCTGGCGGATGTCGAGGTCCTGCGTCTCGAGCCGCAGTTTGCCGGCTTCGATCTTCGAGAAGTCCAGGATGTCGTTGATGATCGCGAGCAGCGCGTCGGCCGAGCTCTGGATCGTGGCCGCGAAGCGGCGCTGGCGCGCGTCGAGCTTCGAGTCCAACAGCAGTTCGGTCATGCCGAGCACGCCGTTCATGGGCGTGCGGATCTCGTGCGACATGCGCGCGAGGAATTCGCTCTTGGCGCGGCTCGCCGCCTCCGCGACACGGCAGGCCTCGACACTGTCGTTCATCGCCTGGCGCAGCGTCGCGTTCGCATCGAAGAGACTCTTGGTGCGCTCGACCACCTGCGCTTCGAGGTATTCGTGCTGCTTCGCGAGCTCCTGCTCGCGGCTCTCGATCTTGCCCAGCATGCCGTTGAAGCCGCGCAACAGGTGCCCGATTTCGTCGTCGCTCGTGACCACGGCGCGTTTGGTGTAGTCACCGTGCTCGGCGTGCTGCATCACTTCCACGAGGTGCAGCAGCGGCGCCGCGATCTGCCGCTGGACGCGGCGCGCGAGCAGCCAGGCCAGCGCGAATGCGACGACCGAACCACCGAGCAGGATCGCGAGCTGCGCGAGCATCGCCTCCTGCATTTCCGAGAGGTTCGAGCGCACATAGAGATGGCCGATGATCTTGCCGTCGTCGGAGATCGGGTAGACCAGGTGCAGCGCGGTGAGCCCGTCGAAGCGATGCTGGTGCACATTGCTTTCGATGGCGGCCTGTTGCCACTTCTCGATTTCCGTCGGCTCGCCCGTCGTGCTGCGCATGAGCATCGCGCGGTTCGCCGCGTAGTGCATGAGCACGTGTTTCTCGTCGTCGATCAGCAGCGCCTCTTCGACGTTGGGCTCGACGCGCAGAGCGCTGACCAAGGCATCCGACTGGCGAAAATCCTTGCTGAGGAGCGTGCCGGTGCTGCGCGCGGCGACGACGCGCGCGACGGAGTTGAGGTGGTCGTACGCTTCGGAGTGCGTATAGAAATAGGAGAAGGTGGCCTGCGTGAGCGCGGCGATCAGCAACGCGATCGAAGCCGACAGCGCGCCGGCCGCGATCAGCTTCGTGCGCAACGGCAAATGTGCGAATTGCAGCCTCTTCATGAGCATTCGTCGTCCTGGCGCTGTCCGGCAGAGCGCCCCGTTGATGCGTATCGGCTTGATTCCGCTCACACTTGACCGGGGAGGGGCGAATTGAGAGGCGTATCCCAGCCCTGAAGATCCGACTTGATCGGTATTGACTACACACCCGCGCGGCAAGCGATTGCCGCCGGTCTAAGCCGTTGTTTTTACGAGGATTGCCTTGACAGGCGCGGGCGAGGCCTAGAGAATCGCGGCCCCTTCGCACTGGCTCTCGTCCGGTGCGGGATTCCCCGTCGGATGGGACGTGGAAAGGTAGCTCAGCTGGTTAGAGCACGGCACTCATAATGCCGGGGTCGAGGGTTCGATTCCCTCCCTTTCCACCAATTTCGTCAACGAAGATGGCGGTGAGACGCAGCGCGGCACCGTCGATCGAGTACTTCGCCCGACGAATCATTGCTCATCCCTCCCGATCAAAACCATGGTCAGTTTGGCTTTGCCAGAATCCATTCCAGCGCTGCATCTTTGCCCGCACTGAATAGCTGCCAGTCGGGATCGATTCGCTGGTCAGGAAACACCGCGTCCATTTCCGATTCCGGCTGAAATCGATATCTGAGCTTCGAGCAGGACGCGCGCAGCTTTGACAACGGAAGCGTAAACGAGTGGTTCTCCTGGTATCCGTTGGGACGCGCTCCCGTGGGTTCACCAACTACTGTTGCTTCCGTCTCTCGGCGAAAATCGGTGACGTTGGTCATGCCGGCTGAAAAAGTGCGGCGGCCGGTGATAACGAACAAGTGTCCCGCCCGATTCACCGTGGGCATGAAAATCAGCTTCTCGATGAGAAATTCCCGTCCGTGGGTGAAGTTTCCCCCTTCGTTCCAGCGCATATCGACTATCAAGCGATTTACCGGATGCTTTCCGATGTATTCCCAAAGCCGTGCGGTCTGCGTCTGCAGATCGCGGAAGGATCGGAAATTGACGTAAACCGTTTTCGAGTCAGACAGGTAAGTGAACCAGAATGGATCCTCAGGGTGCTGATAGGGCAACGGCACGGGTTCGGCGGCAATCTCCTCCGAATCGCTGGTTCCTGCGGGGACAGGCCGAATCCGCAGCTTGAAGCGTCGACCGGAATCATCCTCGAAGGTGAAATCCGCGGGACCCAATCCCGGAAGGACGCCGAGGGCAGCCAGCGGTTCGACGCGCATCAATAGATTTGCGCTGCTGTTCAGCACATACCATTGATTCTCGGCTTGCGGGATGAGTTGTCGAATCTTCTCGTGAGCTTCCTCGACGGAGACGGATCCTATCGAGACGATCCGGGCTCCGAGTGCCTCGCGATATTCAGGAGCCGCGCGGATGACCTTCAACTCGTTGCCGAACCAGAAGGTCTGCAGCGGAAATCTCGAATACAAGCCGGACGTGTCCAGATATGTATGCCCGTCCCCAATGAGCGCCGCCAGGCGCTGCAACCCGACAACGACCTCGTAGTTTTTCATCGACGGGAGGCGCTGGCGCAGATTGGATACCTCCCGGTCGAATTCCACCTTGCTGATGAAGTGAAACGCATCCCGATGTTTGGTCGTGATCTCGTGAGCGAAGAATTCGAGATCTTGTCGCCACTGTTCAGGCTTCAGGGCTGGAAGCGAAGCTTCGGCGTAAGCCAGGTTGGAAGCGAGAAGAAAAAGGCAGAGCAGGTTCTTCATGAAGGAGTTCAGACCTCAATTCGAGGGCGTGGATGTATCCGTCGGGAAATCTCTGAAAGCCAGCATCGTCAGTGTCCACTCCGGTTCGCCAAGTCCACTGGGATGATCGTTCTGCTGAGCGCGTTTAAACCGATATCATTCGCGTGGGAGCACCGAGGCCCTGCGTCTCGCGCGCAAACGTCCGCCAATTCATGAGGGAGTAGCCGTGACAAAACGACTATACATTGCGTTGCTGATCTCCCTTGCCACGGCTTGCGGTGCCAGACTCCGCGCCGAATCGAACGTCTGTACAGAGCGCCTCGGTGGCGAAATCCTGTTCGTCGGCGAGGCCCGTTGCATGGCCACTCTTCCGCAAGAAGAAATTACAGGCTACTGGGTAAGTGGTCACGAATATTCTGTGTTCTATGCGAACAAGCAGGACATAAAGCATGACGTCGACTCTGATGCGGCTTGGTTGTTTGTTAGCCGTGATGCCGAAGCCTCGGTGAGGGACAAGGTGCGACCGGGAGAATGGCAAGTATTTTCGATCCGATTCATCGGGTCGAAATCTTCGAGGCGAGGCATTTATGGCCCTGGTCCATTCAAGGCGGGAGTCCTTGTGGCTCGGGTGCTTGAGATGAACGAAGTCGCCGATAGGTAGCAAGGCTTGGTGCGGTCAAAGTTCAGTTCTTGCGCAGTCTGTTGAGAGGTGCGGAGACAGACAATTTGCCGACCTCGTACACGCCGTCGTATGCCGGGTCGTCAGTTCTCAACCGGATTGCAGGATGCGCGGGACAATCAGCAGTGCACCCGGGTCCGATATCGATGATTCTGCAATCGTCGAGAGACGGTCCGGTGCACGCCCATGCCGCTCCGCCACGATACCCCGCATCGAGATGAATGAGTCCCCAGTCTCGAATCAGAAATCCCAATGGCTCGAAATCGTCGGAGCCACTCGGCGCATTGTTGAAGGGTAAGCCCTTCGTCTTGCGCGCATGCACGTTGCCACCGAAGACGATCCAGAATTCGGCGCCACCTCTATCTTCTCGCACCCGCCGGAGAAGATCCGCGCTCTTTTTGTCGCGCTCCGCTGATGTATCACCCCAAAGATCGTAAGCGACCAGTTTTACCTTGCCGCCGGCGCGTGCCAGTCGGCGAATCGTCAGCAGCGCGTCGCGCATGGCGCCTGATGCGCGACCATCCCAATTGCCGGTCCAATGAGGAGTGGAGGTAAGGGAACTAACTGCCTTTGCCTCGTCAACGGACAGTAGAAACTGGTCAAGCACGGACTGATCCGTGGCGTCGTACTCCATCGCCACCACAAGCGGCTTTCCTGACTTCACTACATGGCAGGCCAGCGCGGCGAGGAAAGCGGGCGACTCCACTGTGCCGTGCAGGTCACCAATAAAAACGCCGGGGGTGCCGAGCACCAGTTCCACCCCATCGATCGGGCTGCACGAATTGGCGGGCTTACATGGAGTGCAAAGCAGTAGCCCGATTACGAGGAAAGCCATCAATTGGACCTTCATGCGAGCTCCCAAGTCTTCCATGCGAGTGGGCTGACGTCCACGTCGTTCGAGAAGCTTGCGTTCGCTGTTTACACATGTAAACTCTCGCGGCGTTTACACGTGTAGTCGAATGAGGCCAAGGTCATGCCGAGACAAAAAGCTGGAACCACGGACGTCGCAATAAGCGACGCAGAGGCCGTAGTGATGCAGGTCATCTGGGAGCGAGGATCGCTCGCCACCGAAGACATCATTTCGGCACTTCAGCGTCGTGCGAAATGGAGTGACTCCACCGTCAAGACACTGCTGAACCGGCTGCTGAACAAGGGCGCGCTCAGCGCGACGAAAGACAATCGCCGCTTCGTCTATTCAGCGGTGCTCACGAAAGCGGAGTGGCTAGCGACCGAGAGCGACGGGTTTCTCGATCGCGTGTTTGGTGGTCGGGTCGCGCCTCTGGTTTCCTACTTCAGCCAGCACAAGAAACTCGCCAAGGACGACATCGCGGAGCTCAAACGTCTGATCCGGGAGCTCGACGATGAGCGCTGAGATCCTGCAATCGCTTGCTGCCGCAACGCTGGTTTCGAGTGTTGCGATAGTGCTGGTCAAACTGCTCGGAAGTCCCGTGCGAAAGCTGGCGGGCACCCGCGCGGCGTACTGGTTGTGGCTGCTCGTGCCAGTGACCACGTTGACCGTGCTGATGCCCGCGCCGTCGCGGATAGCGCCAGCGGTTGTCGTGGAGATTCCGATCCAGATTCAGTCGACGTGGCTGGGTTCGATAAGCGAAGACATTTCGGATCACACAACGTGGATCACCGGCACCCTGGCGATCTGGATAGTTGGAGTCGCCGTCATGTTCGCCGTGATGGTGGCGCGCCAATGGCGCTTCGCGCGAGCAATCGGCATGTTGGTACCCGACGCTCGCGGATTTCATCGAAGCGAAGACATTCCCGCGCCGATGCTCGTCGGTGCGTGGCGTTCGCGGATCCTGGTGCCCGCGGATTTCGAAGCCCGATATTCACCGGAAGAACAGGAGCTCGTCCTCGCACATGAGCTCGCCCATGAGAGACGGCGGGATGTGGCAGTCAATGCTCTCGCGTCCCTTGCGCTTTGCGTGTTCTGGTTCAATCCCCTGATGTATCGCGCGCTGGCCTGGATCCGCGGTGACCAGGAGCTCGCCTGCGACGCCGACGTGCTTTCACGCCGCGCCGGTGCGCGCCGTGTGTATGCCGACTTGCTACTCAAGACACAACTCGCTTCCGAATCTTCGTGGCTCGTTCCGCTGGGCTGCCATTGGCAATCCAATCATCCATTAAAGGAAAGAATTCTCATGCTCAAGCGACCCATGCCTGGAATCTCTCGGCGCCTCGCTGGCGTCAGCCTCGCCTTGTGCCTGACCGGCGCCGCGGCTTTTGGAGTGTGGGCGGGACAGCCCGCCTCACAGAACAAGGGCCCGTCTGTCCTGGTGGACCTCATGATCACGATCACCCACGCGCAGTCCGGCGATGCGAGGACTTACGCCACGCGCTACATCGTTCACTCTGGTGAAGCCATCGATGCGAAGGGACCGCCGCTGATGGTCGCCTGCACGCCGTATCTGCCTGACGAACCCGGGAGGCCCACCGACTGGAGTTCGATTCGTTCGCGGGGTCTTCCGATTCCCCCGGCCGGACACGTTCTGCTGACCTGCGCGATTCGACAGGACGGCCAGGAGATCTCGTCGCCCGCAATCCTGATTGCCGATGGAAAGACGGGCCTGATCGAGACGTCGGAGCAGGGCGGTGCGAGGCACTTCAAACTCGAGTTGAGCGCCTCTACGGCCGCGGCAACCATTGCCGAGTCCGCGAGGTCGGTCGAGAAGGGTTAAAGCTCGAGGAGCAGGAGCGGCGCGCTCACGGCGCCGAACAACTGAACGTTGCGCAATGAGAGCGAGGACCGTCTGCCCTCATGGCTCACGCGCCCTGCGCGCGCTCGCGATCGCCTTGGCGAGCAGCTCCGCAAGCATCGACGTTTCATCCGCACTCAGGTCCGCGAGCCACTCATTGACCATCGCGTGATCGTCCGGATCGCGCTTCGCCCAGAATTTCTTGTGCTTCCGGGTGGTCTGCAGTCGCTTGCTGCGCGCGTCACGCTCGTCGGGGACCATGTTCAGGAATCCCTTTCTTTCCAGCGCCAGGGCCAGTTGTTTCACGTTCTGGTGAGTCATGCCGAGGGCGCGCGCAGCTTCGGTCATCGTGGGCGGCTGGCCCTTGATCTCGATCACCGTGAGCAACGCCGACTGCTGGGTGGTGAGGCCGCTTTCCTGCAGCCGTTGATCCATGAGCGTGCGCAGTTCCTGCGCGAGCACGATCACCAGGCGAAACGCGCGCACGGCGGGTGTCAGGGCCTCGCCCGGCCTGGAAACCGAGGGTGATGTTGACATACGTAATATATTACCTATATGTTTCGGCCAACGGAACTATACAAGCCCTGACAGCCAGGAGTCTTCGTTGATCGGACTGTTCCCCCACTGCGGATTTCTCTCCGAGACCACGCGGATGCTCGCCATACACGATGCGCTGCGAGCACAGGGGGAGCGGGTGTGTATGGCCACGCACGGCGGACCGTGGGAATCGCTTCTCTCGGACGCGGGCGTGGACCTTACGCCGCTCGAGCCGCGCATGTCCGCGGAGCGGTGCGCGCGCTTTCTGCGCGATCTTCCCGGCATTGGGTCGCCCAACCAGAGCATGTATTCGCACGCGGAAATGCTTGCGCACGCGCGCAGCGAAGAGAAGTTCATGCGCGAGCGTGAGATCGATATGGCCATCGCCGGTTTCACGCTCACGACGCTCTTGTCCACGCGCATGGCCGGCATCCCGCTCGCGACCTCGCACGCAGGCTCGTATGTGCCTCCAGTGTTCGAGGCCGGCCTCATGCCGCCGCCGAGCAGGCCCGTGTTCCCGATGTTCGGAATCTTGCCGAAGACACTGCAGCGTCGCTTCATGAACTGGTCTCCGGCTCGTGCGCGCCTGTATTGCTCGGGATTCAACCGGGCGGCGCGCGAGCTTGGAGTCGAAGGAGTGCCGAGCTTCGCGGCGTTGTTGCTCGGCGACCTGACACTGGTGACGGACGTACCGGAGATTCTCGGTATCGACGCCACTCTACTCGAGAGCTGGAATGCGCGCGGAAAGCCTGGCTACCGTCCGGGGACGACGCTGCGATACACCGGCCCACTCTACGCGCGGCTCGATGTTCCGGTGCCGGAGCGGGTGGAAAAGTTTCTCTCCCACGGCGGCGCGGTTGCCTACGTGGCAATGACGTCCGCGCCCGAATCCCTGGTGCGCGGTGTGGTCGATGCAGTCCGGCAGACGGGTGTCCGGGTATTGCTCGCATCGACCGTGCATGACCTCGGCAATCTCGACGGAGGTCTTGTCATGGTCGAGCGCTTGCTGCCGAGTGATCTTGTGATGCCGCGCGTCGCGGTGGCGGTCACCACGGGCGGGCAGGGGAGCGTGCAGACCGCCGTGGCGTCGGGAGTGCCACTGGCCGGCATTCCATTGCAGCCGGAACAGGATCTCAACGTCCATCTACTCGAGAAACGCGGCATGGCTCTGCGCATCGCCCCGGCTCGCGCCCGCGGAACCGCCATGACCGACGCGGTGCTCCGTCTGTTGAACGAACCGGCATTCCGAACGCAGGCGCGAACCCTCCAGTCGATCGTCGCCGGAAGCGATGGCGCCGCGGCCGCCGCGCGCGCGATCCGGCGCTATCTATCCGACCGGCGGGCTGCGGCATGAGCGTCGGCGGTATGACCGGGATCCTGTTCATCGGATTGCTGACCGTCGCTTGCGGCATCGGCGATGCGCTGGGTTTCATTCATGCCGGCAAGGTCTGGCAGGCCGGCCGCTTCGATTGGTCCCACGCACTCAAATCCGCGGCCGGATTCCAGCTGGGCGTCGTGACGTACTGGATCGTCGTGCGCCTGCTCGCCGGTCACGGAGTCGTCGCGGTCGAAGTACAGACCCTGTTCTGGTTTGCCGCGACCATCGTCGGCGTGGCGCTTCTCAGTGGCCAGGTCCTGCGCTGGCCGCTCATCGATCAGGCCGTCGCGAGCTGCGTGCTCGCGGGAGTTGGATGGCTCATGTACCGAACAGCACACTGATCATCTGACGCGTCGGCGAGGCCGCCGACGCCAATTCTCCTTCGAAACCTTCCCTAACCAGATTGGGGTCTCCAGTCATGACCAGAATTCATGCGCGTATCGCGATCACCTGCACCTTCCTGGCACTCGCCGCATGCGGCGGCGGTAACGAGGGTAGTGAGGACGGAGGCAACAACTCACCGCCGCCGCAAACCGGAATCGGCGCCCCGGGCGGGAGCATCTCCGCTCCGGGCGGTGCGAGCGTCACCGTGCCGGCGGGCGCGCTCACGGCCAACATCGACGTCAAGGTGGAGCAAGTTGCCGGCGGCTCGCCCGCATTGCCGGCCGGTTTCACGGCGGTGGGGCCGATGTTCGCATTCACACCGCATGGCACGACGTTCGCCGTGCCGGTGTCGATTTCACTGCCTTTCGACCCGGCCCTGGTGCCGGACGGCGCAACTCCAGTGCTTTACAAGACGAATGCGCAAGACCAATGGGAGCCGGTCGCCGGCGCCACGTTCGAAAGTAGTACCGTGACGGCGCAGATCGCGAGCTTCTCGTTCGCGCAGGTCGTGATTCCGCCGCTGGTTCGAAACGAGCCCACGCGCGAATGGAGCTTCGGTGCGTTTCCGGGAAATGGCGCGCGGGAAATCGATTTCGGTAGTGGAACCCAGGTAGGTGGAGCGCTGGATGTGACCGCCGAGTTCGGCCTGGGCCCGAGCGGCGTCGAGATCATCGGGCCCAATGGAACCGCACCGGCCAACGGGACAGCGCGCGGCCACGTATTCGGCACCGAGAGCGGAGTGACCTATGGCGCCTACGCTGAGGCGCCGTTCGCGCGCATTGGCGGCAGCGAGCCCATCGGTGGCATCTCCCGCCTGACGCAATCGCAGAGTTTCATCAAGCGCTCGAGCAATGCGAGCCTCACATTCACCATCAGCAAGGTCGTCTTGAGTGCCGGCGACTTCAACCTCTTCGCGCCCAGCATCGGGTTCTCCGACACGACACTCACCGCGGAGGTGTTTTTCGAAGTCCAGGCCTTCACATTGACGCAGCGGACGTTCTTTCTCTCGGCGGGCGGCGCGATGATCAAGGGCACGCGGGCGAACTTCGGCTTCGATTCCTGGAGCCATCTCTACTCGATGACGCCGCTGTGGTCCGACGCGGATTTCACGCGCGCGGTGGTTCCTCTCACGGATCCGAACTTCACGTTCTGCCTGGGTGAGAACGCGATCATGCAGCTGCGTGCGCCAAGAACATACACCGTCGATCTTTCTTCCATCGATGTCGGCGAGGAATTCACACTGCGCTCCGCCATTTTCGCCGCCGCGGAGAATCGCCGCGGTGGCGGCGCGTCGGGAGACTGCGAAGGGTCGGCGGCGCTTGCCTATCTTCGTGATCCGCTCGATGTGGGCGGAACGAGGCTGGAGTTCAGCGGTCTCGAGCCGACCAACCGGCCCATCATGACGCCTCCGACACTCGAGGTGTCTGAACCTGCGAGCTGCGTGCCGGGACCCGAGCCGGCCGGCGAAATCCAGTTCAGCGCGGCCAGCTTCGAGGTCGGCGAGAATGCCGCCGCAATCTCGACCATTCGAGTTACGCGTTCGGGAGGCACGAGCGGCGCCGTCACGGTGACTTTCACCACGAGCAGCGGAACCGCGGTTGGCGACACGGACTTCACGCCCGTGCACGCCACCGTGCATTTTGCGGACGGCGACGACAGCCCGCGCGTGGTCGACGTGCCGATCGTCGCCGATTCGCTCGATGAGCCCGACGAAACAGTGAACTTGACGCTATCGCAGCCGGGCGGGTGCGCGATCCTGGGGCCGCAGAGCGCTGCGCTGCTGACAATCCGCGATGACGACCTGCCGCCGCCCACCGGTCTGCCGGGTGCGCTCGACGCGAGCTTCGGTTCCGCGGGCAAGACGACGCTGGCGGCATTCGGCGGCGATCGATCGACAATCGCGCTGCAGTCCGACGGCAAGATCGTCATGGTAGGCGGCACGTTCGCGGACTTCGTGCTGGCGCGCTTCAACGCCGACGGCACGCTCGACACCAGCTTCGATGCCGATGGGCGCGTCATCACGAACCTGCAAAGCGGCGAGCAGGAAGAGGCCCTCGCGGTGGCGATACAGCCGGACGGGAAGATCGTGGTCGCGGGTTACACCGGCACCGCGGGCGACGCGCACTTCGCGCTCGCGCGTTACAACGTCGATGGCAGCCTCGACACGGGGTTCGGATCCCAGGGTAAGGTAGTTAGTACCGTTCCGGGAATCGGCTACGCGATCGCCATCCAGCCAGACGGCAGGTTGCTGGTTGCCGGCGACACCCCACTCATGGACGGTGATGACTTCTCCGACTTCATGCTTGCGCGGTTCTCGAGCGATGGCGAGCTCGACACGACCTTTGCATCGGGCGGAATGCGCCCGACCGACATCGGCGGCGGGACGAATACGGCCCGCAACATCTTGCTCCAGCCCGACGGCGCGATCGTCGTGAGTGGCGAGCCCATCGGGACGTTCAGCGGCTCGGATCACACCGACGTCGTGCGCTACGACGCGGATGGAAATCTCGATGGCACGTTTGGAACGGGCGGCACGCTCACGCTCAACGGCTCCCGCGTGGGCGAGGGGATCGCGCTGTCGCCCGACGGCAAGCTGGTTCTCGTCGGCAGCGCCGGCCTCGGCATCGGGCCAACGACTGCAAGTCAGTTTCTGGTGCAACGCCTGAATGCCGATGGCACTAACGACACGACGTTCGGCGGGACGGGCTCGGTCGTCACCTCGATCACGGGCCGCGGCGATGCCGCGTTCGCGGTCGCGATTCAGCAGGACGGAAAAGTCGTCGTCGCGGGGCGTGCCTCGAGCCAGTCGAACTCGAACTTCGCGGTGACCCGTTACCTCGCAAATGGCGCGCTCGACACGAGCTTCGCGAACGCCGGCATTCAGACCGTGGACTTTTTCGGCTTCAACGACATCGCCGAGAGCGTCGTGGTTCAGCCGGACGGCAGGATCGTGGTCGGCGGATTGGCGCGCGACCAGGTCGATGGCTACGGGCTGGCGAGAATCAATCCATGAGCCAGCAGTCCGAATGGGCAAATGCGGCCTGTGTTACGGTGAGGCCACCTCAATCCGCCAGACCAGGCGCATGCATCACGCGAAATTCGCATTGTCTGCGCTATCCGTCCTGCTCGCGGTGCCGCTGCTTTGCGCCGCCGCGGAATCCCGCACGCAACGACTCACAATCGTTGAAGGCGACGACATCGCCTTCAACCGCATCGACAACACCGAAGAATTTTCGCAGTCGCGCGTGGCGCAGATCGCGCAGGACGACCTGGGTTTCATGTGGTTCGGAACCGCCTATGGCCTCGACCGCTTCGACGGGTATGGCTACACGGTGTTTGCCGGCAATGCCCGGGCACCGAACCAGCTGAGCGGCGTGTATGTATCCGCGATCACCAAGGACCGGGCCGGGCGGTTGTGGATCGCCAGCGATCAGGGGCTCGATATCTTCGACCCCGAGCAGGGGACGTTCTCGCACGTCGATTACCGGAACTCGTCCCGAACCTCCGCGGTGATCCAGTCCATCTACGAGGACCGGTCGGGGACGATCTGGCTGGGCACCAGCGCCGGCTTGTTTGGACTCGATGCGAGTGGACGGACCCGCGTCCATTTCCATCACGACCCCGCGAATCCCGAATCGTTGGGCAGCAACGACGTGAGATCCGTGCAGGAAGACCGCGAGGGCACCTTCTGGCTCACGCACAGCGCGGGCCTGGAGGCAATCGATCGCGATACGGGTCGTGTCCGCATCCGGGTTCCGATGCGCGCGCCGCGGGAGATCAACCTCATCGAGGATCGGCGCGGAACCTTGTGGATCTATCACGCGAGCGGCAACGGCCTCGCGACCTACGATCGCGCGACGCGAATACTGACGAACTACTCGTTCACCGACGCCAACGGTGATGCGATACCACCCTTCGCGTTCTACTCGGCGCTGGAAGATCGCGACGGCACGTTGTGGTTCGGCACGGGCGGGCAGGGATTGCTGCGCTTCGACGCGGAACATCGGCGCTTCATCCGGTACCGCAGCAACTCCGGGGACCCGCAAAGCCTCAGCGGTGACGACATCACGGCGCTGTTCCAGGACCGCCACGACAACATCTGGGTGTCTTTTCACGGCATGCCGCTCAACCTGTTCCCGGCGAGGAAGCCTTCGTTCCGCAAGGTGCCTTCGCGGCCGGGCGCGGCGAATGAACGCGCGGAGAAGATGGTCAACTCCATCCTGGAGGTAGATGGGCGATCGCTGTGGATCAGCTACGTGGGAATGTTGTTGGGCGTGAACGAGAAATCCGGCCGGCGCGAAGACCTGAGCCGGCGACTGGGCCTCGACTCGGATGTGATCTCGATGGCGCAGGATGCGCGCGGACGGGTGTGGCTGGGAACCGTGGCGCAGGGTCTGCTCAGCATCGATGCCGCGGGCCGCGTATCGCGCTACCAGCATGACCCCGCCGATCCCGCGAGCCTCGCCGGCGACACGGTCGACGGCATCCTGGTGGATCGCGCGCAGAACGTGTGGATCGCCACGTGGGGAGGACTCTCGCGCTTCGACGAGAAGCGTGGCGCCTTCGACAACTTCCGGCCTCGGGACATGGAGCCGAAATACCTGGCGTTGGCCGAAGACAGCGCGCACCAGATCTGGTTGGGCACTCATCTATATGGGCTGCAGCGGTTCAATCCGGCCACCGGGGAATTCGTCACCTATCCGGCGACCGGGGTGGCGGGCGGCATCAGCAATGGTCGCGTGAATGCCGTGCACATCGACCGCGGCGGCATCGTCTGGGCCGGAACGCAAAATGGCCTGGACGCGCTGGAACCCGCTACCGGCCGCGTTCGCAACTACCGGGTCGACGACGGGCTGCCGGGGAACGTGGTGAGCTGCATTCTCGAGGACGAACAGGGCGCGCTCTGGTTAGGGACCAACAATGGCCTCGCGCGAATGAACACGCTCACCTCCGAAGTACGCAGTTTCACGCGTGCCGACGGGTTGCCCGGTTCGGATTTCACCGGTTGGGGCAGCTGCCATCGCGGCGCATCACGCGCGATGTACTTCGCGGGCTTCACGGGCGCCACGGCATTCGATCCCACGCAAGTGCGCGCCTTGAGCCATGTGCCCTCGGTGGAGTTCACGGACCTCGCGATTGCCGGCAGGCCCTATGCCGAACACATCTCGAATATTCGTCCGGCCGTGCTTCCGCGTCTTCGCGAGCTGACATTGCCGTACGCGAAAAATACTTTCTCCGCGGGGTTCGCGGCCCTGAGCTTCTCCAATGCGAGATCGAACCGGTATCGTTTTCGGCTGGCGGGTCTCGAGAATCAGTGGAATGTCGTCGGCAGTGACCGGCGGGTTGCTTCGTACAACTCGCTGCCGCCGGGGCAATATCAGCTGGAAGTGCAGGGCGCCACCAGCGCCGGTCCGTGGTCTCCGATCCGCGGCCTCGACATCACCATCCTGAAGCCGTGGTGGCAAACTACTGCCTTTCGCGCCGCCGCGGCGTTACTGCTTTTCGGTCTCGCCTGGCTGGTCCATCGACTGCGCGCGCGGCGCGTGAAACGGCAATTCGAGATGCGCCTCAATGAGCGCGTGGCGGAGCGCACGCGCATCGCGCGGGAGCTGCACGACTCGCTTCTGCAGGGATTCCACGGACTGATGTATCGGCTCCAGGCGGTGCGTCACCTGTTGCCGGCGCGCCCAGAGCAGGCGGCGCAGGCGCTCGACGAGGCGCTGGGCCGTGGCGACCAGACGGTGGAGCAGGCGCGCGTCGCGGTCACGGACCTGCGCACCTTCGGCGCGGGCGAGCCCGATCTGGAATCGGCGCTGCGCGCGATGGCGCAAGACATCTCCACGACAGCGCGCGCGGATGCTCCCGAGTTCCATCTCCTCGTCGAGGGTCGGAGCCGGATCCTGATTCCGCTGGTGCGGGACGATGTATTGCAGGTGGCGCGGGAGGCGTTTCGCAACGCCATTCAACACGCGAACGCCCGCACCATGCAGATCGAGATGGATTGGGCCGCCGAGCGATTCACCTTGCGCGTGCGCGATGATGGCATCGGACTGGACTCCAACCTGATCGCCCGAGGACGCGAGGGTCATTGGGGGATTCAGGGGATGCGTGAGCGCGCGCGGCAAATGGGCGGCAGTCTCGAGATCGGCAGCACGGGGAATTCGGGCACCGTGATCGAACTCGTCATTCCCGCGGCCCGCGCGTATGCGAAGCCGATTCGCGGTGCGCGCGATCGGCAACTCGAAACCGACTGACTACTGCGGCGATTCGTCCATGGGAAGGATTCCGCGCGCCAGGGCCAGCGTCACCGCGTGAGTGCGATCGTTCGCGCCTAATTTCGCGGCGATGTGCTTCATGTGCGCCTTGATGGTCTCCTCGGTGACCTCGAGTCGGGCGCCGATCTCACGATTGGAGTTGCCAGCCGCCACCAGCGCCAGCACCTCCAGTTCTCGTTCAGAGAGGTTCTCGTCACCGCGATGAGCCGCGAGTCGGCTGGCGACTTCGGCGGGTATTCGCGTGTGTCCGCGATGGACGGCGCGAATGGTATCCAGCAGCTCTCTGCGAACCGAGCCCTTCAATACGTAGGCGAGCGCACCCGCCTGCAACGCGCGTCTTGCCAGCACGTCGCCGCCGTACGTCGTGAGGATGATGATGCGTGCCTCCGGAAACTCGCCGCGGATCGTGGACAAGGCATCGATGCCACTCATGCCGGGCATCTGGATGTCGAGCAGGGTGACGTCGGGCCGCACAGCCCGGAACTGGCGGATCGCTTCCGCGCCCGTCGAGGCTTCCGCCGCCAGCCGCATGTCGCTCTGGCCGGCGATCAGCGCGGCGATTCCTTCCCGCAGGAGCGGGTGGTCGTCGACGGCGAGGATGCGGATCGTATTCATGTGTCTGGGTTGCCGTGCGCCGGATGATAACAGCCGCTCGAACGCGACTGGTTAGCACCGATCCCGGCGCGGCGATGCCCCCTTTCGGGGAATGTGCGCCTCGCAACCTCCCGGCATGCTCGAGACATGCGGAAACTGAAAGTAGTTGGATGGAGCGTAGTCGCGTTGCTGGCGGGTGTGCTCGGCTATTTCTGCCTGTGGCCCGTTCCGGCGCAACCGGTCGCATGGCGGGCACCCATGGCGCCCGGCTACGTCGGCGCGCACGCACCCAACACGCGCCTCGCGGGTTTGCGCACCATCGACATTGGCAGTGAGTTCGGGCCGGAGCACATGGCTTTGGGGCCGGACGGCAAGCTCTATGCCGCGATGACGAGTGGAAACCTGGTGCGCATGGACCTGGATGGCGCCGGACAGGAGATATTCGCGAGCACGGGCGGACGTGTGCTCGGTTTCGCCTTCGACGCGAGTGGCCGGATGATCGCCGCGGACGCCATGAAGGGCCTGCTCGTCATCGGCGTGGATGGCCGTGTGGACCTGCTGACCGACCACGTGAAGCCGGATGATCCCGTGCATTACGCGAACTCGGTGGTCGTCGGCGACGACGGCACTATCTACTTCACGGACGCATCGACCCGGTTCTCGCCCGCGGAGTGGGGTGGCACCTACGAGGCGAGCGTCCTGGACATCCTCGAGCAGGCGGCGTCCGGCCGCGTGCTCGCCTACGAACCGGCCACCGGCTACACGCAAGTCGTCGCCGATGGCTTTTCGTTCGCAAACGGCGTGGCGCTGTCCGCCGATGGCAGGCGCCTGTTCGTCTCGGAAACAGGCAGGTACCGCATCTGGAGCATCGACAGCCACGCGCGCGGCGTCCATGTGCAGAGTGATCCCGCGCATGCCTCCGTGCTGATCGACAATCTCCCTGGGTATCCCGACAACCTCATGCGCGGGCTCGACGGCCGCATCTGGGTCGGGCTGTTTCGTCCGCGCAATCCCGCGGCGGACGGACTTTCCGGCAAGCCCTTCATGCGCAAGGTATTGCTGAGGATGCCGCGGTCCTGGCTGCCGGTGGGTGAACCATTCGGCCATGTGTTCGCATTCCTGGAGAACGGGGAAGTCATCGAGGATCTGCAGGATCCCGCGGGTGCGTATCCCGAAACCACGGGCGTCACCGAAACCGCGCAGCGGCTCTACATCCACAGTTTGCATGCGCCGTCGATCGGCTGGGTGGCGCGATGAGACGCGCCTGGGTCATCGTCATCGCGTTTCTGGCGGCCGCCTGCACTCCCGTCCCAAGAGTCCCCGCGCGCGAAAGTCAGCTCGAGGAGATCTACATCCTGCGCAGCATTCGCGAAGCCGGGAGTTCCACCGCCGATGGATGCGTGGCATCGAAGACCGGCTTCGAGCCTTTTCCATCCGATGCCGAGCGGACGTTCTCCTTCTGGAGCATCTCGGCTGGATCCGACGGCCGAGTCGTCGATGACAAGGTGCGGCGCGTCGCCGCGTTGCGCGCCTGCATGGGCCCGACGGCGGACCGCGCGCGGCAGAACTTCCACGCTCGGATCGAGCTCGCCGGCATGACGTTCCGCGGTGACGGCGAGTGCCTGGCGTTGCTGCTCGATTTTCCCGAATCGCACCTGTTCCCCGTGCGCTGCCAGCTCGTGCTGAGCGATCTGCCTGCGCCATACGTCGGCGGACTCCTGACCACCAACACGATGACCAGCGCGGCCGCCTTCGGCGCGGACACGGACCCGCCGGGATACACGCAGGCATCGATCGCCACCATTCGTCTCTGGAGGAAGAAGCAATGACCGGGCAAACAAACAGTGGAACCGATCTGCAGCGTCGCGGCGTCATCCAGGCGGCCGGCCTCGCGATGGTTGGCGGAATGCTTGCGCAGGGCGCGCCGGCCAGCGCGGCAACGACGTCATCCGCCGCGAAATCGGCCGCGCGCAACAACGGCCCGCTGGGCGCGCGACTGCAGGGCGTGCAGCACTTCGGGCTCACCGTGCAGGACATGGAACGCGCCTTCGAGTTCTACACCGAAGTGTTGGGCGGCACGGAAGTGATGCGCGACGGCGATTTCCACGGCGAGCGCATCCACAACACGCTGCTCACCGACCAGGAGATCGAGGCACGCGCCCGGCAGGTGAATCCGCGAGCGATGGGTGTGCCGGATCTGCGCGGCGGCGCGCAGCGTCTCGACGTGCGCTTCATCCAGTTCGACAACGTCGTGATCGAACTACTCAAGTATCGCGACTCGACGCAAACGGCGGCCGGCAATGCCACGTTCGCGGAACCGCTGGATCACATGAGTCCCGCGTTCCCACGCATGATGCACATCTGCTTCCACATCGGCGACGACGTGGACTTCAACAAGTTCATCGCCGATCTCGAAGCAGAGTCCGCGCGGCGCGGCATGACCCAGGTGCGCGCCAATCGGGTGATCACCGTGACCACCGAACAGGAGCGGCTCGCCGCACCGCGCGAGGCCAACAGCAACGGCATCACAGAGGGCCGCTCCAACGGCTGGCGTCTCATCTACTGCAAGGGCAGCGAAGGCGAACAACTCGAGTTCGTCCAGGCGCTGGGGCCGGTGAAGCAGATTTTCGATGGCGCATTGGCGGCGCGCAGCCGCCGGGGAGGCTGATCATGAACACCGTGGACCTGCGTCGATTACCCACGCGTCGCGCTTTGTTTGTTGCACTCGCTGCCTGCCTGTTTGCCGTCGCAAGCGCCGGCGCGCGCGAGCCTGTCGGCGTCCGCTACGACGGGATTCCGGAAACCGCGTATGCCGTGATCGCCGAGGTACAGGCCAGGAAGGGCAAGGAAGCGCAGTTGCGCGAGATCACGTTGCCGCTCGTGGCGCAGGTGCGCGCCGAGCCCAACAACCTTCTCTACTTCCTCCAGGAGGATCGCGAAAGGCCGGGGCACTTCGTGTTCTTCGAGATCTTCGCCACGAAGGCGGACTTCGAGGCCCACAACCTCACGCCGCACGTGCAGGCGTGGTTCAGGAAACTGCCCGAGCTCGCCGAAGGCGGCGTGAAGGTGACGCGGCTTGAACTTCTGGGCAAGCGGCCGTGAGGAGCCTGGCTGTGACCCTCGCAACCCTCGCGATGTCTACGGCGGCGCTTCCCGCGAGTGACCGCGCGACGATCGTCCTCGTGCACGGCGCCTTCGTCGATGGATCGGGCTGGGCCGGTGTGCATCGGCACCTGCGCGACGACGGTTATCCCGTCATCATCGTGCAGAATCCGACGAACTCACTGTCCGAAGACGTCGCCTATACGCGGCGGGCCATCGCCGCGGCCGCGGGACCGGTGATCCTGGTCGGCCATTCCTACGGCGGTGTCGTGATCACCGAAGCGGGCAACGATCCGAAAGTGTCGGCGCTCGTCTATGTCGCCGCGTTCGCGCCGGATGAAGGTGAATCCGTTTCCACGCTGATCGGCAATCCGCCCGCGGGTGCGCAGGGTCCGCCCATCCTTCCGCCGCAGGACGGCTACCTGTACCTGGACCGCGCGAAGTTCCACGAGTCTTTCGCCGCGGACGTGGCGCCGGATGTCGCGCGCCTGATGGCGGACTCGCAGGTTCCGTGGGGCGTGCAGGCGCTGGGCGGGAAGATCAGCCAGGCTGCCTGGAAGAGCAGGCGAAGCTGGTTCCTGGTGGCGCAGGATGATCACGTCATCCCGCCGGAGGCGCAACGAGCCATGGCGGGGCGCGCGGGCGCGAGAGTGCGCTCGGTACCGGGCAGTCACGCGGTGTTCATCTCGAATCCGCAGGCCGTGGCCGCACTGATCGGGGAGGCCGCGGAAGATCCGGGTAGATAGATTGTGGGTCCGCGGCGCTCGAACTCGTCACCGTCGACTGTTGCCGACGATGATCACCACGCGAGGTGCGCAGGCACGCCCACCGCGCCCCGCGGCCGTCACGGCCGCGGGCCGTGACTCCGTACAAGCAACTTTCCCGCCAGCGGCGGAAATCGTTTCAACTCTTGGCGGCTGATTCCGCGACGCTGAGCGAAGCGCGCGCACGCGGGCATCGCATCGCGGGACCTACCTCGGACACATCGCCGCAGTCGACCGACAGGCTGCGGATGTCCGCCACGTGCGAAAGGATCGTGCGTGCATGAAGCACTACCCCTTCGCCGGGTTCGGTCAACCGATCCAGGCACTTGCCGATGCGAACGAAGAGATGAAATCCCAGTTCGTCCTCGAGTTGTTTTATTTGCTTTGAAACGCCGGACTGTGTGGCGTGCAGCCGCGCTGCCGCCGCAGTGACGTTCAGGTCGCAATCGACCACGCCAATCACATAACGCAGTTGTGTCAAGGTCATCCGCAAATCTCCAAAGGCGCGGCGCCTCTCTCCCTAGCCCCCGCACCAGAAATTAGCACACGACTTTGGCGATACGCACCTGTTTGTCGATTCGTTTTATTGCAGATCTTCGACGAATCGATTCAACACTCGCACGCCGAAACCGGTAGCACCGGCGGCTGCGAGCGGAGAACCTGAAGGAGTGCGCCAGGCGGGCGATGAGATATCGAGGTGCGCCCACGGCGTCGTTCTGACGAAGTTGCGCAGAAAGCGTGCGGCGATGCTGGCTCCGCCTAAGCGAATGGCTGCGACATTGCGCAAATCGGCCGCGTCGCTGCGCAGATGGCGGTCATAACTCGCGGGCATCGGCATGCGCCACAGCGGCTCCTGCTCCGCTTCGCCGGCGGCGAGCAGCGCCTGCGCCAGCGCGTCGTCTTCGCTGTACAGGCCTGCATAATCGGTGCCGAGCGCGACCATCACCGCGCCGGTGAGCGTGGCCACGTCGATCATCGCGCGGGGGCGAAACCGTTCCTCGCAGTACCAGAGCGCATCGGCGAGCACGAGGCGGCCCTCGGCATCCGTGTTCAACACTTCGATGGTGCGCCCGGAGAGCGATTTGACGATGTCGCCGGGGCGGGTCGAGTGGCTGTCGACCATGTTCTCGACGAGACCGAGCACGGCGACAGCGTTCACGGCCGCCTCGCGTCGCGCCAGGGTGAGCATGAGTCCCGCGATGGCGCCGGCCCCGCTCATGTCGGACTTCATGTCCTCCATGCTCGAGGCGGGCTTGATGGACAACCCGCCGCTGTCGAAGGTGACGCCCTTGCCGACGAAGGCGACGGGTGCCGCGGTGGGATCTTCGGCGCCGTTCCAGCGCAGGATGGCGAGCTGGCTTTCATGGGCGCTGCCCTGTCCGACGGAGAGCAGGGATCCCATGCCCAGCCTGCTCATCTCATCCACCCCGAGAATCTCGACCTGCAATCGCGGCCGCTCGAGCTCGCGCAGCCGGTTCGCGAACGTCACCGGGTTCAGCACGTTCGCGGGTTCCGAATTCAGATCGCGCGCGAACAGCACGCCCTCGGCGACCGCCTCGTGCCGCAGCGACGCCCGTCGCGCGGCCTCGACTTCGTCGGCGACGATGCGCAGCTGGCGCAGGGCCGGCTGCTCGGCCGGGCGCAGGAACTGCCGATGGCGATGAAAGCGATACATGCCGAGCCGCGCACCGAAAGCCGCGCGCGCCGCATTCGTGGCGGTGGCGTCCGGCAGCCGCAGCGTCAAGTCGTGCCAACCGAGCGAATCGGCGGCCTTGCAGGCATACGCGGCGATTTCCTCGACGGGCAGCGCACCACCGCTTGCTCCGGCACCGACGAGCAACACGGGCCGCGCGGCAATGACGACGGCGTGCGATTCCGTCTTGCCGCGGAAGCGGGAGTTGAATGCGCGCGTCAGCGCGCCGCCGTGCGCCGCATCGAGCCTTTGGCCTTGAGGGCACAGGCTGCCGTCTTCGAAGCCAAGCACGGCCACGGCGTGACCGGGCGCCGACTCGGCCGCCCGGGCGTCGATGAACTCGGTGATCATGTCGCGGGATTCGCTCCGTTTTCGAAATGCAGCGTGTCTTCCGGCGCCCACGCCAGCACGACTTCGCCGGCGGGGGTCTCGTCGCGCGCGGGGACGTGCGCGGTCCAGGTGGCGGAGCCGACGTCGATCGACACGTGCACCTGGCTGCCGTGGTACACGGTAGTTAGAACACGGCCCGGCAGGTGGGCGGCGCCGGCAGGCGCTTCGCCGGCCGCGTGGATGACGAGGTTCTCCGGACGCACGCCGATCTGCGCGGCAGCGGTCTGAAGCACCAGGGGCCGCTGCGCGGCGCGATGCGCCGTGACATCGAGCACGTTGACCGGCCCGAGAAACTCCGCCACTTCGCGCGAGGCCGGGCGCATGTACAACTCGCGCGGCGTTCCGCGCTGCAGGATGCGGCCGCCGCGCATCACGCCGATGCTGTCCGAGAGCGCCATGGCCTCCTGCCGGTCATGCGTGATGAAAACCGTGGTAATGCCGAGCTGCTGCTGGATGCGGCGCAGCTCGGCGCGCAGATCCTCGCGCAGGCTCGCGTCCAGCGCCGAGAAGGGCTCATCCATCAGCAGCAGTCGCGGCGGATGCGCCAGCGCGCGGGCGAGGGCGACACGCTGCTGCTGGCCTCCGCTCAGTTGTGCGGGATAGCGCTGCTCGAGTCCATCGAGACGCACGAGCGCGAGCATTTCACGCGTGCGCGCCGCGATGTGCGCACGCGCGGCGCCGCGTTCGCGCAGGCCGAAGGCGATGTTCTCCGCCACGCTCAGGTGAGGGAACAGCGCGTAGTCCTGGAACACGACGCCGACGTTTCGCAGGCGCGGCGGTGCATGCGTGAGATCCGCGCCGTCGATGAGCACGCGGCCGTGATCCGGCTCGGTGAACCCGGCGATGATGCGCAGCGTCGTGGTCTTGCCGCATCCGGACGGACCGAGCAGCGTGAGCAACGTGCCGTGTTCGACCCGCAGGTCGGTGGGCTGGAGCGCGACGAGATCGCGGTAACGCTTGGAAATGCCTTCGAGTATCAGTCCGGCCACGATGCGCGCCCGCTTCAGCGCGGCTGCGCGATGACCGCGCTCTGGAAACGCTGTGTCCAGTCGCGCAGATCGATCCGCTCGTAGGGAGGCACGTAACCCCGTGCCAGCGCCTGCTCATCGAGGATCGAGAAGCGATAGCCTTTTCCCGCCTGCTGGTCAGATTGCGCTTCGCGCAGCGCATCGCGATTCACGGGGACCATGCCCGTCTCGCGGCTCAGCGTCAGTTGTGCCTCGGCGGAGATCAGCGCGTCGATGAAGGCCGCCACGGCTTCGGGATTGCGGCCGCCGCGCGGCCGTCCAAAGTATCCGCGCGCGACCATGATCCGATCCTCGACGGCCGCGAGATGCACGATGCCCATCTCGATCCCGGAGGTGTGGAAACGTTGCGCGGCCGCGGCGGTGGACACGGCCGCCCACAGTTCGCCGGTTTCGAAGAGCTGGCCGATCAGCGTGGCCGAGGTGAAATAGGAATGCGGGCTGATGCGGGCGAGGGTATCGAAGCCGGGCTGCGGATTGTTCACGTCGCCGCCGCTTTCATGGATCAGCGCCGCGAGGCCGTAGAGCCCGGTGTAGTGGCCGAGGTCACCGAGCATCACGCGCCGCGCGAGGCGTGGATCGGCGAAATCGCTGAGTTTCCGTGGAGCATCGATCCCCGCGGCGCGGAACCGCTCCGCGTTGTAGATCAGCCCGGGCTGGTTGATCCAGAACGGCACCCGGAATTCATTGTGCAGTTCGGGGATGAGCTCCTGCGTGCGCGGTATCCGCGTCAGGTCCAGGCGCTCGAGATAGTCGGCCCGGCTCAGCGCGACGTACGTTTCGTCGTCGAGCTCCATCAGGTCGAAGGGTGGCGGGCCGCCGCGCGCCGCGATGAGCCGCGCCCGCGCCGCCTGCGCATTGGCCTCGACGAAACGCACGGTGATGTTGCGCGCGGACATTTCCGCCGCGGTCACGCGTTGCAGCCGTTCCGCCCAGCCGCCGCCATACGTTGCGACGACGATGACATTGGCATTGGCGTCGCCATCCGCCGCGGGCGTGTTCGGCTTGCACGAAGCGAGCGCCGCACACGCGGCCAGCAACAGGACGGAGGCGAATCGCCGGTGTATTCCGGTTCCGTACGTCACGCGAGTCCCGGAACTCCGATCGCGCGGCGTTCCGTCAGAACCCGCGGATCCACCTTGTGACGCTTCGCGATGTCGTCGATCTCGGCCTCGGAGAACAGCGCGAGCCGGCCGTCTTTCCACACCACCTGATCGTCGAACGCGATAGTCGCATCGAAAATCGCGCCGCTGACCTCGCCGGGTTCCGTGCCGCAAAAATGAAAATGCGTGTAGCGCGGGCTGCCGAAGGCCACGTTGCTCCAGCGATCCGCATCCGTGCGTGCATCGCCGCGGAAGAAGGTGGTGGAGTTGATTCCGGTGTGCCAGCCGAACAGCGCGCCGCGGTCGCCGCCATAGAAAAGCTTGGCCACCCGGGTGAGGTGCGCATCCACGGTGGCGGCGAGCACGGCCTTGCCGGAAATGTCCACGACGCGCCCGTTGTCGACGTGGAAGGTGATCGGCGTCGGCAGTGGCAGATCGCTTTGCGGGTAATCGTGGATGCCCGTCGAGGTGAGCGCGTGCGTGAGCACGAGCCGGCCGCTGAGCTTTTCCGCGCTGATCGGCGGAATGATCATCGTCGGAAAATTGCCGATCGAAAACGGTGTGACGGAAATCCGGCGTGCGCGCGCCACCCGCATCACCGCGCGCGAGCCGTTGGCGCAGACGATGGTGTAGCGCTTGGCGCGGCGGAGCACCTGGAGAATGCGCTCCATCACCTCGTCGAACACCGCGACGGGCGTGCGCCCGAAACTCTCGGCGAGGTAGTCCTCATCGAGCGCGTAGCTGATGACCTTGGTGCCGCCACCAGCGACGGGGCGGAATCGCAACTGATCGCCGATGCGATGCAGGAAGACGGTGTGATCGGCCTGATCGAGCGCCTCCTGCAGCGGCGGCGGCAGATCCTCCGGTCCCGCGGTGAGCGGGAGCACGAGCACCTTGGGCTGCGCGCCCAAGCGCTCGGCTTCGGCGACGAGCGGATCCGCGAGATTGTCCTGGTACCGGCCGGTTCCGGGCGGCTCCGTCACGATGAGCAGTCGGCCACCGTGGCGCACGCGGGCGCCGGTGACGAGCAGATTGCGCGCGCCTGCGGCGATGGCGTCATGGTCGGGCGACGTCTGGAGCATCGAATTCCTTTGGGCCGCACGGCGCGGCAAGGGTAGCGGATCACATCGAAAAGTCGCCCGCAAATGACGAATCATCCTTAGTCGGGTATTGACACCGACCAATATGATCGACGTCCTCATGAGTCCGGCTTTTCGTCGCATCGCTCTGCTGATCGCGCCACACCTGCTGCTGCTCGTGATCCTGTTGAGCGTGACCCAGGCGATCTTTCTCGAGATGAGCCTGCATCGCGATGTGGGCCTCGGACAGGTCGATCCCTCGACGTCCATCCACAACTACGTCGCCGCGGTCAGCGGAAACTTCTATCTATCCAGCCTGCAAATCACGCTGGTGATTTCGGCGATCGTCGTCGTCCTGTCGATGCTGGTCAGTTATCCGGCCGCCTATGCGTTGGCGCGCCTGTCGCCGCGGATGGCGTCGTGGGCCATGGCGGCGGTGGTGAGCTCGTCGTTCCTCGCGGGCGCCGTGAAGCTCCTGGGGCTCGTCATCCTCTTCGGCATGGAGGGTCCCTTCAATCGCGCGCTGCGCGCGCTCGGCCTGGCGGACGAGGGGTTCCGACTCATCGGAACACTGTCCGGCGTGATGGTTGGTTACGCGTATCTGTCGATCGCGTTCTCGCTGACCATGCTCTACACCACGCTCAGGACGATTCCGGTGTCCTGCGAGGAAGCCGCGGCGGCGCATGGCGCGAGCAAGTGGCGCACCTTCTTGCGCGTGACCTGGCCGCTCAGCCTGCCCGGCGTGATCTCCACCGCGCTGATCCAGTTCAACCTGCTGATGGGCGCATACGCCGTGGCCGCCGTGCTCGGTGGCGGCCGCGTGCTGACGTTCCCCGTGCTGATCCAGCGCACGTTGATGCACTTCAATGATTACGGCATGGCCGCGGCGTTGTCCGTGATCCTGCTGGTGCTGGTGATCGTCGTGAATCTCGCCGCGGATCGCTTCGGCCGTCCGCATCACGGCATGGCGGCATCGCCATGAGACTGCGGAACGTGGGGCAATTCGCGAGCCGGGCATGGCTCGCGATACTCATCGTGCTGCTCTACGCGCCGATCGTGGTCGTGCTCGGCGCGTCGCTGGATCGCGGGCCGGACATGGGGCCGGCGGCCTTCCTGCGTTTTCCTCCGGAAGAGATCACGCTGCGCTGGTATCGCAGTATTCCGCCGGCGATGTGGGAATCCGTGTGGTTCAGCGTGCGGCTCGCGGCCGCGACTGCCGCGACCGCGCTGGCGCTGGGTGTGCCGGCGGCGCTCGGACTCGCGCGCGTGAGTCCACGGGCCTTTCGCGCGCTGAGCTCGCTGTTCCGCATGCCTTTGCAGATTCCCTACATCGTCACGGGCGTCGCCTTCCTGCAGGCCTATCACGCGCTCGCGGTCGCCTCGGGAGTGCAGTTCGCCGGAACGTTCTTCGGTCTGTTCGTCGCGCACGTGCTCGTCGCCACGCCGTACGTGATCAGCGCGACGGTGGCGGCGCTCGGCGGCGCCGCGACGCGAATCGAGGACGCGGCGCTCGCGCTCGGCGCGAATTATCCGCGTGCGCTGCTGCGGGTGACCCTGCCGCTGGCGATGCCCGGCATATTCGCCGGCGGGTTGTACGCGTTCCTGGTTTCGTTCACCGACGTGACCGTGGCGGTGCTGCTCGGCGGCGTGGGCTCCGCCACGTTTCCGGTCGCCATCATGAACGCCATCAACGGCGAGCTCGATCCGGCCGTGCCCGCGGTCGCGAGCCTCGTCTTCCTCGGTTCCGTTGGCGCGGTGCTGTTGCTGCAGAAGCTGCTCGGTCTGCGCGCATTGCTCGCATCCAGCAAACACGGCGGCTGAGCGGCGCCTCATCCGGGGGCCACATTCCGTGGCTCCATAAGAGCATGACGATTGTTTGTTTCACGGGCCGGATGGCCTTTGGCAGATTGCCGCGCTTCGCGTGGCGATAGGACGAATCGCCATTTCAAGAGCCGCGGCGGGGGCCCATACACTCAAAGTCCCTTCCGATAACCGATACACACAGAAATACAAGTTATGGGAGAGAAAATGATGGAGTTCGAGTTCGACACCGTTCGGTCAGCCCTGCGACGCGCCTTGTCGCCCAACCGCGGAAACCAGGTCCGTGCCCTGACGCTCGGAGTCGCGGCTGCATTCAGCTTTTCCGCCCATGCGCAAACCGCGGCCAGCAACGATGACTTGACCGAAGTGCTGGTCAGCGCCAAGCGCGTGATCGACTCGGGAGCCAGCGCGCTCGGCACGCGCACACTGCGGGACACGCCATTCTCCGTCTACGCGATCGACAGCGAAGACATCGAGAAGCACCAGGCCGCATCGCTTGCGACGTTGTTCGCGAAGGATGCGAGCGTGGCGCGCGAAGGCGGCACGGACTACAACATGTACGCGCAGCGCATCTCGGTTCGCGGCCTGTCACTCGACTGGGTGAACAGCGTGCGCGTCAACGGCCTGCCGCTCACGTACTACGGTGCAACCCTGCCGCTGGAAGCCGTCGAGGAAGTGCACCTGCTCAAGGGTGCGAGCGGATTTCTGTACGGTGTCGGCGCGCCGGGCGGCATCGTCAACTACCTCACCAAGCGACCGACCGATGCGCCGCTGCTGAATTTCAGCGTGGGTTATCGTTCGGATCAGCTCTTCTCGCAGCACGTGGATATCGGTGGCCGCGTCGGCGACGGCGGATTCGGTTACCGCGTCAACGTGGTGAACGAGCAGGGTACGACGTACTCCGACTCCGAGGTGGATCGCAAGGCGATCACCGCCAACTTCGAAGTGCCCATCACCGAGAAGCTGAAGTGGGTCACCGACCTGCTTTACCAGGACAGCGAGATCTCGCGGCCCGAGCCGCTGTTCGTTCTCGACACGGTGGTGTATCGCGACGATCACATGCCGCGCCCGATCGACAGCACGCGCAGGCTGTCGTCGGACCAGGCGTTCAGCAACACCGAGTTCGCGTCCGCCACGACGGGACTTTCCTGGAAGATCTCCAACGGCTGGGATCTGAACGTCAACTACGGCAAGACGTTCACCGAGTACCGCTTCCCGTACGAGACGATCCGTCTGCGCAATGCGGGTGGCGCCTACGTGAACCGCATGGCCGATTTCTACGACGTGTTCGACTACGACTTCGTGCGCGCGCTGGTGCAAGGCCGCTTCGACACCGGATCGGTCACTCACCACATCACTGGCGGCGTGAGTTGGCAGGACCTGGTCATCACCTACGGTGAACCCAACTTCACCCCGATCGACCAGAATGGCGGCAATCTCTTCGATTACGCGCCCGAGGTCTGGACCAACATCGTCGACGGCACTCCGCCGCACGACAAGGGCAGCCACTACCTCGAGAAATCCGTCTACCTGAGCGACACGGTCGGCTTCACCGAGAAGTTGTCGCTGCTCGCGGGCCTGCGTTTCACGAAGTATCTGCAGGAGTCGTTCAACGTGATGACCGGTCAGCGTACCGGCCGCTACGAGAAAGACGTGATGACGCCGACGATCGCGATGATCTACAAGCCGCAGGAAGCCGTCACGACCTACGTGAGTTACGTGCAGTCGCTGCAGCAGGGTCCGACGGTGGGCGTCACCTACGTGAACGCGGGCGAGCAGCTCAATCCCATCGAGAGCGATCAGTACGAGCTGGGCGTCAAGGTCGAGAAGCCCACCTGGGCCGTTTCGGCGGCGGTATTCCGCCTGTCGAAGGGCGCAACCTACGTCAACGCCTCCAACTACATGGTGCAGGGCGGCGAGCAGCTCTATGACGGCGCCGAGATCGGCGCGCGTCTTCGCGTCGGCGACGACTGGATCCTCGGTAGTTCGGTGGTGCTGCTCGATGCGACGTACACCAAGGGCGTCAACGACTGGCTGCTCGACCGTCAGCTGCCGGGCGCGTCGCGCTTCAGCGGTGCGTTCGACGTCACCTACGAGATCCCGTCGGTGGAAGGCCTGAGCGTGCACGCCGACATCAAGTACCTGGGTCCCAAGGTGGTCAACCACATCCAGGCCGGCGACGTGAGCGTGAAGACCACGGGTTACGCGGTCACCAATTTCGGCGGCAACTGGCGCACGAAGATGGCGGGCCGCGACGTGATGATCAATGCCGAGGTGCGCAACCTGCTGGATCGCCAGTACTGGGACGGCGCGTCCAACGCGTTCTCACCGGGTGCGCCGCGAACCGTGGCGGTCAACGCGCGTGTGAACTTCTGAGCGGCGGAATCGCGTGCTGATCGAAAACATGAAGAAGTTGTCAACGACGCTGGCGTTGGTGGTTGTCGCAGGGATGGCGCTCGAGGGTCGCGTTCACGCGGCATCCACCGAAGTCAGCTCCACGGAGAAACCCGTGCAGGATGCGGCGCTGGTCAAGGAAATCGAGGAATGGCGCAAACGGCGCGTCGAAGGCCTGCTCCAGCCTGATGGCTGGACCGCGGTCATCGGCATGCACTGGCTCGAGCCCGGACGTCACACCGTGGGCAGCGCGGCTGGCAACGAGTTCCGCCTCGCCATGGGCCCGGCACGTGTGGGCCTGATCGAAGAGAAAGACGGTCGCGCGACGTTCATTCCCGAGCCCGGTGTGCCGCTGCTGGTCAACGGCGCGGCACTGACCGGGCCCGTGGAACTGAAGCGCTACGAACGGGGCGCGCCGGCGACGAGTGTCGAGTACGACGGCGGCAAGGGTTCACTCACATTGATCCTGAGTGGCAAGCGCCGCGCGCTGCGGGTGCGCCACTCGGATGCTCCGGGGCGCCTGAATTTCGCGGGCCTCGAATACTGGCCCATCGATCCGGGCTGGCGCATCAAGGGACGCTTCGTGCCGCATAAGCCAGCGCGCATGGTGGAGGTGCTGGACGTGCTGGGCGGATTGAACGACCAGATCAATCCGGGCGTGGTGGAGTTCGAGCGTGACGGAAAGTCGTTTCGCCTCGAGGTGATCGGTGATTCCGCTCGCGGCCTGTCGCTGATGTTCGCGGATCGCACGAACGGCAAGGGCAGCTATCCATCGGGCCGCTTCCTGTTCACGGGCCCGCCGGATGCGAACGGCGATGTGCTGATCGACTTCAACCGATCGTACACGCCGCCGTGCGCCTTCACGGAGTACGGCACGTGCCTGCTGCCGCCGCCCGAGAACCGCCTGGACCTCGTGGTGCTGGCCGGAGAAAAGACGTACGGGAAGCCGGGCGGCCATCTATGACCGCTCGAACAGCTCGGCACATCGCGGGCTGCCTGCTCGGGTTGTTGGTACTCGGCTGCGGCCAAGGTCCCGGCTCATCCAGCAGCGAGGCCGCGGCAACGACAGCAGGCGAGTCGGCCGCCGCGGCGCCGGCGGATGCCGCGGCGTTTCCGCCGCTGCGCCTGCCGCTCATCGATGGCACCGAGTACGACATCGCGACGCACCGGGGAAGCTGGGTGGTGGTGAATTTCTGGGCCACCTGGTGCGCGCCGTGCGTGAAAGAGATGCCGGAGCTTTCCGCGCTTCACGATGCGCACGACGACGTGAATGTCGTTGGCCTGACCTACGAAACGATCGAGCTGCAGACGCTGCGGGACGCGTTGGCCCGGCGGCCGGTTTCCTACCCGATCGCGATCGTCGATCCCTACGAACTACCGCCCGGCATCGCCGCACCTCGCGGGTTGCCGATGACGTACCTGATCGATCCGCAGGGCAACGTGAAGCGCGAGTTCCTGGGTCCGATCACGCGTGCGGACATCGAGCGGGCGATCGCGGCGAGTTGAAACTTCCACGGGCGCATGCACGCGCAGCGGCTTTGGCCGCCGAGTGCATCGAGCCTATCTACTGTCGGTCTGTTTCCCTGCGCCTGACCGGCGCGGAGATGACCTGGCTTTGCACGGACGCACATTTTTGAAGGAGATGACTACGTGAAGAATCCGGCAAGGCTGATCGCCGCGTTTGCGTCGTTGATACCGTTCATGGCGCACGCGCAAACTTCTCCAGAGCAATTTCTCGGGCACAAGGTCGGCGCGGATCGCAAGCTCGCCGATGCCCGCCAGATCCATGCGTACTTCACGAAGCTCGATGCGGAGTCGGAGCGTGTGTCGGTGGTGGAGATCGGCAAGAGCACGCGCGGCGAGCCGATCCTCATGGCGATCGTGACCTCGGAGAAGAACATGCCGCAGGTGGATCGCTTCCGGGCGATCACGAAGCGACTGAGCGATCCGCGCGGGCTCACGGAGGAGGATGCGCGCAAGCTCAGCCAGGAAGGCAAGGTCATCGTGCTCATCACGCATGGCCTGCATGCCTCGGAATCGGGCTCGGCGCAGGCTTCGATGGAGACCGCGTACAAGCTGGCCGTCGGTGACACGCCGTTCGATTCCGCGAAGGTCCTGGATGATGTGATCGTGTTGCTGGTTCCGACCATCAACCCGGACGGTCTCATGATGATCTCGGAGTGGTACCAGAAATACCTCGGCACGAAGTACGAGGGCGGTTCGATCCCGTGGCTGTACCACCACTACGCCGGCCACGACAACAATCGCGACGGCATCATGCACAACCTGTCCGAGACACGCGCCGTCAACAAGGTGCTGTGGCACGACTGGTTCCCGCAGATTCTCAGCGATCCGCACCAGATGAGCGCCACGGCGGCGCGCATCTTCGTGCCGCCGTTCATGGAACCCGCCGATCCCCACGTGCACCCGCTGGTCTACCGCGGCATCGGCCTGATCGGCTCGCGCATGACCTTCGATCTGCAGTCGGCCGGCATGAAAGGCGCGGTCCACGACCAGATCTTCGCGTCGGCGTGGTGGAAGGGCACGCTGACCTGCGGCGCGATGGTGCGTAACACGACCGCGGTGTTCACCGAGATCGCCTGGACGAACATCGCAAGTCCGATCCACGTCGACCCTGCAGAGATCCAGGACTACTACACGAAGAAGAGCCTGCGCTACCCGGACCCGTGGCCGGGCGGCTGGTGGCGTCTGCGCGATGTGGTCGATTACACGGTCAAGACAACGATGACCCTGGTCCAGACTGCGTCGGCGCAGAAGTACGACTGGCTCTATAACTACTACCAGATGGGTCGCGACGCCGTCGAAGTGGGGAAGCCGGGTGATCCTTACGCCTTCGTCATTCCCGCCGCGCAGCACGACATTCCGACGACGCGCAAGCTCATCGAAGTGCTCAAGTTCGGCGGCGCGGAAATCCACCAGGCGACGGCGCCTTTCGTCGCGGACGGAAAGTCTTTCGCCGCCGGCGATTTCATCATCTTCACCGCGCAGCCCTATCGACCCTACGTCGTGAACTCGCTGAGCCGCGACCGGCGTTACCCCGATGATGTGGTTCCCGGTGTTCTGCGTGACGACGCATCCTGGTCACTGCCGCTGCAGATGGGCGTCCAGTACAGCGAGATCAAGAAGCCGTTCGAGGCGAAGTACAGCAAGGTCGTCGAGATTGCCCTGCCGGCGGTTTCCGTCCCGTCTACTCCTTATATAGTGCTCGACACGCGCGCGAATGCGTCCTACGCGGTCGCCGCCGCGCTGCTCAAGTCGAAGAATGCGGTCTCCCGTTCGAGCGGCGCGCTCGAGGTTGGCGGCGCCACGCTGCCGGCGGGCAGCTTCGTCGTCGAGGCCACCGCACAGGTCAGACAGGCGCTGCCCGCATTGCTCGACAAATGGCGCGTCGACGCGTACGGGCTCGAGAGCATCAGCAATCTCGACCTCCAGCCGATGGCCAGGCCGCGTATCGGTGTCTATCAATCGTGGCGCCCGAACATGGACGAGGGCTGGGCTCGTTACGTTCTCGACGATCTCGGCTTCGAGTTCAAGACCTTGCACAACGCGGATCTGAAGGGTGACCTGGCGAGCCAGTTCTCCGTGATCCTGTTCGCCAATGAATCGCCGGACCGCATCAAGATCGGCAACACGGCGACCAGTGACTTCCCACCGGAAGTGCAGGGCGGTGTCGGTGCCTCGGGCCTTGCCGCGCTGAAGACGTTCGCCGCCAAGGGCGGGACGATCGTCGCGATCGACAACGCGGCCATGCTCTTCGTCAAGGAGTTCTCGCTGCCGGTGCGTAATGCACTGGAGGGATTGAAGACGGAGGATTTCTGGATTCCGTCTTCGCTGGTTCGCATCGAAGTGGATAACACGCAGCCGTTGGCGTATGGCATGCCGGAAGAAGCCACCGCGATGTTCATTCAAAGCGCCGCCTTCAGTCCGCAGGTGCCCGACGGCGGAACCTCGCTGACCCAGGTCGTCGCGCGATATCCGCGGAACGGCGTGCTGGTCCAGGGAGCGATGCGCGGCAAAGAGCAACCCATTACCGGCCGGGCGGCCGTGGTGGAAGTGAAGCAGGACAAGGGGCGCGTGGTACTGATCGGCTTTCGCGGTCATCACCGGGCGCAAACCCATGGAACCTACAAGTTCCTGTTGAACGCCTTGCTCAGCCCGGCGCAGAAATAGCGGGGGAGTCCGCTCGTCAGCAGGCGAAAGCCGCTCGTCTTCGCGCAGTCGCGCGTCGCAGCGAGTCTGACTTGGGGCCGCTCGATGGTTCGCCATCGAGTGGCCCTTTTTTTTCGTGCGCGCGATATCGAACTCGTATCAATCGAATTGATCGCCGGCGAAGAAAGTATGCGTTGGACCGGGTGCGCATCGGAGGATGACGATGCGGCAACGAGTTCCCCCCGATGCGTTGCGACGATGTGCGTTGCGACGATGTGCGTTCGGCAGCGGTGACTCTTCACACGGCGCCGGTTTGCAGAATGCAGCACAGAGTCAGCGAAGCGAATCGATCACTCGCGCACGGGGCGCGCGAGGTGTTGTCGAGGAATTTCGCGGGGATCGTCGTCAGCGTGATCATCGCCGCCGTCGCCATCGCAATCGCGCGCGGGTCGCGCAGTCCCATGGTCAGCCCGCTCGTGACCGCGCTGGTGCTGGGCGCGATCGCACGCACGCTGTTCGGCGTCGGTGCGGGCACTTTGGTTGGCGTGAAATTCTCGGCGCGTCATGCGCTGCGCGCGGGCATCGTGGTTCTCGGCCTGCAGTTGTCCGTCGGGCAGGTGCTGGATTTCGGCGTCGCGGCCGTCGTCATCGTGGTCGTGGGATTGGTGGGAACCTTCCTGTTCACGGTCGCGCTCGGGAAGTTGTTAGGCGTCGACCCGCGTCTCACGCAACTGGTTGCCGCGGGTACTTCGATCTGCGGAGCCTCGGCGGTCATGGCGACGAACACGGTGGTGAAGGCGGAGGAGGAGGACGCGAGCTACGCACTGGCCTGCGTCAGTCTGTTCGGCACCGTGGCGGTGTTCCTCTTCCCGGTGGTGAGCCACGCATTGCAACTCAGCGCGGAGAACTACGGTTTGTGGGCCGGCGCCGCCATTCATGAGGTCGGGCAGGTGGCCGCGGCCGCGCACGCGGGCACGCCCGCCGGCGACGTCGCGATGATCGCGAAGCTCTCGCGCGTGGCGTTGCTCGCGCCGACCGTCATGATCCTGTGGTTGTTGAAAGGCAGGCGATCGCAGATCAGCCAGATCAGCGGCGGTGAAGTGGCGGTGCCGTTCCCGTGGTTCCTGGTGGGATTCATCGCGCTGATGCTCGTCGGCAGCACCGAGCTCGTCTCCGAGCCGATGCGGGATCTCGGTGCGCAGATCGCGGTCGCGCTGTTGACGATCGCGCTGGCGGCCCTTGGTCTCGACCTCGACGTTCGCAAGCTGCGTTGTCACGGCTGGCGGCCGCTGCTGCTCGGCGCGGGCGCGTCGATCTTCATCGCCGTCGTGACGCTCGCCTGCCTCTACGCTCTCTGACACTTCTCCCGGATTTTCCGTGCCGGGCACCGTTCTCGTCCTTATGAGAATGTGTCATGAGGGGGTGCGGCTGAAGGTGGTACTTGCTGTGCTACCGTCTTTGCGATGATCACACACGCCACGCGCCGACCCGGCATCAAGCTCACCCTCACGCTGTTCGCCATGTTCGCCGCCGCGAGCGCCATCGGCCAGGCGCCCGCCAAATTCAGCCGCGCGGATCTCGATGCGGCGCGGGCGCTGCTGAAGCGCGCGCAGGGCGATTCGACCGCCTATCAACTCGCCGAGTCGCTCACGACGGAAGTCGGTCCACGCTTCTCCGGCACGCCGGGCGACCGCGCGGCGGTCGTGTGGGCGCAGGCACAGATGCGCCGCCTCGGATTCGAGAACGTACACACGCAGGAAGTCGATGTGCCGCAATGGGTGCGCGGTCAGGCGGAATTCGCCGTGCTCGCGCCCTGGCCGCAGCCGATGCCGACCGTGGCGCTGGGTGGCACGATCGGTACGCCGGACGCCGGCATCGAAGCCGAAGCTGTGATGGTGAAGGACCTCGCGGAACTCGCCGCGCTGCCCGCCGGCGCGGTGAAGGATCGCATCGTGTTCTTCAACAACCCCATCGAGCGGCGGCGCGACTGGAGCGAATACTCGCGCGCCGTGAGCGTGCGGGGCGGGGGTCCGTCCGCCGCCTCCGCGCTCGGCGCCGTGGGCGTGGTCATCCGTTCCATCAGCACGAGCAAGGAACGTTTTCCGCACACCGGCGGTTCGCGCCAGCCGACGGATGTCCCGCGCATTCCGGCGGTGTCCATTTCGAATCCGGATGCCGACTCCCTCCAGCGTCAGTTCGCCAGCGGCCAGACGGTGCGCCTGCGGATCAAGAGCACCGCGCGCGAGCTGCCGAAGCAGCGCTCCGCCAATGTCATCGGCGAGATTCCGGGCACCGACCTCGCGCACGAGATCGTCATCCTCGCCGCGCACCTGGATTCCTGGGACCTGGGTGTGGGCGCGGTCGATAACGCCTCGGGCGTGGGCATCGTAATGACCGCGGCGCATCTGATCCGCGCGCAGGGACTCAAGCCGCGGCGCACGCTGCGGGTGGTGCTGTTCGCCAACGAGGAGAACGGCTCCGCGGGATCGCGCGCTTATCTAGCCTCGCAGGAGCAGAATCTCGCGAATCACGTGCTCGGCATCGAATCGGACTATGGCGCCGGACCCGTGTGGCAGCTTTCGAGCCGCGTGCATCCGGCCGATGTGCCCGTGGTCGATCAGATCCGCCGCGTGCTCGCGCCGCTCAAGCTCGAACCGGGCACCAACGAGGCGCCCGGCAACGCGGATCTGTCGCCGATCGTGGCGCGCGGCATGCCCATCCTCGGCGCGGAGCTGGATGGCACTTACTACCTCGACGTCCACCACAACGCCAACGACACGATGGCGCAGGTGGATCCCGCGGCGATCCGCCAGAGCGCGGCGACGTTCGCGGTCAGCGTCTGGATGGGCGCGCAGTATCCCGGCAAGTGGCAACGCATCGAGCCCAGGCAGCCACGTCGCTGAGACGTTAGTGGCATGCGCGCGGCGATCAGTCTCAGGCAACTCGAAGTCTTCCTGGCGGTCGCGCGCCATGGGCAGGTGACCCGCGCGGCCCGCGCGCTGCATTTCACTCAATCCGCCGCGAGCATGGCGTTGAGTCAGCTCGAGAGAGCGCTCGACGCTCCGCTGTTCCACCGCGAACGCGGCAAGCTGCTGCTGACCGAGCGCGGACGACTGCTGCTCACCGAAGCCGCCGAGCTCGTGGAGCGGGCAGGGGCGCTGCCGGCGTTGCTCGCCGGGCGCGGTCGTCAGTTGCGCGGTGAGCTGCGGATCGCGACGAGCACCACGATCGGGCGTCACCTGATCGCACCCGTGCTGGGCATGTTCAGCAAGCTGCATCCGCTGGTGCGCGTGAGCCTGTCGATCAGCAATGCGACCGTCGCGGCGCGCGCGCTCAAGGCGCATGAAGCCGATATCGCCTATGTCGAAGGCTCGATCGCCGATGCGCCGCTGGAAGTGACGCCCTGGCGCAAGGACCAGATGCTGATCGTGGCCAGCCCGGCACTCTGGCGCGGGCGCAGCCGCACGCTGCGCCCCGAGCAACTGGCTGCGCTCGACTGGGTCATGCGCGAGCCCGGCTCGGGAACCCGCGAGATCCTCGAACATGCCCTGGCGGCGCATTCGCTGCCGTTGCCGATCGAGCGTCTTCGACTGGAAGACTCCGAGGCGATCCTGAGCGCCGTGATCTCGGGCTTCGGCGTCGCCTGCCTGTCCTCGCTCGTCGTGGACGACAGCGTGCGGGCAGGGCGCCTGCGGGTCTTGCGCGCGCCGAAGCTCAAGCTGGAACGCACGTTGTGGTGCGCGGTTCGCCGTGGCGTCAAAGCCGGGCCGCTGCAACAGGCTTTCGTCGACTTCGCCGCCGGCAACAGCAAGGTATTCCGCAGCTCCGCCGTCTCCACGGCGAGGTAGTTAGTCCGGAAGTAGCCGTCCTTATGCCAAAGTATCCTGAGGCCGTGGACGCGGGTGCAGGTAAGATCCCTCCACCATGGCGTTCGCTCGCCTGCCGGGCGGACGTCTCATCGAACCGGAACCTCGCATGCCCATGAAGCCGTCCCTGGATACGCTCTGGTACACCCGTTGCCCCGCGCCGACCGCGGCTTCGGTCGCCATCAAGCAGGGCTGGCTCAACGACGAGTTCGCCTCCGACGGGATCGAAGTGCGCTCGCTGGCTTCGGCGAAGGAGCGCAACGTCCACCTGTCTCACTACACGCAGTCGCAGCCCAATGCGTTCCGGTTCGGCGGATATGTTCCGCCGCTGGTGTCGGCCTCGCGCGGCACGGACGTGCGGGTGCTGGGCGTGAGCTGGCCGGACCGCTCGGCCTCGATCCTGGCGCTGCAGGAGTCCGGATTGCGAAAGCCGGAAGACCTGCGCGGCAAACGGTTCAGCGTGCCGATCCGCACGCGCGACAGCGTCGACTGGTGGCGCGCGCTGGTGATGGCGGGCTACCGCGCGGCCCTGCGCAGGGCCGGCCTCGAGCCACGCGACGTCGAATTCGTCGAGATCAACATCGATCGCTCCTACATCGACGACGCCGTCACCGGCCAGGATGCGGGCAAGTCGCTGTGGGGCGCGCGCAGCCAGTTCGCGGTGCAACGCGAGGAGATCTACGCGCTGATGCGCGGCCAGGTCGACGTCATCTACAGCGATGCCGCGATGGGGGCCATCGTGAAAGCCTTCCTCAATCCGGTGACGGTGGTCGACCTCACGGCGCCCGAGGAGACGCAGGACGTGCATGCGGCGCAGCCGCTGATTCTCACGGCTACCGGCAGCCTGATCGATTCGCATCCGGACATCGTGGCGCGCTGGCTCGCGCGGCTTCTCGAGGTGGACGCGTGGGCGAGCAACCACGAGCGCGAGGCGTTTCAGATCATCGCCCAGGACACGGGACTGCCCGTGGATTTCGTCGCGGATGCGTATTCGCCACGCATCCACCGGCAACTCGACCTGTCGCTGTCGCCGCTGCGGCTCGAGCTGCTGCGCGCGAAGTGCGAGGAGCTGCACACCGGTGGTTTCCTCGCGCGCGAACTCGATCTCGAGAAGCTGGTCGATCCGCGGCCGCTGCTCGAGGCAAACAAGATCTTCGAGAGCCGTCGTGGCTTGTCCGCGAGATCGGCCGGCAGCGCCCGGCCCTGATCAGCGGAGGCTGATCGAGCGGAGTGGTCTATTCGTGCGGAGCGGAGTTACTCGTGCGGCGCCACGGTGAGTGACAGCCCATCGAGGTCGTCGCCGAACTTCACCTGGCAGCTGAGCCGCGAATTCGGCTCCTTGTAGAACTCGAGCTCCCGCAGCAGTTCCGACTCCAGTTCCTCGCGCCCCGGTAGTTTGCTCATCCAGTCCGGGTCGATGTAGACATGGCAGGTCCCGCAGGAACACTGTCCGCCGCAGATCGCCGCGACGCCCAGGTTGTTGTCGCGCAGGATCTCCATCAACGACGATCCTGGCTTGCCTTGGACTTCGACGAGCTCGCCGGTCCGGCTGGTCACGACTAGTTTGGACACGCTGCTTTCCTGGTTCCTACTCGGCGCTCGCACGCATTGACTGGCCGGCAATCTGTGCGTCTTCTTCCGCGCGAATCATTCCCGCCAGCCGACGGCGGAAGCGTGTGGGCCCCGCGTCGCTCGGCAGGTCGATGTGCGGCGTGCGCGGCTGCTGCATTCCCTTGTGCACGGCTTCGAGGACCCGCTTGTCTTCTTCGAAGGCCGAGCGGACCGCGGCGGCAAACGCCGCGTTGACCTCTTCGTCACCCGGCGCGAAGTTGCGCATCTGGAACCAGAAATAGCGGGTAGTGTGTTCGTCGATCGGCGTCATGAAGTTGAAACTGTCCATCAGGAACGTATTCGGACAGTCCTTGCCTTCCGGCCCGCCCGCACCCGCGGGCGCGAACACGGCGCGGATGAGCGCATGAGAGGGGAAGCGCACCTCGTAATACTGCTGCCGGTCGGCGTTGCCCTTGAACTTCACGAACTTCGTGTAGAAAGGCGCGACCTCGACATCGAGCATCCAGCGCGACACCGCCACGCCGTTCGCCATGATGTCGGTCTTCAGCGGCGTTTCCGCGCAAGCCTGATCGCCGAACGAAGTGGGGTGCACCCAGGCAACGTGTGTCGGGTCGAGCAGGTTGTCGGTGATGTAGAGGTAGTTGCAGTCGACCACCATCGAGTCGATCGCCGTGCACCCCCACTCGGGATCGTCCCAGTTGTCGAGCTTGAATATGGACTGCGGGTCCGCGAGTGCCGCCTCGCCCATCCAGATCCAGATCAGCCCGTACCGTTCGGCGACCGGATAGCTGCAGACCCGCGCGCGCTCGCGCACCACGTCGGAGATGGGGGCGCGCACGCACGCGCCGGAGCCGTCGAACGTGAGCCCGTGATAGGCGCATTCCACGAAGTCGCCACGACGCTTGCCCATCGACAACGGCACTTTACGGTGCGGACACGCGTTCTCCAGCGCCACGACGGTGCCGTCGTCCTTGCGGTACAGCAGGACGTCTTCACCCAGTATCCGCACGGCGTGCAGGTTTTTCGTGAGAACGGAGGACGCCTCGGCGACGTACCAGGCGTTGCGCAGTGCCTTTTGTTTCATGCGTTGAGTCTGCTTTATCGACCCGCCGCGGCGACAGGGAGATTTCCTGGGATTTACTTTAGACTTTCTAAAACGTCGATCGCCGCAGAGGACCCGTGGTCACACATCGATTGCCATCAACGCGAAGCCTTTCCGCCTTCGATGCGGTCGCGCGCACGGGCAGCATCTCCGATGCCGCGGCCGAGCTCGGTGTGTCATCCGGCGCGATCAGCCAGCTCATTCAGCGGCTGGAAGAGCAGCTCGGCACGAAGCTCGTGGAACGATCCGGTCGCGGAGTGAGGCTCACCGCGAGAGGTCGCGCGTATCGTGATCAGATCGCGCCGGCGCTCGCCGCGCTGTTGCTGGCGCAGCAGGATGTCCAGCGCGCGCAGAATGCTTCCGCGCTGGTCATCAGCGCGTTGCCGTCGGCCGCGAACACCTGGCTTCGCTCGAGCCTGTACGCGTTTCGAACGCGCCATCCGCGCGCCGTGATTCACCTGATCGGCACGGAGTCCGAGCCCGATCTCAACGAAGAGCAGATAGATTTCCGCACCTCGTATGGCCGGCAACCCCCGAGATTTCAGCGGTATTCCGAGCTTTTCACCGACGAGGTCTGCCCGGCATGTTCGAGGGATCTTCTCGGCAGGGCACAGCTGCGTGAACCGGCCGACATCCTCCGATTCCCCTTGCTCGACATCGACTGGGGACAGAAATTCACGCCGCCTCCCGGATGGCGCGAGTGGTTCTCGAGCGTCGGCGTGAAGGTCGAAAAGATCCGCGCCATCCTGAGTTTCTCGATGTCGCGCGCCGCGATCGACGCCGCGGTAGATGGTCAGGGCTTCGTGCTCGCGCAGCGGTCGATGATCGAAAGTGATCTCAAGGCCGGCCGGCTGATCGCGCCGTTCTCACAAACACTTCCGATGCCCGAGCCTTACATCCTTTCGTGGAGCAGCGCGGCCTTGAAGAAACCGTACGGTGCTCCGTTGCATCGCTGGTTGCTCAAGGCGCGGACTCGCCGTTAGCGCGAACGACACGCGAAATCCATCGCTCGGAGTGCCCGGTGACATTCCTGGAACCGGCTTGCGGCGTCCTGGTGTTTATGTTTTAAGTTCCAGACACCGCCGCTCACTCATCGAACAAGAACGAAGTGCGTCCAACCTCGAACTCGCCCGAACCTGGATTCCTGCGCTCACTGATCTGCTTCGGCGGCGTCATCGCGATCGTCATCGTCGGCATCCTCGCGCTGGGCATCAATCTCCACAGCCTCATGTTGATCGCGCTCGTGTGGGTTGCGATTCACGCCGCGGTGTTGGGCTTCCGCTTCGATGACATCAAGGCGGGGATGATGTCGGGGATCGAGAAGGGCTTGGGCGCGATCTTCATCTTCTTCCTGATCGGCGTGCTCGTCGCCGCGCTGATCGAAGGCGGCACCATCGGTGGCCTCATCTACTACGGCGTGGACATTCTCCACCCGACTTTCTTCCTGCCCGCCGGATTCGTGCTCTGCAGCCTCATGTCGCTCGCGACGGGCACATCCTGGGGCACCATCGCGACGCTCGGCGTCGTGCTCGTGGGCCTGGGTGGCGCGCTCGGCATCCCGCTGCCGGTGGTCGCGGGCATGGTGGTCTCGGGCGCGTTCTTCGGCGACAAGATGTCGCCGGTTTCCGATACGACGGTGCTCGCCGCGATGAGCGCGGACACCGACCTGTATTCCCACATCAAGTCGATGATGTACACGGCCGTGCCGGCGTGGATCATCAGCTTCATCCTGTTCCTGCTGGTCGGCCTGCATTACAGCGGACAGGCGATCTCCACGGAGGATTTGCCGCAACTGAAGCAAGTCCTCGCCGGCGAGTTCACGATCAGCCCGCTCTCGCTGCTGCCGCTGCTCGTGCTGCTGGTGCTCAGCATCAAGCGCGTGCCCGCGGAAGTGAGCATGATGAGCAGCGTGGCGGTCGCGGCCGTGCTGGCGCTACTGATCCAGGACCGCACGATCGCGGACGTGTTGAAGAGCCTGAACGACGGCTACACCGCGAACACGGGCATCGAAAAACTGGATTCGCTGCTGAGCGGCGGTGGCATCCAGAGCATGATGTGGACGATGTCACTCGCGTTGCTGGCCTTGTCGCTCGGCGGCATTCTGCATCGCGCTGGTTTCGTCCGGGTACTCATGAGCGGGCTGCTGAAACGCATCAGGCGCCCCGCGAGCCTGATGACGACCACCATCGGCTCCGGCGTCGTCGCGAACATGAGCATGGGCGAGGCCTATCTATCCATCATCTTCTGCGGACAGATATTCAAGAAGTCCTACGAGGATCAGCAGCTCGAAAATCACATGTTGTCGCGCTGCCTGGAAGAGGGCTCGACGCTCAGCACGCCGCTGATTCCATGGACGACCGCGGGCGCCTTCATCACGGGCGTGCTCGGCATGTCGCCGCTCGAGTACGCTCCTTGGGCATTCCTCAACTACATCAATCCACTGCTGTCGATCGCGCTGGCTTATGCGGGGTTCGGCATCTTCAAGCGGATTCAATCGGGCGCAAAAACGCCGCAAGCGGCGTAGACGAGGCGCTCAGCGCAGCAGTTCGGCGAGCGTCGCGGCGAAGCGCTGCTCGATGCGATCGCGGGCATGATGCCGGCCGCCCGATACGACTTTCCGCCCGGCGCTCCACACCGTTTCCACCGCGCGAGCGCCCGCGAATATCCAGCTGTCGAGCCAGGCGTCGCCGCGACGATGGAGCATCGACACGTGCCGATCGGAGAGGGCGACGATGTCCGCCAGATAACCCGGAGCGAGTTGCCCCGTGCGCGCGCCGAGCACCTGCGCGCCGCCCGCGAGCGCGCGCTCGAACAAGCCGCGTCCCGTGGAGCGCTCGGGGTCGGTGTGCAGGGAGTTGCGCTCCCGGTGCACGAGCCGCTGGCCGTATTCGAGCAGCCGCAGCTCCTCGGCGAAATCGATCAGCACGTTCGAATCCGTTCCGATGCCGAAGCGTCCCTGGTTCGCCAGGAATTCCTTCGCGGGAAAAATCCCGTCGCCGAGGTTGGCTTCGGTGATCGGGCACAGTCCCGCGACGGCGCCGCTGGCCGCGAGGCGGGTCATTTCAACTTGTGAGAGATGCGTGGCGTGGACGAGGCACCAGCGCGCATCCACCGCGGCGTTGTCCAGCAGCCATTCGACGGGCCGGCAACCGGCATGCGCCTGCCACTGCTCGACTTCGGCGACCTGTTCGGCGGCATGAATGTGCAGCGGCGCGCCTCGCGACAGGGTCGCGAGCTCGCGCAACTCGTCCGGCAAAACGGCGCGCAGGCTGTGCGCCGCCACGCCGAGCGCGCCGAATTCGAGCCGCGCGACCGCGCGCTGGCTGCCCTCCAGCAGGCGCTCGAAAGAGTCCACGGAGTTCAGGAAGCGACGCTGCTTCTCCTGCGCAGGCTGGCCGCCGATTCCGCCATGCGCGTAGAGCACCGGTAGCAAGGTGAGCCCGATGCCCGTGTCCTGGGCCGCGGCGCAGAGCCGTTCGGCATGTTCGGCGGGATTCGCGTACGGCACGCCCTGCGGCGCGTGATGCAGGTAGTGGAACTCGCCGACTCGCACGATCCCGGACTCGAGCATCTCCGCGTACGCCCAGGCCGCGATCGCCTCGAACTGGTCCGCGGTGATCTTCTCCACGAAACCGTACATGGCGTCGCGCCACGACCAGAAACTGTCGGAGCCGCGGCGGTGCTCGGTGAGTCCCGCGATGCCGCGCTGGAATGCGTGACTGTGCAGGTTGTTTGCCGCGGGAATTCCGATCGCGAAGCGTTCATCGGCCGCGTCGGCGGTCGTGCCGGTTTCGATGCGCTCGATCTTCCCCGCCGCGATCGCGACGCGCACGCCCTCTGCCCACCCTTGGGGCAGCAGGGCGCTCGCGAACCACAACGTGTGCGGACGAGCGGTTGTGACCACGTCAGGACTCCGACGGCCGGAATCGCGCCGTCAGCGAGAGACGTTCACCGGGAAATACCTGGCGAACATCCGTGATGAGTTGCCCGCGTTTCCAGGTGCGCCGCTCGAGTGACAGGCACGCGGCATTCGTGGGGATCTGCAGGGCGCGCGCGAGTTTCGCGGGCGCGCTGATGGCGGTGATCGTGTGCTGCGCCTCGTTCCAGGGAACATGCGACAACAGCCACGTGCCGGGGGAGACCTGCGAGAAATCGATGTCCGCGGCGGCGGGGACGGCCACGAGGCTGATCAGTCTTTCTTCGAGGGCGTGTGGCACATCGTCCTCGAAATGCATGCAGCGCAGCTCCAGCAGCCGCCCGTCGGCCGCCAGCTCGGCTTCGCGAGCCGTTCGCGGCTCGCGCTCCTTGCGCGACAGGAGCTTGAGTCGATAGGCGAGGTTGCGCCGTTCGATGTCGCTCTGGATGTCCGGGATCTCGAGGATGGCCGCGTGACGCGTCGGCTCCGCGACGAACGAGCCGACGCGCCGCTGGCGCCGGATCAGCCCGCGCTTGGCGAGCGTCGACAACGCCTTGCTCACGGTCATGCGCGAGCAGTCGTAGGTCTCCATCAACTCGTGTTCGAACGGAATCCGGTGGCCGGGCGGCCACCGGCCGGAGCAGATCTTCTTTTCGAGGTCGCCCAGTATTTTCTGGTGCAGCGTCGCCGACATCAGGTGGACTCGCGGATAACCGTGCGGGGCAGTCTAACGCTTTCCGGCAAGCGCATGTGAAGAGAGGTAATGACATCCTGTAGACAGCGTCGCGTGCCGTCTTGTATATGTATAGACATATCGGCCGGTCATCGGCCCTCTCGCGGAACCGCGCTGCACATGGTCATAACGATTCTTCCCGGGCAGACGACGCTGGCGCAGTGGCGAGAACTCTATGCGGGCGCGAACGTGCGACTCGATCCATCCTGCCTGCCGGGCGTTCAGGCGGGCGCGGAGGCGGTGCGGAAGATCATCGCGCGCGGCGCGCCGGTGTACGGCATCAACACCGGCTTCGGCAAACTCGCCTCGATCCGCATCGGCGACGACGAGCTGGGCGTGCTGCAGCGGAACATCGTGCTGTCGCACGCGGCTGGGGTCGGCGAGGACACGCCGCCGAATGTAGTTAGACTGATGATGGGCCTGAAGCTCGCGAGCCTCGCGCAGGGCGTCTCCGGCGTGCGGCCCGTCTGCCTCGAGATGCTGGAGAAGATGCTCAATCTCGACCTGACGCCCTCGATCCCGTGCCAGGGATCGGTCGGCGCGTCGGGAGATCTCGCGCCACTCGCGCATCTGACGGCCGCGATGATGGGCATCGGTGAAATCTCGATGAGCGGCAAGAAGGTGCCCGCCGCCACGGCGCTGAGCGCCGCCGGCCTGCGACCCCTGGTGCTCGGACCGAAGGAAGGGCTCGCGCTGCTGAATGGCACGCAATTCTCGACCGCCTGGGCGCTCGCGGGTCTGTTCGAAACGCATCGCGTGTTCAACACTGCGCTCGTGGCGGGCGCGCTGTCCACCGAAGCGGCCAAGGGCTCCGACACGCCGTTCGATGCGCGCATCCACGAGGCGCGGCGCCATGGCTGCCAGATAGAAGTCGCCGCGACCCTGCGCGCGCTCATGGAAGGCTCGCAGATTCGCGCTTCGCACCTGCACAACGACGTTCGCGTACAGGACCCGTATTGCCTGCGCTGCCAGCCGCAGGTCATGGGCGCGGTGCTCAACCTGGTGCGTCACGCCGCCGACACGCTCGCGGTGGAGGCGAACGGCGTTTCGGACAATCCGCTGATCTTCAGCGACACCACCGAGTCGCTGTCGGGCGGCAATTTCCACGCCGAGCCCGTCGCGTTCGCCGCGGACATTCTGGCGATCGCGCTGTGCGAGATCGGCTCGCTGGCCGAGCGCCGGGTGTCGCTGCTCGTCGATCCGGTGTTGTCGGGACTGCCGGCGTTCCTTGCGCCCGAGCCTGGTTTGAATTCCGGATTCATGATTCCGCAGGTGACGGCCGCGGCGCTGGCGTCGGAGAACAAGCAGCGCGCCTATCCCGCCAGCGTCGATTCCATTCCGACGTCGGCCAACCAGGAAGACCATGTGTCGATGGCGGCCCATGCGGCGCGCCGCCTGCTGCCGATGGCGCAGAACACGGCGTCCATACTGGCCATCGAACTACTGGCGGCCGCGCAGGGCTGTCACTTCCACGGGCCGCTGCGCTCGAGCGCGGCGCTGGAACGCGTGCGCGACACGATCCGCGAGCGCGTGAGTTTCATGGAGCGCGACCGGCACGTTCATCCGGACCTGGTTGCCGCGCTCGAGCTGGTGCAACGCAATCGCATCATCGACGCCGTGGCGGGTCTCGACCTGCCCGGGCTGGGCGGCAACGCCTGAAGAACCTTCGGACAAACCACGCAATGCAAGTGAGCTTCCCATGACCCGACTCGACACATCACGCGTCATCCGCGCGCCGCGGGGATCTAAACGGACCGCGTTATCCTGGTTGAGCGAAGCGCCGCTGCGCATGTTGATGAACAACCTCGATCCGGAGGTGGCCGAGAATCCGCAGGAGCTCGTGGTCTACGGCGGCATCGGCCGCGCCGCGCGCAACTGGGAGCAGTACGACCACATCGTCGCCACGCTCAAACGCCTGCGTGACGATCAGACGCTGCTGATCCAGTCGGGCAAAGCCGTCGGTGTGTTCGAGACGCACGTCGACGCGCCGCGTGTGTTGCTCGCCAATTCGAACCTCGTGCCGCATTGGGCCACGTGGGAACACTTCCACGAGCTGGACCGGGCCGGGCTCATGATGTACGGGCAGATGACGGCTGGTAGTTGGATCTACATCGGCAGCCAGGGCATCGTGCAGGGCACCTACGAGACCTTCGTCGAAGCCGGGCGGCAGCACTACAACGGATCGCTGCGCGGTCGCTGGATTCTCACCGCGGGCCTCGGTGGCATGGGCGGCGCGCAGCCGCTGGCCGCCGTGATGGCCGGAGCATGCTGTCTCGCGATCGAGTGCGATCCGACGCGCATCGAGATGCGGCTGCGCACCGGCTACCTGGATGCGCAGGCGCGCGACATCGACGAGGCGCTCGCCATGATCGAGGCGGCCACGCGCGCCGGCGAGGCCAAATCCATCGGGCTGCTCGGCAACGCCGCGCAGGTGGTGCCGGAGCTGCTGCGCCGCGGCGTCCGACCGGACCTCGTAACGGATCAGACCTCCGCGCACGATCCCCTCAACGGCTATCTACCGTCGGGCTGGACGCTGGAGCAGTGGCGCGAGAAACGCTTCACCGATCCGCGGGCGGTGATCGACGCGGCGAAGGCCTCGATGGCCGAACACGTGCGCGCGATGCTCGGCTTTCATCGGCTCGGCATTCCCACGGTGGACTACGGCAACAACATCCGCCAGGTCGCGAAAGAGCAGGGTGTGCAGGATGCGTTCGCGTTCCCCGGCTTCGTGCCCGCGTACATCCGCCCGCTGTTCTGCCGCGGAATCGGCCCGTTTCGTTGGTGCGCGTTGTCGGGGGATCCCGAAGACATCTATCGCACCGATGCCAAGGTCAAGGAGCTGCTGCCGGATCACAAGGACCTGCATCGCTGGCTCGACATGGCTCGCGATCGCATCCGCTTCCAGGGCTTGCCGGCGCGCATCTGCTGGGTCGGGCTCGGCGATCGCCACCGCCTGGGACTCGCGTTCAATGAAATGGTCGCGAAGGGCGAGGTTTCCGCGCCCATCGTGATCGGCCGCGATCACCTGGATTCCGGATCGGTCGCTTCGCCCAATCGCGAGACCGAGGCGATGGTCGACGGATCGGACGCGGTGTCCGACTGGCCCTTGCTCAATGCGCTGCTGAACTGTGCCTCGGGCGCGACCTGGGTGTCGCTGCATCATGGCGGCGGCGTTGGCATGGGCTTCTCGCAGCACGCCGGTGTCGTGATCGTCTGCGATGGCACCGAGGCCGCGAGCCGCCGCGTCGCGCGGGTGTTGTGGAACGATCCGGCCACGGGCGTCATGCGGCATGCGGATGCCGGCTACGACATCGCTCGCAAGTGCGCAATCGAGAAGGGCCTGGATCTGCCGGGGATCTTGTAGATGGCGACGATCGTGCGCTTCGCACGCACGGCGCCGAAACCCTGGAAAAACGGCCGCGGAATGACGACCGAGCTCGCGATCCATCCCCCTGGCGCGGGCGGCGACGACTTCGAGTGGCGGGTCAGCATCGCGCAGCTCGACACGTCCGCGGGCTTCTCCATCTACCCGGGCATCGAGCGTTGCCTCGCCGTGTTGCAGGGAGAGATGGTGATGGTGCGGCCGCCGCATGCGCCGCTGACGCTCACCCCGCACTCGGATCCCGTCCGTTTCGCCGGCAGCGACGTGGTGGAAGGCGAGGTTGTCCACGGGCCCGTGCTCGATCTCAACGCCATGTGCAAGGCCTCGCACTGGCGCGCCAGCCTGCGGCGAATGCGCTGGTCGACGTTTTCCGCCGTGCCGATCATGGCGCCGGCCGTGCTCTGTTCGATCTCGCACGAGATCGACATCGAGATTCACGGGAGCTCGAGCCGACTCAACCTGTATGACGCCGTCATCGTGCAGAGCGACGAGGTGCTGCACATCAAGGCGAACCGGCCCGTCGAAGCCTTCCTCATCGAGTTTCGGCGCCAGCAATGAGCCAGCCAGCGCCACGGGTAGATAGATCCGAGGACCCGGTCCTGTGGCTCAATGCGCGCATCGCCACCTGCGATGATGAAATGCGCGAGTTCCCCGCCGGCGCCATGCTCACGCGTGGAAAGCGTATCGAATGGGTGGGTGACACCGATCAGCTTCCCGCGATCGGCGAATCCGTCGAGCGTCGCGATCTCAAAGGCAAGTGGGTGACACCCGGCCTCGTCGATTGCCACACACACCTGGTGTTTGCCGGCAATCGCGCCGATGAATGGAACCGCCTGCTGAATGGCGCGACCTACGAAGAAATCGCCCGCTCGGGCGGCGGCATCAAGTCAACCGTGAGGGCAACGCGCGCGGCTGGCGAAAGCGAGCTGTTCGACCAGGCTGCCCCGCGCCTCGAATGCCTGCTCGCGGAAGGTGTCACCGCGGTCGAGATCAAATCCGGTTATGGGCTGACACTCGAGGACGAGCGCAAGATGCTGCGCGTCGCGCGCGCACTCGCCCGGCACTATCCGGTCACGATCCGCACGACCTTGCTCGCGGCGCACGCGATCCCGCCCGAGTTCGCGGGACGCGCGGATGCCTACATCGACACCATCGCCAGCGAGTGGCTGCCCGTGCTGCACGGGGAGGGGCTCGTCGACGCGGTTGATGTCTTCTGCGAACGAATCGCTTTCGATGTCGCGCAGTCGGAAAGAATGCTAGCGGCGGCACATTCGCGCGGCATCGCGACCCGGATGCACGCGGCGCAGTTGTCGAGCAATGGCGCCTGCGAACTGGCCGCCCGGTACAACTGCCTTTCCTGCGACCATCTGGAGTACGCGACCGAAGCGGATGTGCGCGCGATGGCGCACGCCGGCAGCATCGCCGTGCTGCTGCCGACCGCATTCCTGCACCTGCGCGAGCGGCAGTTGCCGCCGGTCGCGGAGCTGCGGCGCGGCGGCGTTCCCATGGCGGTCGCGAGCGACTGCAATCCGGGATCTTCTCCGAGTCCGTCGCTGCAATTGGCGGCGGCGCTGGCCACGCGTCTGTTCCTGCTCACTCCGCGCGAGGCGCTTGCGGGAATCACCCGCAACGCGGCGCGAGCCTGCGGCCTCGCGGATTCGAGCGGTGTGTTGAAAGCGGGTCGCATGGCGGATTTCGCCGTCTGGGACATTCAATCTCCGGACGAAATGCCGTACTGGATAGGTCGGAATACCTGTGCCGCCGTCGTGCGCAATGGCGAGATCGTCCGCGGCGCGGTTTGATCAAGGCTCTTCGGTCCGTACCCGATCGCGCAGCCACACGCGCAGCGTCTCGAACACGCCGGGCGCCATGCGACGCCTGTCGGGCATCTCCATCAGCGAATGACTGCCATCCGCGATGATGCGGGTCGTGACATCCTTGTTTGGGCTCTCGGCCAGGGCGTCTCGCATGCTCTTCGCCGCCCGAGGCGCATCTGTCAAAGGATCTCGCTCCCCCCAGATTCCCAGGACGGGGCACGTCACGGTCATCAGCGCTGGCAGTGGATCGAATGACAACGTGCGCTGCCAATCCCAGCGCATTTGCTGCGGCGATGCGAATTCCGCGCTTCGCCAATTGAGCATCCAGTCATTGTCTTCGCGGCGCGCCTTTTCTCGCGCCTCCACGAATTCCTGGTAACCCTCTCCGGTTCGCGCCACCCGCATCCAGAGCGCGCTGAATGCCAACGCTTCTTCGACCTGCGCATCGGGAACGCCGCGTTCTCGCGCCAGGGCTCCTGCCTGGTAGTGCAACGTTTGCCAGAGCGGCCCCATGAAGCCCGACGAGTTGATCGCAAAGGCCACGTCCTTGTTTTGCGCGGCAGCTTGCGTGGCCAGCATTCCGCCTTCGCTCGAACCCCAGAAACCGATCTGCGTTGGATCGATTTCCGGTCGGCCTTGGAGAAACCGGAAAGCGGCCAATGCGTCTTCGAGCAGGTAGTCAGGATAGTTGTAATCCTCCGGAGGCGACGTGAGCGCTCCGGTCGACGCATCGAGCCGGGTGCCAGTCGAGTCGCCGGTCCCACGTTTGTCGAAAGTCAGTACTGCCAGGCCGAGGGACGCGAAGAAATGCGGATAGGGTCCAAAAGAGTAGCGAGTCAGCGGTCCTGATCCGTGCAGCAGGACGATGCCGGCGCGCGGCCGCTTGCCGGTTGGCAAGATCAAGGTTCCCGCCAGCTTCACCGGCCCGCTGGCGACCGTAACCGGCTCCCGGACAAGAGGTGACTTTCTCGCAAAAGACTCCTGTCCATTCGTCGGATGGAGCAAGATGCCCGAGACAGCCGAGTTGGAATCCCTGACAAGCCGGATCGTGACCTCCCTCGGTGATTGAACGGCGAACGAAGGTCCCATTCCCCATTCGTCGCGCGAGGTCGGAAATATCCGCCGTATGACTCCGGACTGGTAGTCGGAGAACAGCACCGCGTTCTCCCCCGAATCGGTGATGAACGAGTCGATGCCGATCATGTGTCCATCGGCGCTCCGGTACACGCCCAGGACGCCGTCATCCATTTGACTGGAAGACGTGGCGTTACTCGTGTTTGCCACGAGACCCGACAGGCACATCGCCAAGACGAACCAGGCCCCGTTTCGCAATGCGCACCTCCATTTCAGGTGTTTGCCAAGTGTATTCATACGAGCGGGATGCCCCAGAAGGTGCGAAGTCGCGAAGTTTTCCCTGGCAGATCCATTACACCACGGGGATTTCGTCTTGGACCTGCAAAGGAAGCGTGTGAGGGTCGGAATATTGCAACCGGAGTGCCGGCTACCGCGTCTCATCGGGCAGCGCGCTTTACTCAGCCAGGAAGGATCTTCCATGACTCGCTCCTTGTGCATCGCCCTCATTCTGTTGGCCGCCAGCTCCGTCGACGCGGCCGAAAAATCATTGAACCGGACCTTCGAGGTTTCTCCCGGTGGAACCCTGACCGTCGACGCGGACGCCGGGTCGGTGCGTGTGTCGGGCGCCGACACCAACCAGGTCACGGTCCGCATGAGTGTTCGGGACTCGGAAGATAATCTCGCCAACACGAATCTCGATGCTGTCCGGAATTCCGGCGACGTCACCGTCACCCTGCGCAGAAAGTGGAAATGGAGCTGGTTCAACTGGGGTTCGCAGAACGGGGATGCGCGCATCGAGGTCACGGTGCCGCGGCACTATGGCGTCAACGTTCGCACCGGGGGCGGCGGCGTGGAGCTGCGGGATACCACGGGCTCCGCGACCCTGCGCACCTCGGGCGGTGACATCGCCGCGAGGAACGTGAACGGCAACATCGAGCTGCGGACCTCCGGCGGCGGAATCCTCGCGGAGTCGATTCGGGGGGACGTCGATGCGAACACCTCGGGCGGCGACATCCGGCTGCTGCGCATCGACGGAAAAATCCAGGGCCAGACCAGCGGCGGCAGCGTGCGTTGCAGCCTCGTGGGCAGCAATCGCGGAGTCTTTGCGTCGACCTCCGGGGGCGACATCGAGTTGACCCTGCCCCGAGCCGCGAGCGGAAATCTCGACGCGTCGACCAGCGGCGGCAATATCACGACGGATCTGCCGGTCACCACGACGGTGTTGAAGGAAGATCGCCTGCGGGGGTCACTCAACTCCGGCGGTCAGCCCATCGAGGCGCGCACTTCGGGCGGCAATATCCGGTTGCGCGCCGCGAATTGACGCCGGAGGGCTGAACCTCCCGCACTGGATAGGCCGTACCACCGATCGAGGTAGCGGATATTCGCTTCGAGCGGAGTCTTGAAGCGGGTGGCGGTGAATACCGCCAAGGACGCGGCCAAAACGCGTCGATACGGGATGAAAGCTTGTCGCATATATGAATATGTATGACCTCGATCATACCGGCGGCGAACGGGGCGAAATTCCAGCCTTTGGCCGAGGTGATCGCCTGAGAATCCGTCGGACAAATCCCCGCATGTCATCCGCCGCGGGCCTATTTGGTATCGTCGGGGCCGTGCCCGAACCAACAACGATGCCGCGCCGCTCACGGATTGGCGCGATGTGCGCTTTCCTCCTGGCAACAGTGCCCTGTGGCGTTTCGCTCGCCGAGGTGCATGATGTCAAGAAGGAGTCGGCGGAATTCTTCGACCGCTATTGCGGCGAATGCCACTACGAAGATGCGAACGGTGGCCTCGATCTGACGCTGCTCAGCTTCGACCCGGCCAACCGCGACAACTTCGCCACATGGGTCCGGATGCTCGACCGCGTCGCGGCCGGCGAAATGCCGCCGAAGAAACGCGAGAAACGCCCGACGGCGGCGGACATAGCGGCCTTCAACAAGGTCGTGGCCACTCCACTGGCGAGTTTCGAGAAAGACCTTACGGTCCGCGAAGGTCGCGCGATCCAGCGTCGGCTGAACCGTTACGAATACGAGAACGCGCTGCGCGACCTGCTGAACGTGCCGTGGGCGCAGATCAAGGACAAACTACCGCACGACGGCGAGGCGCATCGCTTCAACAAGAGCGGCGAAGCGCTCGACGTTTCCTTCGTGCAGATGGAGCGTTACCTCTCCGCGGCGGACTATGCGATGCGCCAGGCGATGGCGGCGGCCTTCGAACGGCCGGCGCCCGAGACACGGCGGATCTACGCGCGCGACGCAATCGGTCCGCGCTTCTATGTGCCGCGCGAGAATGGCACGCTGCCCGACCGGCTCATGTTCCCGGTGCTCGACTCGCACGCGCAGCCCGACGTGCGCGCCGGGCGCGCGCCGAATTCCAGCCCCGAGACGCGCGACCGCGAGGCCGTGGGCAAAGTCGCCAGCATCTTCAGCGACGCGGGCCAGTATGCCTGGGGCTTCAACGCGCCGGCCGCCGGCCGCTACAGCATTCGGCTCAAGGGCTACTCGATCTGGGTGAGCGGTGGCGGCATCGGCCGCTGGTTCTACGAAGGACAGAAGGAAGAGAAGGCGCCTGTCTACTGGCTGCCCGTGTGGCACCGGCCGAACGCGGACGAGATCTGGCGCGGCCGCAACAACGAACCCATCGGCATCTACGCGCGCAGCTCCGGGCAGACGCGCCCGGTCGGCGTCATGGACTTCACGCCGGAGCCCACCGTCGGCGAGATCGAAGTGCAACTCGCGGGCGGCGAGAGCCTCCAGACCGATGCGATGCGGCTCTTCCGCACGCGCGTCAACGGCAGCGACGAGCAATACGTCAATCCACTCGCGACGAAAGAAGGCATGCCCGGCTACGCCGTGCAGTGGCTCGAGGTCACGGGACCGCTGCAAGACGCCAGCGCCGGGAGCGGCTACAAACTGCTGTTCGGCGACCTGCCGATGCGGCGGCTCGGCGAAGGCGAGAAGGGCGGCGTGCCGCTCGAGACGGTGGCGCCTTACAACGCGCCGCCGGTCGGTGGCGCCACCAGTTTCGCCGGATTTGCCGCATTCCTGCGCAGCCCCTTCGTCAACGTCACGGTGGAAGTGGTCTCCAGATCTCCGCAGCGCGACGCCGAGAAGCTGCTGCGCAATTTCATCGAGAACGCTTACCGGCGCCCGGTCGCGAAGGCGGAGATGCAACGTTTCCTCGCGCTGTTCAAGCGCGAATACGCGCTCGGCTCCGGCTTCGCGCGCTCGATGCTCACCGCGTACACGGGCGTGCTCGTGTCTCCCGGCTTCGTGTTCGTCGAAGAGAAACCGGGAAAGCTGGATGACTGGGCGCTCGCCACGCGCCTGTCGCTGTTCCTCTGGAACTCCACGCCCGACGCCGCATTACGCGCGCGCGCCGCGCGGGGCGAGTTGCACAAACCCGAGGTCCTGCGCGCGGAAACGCGGCGCATGCTCAACGACCCCAAGTCGCGCCGCTTCGTCGACGCGTTCACCGACTACTGGCTCGATCTGCGCAAGATCGACGATACGTCGCCGTCCGCGACCATCTACAACGACTACGAGCTCGACGAGCCGCTCAAGACCGCCGCGCTGGAAGAGACGCAATTGTTCATCGCCGAGCTGCTGCGCGCGGATCTGCCGGCGCGCAGCATCGTGGCCTCGGACTTCACGTTCCTGAACGAACGCCTCGCCCGGCACTACGACATCCCGGGCGTCGAAGGCGCGACGATGCGTCGCGTCGCGCTGCCGAGCGGCAGCGAGCGCGGCGGCCTCCTGACCATGGCGAGCGTGCTCAAGGTCACCGCGAACGGCACGACCACCTCGCCGGTGCTGCGTGGTCACTGGATCACCGAGCGCATCTTCGGCATCGAGACGCGTCCGCCGCCGCCGAACGTGAAGGCGGTCGAGCCGGATATCCGCGGCGCGGTGACCATCCGCCAGCAGCTTGCGAAACACCGCGAACATCCGAGCTGCGCGTCCTGCCACATCAAGATGGACCCGCCGGGCTTCGCGCTGGAGAGTTTCGACGTGATGGGCGCGCGCCGTGACCGGTACCGCGCGGTGGCCGACAACGTGAAGCCAGTGGCGGGCTACGGCCTCAACGGCCAGGCGTTCACCTTCCACTACGGCCTGCCCGTCGATGCCTCCGGCGAGTTGCCCGACGGCCGCGCCTTCCGCGACATCAACGAGTTCAAGCGCCTCATCGCGAGCGACGAGAAGGCCATCGCGCACAACGTCGCCAGCCAGCTCGTGGTGTTCGGAACCGGTGCGCCGGTGCGCTTCACCGACCGCGACGAGCTCGAGCGGATCCTCGAGCGCGCGAGCGCGCGCCAGTACGGCGTGCGCACGCTGGTCGAGGAAATCGTCGGCAGCAATCTGTTCCAGACCAAGTGACGCCGCCCGGAGCTGTGCCCACATGAAGATCAAATCCCGCGCTCCTTTCATCGCCACCCGTCCCGCGCTCTCGCGCCGGCGTTTTCTCCAGGGCGCGGGCGTCGCGATGTCGCTGCCCTTGCTGGACGCGATGCACCCGCGAATCGCCCGCGGCGCGACTACTGACGTCGCGCGCGACGCCACGCCGCGCCGCGTGTTCGGCATCTGCAACAACCTCGGACTGCGGCCCGACCTGTTCTTCCCCGAAGGAGTCGGCCGCGACTACGTGGCGACGCCCTATCTCAAACTACTGGAGGCGCACCGTGACCAGTTCACGGTGATCAGCGGCGTCTCGCATCCGAACGTCGATGGCGGGCATCCCTCGGACATCGCGTTCCTGACCGCCGCGCCGCACCCGGCGAGCAGCTCGTTCCGCAACACCATCTCGCTCGACCAGTTCATCGCCGAGCGCATCGGCACGCTCACCCGCTTCCCGTCGCTCACGCTCTCCGTCAACGGCGCGGCGCGCGCCCTTTCGTGGACCGGCGCCGGCGTGGCCATTCCGCCCGAGGAGCGGGCGGCGGACGTGTTCAATCAGCTCTTCCTGCAGGGCACTCCCGAGCAGATCGAGGCGCAGATCCACCGCCTCGACACCGGGCGCAGCATCCTCGACACCGTGGCCGAGCAGGCGAAGACGTTGCAGCGTGACGTGGGCGCGCGCGACCGGACGCGACTCGAACAGTATTTCTCGAGCGTTCGCGACCTCGAGAATCGCCTGCAGGAATCGCGCGAGTGGGAGCGCAAACCCAAGCCCGTCGTGAACGTGAAGGCGCCCGCCGAGATCAGCAATGCCGCGCAGTACATGGACAAGGTGAAGGCCATGTACGACCTGACGCGACTCGCGTTCGAGACGGACTCGACGCGCGCCGTCACGCTCATGCTCAACAGCGTCGCGACGCCGGCGGTTACGATCACCGGCGAGACCATCACGGACAGCTACCACAACCTTTCGCACCACGGAAAGACGGACGAGAAGCTGAACCAGCTCAAGGTGCTGGACGAGTGGCACATGAAGCTGCTCGCAAACCTGTTCAGCGAGCTCGAAGCCATCAATGAAGGCGGAGAGAACCTGCTGGATCGCACGATGATCCTCTACGGCTCGAACCTCGGTGACGCCAACGCGCATTCGACCACCAACCTGCCCACGCTTTTCGCTGGCGGCGGATTCAAGCATGGCCAGCATCTCGCGTTCGACCGCGAGCAGAACTATCCACTGCCGAACCTGTTCGTCTCGATACTCCAGCGCATGGGCCTGGAAGAGGAAAAATTCGCCTCGTCGACCGGCACGATGCGCGGCCTCGAGATGACATGAAGCGCCGCGTCGCGTTTTTGCTGACACTGTTCGCCGCCGTTCCCGCCGCCTTCGCGGCGGAGGTCGTGATCGACTTCGAGAAGGCCGAGATCGGCAAGCCCGTGCCCACGTGGACCGAGAAGGGCGTGGTCTTCAAGCTTGCCGGTCCACCTGCCCACAGCAAGGCGGTGGGCCGCGTCATGTTCTTCCCGCACCTCGAGACGAATCGCAAGGGCATCCTGAACGCCATGGCGAACGAACAGGCGATTCCCGTGCAGGCGACGTTTCCGCGTAGCGCATCCGCCGTCACGCTCGTGCTTTGGGGTTCGACCAACTGCCCGGCGTTGCTGGAGGCCCTCGACAAGAACGGCGCGGTCGTCGACAAGGCGTCCATCGCTGCCATCCCGAGCCGCAAGAACCCCGCGGATCCGACTCCCTTCATCGAGCTGACGGTGAAGGCTCCCGCCATCGCCGCTATCCGCTTCAGCGGCCCGCGCGATGGCGAATTCCTCGCCGCGGACGAAATCCGGTACACGCCCGCGAAGTAGTGAGTCGGCCGGCGACGCTGCGTTTCATTTCGATTCCAGCAGCTCCGCCGATCTCAGCAGCCGCCCATTGTTGAGCACGCCGTAAACCTGGGCCGTCGCACCCACGTCCGCGACCGGGTCGGCATCGAAGATCGCCAGGTCCGCTTCGTATCCTTGCGCGATCCGTCCGACGCGGTTTCCCAGTTTCATGATGTCCGCGGCTTCGGACGTCGCCATTCGCAGCACGTCCCACGCGGGAATTCCCGCCTCGACGTGCAGCTGCATTTCGCGGTCGATGGAGATGCCCCCGCCCGCATCTGTGCCGATCATCATCGGGACGCCGGCGTCGTGAAGCTTGCGCGCGAAGGCCAGCACCTTGGGCATCACGGCGCGCGCGCGGGTGAAGTCCTCCGGCGTCCAGCCGGTCGCGCTCGCCCGCATCTGCGCGTCGAACACGGGGCCCATCTCGGGGAACAGGTACTTGCGCTGCGCTTGCGGCAGCGCGCGCGCCAGGTCGTCGGTGTTGTAGATCAGTTCGTTGACGACCAGCGTCAGGTTCACCGCGATCTTCTTTTCCGCAAGTAGTTCGATGAGCCGGCGGATGAGCGGGCCATCGAAATCGGCGAGCTCGAACCACCGGTACATGAATCGCGAAGTGTGGTCGCGCTCGGCGAGGTACTTCGCGCGCGCTTCCGGCTCGAGCAGATCGGGGCTGGTCGGGAGGCCATGTTCGAGGCCGTCGATGCCGAGTTCGATCGCACGCGTCCAGCTCACATTGTTCAGATGCGCGATGGCCTGCAGTCCATGATCATGGGCCACGCGAATGCCGGTGGCGAGCTCCTGCTCGTTCAGGTCGATGTAGAGCTTGAAGTAGGTCATTCCGAGATTGGCCTGGCGCGCGGCTTCGGCCTGCCATTCTTGTTCACTGCGCGGATACGCGAACATGGCGCCGCCGAACGGGGGAGGCTGAATCACCGCGCCCGCATGACGTGCTTCGGGTCCGAGCCATTCGCCCGTGGCAACCATCCGGTCGTATTGCGCGTTGGCCTCCGGACTGCCGCCCGGATTGCGCACGGTCGTGACGCCGCGCGCGAGCGCCACGCGCGCATTGTGCCGCGTCATCGCGTCGTCCACTTTCATCGAGACGACGGGCGCGCCGTCGCGCATCTCCACGTTCAGTATGCCGGTCGCCGTTATGTGCGCGTGGGCGTCGATGAGGCCAGGCAGCACGAAGCGACCGTCGAGATCGTGGATGCGTGACGGATCCGCGGGCTCGGGTGGTTTGCCCGAACCGATCCGCGACAAGCGACCGTCCTCGACCACGAGCCAGGCATCTTTTATGCGCTTCTCGCTCGCGGGATCGATCAGCGTGAAGTCGTGATAGACGTGCGCGTCGGGCGCGAGGCGGGGGCTCGTGCAACCCACCAGCGAGCTGGCCGCCGCAAAGCCGAGCAAGGGCGACAGGATTCTAAGCATGTTATGTACCGACATGATGGCTTCCAGCGATGTCCGCCGCTTGCGGACGGCTTACTAGTCCCGGCGCCCGTCGGCCGCCTTACATTTTCGAAGGGTGTAAGGATTTCCGTTCTTGCGAGACTATGTCCTGGTGCAACTCGATGCTCACCAGGTCGTGACCCAGTTCGCTCCCGCGCTTGCGAGGGTGGTGGCGTCGTACGAGCGCGATCACGCGCTGCGGGCCGAGCTGCTGCAGGAGGTGCTCATGGCCATCGTCACGTCCCTGCCGCGCCTCACGGAGCCGGAAAAGCTGAAGGCGTTCGTGTTCCGCATCGCGCACAACCGCAGCGTGAGCCACGTCGCGCGTCGCATGCGGGAGCGGGCGCATGAGGCTGCGTGGCAGGGATCGGAGGAGTCGACGGTGGGTCAGGATCAGGCGCTGATTCAGACGGAACGAAGTGAGCGGCTGCTCGAGGCGGTGAGGAAGCTCGCCTTGCCCTACCGGCAGGTGATGACCTTGCTACTCGAAGACATGAACTACGAGGAAATCGCGGACACCCTTGGCATCACGGTCGCCAACGTCGGAATACGCGTGAATCGCGCCAAGAAACAACTCAGAGAGATTCTCAACCATGACTGACGAACTGGTCCGCGAGTTGCAGCGTGATTGGCAGTCACTCGATTGCGATGCCGATGAGATCGTGCGGCGGCTGCGCCGCAATCGCTGGACGCCACACCTGGTGCTGGGGCTCGAAATTTTCGGCTGCGTGGTGGCGCTGTGTGTCGGGCTCTGGTTCGCGTGGGTGGCCGTGAACAATTCCGAACACCGGTTGTTGTTCACGTTGAGCGCGGGAATCCTGCTGATCGCGGTTCCGGTTTTGGGTGTTGCGACCGCGATGGCGCGCCGCGCGAGCCTGGCGTGGGACGCCGAGACGCCGGAGTCCATCCTGCGCATCGGGGTGCGCCGTGCGGAAGCGTCGTTGCGAGTGATGCGTGTCGGTCGATGGCATGTCGCCATCATCGCGGGCTTCGTCGCGGTGTTGTGGATGCTTCAGCTGCTGGGATTCATCGACGCGTGGGCGTTCCTGGTCTTCTACACCGCCGTATGCGCGATCGTGTCGTTGGTCAGCTGGTTCTGGATGGCCCGGAGGATCAGGGTCGTGTCCGCGGAGCGGGATGCGTGCCTAAGGTTGCTGACTACTTTGCAAGTTGAATGACGCGCCAGGATGGCTTGTCGATCAGGATACGTTGCGCGTCCTTTGGACAATCGTCCGCGGAAAGCCTGCAGAGCTTGAAGGGCTCCTTCATCAGGTCCAGGCACTTTTGTGTGCCGATCAGGCAGCTTTGCGCCGGGGGGAGGGACGAGTCATCCAACGTTATTCCCGGCCGGTCGATCGAGGTGACGACGAACGACTTCTCATCCGCGAGGGCGGCTTGAGAAGCTCCCCATACCCCCATCAAGACCGACATCCGGATTAGCGACGACGTGAACATGGCGGCTCCTCGGTGATACCCGGACATGTAACGCACGGATGGTTGGTGCCGGGTGAGAAATCGCTGAGTTAGCGG
>JAEWLQ010000070.1 GCA_023457495.1 Pseudomonadota bacterium
CCCATTCTTCGGCGGCCGGGGCGCCTTCGGGGGCGGCTGCATCGCGATGATCCGCTTCACACGCCGCGGGATATCCGCGGCTTTCCCGTGAGATCGCGCAACGCGTCCTCGGGAGTGAGACAGGAATAGTCGAACTTCGCCTCGAGCAATCTGCGCGGTGCGACGCGCTGACTGCTGAGCAGCAGCTCCGCCATCTCCCCGAGCCCGAATCTCAAGCATCTCGCAGGCACTCGCAGCCACAGCGGACGATGCAGCGCACGCGTCAGCGCGCGTTGGAAGTCGCGCTGGCGCACCGGCTCGGGCGCGACCGTATTGACGGCGCCGCGCATCGACTCGTCGTCGAGCGCAGTTTCGATGACGCGCACGAGATCGCCGATGTGGATCCATGACATCCACTGTCTGCCATTGCCGAGGACGGCCGCGCCGCCGAGCTTCGCCGCCAATGCGAAACGCGGATAGATGCCGCCATCGCGCCCGAACACGAGACCGAAGCGCAGGTTCACGGCGCGCATGCCCTGCGACTCGGCGGCATTCGCCGCGATCTCGCGCGCCACGCAGAGCTGCGACTGGAAGCCGTCCTGTGGCGGTGAATCCTCGGTGAGCCAATCCTCGCCGCCCGATCCATAGAATCCAATCGCGCTCGCGCTCACGACGGCGCGCGGCGGTTCTGCGCGCGTCGCGGACCATTCGAGCAGGGCCTGCGTCGGTTTCACCCGGCTGTCGATCAGCAGTTTCCGCCGGGCGCGGGTCCACGGCGGACCAACCACGGGCGCGCCGGCGAGGTTCACGATGCCGTGAATCGGCGCGTCAGCCGGGATCTGCGCGAGATCGCCGACGACGTTCACGTCGAGCAATTGGCGCGCCTTCGCGACGTCGCGGGCCCAGATCCAGACCGTGTCGCCCCGGGCGCGCAATGCGCGCACGACGTGCGGGCCGATGAAGCCCGTCGCGCCGGTGATCAGGATTGCGCGTTCACTCATGATTCCTCCGTGGCGCAGAAGCGTCCGGTCTGGAAGAACATTTCGCCGAACAGCGCATGCATGACGGACATCGTGAAACGGAACCAGCCGTGACCGAGATGGACGTACTCGACGTGCGTGACGCCCGGGGAGAATACGCCGGGCAGCCGCAGCGGGATAGCTACTTGATGCGCAATCCGCCAGCCGGCTTGACCTGCCACCGCGCGCGGGTGTACTAATTGCTTAATTAACAAATTAGGCAATCATCGAATGCAGCTCGATCGCATCTTCGAAGCACTGGCCTCGCGGCCGCGCCGCGAAATCCTCGCCTATCTTTCGAAGGCCGAGCTCACCACCACCGAGCTGGCCGAACGCTTTTCGATGAGCACACCCGCGATCTCGCGGCATCTCTCCGTTCTCGAGAACGCCGGCCTGGTCCGCGGCGAGCGGCAGGGGCAGCGGGTGCTGTATTCACTCGTGCCGGACAACCTGGTGAATACACTCACCGGGTTCGCCTTCGAGGTGTGCCCGGTGGGCGGGCCGCTCAAGCGCGAATCGCGCGCTCTCGCGAAGCGTCGCAAGGCGAAGGCCACCTGAACATGGCCGGCGCACACGAATTGCCAGCGAGCCTGTCGCGGCACCGGGTGCGCCACCACGACATCGAACAGGCCTGCGAAGGCGAGGTCGTGTTCTCGCCGGTGAAAGGCGCGTGGTTCCTCGGGATGGCCGTGGCCGCGCTCGTTGGCGGCGCGCTGACCTTCACTCCCGCCGCGCTCGCGCTTTACGTCGCGAGCACCGCCATCGTGCTGCTCTTCGGCCACTCGCTCGGCAGTCACCGCAAGCTGATCCACGACAGCTTCCAGTGTCCGCGCTGGGTGGAGTACGCGCTCGTGTACCTCGGTGTTCAGGTCGGGCTCGCGGGACCGCTCGGGCTGCTGCGCCAGCACGAGCTGCGCGACTACGCGCAGCGACTGCCGGTCTGCCACGACTATCTACGGCACGGATCCGGTTTCCTCAAAGACGCCTGGTGGCAGCTCGTGTGCGATCTGCGCCTGCGCAACGAGCCGGTGTTGCTCATCGAACCGCGCATCGCGCAGGACCGCTTCTACCGTTTCCTCGAGCGCACGTGGATGTGGCAGCACCTGCCCTGGGCGGTGCTGTTCTACGCCTGGGGCGGCTGGAGTTTCGTCTTCTGGGGCGTTTGCGCGCGTGTGACCACGGGGGTGTTCGGTCACTGGATCATCGGCTTCCTTGCGCACAACCACGGCGACATGCAGCACGTGGTCGACGGCGCAGCCGTGCAGGGACGCAACGTGCGTCTCACCTCGCTGCTCACGATGGGCGAATGCTGGCACAACAATCACCATGCCTTTCCGGGCTCGGCGCGCCTCGGACTTCATCCGGGCGAGTGGGACCCGGGGTGGTGGGCGTTGCTCGCGATGCGTCGCGCGGGTCTGGCCTGGGGATTCAGATTGCCTGCCGATCTCGCGCCGCGCCCGGAGCTGCGAGCGCTCGCGGATTCACCGAAAGAAATCTGCCCGCGCAAGCTGTGCCGCTTTTGCCCCGCGCGAGCTTCGACCGCATGAGCAATCCCTACACCTCGCCCAAGGACAGCGACGAACTGCGACAACAACTGCTGCGCGAACGCCGCATTCCGTTCAGCGCGGCTGGTACGCCGTGGGTTGCGGGGCTCTCGCCGGGCTCGCGTTACGCATCGTGTTCTGGGGACAACCCGCCGGCGCCTATTCAGCGATGTTGGCTTCCTTCCTGTACGGCTCTCCCATTCTCGTGGGGCTGGTGACCGTTTACGTCGCCGAGCGAACACAGCGGCGCAGCTGGAGCTACTACTTCACCGCGCCGATGATCGCGACCGTCCTGTACGTGATCGGCTCGTTGCTGCTGCTCATCGAGGGATGGATCTGCGCCATCATCATCATTCCGATGTTCGCGTTGCTCGGCGGGCTCGCCGGATTGCTGATGGGCGCGATCTGCCGCGTCACCAACTGGCCGCGCTCCTCCGTCGTCGGATGCTTCGCGGCATTGCCGCTGTTGCTGGGCGCCGTGGAGCACCGCATCCCGTCCGCATCGTTGGAGCGCGAGTACGAGAGCAGCGTGATCGTTGCCGCGTCGCCCGCGGCCGTCTGGCGCCAGCTCGTCGACACGCGTGACATCCAACCGCAGGAAGTCGACGACGCCTGGATGTACCGCATCGGTGTCCCGTTGCCGGAAGCGGGCGCCGGGGACGTGCGGGACGGCATGCATCTGCGCCACGTCACGATGGGCCGCGGTGTGCGGTTCGACCAGGTGGCGGTCGAATGGCGCGAGAACGAGCGCGTGACCTGGCGTTACCGCTTCTCCGAGAACTCGTTTCCGCCGGGCGCGCTGGACGATCACGTGCGCATCGGCGGCGAATATTTCGACCTGCGCGAGAGCACGTACTCGCTCGAGCCGGTGGCGGGTGGCACGCGGCTGTCGCTGCGCACGCGTTATCGCGTCAGCACGCACTTCAACTGGTATTCCGGCCGGGTCGCCGACTTCCTGATCGCCGATTTTTCGGACGTGATCCTGCGGTTCTATTCGCGGCGCGCGGAAGCTTCGTAGCGGATGCCGACGATACACAGCACGCGCTCACCACCCGGCAGGCTCACCGTCACTTCATCATCGAGCGCCTTGCGCATGAGTGCGCGCGCCAGCGGCGCATCCATGCTGATGTACCCCGGCGCCTGGTCGAATTCGTCCGGGCCCACGATGCGATACGTCTGCCGGCCGCCGTCCACGTCTTCCAGCGTCACCCACGCGCCGAAGAACACGCGCTTGGGATCGCTGGGTGGTTTGTCCACGACCGTCATGCCGTCGAGTCGCTTGCGCAGGAATCGCACGCGCCGGTCGATCTCGCGCAGCCGGCGTTTGCCGTAGGTGTATTCGGCATTCTCGGATCGGTCGCCCTGCGCCGCGGCTTCCGAGACGGCCTGCGTGACGCGCGGGCGCTCCACGCGCCACAACTGGTCCAGTTCCTGTTTGAGGCGCAATTCGCCCGCGGGCGTAATGAACTGCGATCCGGGCTTCTCTGAAGGTCGATAACGGCTCACGACTTAAATCATATGTGATGAAAGTCTCAATCGGGCCGTCCCGAGCCGCCGGGGTCTGTGCAGCGGCTCACAGCCGTCCTACGGGCCCCTCTCTACTCTGTGACCCATGGCAGCCCGCTACTACACGCACTTCGTGACGAGCGCAGAGCCCGCTCATTCGAGCGAGTGGAGTGGAGTCATCGAGCTCACGCATCCGCTCGGCGAACGCAAGGATTCGAAGGAATTGCGCCGCTTGCTGGCCGCGAACTTCGAGATCGACGCCGAGGACATCAAGATTCTGCAGGTCGCGCGACTGCATTGAGTGACGAGGACGAGTATCCCCTAGCGGACTTCATATCCCTTCATCGAAAGTCCGCCTTCTAAGGCCCCAAGCTTCAAAAGCTCGGGGCTTTTTTTATACTCGGGCCATCGACCATATTCCCGGGAATCCCATGTCCAACCGTCTTGCCGTCGCCGCGCTCGCGGCGGTGCTCACCGCCTGCGCCGGCCAGTCTGCGAAGACCCGCGTCGAAGCACCACCAGCCGTCGCGCCCGCGCCGCCGCCGAAGTCGGGGCTCGATCTCGCCGGTTTCGATCGAAGCGTGCGCCCGCAGGATGACCTGTACCGCTTCGCCGGTGGCGCCTGGCTCGCGAACACGCCGATTCCGGCCGATCGCTCGAACTACGGCTCCTTCGCCATTCGCGACGACGAGGCGCGCGAGGAAGTGCGCCAGCTCATCACGAGCGCCGCGGCCCAACCGGGCCGCGCGCCGGGCTCCGCCGCGCAGAAGGTGGGTGACTACTACAACGCGTTCATGGACACGGCGCGCGTCGAAAGTCTCGGCCTCGCGCCGTTGCACGAGGAGTTGCGGCGCATCGATACCCTCGCCACGCCGCGCGACGTCGCGCGTTACATCGGACATTCGCAGCGGGTCGGCGTCGCGCAGCCGATCGCGTGGTACTCGGGGCCGGACAGCGGCAACTCCAGCGTCTACCTGGGCACGTTGTACCAGTCGGGCCTCACGATGCCCGACCGCGACTACTATCTGAACCCGGACGAGAAATACACGCGTTTCCGCGCGCGTTTCGCGGAGTACGCGGAGAAGTTGCTGGCGCTCTCGGGCGAGCGCAACGCGCGCTCCGCCGCGGCGCGCATCGCCGCGCTCGAAACGCGGATCGCGAACGACCAGTGGACCCAGGTCGCGCTGCGCGATCCGGTGAAGAACTACAACCCGATGTCCCTGCCGGATTACCAGAAGCTCGCCCCGGGGTTCGACTGGCTGGCGTTCTTCGAAGGCATGGGCGCGCCCGCGCAGCGGCTCGACGTGAGCCAGCCGTCCTTCATCAAGGGCATCGCGCAACTGGTGAGAACGGTGCCCGTCGCCGACTGGCGCGTGTATTTCAAGTTCAAGCTGCTCGACGCGTACGCGCCGTACCTGCCCGCTCCGTACACGGATCTGCAATTCGATTTCCGCCAGCGCACGCTGAACGGCGTCGCCGAACAACAGCCGCGCTGGCGGCGCGCGGTCGACTCGATGGACGCGAACATCGGCGAGCTCATCGGGCAGATGTACGTCGAAGCGCATTTCGGCGCCGACGCCAAGCGGCGCATGCTCGACCTCGTGGGCAATCTGCTGATCGCCTTCGACATGTCGATCGACGAACTCGACTGGATGAGCGCGGCGACGCGTGCCGAGGCCAAGAAGAAGCTCTCGAAGATCACCGTGAAAGTCGGCTATCCCGACAAGTGGCGCGACTACTCGCCGCTCGCGATCCGTGGCGACGATCTCGTCGGCAACGTGCTGCGTGCGAAGCAGTTCGAGAATCAGCGCCAGGTCGCCCGCACCGGCGGTCCGGTGGACAAGGGCGAATGGCTCATGACACCGCAGACCGTCAACGCGTACTACAACCCGACGACCAACGAGATCACCTTTCCCGCCGCGATCCTGCGCCCGCCGTTCTTCGATCCGACCGCGGATGACGCGGTGAACTACGGCGCGATCGGTTCGATCATCGGCCACGAGATCAGCCACGGTTTCGACGACTCGGGCCGCCAGTTCGACGGCGATGGCAACCTGCGCGACTGGTGGACGGCCGAGGACGGCGAGAAATTCAAACTACGCGCCGGCGTGCTGGTGAAGCAGTTCGACTCCTACTCCGTGCTCGACAACCGGCGCGTCGACGGCAAGCTCACGCTCGGGGAGAACATCGGGGACTTGTCCGGCATGGAAGTCGCGCTCAAGGCCTACAGGCTCTCGCTGGCCGGCCAGGCGGCGCCGGAGCTCGACGGGTTCACGGGCGACCAGCGTTTCTTCCTCGGATGGGCGCAGGTGTGGCGGCGCAAGTTCCGCGACGAGGAGCTGCTCAAGCGCCTGGTGACCGATCCGCACAGCCCGAGCGAGTTTCGTACGAATGGTCCGGCAAGCAATATCGGCGCCTTTTACGACGCCTTCGGCGTGAAGCCGGGGGACCGCATGTACCGGCCTCCGACCGAGCGTGTCAAAATCTGGTAGCGCTCGCTGCCACCCTCGCGCGGAGAATCCAATGAGAAAAGTCGCACTCAGCGTGATCGCACTCGTTGCCTCGTTGGGCGTATCGGGATGCGGCTACAACCGGCTGCAGAACCAGGACGAGGCCGTGAAGGCCGCCTGGTCCGAAGTGGTCAACCAGTATCAGCGGCGCGCTGATCTCGTCCCGAACCTGGTCGCGACCGTAAAAGGCTTCGCCGCGCAGGAAGAGCGCGTGCTGGTCGGCGTCACCGAGGCGCGCGCGCGCGCGACCTCGATCCAGGCGACGCCCGAGCTCATCAACGATCCGGCGGCCTTCGCGAAATTCCAGGCCGCGCAGGGCGAGCTCACACAGGCGCTCAAGAGCCTGCTCGTCACCGTCGAGCGGTACCCCGAGCTCAAGTCGGATGCGAATTTCCGCGACTTGCAGGCGCAGCTCGAGGGCACCGAGAACCGCATCGCCGTCGCACGCAATCGTTACATCGACTCCGTGCGCGCGTTCAACGTGACGGTGCGCGAGTTTCCGACGAACCTCACCGCCAACGTCTTCGGCTTCGACGTGAAGCCCAACTTCACGGTCGAGAACGAAGCGGCGATCGCCACGGCCCCGGCCGTGAGCTTCGACTCCACGACCCCGTCGCAGTCGAACGCACCGGTCGAAGCTCCGCAGCCGCCGCCGGCGCCCGCGCCGAATCCCCCGGCGAATTAGTCAGGCCGTCTTGAGAGCCGCGCTCCTCACGCTCGTGCTGCTGGTCGCGGCCGGCGTCGGGCCGGCGCGCGCGCAGGTTCCGATTCCGGCCTACGAAGCGCCGGTGGTCGATCTCACGGGCACGCTCACCGCCCAGCAGCAGGCCGCGCTCAATGAAAAGCTCCTGGCGTTCCAGCAACGCAAGGGCGCGCAGATCGCGGTGCTCATGCTGCCGACGACGGAGCCCGAGGACATCGCGCAGTTCGGCATCCGTCTCGCCGACGCCTGGAAGGTGGGGCGCGAGAAACCCGATGACGGCGCGATCCTCATCGTCGCCACGAACGATCGCGCGCTGCGCATCGAAGTCGGTTACGGCCTCGAAGGCGCGCTGACGGATCTCACCTCTCGCCGCATCATCGACGAGACCATCGCGCCGCTGTTCAAGCAGGGCGATTTCTACGGCGGCATCAATGCGGGCCTCGACCAGATGATCCGCGTCATCGATGGCGAAATCCTGCCGGAGCCGGACCAGACCTGGAAACCCGACCACGGTGGCGGCGTCCCCTGGCCGATCCTGCTGATCGGCGGCTTCATGCTCGCGAGCATCCTGCGCCCGCTGATCGGACGTCTTCCCGCCGCGGGCGTGGCGGGCGCTGGTGGAGCGGGGCTCACGTGGCTCATCACCGCGAGCGCCTTCGGCGCGGCCGGCGCGGGCATCGGCCTGTTCCTGTTCACGCTGCTGTTCGGCATGGGCGCGGGTGCACGTTACGGCGGCGGACACGTGTTCCGTGACCGTGGCTGGCCCGGTGGTTTCGGTGGAGGCGGATTCGGCGGCGGAGGCTTCGGCGGTGGGGGCTTCGGTGGCGGCATGGGCGGCGGCTTCGGAGGCGGCGGCGCCTCGGGACGATGGTAGTTAGGCCATGCGGGCACTCGGACATCTCTTCGCGACCCGGGCCGGCACCCGTCGGCGCTTCCCGGATGAGGCCCTGGCGTCGATCGAGAAGGCGATCGAATCCGTCGAGACGCGCACCAGCGGCGAAATCCGCTTCGTGATCGAGACCGCGCTCGACCTCGCCGACCTGCGCGCGGGCACGACGCCACGCGAGCGCGCGATGCAGGTGTTCTCGCACCTGCAGGTCTGGGACACCGAGCGGCGCAACGGCGTGCTCATCTACGTGCTGGTGGCGGATCGCGACGTGGAGATCATCGCGGACCGGGGAGCCTCCGCGGTGATTCCCCCAGAGAAGTGGGAGGCCGCCTGCCGGCAGATGGAGGAGCACTTCCGCGCCGGCCGCTTCGCCGAAGGCGCGCTCGCCGGAGTCGCGGCGGTGGGCGGCTTGTTAGAAGCCGAATTCCCGTTCCAGACGCGCGAGTCCCGCTCGTTGGATCGCAACGAGCTCCCGAACCAGCCCACGTTGCTGTAGCAGATTCCAGACAGTCAGAAACGAAGAAGCCGTGACATATACTTTGGCCATGAAAAACCACCTCGCATTGCGGCCCGTGGCCGTGATGGCGCTCTGCGCCTCGCTGATTTCCGGATGCTCGCTGCTCGGTGACGGTCCGGGCTGGGGCGGCAAGCGCGCCGCGAAGACCGAACCCGTCGTGCCGGCGCTGCCGCAGCCCGTGCCGACGCATCGTTTCGAGATCGATGCGACCACCGACATCGTCGGCGTCGTGCAGAAAACCCAGGCGACGAAGGAAGACACGCTCACCGACATCGCGCGCCGCTTCAACGTGGGTTACGAGGAAATCGTGCGTGCCAATCCGGACGTCGATCCGTGGCTGCCGGGTGAGAACCGCGAGATCGTGATTCCGTCGCAATTCGTCCTGCCGAATGCGCCGCGCGAAGGCATCGTCATCAACGCGGCCGCGATGCGCCTCTTCTATTACCCGAAGGTGAAGAAGGGCGAGCAGCAGGTCGTGCACACCTATCCCATCGGCATCGGCAAGGTGGGTTGGAAGACGCCAGAAGGCACGACGAAAATCGTGCGCCGACAGAAAGATCCGGTCTGGCGCCCGACCGCGTCCATCATCCGGGAACACCTGAAGGAGCGCGGCGAGAAACTCGACGCCGTCGTACCCGCGGGACCGGATAACCCGCTCGGCCGCCACGCGGTCTACCTCGGCTGGCCGACCTACATGATTCACGGCACCAACAAGCCCGCGGGCGTGGGCCTGCGCTCGAGCCACGGCTGCGTGCGTCTGTATCCCGAGGACATCGCGCAGTTGTTCGAGCTCGCGCCGATCGGCACGCCGGTGCGCGTCGTGAACCAGCCGTTCGTGTTCGGCTGGCACGATGGCGCGCTGCACATCCAGGCCTTCGACGTGCTCGAGGACGATCCGCGCGACTGGAAGAAGGCGCAGGCCAAGCTGCTCAACAAGACGATGGCCGAGAACATCAAGAAAGAACTCGCGGCGCGCAAGGAAAAGATCGACTGGGACGCGGTCGCGAAACTGACCCACGAGCCGCGCGGCATCCCGGTGTCCGTGACCGGCGGTCCCGATCAGCTCGACGCGATCGTCGCCGGCGCCACCATCGTGCAGAACACCGTCGCCCCCGGCGCCACCTGGGACGGCATCACCGATCTGCCCGTCGATGAGGCCACCTTCCAGGAACTCGTCTCCGATCGCGAATCCTCCGTCGAGTCCGCCGCCGAAGCCGCCACCACCCCCAGCGCCAAAGCCGCCACGAATTAATGGGGACATTCCTTGTTTCCTAGGAAATGGGGACATTCCCCGTTTCCTGGCAAACGGGGACAGGCCTGACTGCCGGACGAACAGCGGTGACGCGCACCGGGTACAGTTCGCCGCATGAAAATTCTCGTCGCCACTCTGCTGATGAGCGCCGCCACGGCCCAGGCCGCGGCGCCCGCCAAACCTGAACCCATCGTCCCCGGTCACGATTACCACTCCTACGCGAACACCGACGCGTTTCGCGTGCGGCACCTGGAGCTCGATCTCGACGCTTCGTTCGAGGCGAAGCGCCTCTCGGGGGTCGCCGATCTCGTCGTGACGCGCATCGGCGCCGGCGCGAACACGCTCACCCTCGACACGCGCGATCTCGGCATCCGCCAGGTGTGGTGGCTGCGCGGCCCGCGCGATCTCACGCCGCTCGCATTCAAGGTGGGCAAGCGCGACCCGATCCTCGGCGCGCCCCTCGACATCGAGCTCCCCGCGTCACTCGACGCCGCCGAATTCACCGTGCGCATCTCCTACCAGACGGTTCCCGGCGCGACCGGACTGCAGTGGGTGGACGCCGCGCTAACCGCCGACAAGACGCATCCGTTCCTGTTCACGCAATCCCAGGCCATCCATTCGCGCAGCTGGATCCCGTTGCAGGACACACCGCAGACGCGCATGACCTACCGCGCGACGATCCACGTCCCGCCCGGCATGCGCGCCGTGATGAGCGCGGAGAACGCCACCGAGCTCGCGCCCGACGGCGTTTATCGCTTCAAGATGCCGCAGGCGATCCCCTCGTACCTGATCGCGCTCGGCATCGGCAAGCTGGAATTCCGCGCGACCGGTCCGCGCACCGGCGTGTTCGCGGAAAGTTCGATCGTCGAGGCGGCCGCGAACGAGTTCGCGGAAACCGAGCAGATGATCCAGGTCAGCGAAAAGCTCTTCGGCCCGTATCGCTGGGGCCGCTACGACCTCCTGATCCTGCCGCCCTCGTTCCCGTTCGGCGGCATGGAGAATCCGCGCCTCTCGTTCATCACGCCGACCGTGATCGCCGGCGACCGCAGCCTCACCGCGCTCATCGCGCACGAGCTCGCGCATTCCTGGTCGGGCAACCTCGTCACCAACGCGACCTGGCGCGACCTGTGGCTCAACGAAGGTTTCACCGACTACCTCGAGAGCCGCATCATGCAAGCGGTTTACGGCGAGCGGCGTCAGGCCATGGAAGCGGTGCTGAACGTCGCCTCGCTCAAGGACGATCTCGCGACGCTGCCGCCCGCTGACCAGGTGCTCGCCATCGACCTGCGCGGCCGCGATCCGGACGACGCCTTCACGCGCGTGCCGTACGTGAAGGGCCAGCTGTTCGCCACCTGGCTCGCCAGCCGCTTCGGCGCCGACACCGTCGACCGATTCCTGCAGGACTACTTCGGTGAATTCGCCTTCCAGAGCATCTGGACCGAAAGATTCCGCGCCTATCTCGACGCGAACCTGCTGCCGAAGAAACCGGGCGCGGTGACCGCCGCCGAGATCGACGAATGGATCTTCGCGCCCGGCCTGCCGAAGAACGCCGTATTGCCGCACTCGGATGCGTTCAAGCTCGTGGACGCGGCGCGCGCCGACTGGCTGGCCGGCAAATTCGCCGCCAAGGATCTTCCGGCGCGCGACTGGACCACGCACGAGTGGGTCCACTTCCTCCAGGGACTGCCGGCCAAGGTGCCCGCCGCGCAACTCACGGCGCTCGATGAGGCTTTCGGCCTCACCGCCACCGGCAATGCCGAGATCGCCTTCAGCTGGCTGCGCGTGGCGATCCGCAACGACTACGCTGCCGCGTATCCGCGCCTCGAGAGTTACCTCACGACGATCGGCCGCCGCCGGCTGATCAAGCCGCTGTACGAGGATCTCATGAAGACGCCGGCCGGCGCGGCCCGCGCCCGCGCCATCTACGCGAAGGCGCGGCCTAACTACCATCCGATCGCGACGGCGACGATCGACACCATCGTGTTGCAGGGACGCTGATCCATGGTGCTGCCGCTGGGCGACGAGAATCCGACCACGACCCGGCCACGCGTCACGGTCGGCATCATCATCGCCTGCGTCGTCCTGTACGTGTGGCAGCACCTGCTGATGACGGATGTCAGCGCCCAGCGGGCCGCGTTCGCGCTCGGCGTGATCCCGGCCGTGCTCACGGGCCGCGTCGCGCTGCCGCCGGAGATCGACCTGATCCCGCCGGCGATGACCGTGCTGACCTCGATGTTCCTGCACGGTGGTTTCTGGCACCTGGCCGGCAACATGCTCTATCTGTGGGTCTTCGGTAACAACATCGAAGACGCGATGGGTCACGTGCGCTTCTTCATCTTCTATCTGCTGTGCGGCGTCGCCGCCGTGTTCGCGCAGGTGATGCTCGGCCCGGATTCCCAGATCCCCATGGTCGGTGCGAGCGGCGCCATCTCCGGCGTGCTCGGCGCCTACATGCTGCTGTTTCCGCGCGCGCGCGTGCTGCTCGGCATGCCACTCGGCTTCGTGATCGTGCAGATCGGCCGCTTCCCGGCGATCTGGGTGCTCGCGGCCTGGTTCGTCATGCAACTCGTCATGGGCAGCTTCGCCGCCGCGAGTGATCCGGATGGAACCCAGGGTGGCATCGCGTTCGGCGCGCACATCGGTGGCTTCATCGCGGGTCTCGTGCTCGTCGCACTTTTCAAACGACGCAACGTGCCGCTGTGGCGGCGCTACTGAGACGCTGATACATTCCGCGGGCATCGCGTGACCCCAAACTCGCCGGGGTCGTGCAACGGGGAGCCGATTGCCCGAGACGATTGACTCGCAGATTTCGTCTGCCGAACAGCCCGGCTCCCTACGTGTCATCGCGCGCGCCGCGACGAACATCGCCGCCTTCATCGGCCGCACGCTCAAAGGACCCGTCAACGAACCCGTGCCGGTGCGCAGTTTTGCCGACTTCACGCGAGTGTTCGGCGGCCTGTGGCAACCCTCGACGCTGAGTTACGCGGTCGAACAATTCTTCGAGAACGGTGGCCGCTGCGCGGTCATCGTCCGTGTCGTCAACGGCGCGCGGCCGCCGACGCTCACGCTGCCAGCTGGAAATGGCCGGCTCATCCTGCGCGGTGTCGGTGCCGGCTCGCGCGAATTCCTGCGCGCCTCGGTCGACTACGACGCCATCGAGGCGCGCGAAGCCGACCGCTTCAATCTCGTCGTGCAACGCGTGCGCGCCGCGGGCTCCGAGCAGATCGAGGACCAGGAAATCTTCCGGCGGCTGTCGGTTACGCCGGGCGCGGATCGTTTCATCGCCGATGCGCTGCTGGACTCGCGGCTGGTGCGCGTCCAGGGCAGCGTGCCGGCGGAGCGTCCGTCGCGGACACCGGCCGCGAACAACGGCGCGGTGATCGGCTACACGCCCTCCAACCCCGACGGCGACGACGGCGGTCCGATCACGGACTACGACATCATCGGCTCGGCGCAGGCGGGTACCGGCCTCTTCGCACTGCACGCCGCTCCCGACATCAACCTGCTGTGCATCCCGCCGCTGGCGCGCGACACGGATGTGGGGTTGTCCACGTTGCTGGTCGCGGGACGCTTCTGCCGTGAGCGCCGCGCGATGCTCATCGTCGATCCGCCGTCCGAATGGGCCTCGAGCGCCGCGG
>JAEWLQ010000071.1 GCA_023457495.1 Pseudomonadota bacterium
GTCCTGTTCCCGCTCGCCGTGTCCGCATGAGCTACTTGCGATTCTTCACCTTGCGGAAGTAGTTGTCTTCGACCCACGCGGCGACGTGGTGCCCGATGGCGGCGCCATGGACGGTCGAAGTCGGAAAGTGCATCCCGCCCCAGACTCGCGCCATCATCACCTCGTTTATGAACTCATCGGTGCTGCGATACACGTGCGGCTTCGTGTTCGCGACCGAGCTCGTCATGGTGAACTGGAAATTGCGCGGGCCGAAGAATCGCTTGAGCGTGTCCGCGACCGCCGCTGAAACGCAGCCGTGCGCCGCCGGATACTCCGGGTGCGCGGGCGTGTTCGCGAGCGGCAGCCAGGCAGAATCCGCAGCCGTGGCGTCGTTGCCATCCGCGTCGGCGTTCACGATCGCGGTCACGGGCCGCCACCGGTTGAAGTGGTACTTGGAATCGAAACAGGCGATTGCCGCGTCGCCGTAGCCGACGAATACCATCGCGAAGAAGCGCGCGCTGTCTTCGACCGAGAGCGGCCTGGTCGCCACCAGGTCGCGAATGTTGTGCGCCCAGTAGGTAGTCGGATTCTCTGTGTGGAACATCGCGATCTCGGTCTGCTCGGCGGTGCGCTTCGTGCTGTTGAGTGAGCCGAGCTCCTTGACCGTGTTCACGTCCTGCGCGTAGCGCCAGCTCGTGAGGTCGGGCGGCCCGTACGCACGGAACTGCGAGGGGCTGGTGAGGGCGAAGGGCTTCACCGTGGCGAACCACACCGGGGCCGGGTTCGGGAATGCCGGCGGGGTGCGTTGATAATCACCAGGCTCCGTGCCGAACACGTAAGGGATGACCGCTTCGCGTCCATCACCGACCCGGGACGCGAGCCAGGCGGCCGAGACCTCTTCACCGATCTTGATCCCGCGGGTCTTCGCCGCTCCGTCGGGTACCCGGGCCAGCGAGGCCACGTAGGCGTTCTGCAGGGTCGTCTGCTGGTCAGGAAACAGGTTGAGCAGGGTGTTGTAGGCCGCGGCGGCGGCGGCGGCCTCTTTCGATGCGCCGCGCGCGTCGCTCGTCGGTTTGACGGCGAAAACCGTGTAACGCCCGTCGATCGCATTGACCGCGTCGTAGATGGCGATGTGCATCATCGCGAAATAAACGCCCGCGTTCGCGCCCTTGGCCAGGAATACGCCCTGCGCGGTGGCGTTCCAGTCGCTGACGACGTCGGCGCGCGCGCCGGCCATCGACAGCAGCAGGACCAGTGTTGACCCGATCGCGGCCCGCCGGCGGCGCCAGGAATTGAATCTCGGTTTCATGACAGCTCTCCGTATTGATTGATTCGCTGCGGTGCGCAGCACGGAGAGAAGCTAGTCATCCGCCGCCGGCCCGCATGAAGCACGGCGGAAGATTTGGTGAAGATGGCTCCGGATCAGCGTCCGGCGAGGAAATTCATCCCGATGCTCACGCTCTGGTCGACCATGTGGACGTTTCTGCCGTGAATCGCGGAGCCGTAGAAAAGGTAGAAGCCCACGCGATCCGAAAGGCTCCAAGCGACGCCGCCACCCACGTTGAAAAATCGGCTGGCCGCGAGCTGATCGTGGTGGTGGTACAGCGGGTGGCTGGGAGGAATGGGCACCCCGATTCCGCCGTCGGTGTCCTGCCACATGCCGACCAGCCGGACACTCAGGCTCGGATTGATGAAGTAGCCGATCTCCAGGTCGGCGTTGATACGGTCGTGGCTGATTCCGGCGACCCTTTCCACGAAGGCGTAGTTGAGGCGGAGCTGCACGTACGTGCGTGGCAGCCATTCGTCGAGACTGGCGCCGACGTATGTCCCAATCCAGGCCTCGGCCAGACCGCGCCCGGGTGCGGCGTGGCCCATGGTTTCATAGTCCGTCACGGGGAAGACGACTGCCGCGAATGGAGCGATGGCGAATGGACCGTCCATGGCCTGGTAGTGAGCCTCCAGCCTCAGGTCGGTCAACGTATTGTGAACGCCATGATCGATCTCGGAGCCGACGTGCGCGAAGTCGCCGTGATAGGAAGTGCGCACGAAGGACTCATCGCGAAGGCGCTGGCGCTCGATCCCGCCAATGGAGAGGCCTATGCCGTGCGGGCGTACCTGACGGCATTCGGTGATCTGCAAGGCGCCGAGCGTGACTACCGCAGGAGCATCGAGTTGAGCCCCAACAACGCAGCTGCGTTCGCGGGGCTCGCCGCGGTGCTGTACGAAACCGTCGACAAGCGCGACGAGGCGCTGGCGATGCTCGAACGCGCCCGGCAGCTCGATCCGCTCGAGCCGCGATACGCGGTCACGAAGGCGGTGTTCCTGATGTTCTGGCGCGGCCAGGTCTCACCGGCGCTCGCGGAGCTGCGCGGCGTGGTGGAGCGCGATCCGCTGTATCAGCCGGCGCTCGCCCGCTATGGCGAGGCGCTCGGATGTCTCGATGGCCAGCAGGCGGAAGGCATCAAGTATCTCGAGCAGGCGATCGATCTCGACCCGGATGCGGCTTCGACCGTGTCCCTGCTGATTCAGGGCTACATCAACCTTCGCGAAGTTGCCGCCGCAGAGGAGGTCGTCGAGGACATCGGCCACGGCATGCCGAGCCGCCGGCTCTATCTACAGTTGTATCGCCGCCAATGGCGGGCCGCCGGCGAAAGCGCATATGCCGCCTTCGCGGACGGCACGATGATTCCGTACGACGGACGACTCGGGAGCATCGCCGTGCGGATGCACGCTCGCGAGACGAAATCATTCGCGCCCGCCATCGCGTTGCTCGAAGAGCAGGCCGGCGTCACGTGGGATGCGTCGGGGCAGCCGCGATTCCCGATGCAAACGGGGGTCGCGGTCGCGACGGTCGCGCTCGGGGACATGCTGATCGCGGATGGCCAGCTGGAACGCGGGCGACGCCTGCTGCGCGCCAGTCTCGCGGACATGGACCGCGTGATGCGCGACTATGGCCGCACCGACCTGTGGTATGGACCGGACCGTGCCATCGCGCTTGCCTTGCTGGGTGAAGATGCCGCGGCGCTCGCGGAGATCCGGCGTGCGTCGGCTGCCTATGGCGGTTGCAGCTGGTGGGCTTTCCTGAACACCGAGCCGGCGTTCGAGAAAGTGCGCAACGATCCCGAATTCAAAAGCGTATTGGCGAAAGTGCTCGAGCGCACGGCGAAAGAAAGCGCATCCCTGGCCAGGATGCGCGAAGCGGGTCTCGTCCCGAAACGTCCGGGCGCGACGTCAGGTGGTTAGACGGCTCAGCGCCTCGACATACTTGTCGCGCGTCCTGGCGATGATCTCCGCCGGCAGCCTCGGTCCCGGCGCTTGCTTGTTCCAGTCGAGCGTCTCGAGATAGTCGCGCACGAACTGCTTGTCGAAGGAGGGCGGGCTGGTGCCTTCCCGGTACGTGTCCGCCGGCCAGAAGCGCGAGGAGTCGGGCGTGAGTACCTCGTCGATCAGCACCAGGTTTCCGTCCGGACCTTGCGCGAACTCGAATTTGGTGTCCGCGATGATGATGCCGCGCTGGGCGGCGTGTTGCGCCGCGAATTCGTACAACGCGATCGCGGTGTCGCGCACGCGCGCGGCGACATCGGCGCCGACGATCTTCGCCGCGGTCTCGAAGCTGATGGTTTCGTCCTTGTCGCCGATCGCGGCCTTGGTCGAGGGCGTGAACAGCGTCTGCGGCAGCTTCGCCGCCTGCTTGAGACCCGCGGGTAGTTTGATGCCGGAGATGGCGCCGGTCTTCTGGTAGTCCTTCCAGCCGGAACCGATCACGTAACCGCGCACCACGGCTTCGAGCGGCACGGTCTTGAGCCGCTTCACGATCACGGCGCGATCGGCGAGCATGGCGCGCTCGGCCGGATCCTTCACCACCTCGTCGATGTTCCGCCCCGTCAGGTGATTCGGCACGATGTGGCCGGTGCGCGCGAACCAGAAATTCGAGATCGAATTGAGCACACGGCCCTTGTCGGGAATCGGATCCGGCAGCACGACGTCGAAAGCGGACAAGCGGTCCGTGGTGACGATCAGCATCGAATCGGCGTCGATCGCGTAGATGTCGCGCACTTTTCCGGTGTGGATCTTTTCGAGATCGCGCAGCTGGGTGGTGTGCACAGGCGCGGAAGCGTTGTCGGCTGGTAGCATAGTTGCCATGGATATTAACAAGACGCCGAGATGAGCTTCATCGGAAAGATCGTCGGCGCGATTCTTGGCTTGCTGATCCTGCGTGGTCCCTGGGGATTGCTGATCGGGATGATCCTCGGGCATTTCTATGACCAGAGTGTCGCCGCGCGGCGCGCGGCCGGTGCCGGCCGGGGGTCGCCGAATGCCGGCGAGAAGTTCTTCACGACGACCTTCGAGGTGATGGGGCACGTCGCGAAGTCCGACGGCCGGGTCTCGGAGGCCGAGATCGCCGCCGCCCGCCAGGTCATGAGCGAGCTCAGGCTCGATGGCGCGCAGATCCACGCGGCCATCAGGCACTTCACACAGGGCAAGGACCCGCAGTTCGACCTGCAGACCACGGTCGAGGATTTCGCGGATGCCTGCGCGCATCGTCCGGATCTGTTGCGCGTCTTCCTCGAGATCCAGGTGCGTGCGGCGCTGGAAGGCGTCGACATGCAAGGTCCGGCGCGCGCGGCGATTCAGAAAGTGGCGGACCTGCTCGATGTCTCGCGGATCGAACTCGCGCACATGGAAGCCGTGCTGCGGATCCGCCGTGAGCAGTTTCGCGCCTGGACGCGTGGTGGCGGCAATGGCGGTGCCGGTGGCGCGCCGCCGCCGCCGAAGACCGGCCTGCAGCTCGCGGCCGCGTACCAGATCCTCGAGGTCGACGCGAAAGCGTCAAACGATGACATCGCGCGCGCCTATCGCCGGCAGCTGAGCAAGCATCATCCTGACAAGCTCAAGGCCAATGGATTGCCGGATTCCATGCTCGAACACGCCAAACAACGTACGCAGCAGATCATCGAGGCGTACGAGCTGATCAAGTCCACGCGCGGGATGACCTGAGGGCGATCGCGTGAACATTGGTGAAGCCGCAATCCTGCTCGGGCTCATCCTGTTGAACGGCCTGTTTGCCGGATCGGAGCTCGCGCTCGTGTCGGCGCGCAAGGCTCGGCTCAAGTCGCGCGCGGACGCGGGCCACCGCGGCGCACGGATGGCCCTCGAGCTGCTCGAGAATCCGACGCAACTCCTGTCCACGGTACAGATCGGCATCACGCTCGTCGGGATCCTCACCGGCGTGTACAGCGGCGCGGTGTTCGCCGAGGACCTGGCGCGGGTGTTCGAGCGCGTCGAGTGGCTCGCGCAGTACGCCTACGAGACGGCTTTCGCGCTGGTGGTCATCGTGGTGACCTATCTATCGCTGATCCTCGGCGAACTCGTGCCGAAGCGGATCGCATTGGCGCATGCCGAGCGGATCGCCGAGGCCGCGGCGATTCCCATGCATTGGCTGTTGCGCGCGGCCTGGCCGCTGGTGTGGCTGCTGCAGGTATCCACCGAGGCGGTGGCGAAGCTCCTGCCGATCACGAGCGCGCCCCAGTCGTCGATCACGGAAGACGAACTGCGCACGATGATCGCCGAGGGCGCGAAGGAGGGTGTCTTCCTGCGTCGCGAAAAGGAGCTCATCGAGGGCGTGTTGCAACTCGCCGATGCTTCGATCGAGTCGCTGATGGTCCAGCGCGGCGAGATCATCTGGCTGGACGTGAACATGACGCTGGAGCTCATCTGGCGCGAGGCGCGCGGCAGCGGACACTCGCGCTTTCCGCTGTGCGACGGCACGCTCGAGCAGATGTTAGGCGTGATCACGCTCGCCGATCTGGGCGAGGCCCTGCGCCTCGGGGCGCTCAACCGCGAGACACACATCCGGCAGCCGTTGCTCGTTCCTCCGACCGTATCGCCGCTCAAGCTGCTGGATACGTTCCGCGGTGCCAACGTGCACGTTGCGATCGTCACGGGCGAATACGGGGAGATCCGTGGCCTCGTGACGCCGGTGGATATCCTGCGCGCGATTGCCGGCAGCGTGGGAGACATCGCCGTTCCCGAGCGCAGTGAGGCGGTGCGCCGCGACGATGGGAGCTGGTTGCTCGATGGACAGATCTCGATCCATGAAGTCGAGCGATTGCTCGAACGCAAGGATCTGTCCTCGGGCGACAACTTCCATACGATCGCCGGGTTCGTGCTCTGGCAACTCGGGCGGCTGCCGGCCGTCGGAGAAACGCTCGTATGGCGCGACCTGCGCATCGAAGTGGTCGATCTCGACGGGACGCGCATCGACAAGATCCTGATCAGCGCGCGGCCCCAGGTCGCGGAAGGCGATTCTTCGCGATCCTGAAGCGCCTCGCGTAGACTGGCCGCATGCTCAAACCCTGGATCGCGCCGTCGATTCTCTCCGCGGACTTCGCGAGATTGGGCGCCGAGGTCGACGCGGTACTGGCGGCCGGTGCGGACGTCGTGCACTTCGACGTGATGGACAATCATTACGTCCCGAACCTCACCGTGGGTCCGCTGGTGTGCGCGGCGTTGCGCAAGCACGGAATCACCGCGCCGCTCGATGTGCATCTCATGGTGAAACCGGTGGATCGCATCGTGCCGGACTTCGCGAAGGCGGGCGCCACGTACATCTCGTTCCATCCGGAAGCGACCGAGCACGTCGACCGCACGATCAACCTGATTCGCGAGCACGGCTGCAAGCCGGGTCTCGTGATCAATCCGGCGACGCCGCTCGACTGGCTCGATCACACGCTCGGCAAGCTCGATCTCGTCCTGCTGATGTCGGTGAACCCGGGGTTCGGTGGGCAGAAGTTCATCCCGGAAGTGCTCGACAAGGTGCGCGCGGTGCGCAAGCTCATCGATGCGTCAGGCCGCGAGATCCGCCTGGAGATCGACGGCGGCGTGAAGGTGGACAACATCGCGGAGATCGCGAGCGCCGGCGCCGACATGTTCGTGGCGGGTTCGGCGATCTTCGGCGCGAAGGATTACAAGGCGACCATCGACGCCATGCGCGCGGCGATCGGCGAGCGCTGATCACGGGCGCTCACATCTCTCGCATTCTGCCGGTCAGGCCATAAAACGAAAAACGCCGGGCGATGCCGGCGTTCCTCGTCAGGTCTGTCCCCGTTTGCTAGGAAACGGAGAATGTCCCCATTATTCCTCGTCGTCGTCATCCTCGTCGTCTTCGACGCGCGAGTTGCTGACCTTGCCGCCGCCGCCCTTGCCGCCCTGAACGGGCACGACGACCGGGCGCGTCTTCATCTTCGGACGCGCGTTGAACACGACGATGGTCTTGCCGGTGGCGCGCAGCAGGCCCTGGTCTTCCAGCACCTTCAGGACACGGCCCGCCATTTCGCGGGAGCAGCCGACCAGGCGTGAAAGCTCCTGGCGCGAGACCTTGATCTGCATGCCTTCCGGATGCGTCATGGCATCGGGTTCGCCGCACAGGTCCATGATGGCGTGGGCGACACGGCCGGTGACGTCGACGAAGGCGAGGTCGGAGAGTTTGCGGTTGGTGCGGTCGAGGCGGGTGGCGAGCTGCGTCGCGAGCTCGAATACCAGTCCCGGGCTTTCGGCCGCGATCTGGCGGAAGCGGGGATAGGTCATTTCCGCGAGCTCGCAGTGATTACGCGTGCGCACCCAGGCGCTGCGCAGCGGCGATTCGTGGAACAAACCCATCTCACCGAAGAACTGGCCCTTGTTCAGATAGGCCAGGACCATTTCGTTGCCTTCTTCGTCCTCGACCATCACCTCGACCGAGCCGCTGATGATGTAGTAGAGGACGTCGGGCAGATCGCCCGCATGAATCACGACCGTCTTCGACGGAACAGTGCGAATCCGGCAATAGCTCAGAAAACGATTGATCGCCGGAATATCGCTGAGGGGTTTGACCGCCTCTTCCATCTGGTTCTCCCTTGCTGCTGCGTGCATCGTTCGCCCCACCTGCGAGTCTGCATTAAGTCTTATTACATAACTTACTGCTGTCGCAAGTAAAAGACCACGGGCCAACCGTGATCCCCATCACAGGGGCTTCATTAAAACCCGACTCGTCGGGAACTCGCATCCTCAAAATTTGTACGCAGTATGCGTCATCACCTTGGCCGTCCGCCGCATCAATTCGCGGACCGGGGCGGGCGGCAAGCTACCGCCGGCGCTCTGCGCCTGGCGGCCATGCCCGATTTCGTCTTCGCACATGGCCTCGACGATGGCGCGGCTGCGCAGATCGTCGGGCGGCAGACGCTCGAGATGGCTTTGTAGATGGCCCTCGACCTGTCGTTCTGTTTCGGCGACGAAACCGAGGCTGGCCTTGTCGCCCAACAATGCGGCCAGGGTGCCGATGCCGAATGAGCCGGCGTACCAGAGGGGATTGAGGATGCTCGGTCGTGCGCCGAGCTCCTGGAGCCGGGTCTCGCACCAGGCCAGGTGATCGGTCTCTTCGCGGGCCGCGTGGAGCATGAAATCGCGCACTTCCGGGTCGCGGGCGAACAGCGCCTGGGAGTGGTAAAGCGCCTGCGCCGCGACCTCACCGGCATGATTCACGCGCATCAGGGCCGCCGATTCCCGGCGATCGTCCTCCGACAGGGCCGCGTCGGCCTTGTCCCGGGGTTGCCCGGGGGTGGCGCGGGCCGGGACCGGGCGGCCGGCGGCCGGGGGGGCGAGCAGGGCCCGCAGGGTTCGATCCACCGCCGAAATGACCGTATCGAGGTTCGGGCCAAGCGCCATATGATGATTATAGGGCGCTGAATCTCTGAGGCTTATGGAGTTTTGCAAAGCCCAAGGGGCTTGAGTACACTTGCGCCCCTTTTTCCAGGGGTCCGCCAGTCAGATTCGCGGCCGATTTCTTCGGTCCGGATGTGCGTTCCCTTCCGGTGTTGGAGTGTTGTGATGTCTACTGTTTTTGCGAAGAACGAAACTGTGCGCGGCGACTGGTATGTCGTCGATGCTTCAAACAAGGTGCTGGGTCGCCTCGCGACGCAGATCGCCATGCGTTTGAAGGGCAAGCACAAGGCCATCTTCACTCCGCACATCGACACGGGCGATCACATCGTCGTGCTGAACGCGGAGAAGATCAAAGTCACGGGCAACAAGCTCGACGACAAGATCTACTACCACCACACCGGCGCCATCGGCGGTATCAAGTCCATCGCTCTCGGCAAGCTGCTCAAGGAGCATCCCGAGCGCGCCATCGAATTCGCGGTGAAGGGCATGCTTCCGAAGGGCCCGCTCGGCCGCAAGATGTACAAGAAGCTGCATGTGTTCGCGGGCGACAAACATCCGCACGCCGCCCAGCAGCCGAAGCAGCTCGAAATCTAAGGAACCTCAGTCAATGCCCGCAGCAGCCAAAGCCAACTACGGCACCGGTCGTCGCAAGACCTCCGCCGCCCGCGTCTTCCTCAAGCCGGGTTCCGGCAAGATCACCGTGAACGATCGTCCGCTCGACGAGTTCTTCGGTCGCGAGACCGGCCGCATGATCGTGCGCCAGCCGCTCGAGCTCGTGCAGCTCGCGAACAAGTTCGACATCACCGCGACCGTCGCGGGCGGTGGCATCACCGGCCAGGCCGGCGCCATCCGTCACGGCATCACGCGCGCGCTGATCGAGTACGACGAGGAACTGCGCAAGCCGCTTCGTGTCGCAGGCTTCGTCACGCGCGACGCGCGTGAGGTCGAGCGCAAGAAGGTCGGCCGCCGCAAGGCACGTCGCGGAACCCAGTACTCGAAGCGTTAAGCTTCGTTATATTGCGCGCCAGACGGCCAAGGTATTTGGGGGATCGTCTAGCGGTAGGACAACGGACTCTGACTCCGTTTACCTAGGTTCGAATCCTAGTCCCCCAGCCAATTACAGACCCGCCCCTTCTCTCAGAGAATGGGCGGGTTTGTTTTTTTCAGAGCCTCAAGGAAGGTAGTTAGACAAATGCGCCAATCACTGCTCGCCTCACTTCTCCTGCTTTGCGGCATCACCGGCGCCGCCCACGCGGCGGACAATCGCGCCGCCGATCTCAATAAGCTGTACGCGGACTTCTACGAAGAAAGCCTGAAGCTCAGCCCGCTCACCGCCACCTACGCCGGCGATCCGCGCTACAACGGCGAGCTGCCCAACAACCTGTCGGCCGAATACGAAGAGCAGACCCGCGCGTTCCACCAGACCTATCTCGACCGGGCGCGTGCCATCGTCGGAAAAGACGGCGCGGGTGGCCTCTCCGGCCAGGACCGCCTGTCGTTCGAGATCTTCACGCTGAACCGCGAGTCCGCGCTCGAGGACCTGAAGTTTCCGTACCGGCTGCTGCCGGTCAACCAGTTCTACAGTTTCGCGAGTACGTTCGCACAGTTGGGATCCGGGACGAGCGCGCAGCCCTTCGTCACCGTGAAGGACTACGACGACTGGTTGCGGCGCGCCGCGCGTATCCCGGTGATCTTCGATCAAGCGATCGTGAACATGCGCGAAGGCATGAAGCAGGGCATCGTCGAGCCGCGCGTGCTCATGGAGAAGGTGTTGCCGCAGCTCGACGCCAATGCGGTCGACGAGGTCGAGAAGAGCATCTTCTGGGGTCCGGTCGCGAAGATGCCCGCCGAATTCTCTGCGGCAGACCGCGAGCGCCTCACTACCGCCTTCCGCAATCTCATCTCGACCCAGCTCAATCCCGCGTATCGCAAGCTGCGCGTGTTCATCGCCGACGAATACCTCCCGAAGTCTCGCGACACCTTCGGCAAGGGCGCGCTGCCGGGCGGCGCGGACTGGTATGCGCACGACGTACGCGACAGCACGATGCGCTCGCTGACGCCCGCGCAGGCGCACCAGATCGGTCTCGACGAAGTGGCACGCATCCAGGACGGCATGCGCGGCGTGGCGAAGGACCTCGGCTACCAGAAGCCCGTGAAGACACTGCCCGAGCTCAAGGCCTTCTTCGATTGGGTCAAGGAGCGCGACGGCATGTATTTCAAGTCGCGTGAAGAGCTGCTATCCACCTACCAGGCATTCGGCGCGAACGTCGCGCCGTTGCTGCCGAAGTACTTCAACCTGCGGCCCAAGACCGACTACGAAGTCCGACTGGTCGAGCCCTTCCGCGAGGCGACGTCGTCCGCGGGTTCGTACCAGGGCCCGTCGCTCGATGGCACGCGCCCCGGCATCTTCTACGTGAACGCCTACGATCTGAAGGCGCGGCCGCGCTCGGCGCTGGCCTCGCTTTCGCTGCACGAGGCCGCGCCTGGACATCACTTCCAGATTTCGCTGCAGCGTGAGCTGTCCGACCTGCCGATGTTCCGCCGTTTCTCGCGTGATACTGCGTACATCGAAGGGTGGGGCCTGTATGCCGAGTACCTCGGCTACGAGATGGGCATCTACCAGGATCCCGTGCAGCGCTTCGGCGCGCTCGATGCGGAGTTGTGGCGCGCGATCCGGCTCGTGACCGACACGGGCATCCACTACAAGGGCTGGACGCGGCAGCAGACGCTCGACTACATGTTCGCGAACTCGCCCGCGGAGCCGACGCGCGCGATCTCCGAGGCCGAGCGCTTCGCCGCGATCCCGGGACAGGCGCTCGCGTACAAGATCGGTCAGCTCAAGATCATCGAGCTGCGGAAGAAGGCCGAGAAGGAGCTGGGCAAGAAGTTCGACCTCGCCGCGTTCCACGACGAAGTGCTGAAGGACGGCGCGGTGCCGCTCGAGGTCCTCGAGGCCAAGATCGACCGCTGGATCGCCGCGCGGCGCTGAGATTGCCACGCATCGGGCGACGCGGGAGAAATCCCGCATCGCCCGGACGCCCATCGATCACGACATCGTCTTGCCGGTTTCCAGCAGCGTCTTGATGTCGCTCAAGATCCAGTCCCATCCGCCGCCGCCGTCTTCGCTGAAATTGCTCTGCGTGGCGTGGGACATCAACGGCATGCCGGTGGTGTCGTGCGTGATGGTCACGCGGCAGAACCCGCCCGCGGTCGGTTCGATCTCGAAGGTGAGGCGCGAGAACCCTTCCGCCTTGTTGGCGTCGGTGAACAGGAAGCGATAGGTCTGGACCAGCTTGTTAGGCGGCTTGACCTCGATGATCTCGCCGTCGACGATGACCTCGGGCAAACCGAAGGAGCGCATCTGCTCGTTGGCGATGCAGCGGAATTTTCCGCCCGCCTTGAGCTCGTAGTGGCTCACGCCACGGTAGCCGTACCTGCCGTTCCACTCCGGACTGGTTATCGCATCCCAGATCGCCCCGGGCTCCGCCTTGATGTAGATCTGGTGGATGTGAACGGCCGGCTTTTCGAGCTGCTTCAGGCTCGCTTGCGCTGCGGTGGGCATTTGGCTTTCTCCAGTGTGTTTTTCAGGTCAGCGAGCGCGGACAGTTCGCGCTCCTTGTACTTGTCGATCCAGCGGTCGTGAATCAGACGAATGGGTACGGCGTTGAGGTAATGGAGCTTCTCGCGGCCTTCGCGCCGCGTGACGATGAGCCCGGCCTCTTCGAGCACCTTGAGGTGCTTCATCACCCCGAAGCGGGTCATCTCGAGCTCCCACTCCAGCTCGCCCAGGGTCTGGCCATCGCGCTTGTGCAGCAGATCCAGCAGGAACCGGCGCGACGAATCCGCCAGCGCCTTGAACACGAGGTCTTCGTCGATCATGGCTCGACTATAGGTGACCATTTGGTCACATGTCAAAGCAAGCGCTCCCGAGGCCGTTTTCCGGCCTCGAGCGCAGGGATGCTTAGTCGACCAGCGCCTGGTAGATGGACGTGGAGAACTTGTCGCGGATGTCCGTGCCGTTGGGCAACATCTGGATCATGAGGACGGTGGTCAGCCGCTCCACCGGATCGACGCGGTAGTAAGTCCCGTATGCGCCGCCCCAGCCGAACGAGCCCACCGATTCCATGCCGGGCCCATAACGATCATGGGTCTCGAAGCCCAATCCGAACCCGGTCATGTGCGCGCCGCGGATCGTGCCGACCTGGTTGGTCGTCATGAGCCGCACCGCATGCGGCGACAGGATGCGTACCTTGCCGAGCGCGCCGCCGTTGCGCATCGCCTCGAGGAACGTCGCGTAGTCGCGCGCCGTGGAAACGAGGCCCGCGCCGCCGGAATAGGATTTGCGCGGCCCCTCGACGTAATGGCCCTGGCCCTTCGCGCCTTCCGGCTGCCTCACGGCCTTGCCATTGTCATCGCTGCCATACACGACGGCCAGCCGGTCGCGCTGCTCCCGCGGCACGAAGAAGTAAGTGTCCTTCATGCCCAGCGGCCCGAAGATCCTGCTCTGCAGATAGTCCGCGAGAGACATCCCCGACGCCTTCTCGACGATGCAACCAAGGATGTCCGTGCTGTAGCCGTACACGAACGCATCGCCCGGCTGCGAATACGCGGGCAGGGTGCCGAGGCGCTCCATCGAATCGCAGATCGGCTCGTCCTTGTCGGCGAAGTACCAGCCGTGGCCGGCCGCGGGCCCCAGTCCCTTCGGCTCGTACAACGAGGCGAATCCCGGACTCGTTCCATACGAATAGCCCGACGTGTGCGTGAGCAGATCCTTGATGTTGATCGGGCGCTTCGCGTCGATTGTCGTGTTGGACGCCGTCTTGTCCTGCGACACGACCTTGGTCGCGGCGAACGACGGGATGTACTTGCTCGCCGGGTCGAACAGCGAAAGCTTGCCTTCCTCCATCAGGATGAGGATGGCGGCGCTCGTGATCGCCTTGGTCTGCGAGGCGATGCGGAATCCGGTGTCGAGCGACATCCTGCGGTTGGCTTCCTTGTCCGACCAGCCCACCACTTTCTGATAGACCGGCTTTCCGTCGCGCAGCACCAGCGCGACGATGCCAGCGATGCGGCCGTCGTTCACATAACCGTCCAGCAGCGCGTCCACGCGCGCCAGGCGCTCCACGGAAAACCCGTTGCGCAGCGTGTCCGCCTGCGCGGGTTGTGAGGACGCGAACGTGAGCGCGGCAATGGCCGCCGTCAAAAACATCTTCGACATGCGATTCCCCCTGCGC
>JAEWLQ010000072.1 GCA_023457495.1 Pseudomonadota bacterium
CACCGCGCCGCCCCCGCGCACGCGCGGCGGGGGCGTCTCGATCTCGAACTCGATGCCGTGCAGCGGACGCTTCCGGCCATCGAGGCGCATCAACGGCCGTGGAGCCGAAACGAGTTTCCAGTCCATCGGTGTGGTTTCCGCGAACCACAGCCCGACGCCGCTGTTGCCGGCCGGAAAGGCCACGAGAATGCGCGGTTCAGTGCCGGATCGCAGCAGCAGGTGCGCGGCCACCGGTCCCGCGCGCAGGAAGCTGTTGAGATTGCGGCCTTCGTCGATGCGAAAGCTGGCGCCCGCGGTGTCGGCGACCGCGGCCGAAGCGATCGCCAGCATCAGCATCGCGGTGAAGAAGAGCGCGCGAAGCCGGAGCGGCGCCTTCATCACCGCCGCTTCATGGCCGCAACACGGCCCTGCCGCGAATCTTTCCGTCCCGCAGTTTCTGATAGACCTCGACTGCTTGGTCGAGCGGAAAAGTCTCCACCTCCGCCCGGATCCGGTTCGCCTCCGCGAGCGCGATGACTTCCATCATCTCCACGCGCGAGCCCCAGTACGGAACGCTGACCTCGCAACCATAGGGTGGATTGTTGGCCGAGTAGTGGACGGTGCCGCCCGCGAGCCCCACGACGGTGAGGCGGCTGTTGCGTCCCACCACGCGCACCGCGAGATCGACGGTCGGCTGCGCACCGACGAAGTCGAGCACAACCGCGACGCCGCGTGGGCCCACCAGTTGCGCGATGGACTCCGCGGCTGACTCGGCCACGCGCGTGTTGATCGTGTGCATCGCGCCGTGTTTGCGCGCGAGCTCGAGCTTGGCGTCATCGATGTCGGCCGCGATGACGCGCGCGGCGCAGGTCGCGCGCAGGATCTGCACCGCCATGTGCCCCAGCCCGCCGACGCCGATGACGAGTACGGATGCATCCGGCGTGAGCCAGGGCATCGCCGACTTGATCGCGTGGTATGGCGTCAGGGCGGCGTCCGACAGCGGGGCCGCGTTCACCGGGTCTAACTTCCCGAGCGGCAACAGCAGTCGCGCGGACGGCACCAGCATGAACTCCGCCATGCCGCCGTCGGATCCGAGTCCGCCGCCGTACGTCGGGATCGACGCGTGATTCTCGCAGTAGTTCTCGGCCGAGGTCTGGCAGGTCCGGCAGCGGCCGCAGCCCCAGGGGCCATAGACGAGAACGGCGTCGCCCTCCTTCCACTGCGTGACGCCCTGACCGAGCGCGGCGATGTAGCCGGCGTTCTCGTGGCCCAGCGTGAAGGGCGGCTTGAAGCCCATGTCCTGATCGAGGATGTGGAGATCGGAATGACAGACGCCCGCGCCGGCCACTTTCACCAGCACCTGTCCCGGACCTGGCGCCGGCCTGGCGACCTCGGCCAGCTCCGCGGATTTTCCGGGCCCGACGAAACGGATCGCGCGCATCTCGCGAGCTTGCGTCCGCCGCCGGCCGCGGATCAACGAGCGCCGGCAGGTGATGCGCTCAGGACTTGTCCGTCAGCGCGAAGACGACAGCGGGAGCGGCGCGGATTCCGTCTCTAACTATGTGTCCATCTCATGGGCCCATCGGACGTCCGGCCACGCTCGCCACCGTCGCGGCGAGCTCGGTGGGCTCGACGGGTTTCGCGACGTGAACGAGGAAGCCCGCGTGCAGCGCCCGGGTCCGGTCCTCGGAGCGCGCGAAGGCGGTGAGCGCGATCGCCGGAATCCGCCGTTCGAGCTTCTGCATCAGCGTGCGCGCCTGGCGCAGGAAGACATAACCGTCGACTTCGGGCAATCCGATGTCGCTGACGATCACGTCGACGGCCTCCTTCTCGAGCATCGCCAGCGCCTCGGCGGCTTTCGCGGCGCAGAGGACGGACGCGCCGCAATCGGTCAGCACGTGATCGATCAGCTCGCGCGCATCGGGTTCGTCCTCGACCACCAGCACGCGCAAGCCGGAAAGGTCCGGCATCGCGAAATTCGTGAGTGGCGGCGCCGCGGCGGTTGGATGAACTCTCTCCTCGGTCCGTGTCGCGGAACGCACCACGGCGAGCGGCAGATGCACGCTGAACGTCGCGCCCTGGTTCTCGCCCGGGCTGTGCACGTGCACGGAACCGCCATGCAGCTCGACCAGGTTCTTGACGATGGACAGGCCGAGGCCGAGCCCACCGTGCCGGCGCGCGATCGACGCGTCGCCCTGCTGGAACCGGTCGAACACCTGCGGCATGAACTCGGGCTTTATGCCGATGCCGCTGTCAGTGACGGAGATCTCTATGTGGGAGTTCACGCGCTCGAGCACCACGCTCACACGCCCTTCCTTCGGCGTGAACTTGATCGCGTTCGACAGCAGGTTCCACAGGACCTGTTGCAGCCGACTGGGATCGCCCGAGATCGGCCCGGCCAGGTGATCGAGGATCCGGATCAGCCGTATGCCCTTGGCATCCGCCGCGGGCTGCACGGTATCGATGGCCGCCTGCACGAAGGTCGTCGGCATGATCGTCTGCACGTCCAGCTGCATCTTGCCGCTGGTGATGCGGCTCATGTCGAGCAGGTCTTCGATGAGCTGCGCCTGCAGCCGCGTGTTGCGCTCGATGATCTCGATGCCCTGCTTGTGAATCTGCTCGAGATTGGCCGAATTGCGGCGCAGGACCTGCGCCCAGCCGAGAATCGCATTCAGCGGGGTGCGCAGCTCGTGCGAGAGCGTCGCGAGGAATTCATCCTTCTGCTTGCCGATCTGCTCGGCGTGCGCACGCGCCGCCTTTTCGTTCTCCGCGGCCTTGCGCGCGGTTTCGTACAGGCGCGCATTGTCGATCGCCGCCGCCGCCTGCGCGGCCATGCCCGCGACGAGGCGCTCCGACCGGATGGTGAAGACGCCGACCTCCGGATGACCGAAAAACAGTCCTCCGAGGATTTCGTTGCTGCGCGAGCGCACCGGCACCGCGAGATAGCTGCACACGGGCAGATGGCCCTGCGGCATGCCGTGATGCGGCGGCCAGTGGCCATAACGCGGATCCGCGCGCACGTCATCGAGGCGGATGATGCCCTCGCCGTTGAACGTTGGTGCGAAGATCGGCGTCGCGCGCGGATGTCCTAACTTCTCGAACGCCGCGCGCGGCGCGCCGGACAGCGTGTAGAGCTGGTACGCGTCGCCGTTCGCGTCGTGCGTGTTGTAGAAGAACGCGCCGAACTGCGCGCCGCAGATCTTCGTGGCCGCGTCCGTCACGGTCTGCAGGAGCGACTCGATGTCGAGCGTGGACGAGAGCGCGATGGCCGTCCGGTTCAGCGACTCGAGGGCACGCGTCTCCTCGCGCAGCGCGGACTCGGCGAATTTCCGTTCGGTGATGTCGTGGACCACGCCCACCATGCCGACGACTTCGTCGCCCTTCGCGTGCACTCCGCCCCGCGATGCGATCCAGCACATCTCGCCGTTCGGCCGGTTGACGCGGTATTCGATGTTGTACTGCGCCCGGTAAGCGATGGCCTCCTCGACCGCGTGCCGCGCGCGCTCGCGATCGTCCGGATGCAGCAGTTCCCGCATCGCGGTCCAACTGATGGGTTCGTGCGGAATGCCGAACATGTGCGCCGTCCGGCGGCTGATCGTCACGACGTCGCTGCGTGCGTCCCAGCTCCAATCGCCGAGCTCGCCCGCCTCGAGCGCTAATTTGAGCCGCTCGGCGATGGCCTCAGCCGTATGCGGCGCGCCGACAATCGACGTCCAATCTGCGAGGTGACGATCCAACGGTGCGCTCCCTTTGCCCCTGCACGCGGACGCAGATAATGCATAGCGGCATTTCCCGCGTCACGCCAGCCAGCATGTAGGAGCGCGCTCACAGGCGTGAATCATCCCCCTCCGGGTTCGTCAGCCTGCCGCATTTGCCGCTCGTCGAGATGTCGCCGCAGGCGCGCCAGTTCCTCCGGCGGCCAATCTTCGATGCCGGTGACCTCGAGCCATGCGTCGATGTAGTGAGCCGGTGAATAGACGTGACCAAAACCCATCGGCGCATCCATCGACAGCGGCATGTCCAACGCGGTCTGCGTCATCGTCACGATCGGAATCCAGCGCATGCGCGCGGAAACATCGGGCCCGCGCGGCTCGTCGAGCCATCCGGGCTTGCGGAAGAATCCGCGGGGATCGAAGAACGTGATCGCATCGCTCGCGTATTGCAGGTACACGATGCGCATCGGCCCCCATGGCGTGCCGCGCGGCGTGCCAGATCCGTCCTGATTCATGAAGCGGACGAAGGCGCCGTCGCGAAAGGCCGGCCGCCAGATCGGCGTGCCTGGATTGCGCCCCTTCGTCAGCGCGCGCCAGTGCACGGACGCGAACGGCGGCCCGCTCCACAGCGCGCCGTCCACCGGATCCTCCAGCAGCTCGAACATATCGAACGAGCGCTCGGAGTTGAACGCGCCGAGACTCAGGCCGTGTAGATAGAGCTTGGGACGCTGCCCGCGCGGCAACGTGCGCCAATAGCCGTAGACCTCGCGGAACAACGCGCGCGCCGTCGCCGCGCCGGTTTCCGGATCTACCAGCAGCGTCAGCGGACTGGATAGATAGGAGTACTGCACCGCGACGCTCGCGATGTCCCCGCGGTACAGGTATTCGATGGAATCGATCGCGGCCGGGTCGACCCAGCCCGTACCGGTCGGCGTGATGATCAGCAGCGCCGCACGCGAGAAGCCTTCGACGCGCTTCAGTTCCGCGAGCGCGAGACGCGCGCGTGCCTCCGGGGAGTCCGCGGCCGGAAGGCCGGCGTATACGCGCAGCGGCGCCTGCGCCATGGGTCCGGCGAACTCGCGCAGCGCCTCGGCGGTCGGCGTCGCCGCGACGAAGCGCCGGCCCATGCCGCCAAGATCCTCCCACGCCACCAGCGACGACGGACTGCCGGGGCGTTCCGGTTCGCGCGGCCGCGCCTTGTCGGGCGGAATCAGCTCGTCGGCCGTGCGGTAGGAGCTGTCGAGCAGGTTCAGCGCCGAGCGCACGATGACGCCATTGACCAGGCCGATCAGCAACAACGCCGCGCCGATGCCGCCGAGTAGATTGGCGACCCGGCGGGGCAGATGCCGCGCCGCCAGCGCCGCGCCGCCGCGCGCGAGCTTCGTCGCGCCACGGCCCAAGCTCAACAGCACCATCGCCATCAGGAGCGCGCCAAGGCCGACGATCGGCACGCGGCTCGCGCCGGCCGGCGGCAGGTGCATCAGGTCGGTCATGACTTCGTTCCAGGCCTGGCCGAGCCACAGGCCGAGCGCGAAGATGGCGGCGCTGATCACGATGGCGGCCTTCCGCGCCCGTCCATCCACCACGGCGCGGGGCAGCGGCATCTCGAGGTACTTCCACAGCCCGCGGAACAGCACGCCGAGGCCATATCCCACGGCGAGACAGGCGCCGGAGAGCAAGGCCTGTGCGGAGGCGGAGCGCGGAACCAGTCCGGGCGTCAGCGAGGCCAGGAAGAACGTAGCGCCCACCAGGAGGCCACTGCTGCAGAACGGAGGGAATCCACGCGCCAGCCGGGCGCGTAATCCTGCGGCATCTGGAAGCGGCGAAGGGGCAGCCTGCATTTCTTGGTCCTCGGGTCTTGGAAACGCGCGCCCGCCCCGGTGCACGCCGGCTCAATATACCTAACTAACAAACCGCCGGTCGTAAGACTGGTCCGACAATAGGGTAGGTGTCGTGAGTCGGAGCGTCATTCACGCGGCGGACGCATGCACCTACAGCCGTGTGATCGCGTGCACCGCACGCTGCGACCATGTCGCCCGCACCCCGAGGCCTTACTCATGTCAGCGACCAGGCGCGCGGCATCGCGCTGCTGAATCGGCAGCCATGACCTTGCTCGCGCGACTGGTCGAGACGTCGCGGGAAGTGGCCGCGACATCCGCGCGCTCGGCGAAAACTCGTCTCATCGCCGACTGCCTGCGCTCGATGGAGGCGCGGGAAATCGAGACAGCCGTGCTGTACCTGTCGGGCGAGATCCGCCAGGGCCGGATCGGCATCGGGCCCGCGGCGCTGGGCCGCTGCGTTGCCGAGGCCGCGGCCGAGCCGGGCCTGCAGGTTCTCGAGGTAGATAGGCTGCTGGGCGAACTCGAGGGGATCCGCGGCAGCGGCTCCGGGACACGGCGCGCCGCGGCGCTGCGCGAGCTCTTCGGCCACGCGACCGCGGAGGAACAGCAGTTCCTGTTCCGGCTGCTCGTCGGCGAGCTGCGCCAGGGCGCGCTCGCGGGCGTCATGATCGATGCGATCGCGGCGGTGACGGATGTGCCCGTCGCGGAAGTCCGGCGCGCCGCGATGTACGAGAGCAATCTCGGCGCCATCGCGCGGACCGGACTCGAGGCGGGTGCCGCAGGCTTGTGGCGCTTCCAGCTCCAGGTGATGTCGCCCATCGCGCCGATGCTCGCGCAGGTTGCGGACGACGTGGAGGATGCGCTCGAAGTCCTGGCCGGCGAAGTGGCGTTCGAGTGGAAGATGGATGGCGCGCGCATCCAGCTGCACAAGCAGGGCGACGTCGTCCGGATCTTCACCCGCAATCTCAACGACGTGACCCCTGCAATTCCGGAAATCGCCGACGCCGCGCGCACTCTGCCCGCGGCCGAGCTGGTGCTCGATGGCGAGGCCATCGCGTTCGCGCCTTCGGGCCGGCCGCACACGTTCCAGACCACGATGCGGCGCATCGGCCGCAAGCTCGACATCGCGACGTTGCAGCAGGAGCTGCCGATGCGGGCTTACTACTTCGATTGCCTGCGGCGTGACGCGGTGAGTCTGGCCGAGCGCCCGGCGCGCGAGCGTTTTGCCGCGCTTACCGACGTGATGCCCGCGGAACAGGTGATCCCCCGGCTCGTGACGCGATCGAGCGAAGCCGCCGCCGCCTTCTACGACGAAGCGTTGGCCGCCGGACACGAGGGGCTGATGGCGAAGTCGCTGGACGCGCCCTACGAAGCCGGCAACCGCGGCGCGAGCTGGCTCAAGATCAAGCGCGCGCACACGCTCGATCTCGTCGTGCTCGCGGCGGAATGGGGTCACGGGCGCCGCCAGGGAAAATTGTCCAACCTGCATCTCGGCGCATTCGACACCACCACGCAACAGTTCGTGATGCTGGGCAAGACGTTCAAGGGCATGACGGACGAGATGCTCGATTGGCAGACTCGCGAGTTCCTGCAGCGCGAGTCGCATCACGATCAATGGACCGTCTACGTCCGGCCGGAGATCGTCGTCGAGATCGCGTTCAGCGATCTGCAGGCGAGCCCGCGGTATCCGGGCGGCCTGGCGCTGCGGCTCGCCCGTGTGAAGCGTTATCGGCCGGACAAACGCGTGGAGGACGCCGACACGATGGAAACCGTGCGAAAAATCTTCGCGGCTTCGTCGTGAATGTTCCGGCAGCCGATGAGACGACACCGACAGCAACTGCGGGCCGACACCCGCTGCGCGAGGTGCCGCGCGGCCGCACTCTGGCCGCCGCAATCGCGAGGAGGAAGCCATGGAGCATGTGGAAAAAACGGTCGAGGTGAATCGCCCCCTGAGCACGGTCTACAACCAGTGGACCCAGTTCGAGGAATTCCCGGAGTTCATGGAAGGCGTGAAGGAGGTGCGTCAGCTCGACGACACGCATCTGCACTGGCGCGCGGAGATCTGGGGCAAGGAAAAGGAATGGGATGCGGAGATCACGGAGCAGGAAGCGGATCGCCGGATCTCATGGAGGAGCACATCGGGCGCGCGCAATGCGGGCACCGTACGGTTCGAGCCGCTGGGGCCGGAGCGCACGCGCGTGCGGCTCACGATGGCCTACGAGCCTGAAGATGCCGTGGAAAACGTCGGCGACGCGCTCGGCATTTTCTCGGCGCGCGTCAAGCACGATGTCGAGGAGTTCAAGCGCTTCATCGAGCGGCGCGGTGACGAGACGGGCGGCTGGCGCGGGGAAGTCGACGGCGGCGAGCGGGTGCAGTGAACGCGGGGGGACGGTGCAACCGTCCCCCTCTATCTACTCTTGCGGTGCGGCGCCTCGCGACGGGAACTCCCGCAGCAGGTCGCCGACCGCGCTCTCGATTAGCGCCGGGTCCGGCGGCCCGCCGCGACCGAGCTGCCGTGACACGCTGCCGTTCCAGACTTCGGCGTTTCTCTGCGGGTCGACCGCGCGCAGGATCAACGTGCCTTCACGAACGTTCGTGGAGGAAGGACTGTTGACGCCCACACTCGCGCCGCCGCGAGGGCCGACGTTTCCCATCCCCACGCCGATCCGCACGGGGTTGGAGCGGGTCGTGTCCGCGGCAGCGGTTTCGAACTGCAGCATGAGGTCCGCGCTCGCGCCGGTCGCCGCTTCCGTGTAGCCCTTGCGCTGCATCTCTTTCGTGATGGCCGCGCGAATGTCGTTGTCGAGAATGGACGCGGGCCGTGCGCCGGATTGCGCGTCCTGGCCCTGCCAGGCGAACGTCGCGAATTCGCCGAAATTCGCCTGCGGATCTTTCATCGAATGCACGGGAGAGGAATTCGAGGCGCAGCCTGCGATCAGCAGCATGGCGGTGAGCGAGTACGCGAGACGTGGAAATTGCGGAAGATTCATGGGCAACTCCTTTCCAGAAGAGTTGCGCCGTACTAAGACAGAGAACGGGCGCGATGCCCGTGAGACCAAGGTCTTAGTGGTTGCCCGCGCTCGCTACTTGCGCGTGTCGGGCCGCGGCTCGCCGAAGTCCGGCGCGCCGTCGGCGTTCCACTTCAGCACCTGCGCGCGCGTCGCGCGGTTCGGGTCCTGAAGCTCGTTGCCCTCGATCTCCTTGTAATTCCGCGCGTGATAGACGAACAGATCCGTCTCGCCGTCCGGCGTGGTGGTGAAGCTGTTGTGGCCGGGGCCGTAGATCCGGTTGGCTTCACTGGTTATGAAGACAGGGTCCGGTGACTTCTTCCATGACGCCGGATCCAGCAGATCCGCATCCGCCGACGCCGTGAGCAGCCCCACGCAGTAGTTATGGTTCGTGGCGCTGGCGGAGTACGTCATGAAGACGCGACCGTTGCGGATGATGACGGCCGGGGCTTCGTTGACCTCGTACTTGCGCGTTTCCCATTCGTATTCCGGCTTCGTCAGCAGTGTGACGCGGCCCGTGATGCTCGTGGGTGAATCCATGCGCGCGATGTAGATGTTGGTGCCCTTGCCTTCTTCCGGCGTGCGCCCGCGCTGCGTCCACACAAAGTAGCGATTGCCCTTGTGGACGAACGTGGTGCCGTCGAGGGAGAAACTCTCCCATCCCGTGAGGATGCGGCCGAGCTCTTTCCATTCGCCCTCGAACGGATCCGCGGACTCGTTCATCAGCACGTAGGGACGGATCTCCCAGATCGCATCCGCGCGACTCGCGGTGAAGTAGATGTACCACTTGCCGTCGATGTGATGGATCTCGGGCGCCCAGATGTGGTGGCTCATTTCGCCCGAAGCGTGTTTGCGCCAGATCACCTTGGTTTCGGCGCTCGACAGCAGGTTGAGATCGCGCGTGCGGCGGATTTCGATGCGGTCGTATTCGGGGACGGTGGCGGTGAAATAGTACTGACCGTCCGCGTGCAACATGGCGTGCGGATCCGCCCGCTGCGGCAGCAACGGGTTTTCGAAAGCGATGTCCGCGGCCGCGCGCACACTCGCGAGCAGCAGCAAGGTCGAGGCGATGCCAGCAATTCCCAGCCGATATTTCATTGGCGCATGGGACCACAGTTTGTGTCTCTCAGCCCGACTTTCTTGGGCGCGATGTCACTTTGAGGATGGCCTCGATCAGACCTGCGCCGGTACAATCGCCGGCGAGCGCGTAAACAAGACAATGCCGCGGGCGGTGGGCTGGATGAGCCCGGAAGGGCCATCCGCGGCGAATATCGGCGGCATAGGATGCCCACAAGGTAGTTAGCTGGCCCGCATGCGTGCGGGCGGGTCCCCGATTTGTGCTCGTCGGAGATGTTGCAAGGGTGAACGGGTTGTCGCTCAGGAACGCGGTCTGCGGACGCCGGTGTGCGGGGGCGCGCCTCGTCGCCGTGTGTTTGATCGCGATGCTTGCCGGCTGCTCGAAATCTCCGCCCGCGCCCACCGTCGACTTCAACCGCGACATCCGCCCGATCCTCACCCGCAGCTGCACCGCGTGCCACGGCGGCGTGCGCAAGCAGGGCGGGATCTCCTTCGTATTTCGCGACGAGGCAATGGCCGAAGGATCTTCGGGCCGCCGCGCCATCGTGCCCGGCAAGCCGGGCGCTTCCGAGCTCATTGCGCGCCTCGAGTCGGACGATCCCGAGTTCCGCATGCCACACCATGCGCCGCCGCTCCCGCCCGACGAAATCGAGCTGTTCCGTTCGTGGATCGCGCAGGGTGCGAACTGGGAGGAGCACTGGGCTTTCGTCGCGCCGGCGCCGCAGACGCCGGCCGCGGTGAAACTCGAGTCGTGGGTTCGTTCGCCCGTCGACCGGTTCATCCTCGCGAATCTCGAGCGCGAAGGTCTGTCTCCCGCTCGCGAGGCCAGCAAGACGGAGCTGCTTCGGCGAGTCAGCTTCGATCTCACCGGACTTCCGCCGACGCCGGCGGAACTGCAGGCCTTTCTCGACGACGACGCGCCGGATGCGTACGACAAGCAGGTCGACCGGCTGCTCGCCTCCAGTCACTTCGGCGAGCGCTGGGCGTCGGTGTGGTTAGACCTCGCGCGCTACGCCGACAGCCGTGGCTTCGAGAAGGACAAGAATCGTCCGGGTGTGTGGGTTTACCGCGATTGGGTGGTGAACGCGTTCAACCGCAACCTGCCCTACGACCAATTCGTGACACTGCAACTCGCGGGCGATCTCGTCCCCGGCGCTTCACTCGAAGATCGCATCGCCACCGCCTTCAACCGGCTCACGCCGGCAAACGACGAAGGCGGCACCGACGATGAGGAATACCGCATGGTCGCCGTCATGGATCGCGCCGCCACGGCGTGGACAGCGCTCAACGGATTCACGATGAACTGCGTGCAGTGCCACTCGCACCCGTACGATCCGGTGCGGCACGAGGACTACTACCGATTCCTCGCGTTCTTCAACACGACGCGCGACGCGGATCTGCCAAACGACGCGCCCTCGATGCCCGTGCCGAAGAATCCGCGCGACTACGCGGCGGCCGATGTAGTTTGGCGTGAGTTGCAGGCCGCACGCGCCCGGCTGGTCGATGCGAGCCGGAACCAGGTCGAGGCCACGTCGGCGCAATGGGTCGCGGCTCCCGTGGTTGCCGCGCGCAGCGACGCGGTGGCAGCGCTCGATCGGGAGATCGAGTTTGCGAAAGGCAATCTCGAGCTCCTGGCCGAACTGAACGCGGCGCGGGCGAAGGTGAAGGCGGACCCCGATGCCATCGAGCCGAAGTTCCGTCTGCAGGACGGCGAAGCGATCACGGTGGGCATGGGCCGCAGCGTCACGGTGTACGAGTACGACATCGCGCCGAAATCCGGCCCGCTCACCGCGCTGCGCGTGGAGTTCATGCCGCTCGATCCCGCCGCGGCGCGCAGCACGCCGGAGGATGGCTTCATCGTCAATCGCATCGCGCTGTCGCGCATCGGCGTCGACGGCCGGACATCACCCATCGTCATGAGCGCATGGCTGCCGGATTCGCAGAAGAGCCTCGACTACCGCTTGCTCGACCTGATCAAGGAAGGCCCACGCGCCGACATCCGGGGTATCACGCGGCTGTACCGCGCGCCGATCGCGAGTGCCGATGCCGGCAAACGTCTGCTCGCGATCGACGGTGTCGAGGCGAACAGCAAGATCACCGCGACGCGCTGGACGATCGCGGTGCCGGTGGCGCCGGTGAACCTGGCGGATGGCGAGCGGCTGCGCCTGCGCATCGAGCAGCTCACGCCGCAGGAGCGCAACCTCACGGTGCGGCGCGTGCGCGTCGCGGCCAGCGGAGATCCGAGCTGGACGCAGGCGCCGGCGGCGCTCGAGAGCGCGGCGAGCGAGGTGGTCACTAACTACAACAAACTCGCGCGCGTCGACAACGTGCCACTGCCCGTCATGGAGGAGCAGTCCGCCGCGCAGCGTCGGGAGACGCGCCTGTTCGAGCGCGGCAACATGATGACGAAGACCGGCTCGGCGCTCGCGCCCGGCATGCCGGCGGTCTTTCCCCAGGTCGAGCACAGTGCAACGGGCGACCGGCTCGCGATGGCGCGCGCCTTCTTCGCGCCTGAGCAACCTTTGACGGCGCGCGTCGCGGTCAACCGCTTCTGGGAGCAGCTCTTCGGCCTCGGTCTCGTCGAGACGCTCGAGGACTTCGGTTCCGCAGGTCTGCCGCCGAGCCATCCGCAGTTGCTGGACTGGCTGGCGCGGCGTTATCAACACGATCTCAAGTGGGATACGAAGGCGCTGCTGCGCGAGCTCGTGCTCAGCGCAACCTATCGGCAGGACGCACGCACCACGCCCGCGCTGCTCGAGAAGGATCCGCGCAATCGGCTGCACGCGCGCGGCCCGCGCCAGCGGCTCACCGCGGAGATGGTGCGCGACCAGGCGCTGGCCGCGAGCGGCCTGCTCACGCCGACGATGGGCGGGCCACCCGTCATGCCGCCGCAGCCCGAAGGCGTGTGGAAGGTGGTTTACAGCAGTGAGAAGTGGACCGACGCGACGGGGCCGGATCGTTACCGCCGCGCGCTGTACACCTTCATCAAGCGCAGCGCCGTCTATCCCAGCCTCATCACCTTCGACGCGCCGGCGCACGAAGTCTCCGTGGCGCGGCGCATCCCCACCAACACGCCGCTGCAGGCGTTGGTGACGCTCAATGATCCGGTCTACACGGAGGCCGCGCGCGCGTTGGCGAAACGCGTGCTCGGGGTGCCGGCCTCCCAACTACCGCGCGCGGGCGAAGCCGGTCGCGACGAGCTCTCCGCGCGCATGAATTACGCCGCGCGCCTGGTACTGTCGCGGGACCTCGCCGCGGAAGAACTCGCGGATCTGCGCGCCTATCACGAGAGTGAGCGGCGGACCCGCTCCGCGCCGCAGGCGATGAGCGCGGTCGCGAGCCTGCTGTTCAATCTCGACGGAGCGATGAACCGATGAAGCGCAGAATCACCGACACGTTCGTCGACTCCGCGCTCGTGGATCTGAAGCGGCGCCACTTCCTGCGCCAGTGCAGCACCGGTCTCGGCGCGATGTTCCTCGGTACGATGACGACGTCCGCGTTCTCGAGCGGCGGTCGACTGGATTTCAGCCGCGACCCGGCGACACCGCTTGCACCGCTGCCGCCGCAGATCACGCCGCGCGCGCGCCGCGTGATCTACGTGCACATGGCCGGCGCGCCCAGCAACCTCGAGATGTTCGACTACAAGCCCGAGCTCGCGAAGCAGGACGGCAAGGACTGTCCGCAGTCGTTCCTCGAAGGAAAGAATTTCGCGTTCATCAGCGGAGTACCCAAGATGCTGGGGCCGCAGTACCCGTTCGCGCAGTTCGGACAGAGCAGCGCATGGATGTCCGATCGCGTGCCTCATGTTGCGCGGCACGTCGATGATCTGTGTTTCGTGCGCTCGATGCGCACCGACCAGTTCAACCACGCACCCGCGCAGCTCGCGGTGCAGACCGGCAACGCGCGGCTCGGGAGTCCCTCGATCGGATCGTGGGTCACCTATGGACTCGGCACGGAGAACCAGAACCTGCCGGGCTTCGTCGTGCTCAAGTCGGGCACCAACGCGCCCGACGCCGGAAAGCCGCTGTGGGGTTCGGGCTTCCTGCCCAGCGTGTACCAGGGTGTCGAATGCCGCTCGGCTGGCGAGCCCATCCTCTATCTACGCAACCCCGGCGATGTGAGCCGCGAGCAGCGGCGCGCGATGCTCGACGTGCTCGATCGCATGAACCAGCGGACGACGCGCGAATTCGGCGATCCGGAGACGCTGACGCGCATTGCGCAATACGAGATGGCGTTCCGCATGCAGACCGAGGCCGCGCAGGTGCTCGACATTTCGCGCGAGCCGGCGCGCGTCCGCGCCGCCTATGGCGCCGTGCCCGGCGACGGCAGCTTCGCGAGCAACTGCCTGATCGCGCGCCGCCTGGTCGAAAACGACGTGCGTTTCGTGCAGCTGTACCACTGGGGTTGGGACTCGCACGGCGCGGCGCCGGCCGAGGCGCTCAATCTCGGATTCAAGGATCTGTGCCGGGACACGGATCAGCCGGTTGCCGCGCTGCTCGCGGACCTGAAGCAGCGCGGTCTGCTCGAGGACACGCTGGTCGTCTGGGGCGGCGAGTTCGGTCGCACGCCGATGCGCGAGAATCGCGGCGGCCAGGAGATGCGTTACATCGGGCGCGACCACAACCCGAATGCTTTCACCATCTGGATGGCCGGCGGCGGCGTGAAGGCCGGGTACTCGTACGGCGAGACCGACGAGATGGGGTACGAAGTCGTGCGCAATCCGGTGGAGATCCGCGACCTGCACGCGACGATGCTCTATCTACTGGGCTTCGATCACCACAAGCTCAACTTCCCGTTCCAGGGGCTCGACCAGAAACTCACCGGCGTCAATCCCGCGAGAGTGGTGGCGGATCTCCTGGCATGAGCGACGCCGAGTCAGCCGGCGGCGAAGGTGCGCGGGCCTGGCCGCTTTCACGTTATCTGCTGGCGGTGACGCTGGTTACCGCCGCCGCCATCGGCGCGCTGGCCTGGGCGCGGCCCAGCCTGTTCACCGGTCCGCTCGTCGTCGCGGGGGGCGGGGTTAAATTAGCCGAACCCCGGC
>JAEWLQ010000073.1 GCA_023457495.1 Pseudomonadota bacterium
GGCGGCGCCATTCGGATCAATGGCGCCGCGACCAAGCCATCTATCCCTGATTAGTCGTCGCTGCGAGGCGTCTTGAGCTTCTCCAATTCCGCCTTGTTCTCCTTAACAAAGCGGATATTCGCCGGATTCACGCTCGCGTCCCGCGCAACCTTCGCCGGATCCGCGCCCTGTTCCACCGCGAACTGCGCCATCGAAGCCTGGAACAGCGCCATCGTGATGACCGCGAACTGCCGCGGCGTGAGCCCGGCGCCTTCGATCGCCTTGCGCGCCTCGGGCATCTTCCCGATCCGCGCCGCCATCTGATCGAGCGACTCGTTGTCGCTGTCCTCATCGTCGTCGGAGTCTTCGTTCTCCTCGGCCTTCGGCAGCTTCGCCAGGTTCGCATTCGCCGCCGCGTATTTGCGGATGTCCGCCATCGTCAGCGTGTACCGCGAAAGCTCGCGCAGGTCTGCATCGCCACCGCCGGCCGCCTGCGCCTGCTGCCCGAACAGCGCAGCCACGAGCGCAAACATCAGCGCCAGCAAACCGTTCCGCACGAATCGATTCTCAAAAGTCATGACCATCTTCTCCAGATTCAAATCTTCACCAGCTCGACACGACGATTCTGCTGCCGCCCTTCAGGCGAGTCGTTGGTCGTCGAAGGCTTGCTGGCCCCGAACCCCTTCGCCTGCAGCCGCGCTTCATCCACGCCAAACGTGGTGATGAGGTACTGTCGCACCGCCGCCGCGCGCTTCTCGCTGAGCGACTGGTTAGTCGCCGCCGCGCCAACGTTATCCGTGTGCCCCTCGATCACGAGCTTGAGATCCCCATGCTCCTTGAGCATCGTGCCGATCTCCTTGAGCGTCGGCGTCGACTCCGGCCGGATGCGATCGCTGCCCGTGTCGAACAGGATGCCCTGCGTCGCCACGCGACCCTTCTCCGCCAGCGCGTCGTAGAGTTTCTTGCCGCCCGCCGCGATGCGCACGTTCGCGATCATGCGCGGCTGCTCCGCGGTCCAGCCGTTCATGTCGACGTAGATCTTGTTGCCGCGGCCGATATTGGCGTTCGGCGCGTTGAAGATGCGCTTCTCGTTCGCGTACGCCTTGACGTGTTTGCCGTCCACCGAGATCGCGATGTGCACCACCCGGTCTTCGGTCTTCACGCCCGTGCCGAATTCGCCCTGGGCGTCGATCTGGCCGTCGCGCAGTCGACCGAAGTATTCGCCGAACTCCATGCGCGCGGCGGATTCATATTCCTTGCCGTCGAACGAGAGCGTCATGGCATTGCCATTGCCCGTGAGGTCGAACTCCATCGTGAAGCGCTCGGGCAGCGTCTCCGGCAGCGGAATGAAGAACTTGCCCTGCGCCGCGCGCAGCCAGCGCCCCTCGTTCCATTCGACGATCTCGATCTGGCCGCTGCGGAATTCGAAGCGGCGCGGGAAGTCGCCGACCTCGTCCTTCGAGAAGTCGTCGGCGAGCAGGATGCGATCGCCCGGCTTGAAGTCGTAGTTTGCCCACGCGCCCAGGCCGGGCTTGAGCGCGGCGGGCTGAGCGGACTTGCTACCTGGCGCCGGGCTATCCACGGTCGTGACTTCCTTGCCTTCCGCCTTGGCCTTTTCAAAACACTCCGTATCGGTCGCCGCGCACTCGACCTTGTCGAGCGCGTCTTCCATGGCTTTGTCGGTCTTGCGGTCGACCCGCTGCTCGACCTTCTGCTCGAGCTTGTTCTTGAGCTTCTTCCCGAAGTCGCCGAACTGGGCGTGCGCCGGCATCTGCGCGGCGATCAGCGTAGACAAAAAGAAGAAGGGCACGAGCCAACGACGCGTGCGGTGCATGCGATACCTCCGGAAAATGGAATAGGCGCTCGTAGCGGCGCCTCAGGCGCGAGATGAGACCATCGATGGGGGTGGCGACATAATGGAAAAATGTCTCAGTTTCAGAACTTGAGCCGGGTAGATCGGGGCGACACTTTTTCACAATTGGCGAGTTCGCCGGTTCGCGATACTTCGCGGGACGAAGTAAAGAATCTCGGCTTCCCGGCGACATCACCTTTCTGCGCAAACTCGATCTGAAGTAGCTGCGCGCGGGCAGAAAGCCGCGCTCGGTGATCGTAATCAGCGCGGCGAAAGCAATGGAATGGATTGCCTCCGGTTACGGCGATACACCTCGAAGTCACTGTCGAGTGTGACGATGGATGCATCGACATCGAGATCAGCCATTCGCACGAGACACGCATCCGCCAGGGACATGGGCGTCGACGCATAGCGCCTTCATCAGCGCACGCACCGCTTCCCGCTCGGCGCTCAGATCAAAGTCGAGCATGAGTATCTTTCGCGTAGTTCCTTGGAAAGCTTGACCGTAACTACACGCATACACATCCTCGGCGGTATTACCAATGTCGATAAATCGCATTACCGGCCGAAGGACGCGGTCACGCAGTAACAGCGGCATTCGCCGCAAAAATAGCTAAGTCCCTGATCAGGAAAGCCAACTGGCGGACCCGAGTGCCCCCGAAATAACCTTTTCCCCTCCCCACCGTCCAAGTCCCGTGCTCACCCTTCTCAACCCCCGGGTTCAGCCGGACGCCTTCCAAACCGTCCTGAATGAACGAAGCAAGCGCTGGTACAACGCCTGCCTGCGCATCACCCGCGATGCCGATCTGGCCGCGGACGCGGTCCAGGAAGCGCTGCTCAAAGCCTGGGACCGCCGCAACGAATTCCGCGGCGACGCGGCCCTCGATAGCTGGATCCACCGCATCGCGCTCAACGCCGCGATCGACCTGACGCGCAAGCGCAAGCGTCGCGCCGAAGACGAGCTCCTCGACGACGCCCACGAGGCCGCGCCCTCGGAGACGCCGGACCGCGAGTATTCCCAGGAAGCCCTCGGCCGCGACCTCTCGGTCGCGATGCAGCGGCTAACAACCATGGAGCGGCAGGCCTTCCTGCTCAAACACGTCGAAGGCTGGAAGCTCGACGAGATCGCCGAAACCCTCCAGACCAACGTCAACAACGTGAAGAGCGTGCTGTTCCGCGGCATCCGCAAGCTGCGCGTCGACCTGCACGTATGGCGGAGCGAATCATGATTACCGACGACGAACTGCTTCTCTACTACTACCGCGATGGGCTCGACGACGCCGACCGCGCGCGCATCGGCGCGGCGCTGGCCGCTCAGCCGGAGCTCGCGCAGCGGCTGCATCGCCTGGTCGGTCGGCTCGACGCGGTCGCGGCGACTCCGGAAGTGAACGTGCCGCTCGCAACCCAGCAGCGCTGGAAGGCGGCGCTCGAGCAGACGGCGGCGCAACGTCCAACTACTCAGAACCTGCGGCCGTTCCGCCCTTTCACTGACGCCCGCTGGCTCGCCGCCGCGGCAGCCGTGGTGGTGGCGGTGGTCTCGGTGTTCATGGTCATCGACTCCCCGCCGCCGGCCGCGCCGATCGCAAACGTCACGTCGCCGCCGGTGGAACCGCCCGCGGGCGCAGCCGAAACCTCCGCCTACGAGCGCGGCCTCAAGACGCACCTGGCCTCCACGGAGCGCCAGCTCGCCTCGCTCCCAAGCGCCACGCCCGAGGAACGCACGCGCCTCATCGAAACGATCATCGAGCAGAACCGCATCTACGCGCTGGCCGCGGAGCGCGCGGGCGAACCGCAGCTCGCGCGTGTGCTGCGCGCCTTCTCTCCGGTGCTCGAAAGCATGAAGTCCGAAGGCGGCGACGCCTCGGCCGACGCCGACCAGCTCGCCTTCGAGATGCGAATCATGCAGGGCCGGCTCGGCGCCGCCACGGCCGCGAACACGCATTCCACCACTTTGTAGTCAAAGGTAGTCCCCATGAATCTCATCCGCACTTCGATCCTCGCGCTGCTCATGGCAGGCGCGGTGCACGCGCAAGCGGCCAAGGACGCTCCTCGCGCCGACCGGACGCCCACCGAAGACGAACAGCTCTCGCTAGCCGCGCTGGAAGGCCTCATGGCGCAGCCGCCGGAGCGCGCGCTTCCCATCCTCAAGAAGGTGATGGCCGGTTCGCAATCCACGGTCGTCAAGCGCCGCGCTCTCTTCGTGTTGAGCCAGGTGGACTCGCCGGAAGCGCGCGACATCCTCGTGCAGACGGCGCGCTCGCCGAACGCGGACCTTCGCGGCGAAGCGATCCGCGCAATCGGCATCGGCGGCAATCCGCAATCGCTCGACGCGTTGCAGGAGCTCTACAAGTCCGGCGACGCTGGCGTGAAGCGCGAGATCCTGCAGGCCTGGATGATCGCGGGCCGCAAGGAGCCGGTCTTCCAGGTTGCGCTCAACGCGAAGACGGAGGAGGAGGCCGCCGAGGCGATCCGCACGCTGGGCGTGATGGGCGCGAAGGAGGAGCTGCGGAAGTTAGGCGAGAAGCCGACGGCGGCGCGTGGGCTGCTCGAGGCGTACGCGATCAGTGGCGACCTCCCGGCGTTGCGCAAGCTCGCCGATACCGCCACGGATCCGGCGGTGCGCGCCGACGCGGTGCGCCGCATCGGCATCATCCAGACCGACGAGGCGCGCAGCGCGCTGCGCGAGATCTACGTGAAAGCCACCGACGCGCAGGTCAAGGACGCCGCGCTACAGGGCATGCTGATCGGGCAGGACGACGAAGGCGTGCTCGCGCTCTATCGCGCCGCGAAGACCACCGACGAGAAACGCACGCTGCTGCGCATGTTGTCGATGATGGGCAGCGACGCCGCGCTGCAGGCGATCGATGCGCAACTGGAGAAGAAGTGATGAACACCCGGATGCTTCGCGCCGCCGCGGCGGCCTGCGTAACGCTCGCCTTCGCGGTTCAGCTTCGCTCGGCCGATCTCGTGCTGCCGAAAGACGGATGGGTGAGCTGGGAAGTCGACGCGGTGGAAGACGCACCGGCCTGGTGTTGCTGGAAGACCTGGGACCAGAACGTCCCGGAGGGGGCGTCCTGCAACCTCGACCGCGACAACGGCAACTTCGGCAGCCGTGATCGCTCGACGACGGACAAGGCTCGTGTCTACGCGCGCCTCGCGGGCGGCAAGATCGAGCGGGTGCGCGTGTTGTCGGCCTCGTGCCCGGTGCAGATCGCGACGCCGATTCAGAACATCGCCGCGACTACGGACGACAGTGCGCGCTGGCTGATCGCGCTTTCGAAGGACGGTCATACCATGAGCGGCGATCCGCGCGAGAACGTGCTCGCCGGCCTCGCGATGCACCGCGGCGACATCGCGTACAACGAGCTGGTGGCCAGGGCTCGCAATGACGAATCGGTCGACACGCGCCAGAAGGCGGTGTTCTGGCTCGCGATGCTGCGCGGCACGGCGGGCGCCAAGGCCGTGACCGATCTCATGTTCAACGACGAGGACGCCAGATTTCGCGAGCACGCGGCGTTTGCGGTCACGCAGTCGCGTTCGCCCACTATCGCGGCGGATCTCATCAAGCTGGGGAATACGGACAAGAGCGGCAACGTTCGCGGGCAGGCCTGGTTCTGGCTCGCGCATACCGGCGCCGCGGAATCGGAAGCCGCCATCACCGCGGCGCTCAAGAAGGATTCGGACCCGGATGTCCGGGAGAAGTCGATCTTCGCGCTCTCGCGGCTGCCGGATGAACGCGGCACTCGTGCGCTGATCATGGCCGCGGAGGACAAGTCGCTTTCGAACGAGCAGCGCAAGCGCGCGGTGTTCTGGTTGGCGCAGTCGGAATCCAGGGACGCACAGATGTATCTGGAGAAAGTCCTGATGGGAAACAGGCGCTGACGGACACGGACGAGGGCTCGCCGATTCACCGACGGGCGTTCGCTGTCCCGTAATGGCTGAGACTGAGGGCGCTCTCCGACGCCCGGTGCCGAGCGGGTTGATCTAGAGTGCCGTGATGCGCACGGACGCGTTCATGTCATGACGGCTCGCCTATGCGGCACGCTCGCCGTATTGCTCATCGCGGCAGCCCTAACTACAGCGGCGTGGGCGACGCCGCCGGCGCCGGCGGGTGGCTTGCCGCCGGCGTTCCACGAAAGGGTGCGGACACTCCCCGCGGGGAGCGCGCCATTCCGAGTCAAACGTGGATTGGTTGCGCAGACCAAGAGAACCGAGGCCGCGCGAATGTCCAAGTTCGCCATCGGACCCCGGAAGATCGAGGGAACGCGGCGAATTCCCGTCCTGATCACCTACTTCGCGGAGTCCGCGAGCCCGCCGTACTCAGCCGAGCAGCTTCAGCAGATGTTGTTCGACGGACCGTGGCCGAGCGGAACGGTGGCTGACTACTACCGTGAGGTGTCCTCCGGAAGTCTCGCGCTCGGCGGAGTGGTCCAGCCGTGGGTGCCACTGACTCGTGAAAGCAGCTACTACGAGGGTGCGGACTTCGTCGATCCGCAATCCCTGGCAATGGAGCCGTGCCACGGCGTGTGCTCTAACAACAAGGTTCACGAGCTGATAACCGAAGCGCTGGCGGCGCCGCAGAACGCGGCGATGGATTGGGGCGCGTTCGACAACGACGGACCGGACGCCGTACCGAACTCGGGCGATGACGACGGCTTCGTCGACTTCGTGGTGTTCGTCCACGCGGAGCTCGGCGGTGAATGCCAGATGGCCGGCAACACGAACATCTGGTCGCACACCTCGAGCCTCAGCAACTCGCCCGCGGGCGTCTACCAGGCCTCGTCTCCGCGGTCGGGCGGCGGCTTCATCCTGATCGATGACTTCACGATCCAGCCGGCGCTCGCCTGCGATGGGCGCATGATCCAGATCGGTGTCTTCGCGCACGAATTCGGCCACGTATTCGGGCTGCCGGATCTCTACGACACGGATCCCGACAACGGCGACTCCGCGGGCGTCGGTCCGTGGTGTCTGATGTCGGCTGGTACCTGGGGTGGCGACGGCCTGAGCCCCGATCGTCCCGCCCACCTGTCACCGTGGGCGAAAGAATATCTTGGCTGGCTCGACGTCATCGACGTCACGCAGGACGAGCCCGCCGCCGTCCTCGGCGACATTGGCGTCTCCCACACGGCCCGCAGACTTCGGGATTCGCCGACCACCTACTATCTGATCGCCAACATCGATCGGGCCGGCTTCAACTCCCATCTACCCGCCGCCGGCCTGCAGATCTGGAAGATCGATGAAGCGGTGCTTCAGCAGACGCTGATCTTCAACCGCGTCAATGCCGATGCGTACAACCGTGGTGTCGGACTCGTCGAGGCCGATAACAACCACAGTCTCGATACTCCGGGCAATACCGGGGAAGCCGGTGATGTCTTTCCGGGAACAAACGGCAATCGTACGTTCGACGCGTTCACCAATCCGTCCGCGGCGGGCGGCGTCGCGGTCTGCTCGATCCCCGACGCCGCCGCGCAAATGCACGTGGGGCTGCTCGTTTCGAGCGATCGCTGCAGCGCATTGCCGCCATAACTCAATTGCCGCTATCGTGGGCGCGTGCAGTATCCCGGCATCCCCGACGTTCGAGACGGACTGACCCGCGAAGAGCGGGTGGTGCTCTACGTCCTGCATCAGACCCAGAAGGAACGCGGCGACCGCAATGTCCCCACGGCTATGCTGTGGGGCCGGGTGTGCGAACACTTCTGGATCAGCCCCGAAGACCTCTCCGCGATGCTCGCGCGCCTCGGCGCGCGCCGTGAGGGGTAGGTGCCGGGTGAGAAAAGACTGAGTTAGCCCGAGCGTCGCCTCGCTACCCTGCAACGCGCGTGGCTAACTC
>JAEWLQ010000074.1 GCA_023457495.1 Pseudomonadota bacterium
CCAACAGCCAGACCCGGCGCGCGGGCGGCTCGACGCCGGCGCGCATGCGCGTGACGTTGCCGCGATGGGTGATGATCACGAGCGCGGCGCAGGCCAGGGCGAAACCCAGCGTCGGCGTCAGGTGAGCGCCATCGCGCATCAGTAGATAGACAGGGATGGCGATCGAGGCGCAGATGGAGGCGAGGCCCACGAAACCGGAGACCATCACCACGCCGAGCCAGCTCGCGAACAGCGGCACGAGCAACGCGAGATCGATGCCCGCGAACGCGCCCACCAGGGTCGCGACGCCCTTGCCGCCGCGAAAGCCGTGCCACACCGGAAACACGTGACCGAGGATGGCGGCGAAGGCGCACGCGGCGGGCAGCCACTGGTAGACAGATGGACGGACCTGGGCACCGTCTCCAAGAGCGCCGATCGCAAGGCCGGGCAGCACCGCCGCCGCGATCCAGCCCTTGGCGATGTCGATCAGGAACACCCAGAAGGCGAAGCCGGCGCCCTGCGTGCGCAACGCGTTGGTGCCGCCCGCATTGCCGCTGCCCTGCGTGCGGATGTCGACGCCGCCACGCAGCCTGCCGATCACGAGGCTCCCGACCACGGAGCCGAGAAGATAGGCAAGCAGGACCTTGAGGGCGAATTCCATCGGGGACGTCGATCAGCGCAGGAAAACTTCCGCCAGCATACAACGGACGCTGCCGCCACCGTGGTGCTCGATGACGTCGATGGGCGCGACCAGCACGGAGTCCGCCGCAGCGCCGAGCCGCGCGAATTTCTCCGGCGCCAGCGTCCGGCGCGCCGTGCGCGACATCACCAGCACACGGAAATCACCGAGATGCTCGTCCCAGCTGCCCACCTCGAGCATGTTGCCCGCGAAGCCGCGCATCTCGGACGGATCGATCGCGACGATTTCGCGACCGGTGGCGCGCAGCCGCGCGGCGACGCGTTCGCGGTCCGCCGCCGCGATGTTTTCCAGCGCGACGATCGCGACGCGCGTGCCGATGCTCATGGCGACGTTGGTGTGGTAGATGGGCACATCCGACTCGTCGCAGGCATTGAAAATCTCGAGCTCGTAGCCCATCTCCCGCGCCCATTCGCCCGCGACCACCGCATCGGTCCGCGGCGACAGGCACGCGTACGCGACGCGATTCGGATGGTCCAGCACGAGGCTGCCCGTGCCTTCGAGGAATCGACCCGCCTGCTCATGCGGTGTCAGGTCGAACACGCGGCGCACGGTGTAGCCCGTTTCGCGCGTGACCGCTTCGACGATCTCCATGCGTCGCTCGAGCCGCCGGCTCTCACATTGCATCGGGTACAACACCACCGTGCCATCCGCGTGGAACGAGACCCAGTTGTTGGGGAACACGGCGTCCGGCTTGCGCGGCTCGGCGGAATCCTCGGCGACGCAGACCGGGATACCTTCCGATGCCAGCGCGGCCGCGAAGGCTTCGAATTCCGCGAGGGCACGCGCGGCGACGTCCGCCGCCCCGTCCATGGCGGCTTCATGCTGAAACCGGTTGGTCCGCGCCGTTTCAGCGTTGTAGCCGAACGCCTTGGGGCGGACCATCAACAAGGCACTGCAAACCTGTGAGCGGGCGGGCGGCATGGCCGCGACTTCTACATCCCATTGGCGGTAGGCACAATAGCCGCGGATGCCCGACGCCGTACCCACACTCGACGCACGCGATGCCGAAAGCGCCCGCTTCGCACAGGACATCGCGTCGGCCTACGCGGAGTATGGATTCGTCATCATCGAGAACCACGGTATCGACAAGGGTCTCGTCGACCGCGCGCTGGACGCGTTCCGAGCGTTCTTCGCGCTGCCCGAAGCCGAGAAACGCCGCTTCCAGGTCCCGGGGGGCGGTGGAGCGCGCGGCTACACCCCTTTCGGAATCGAAACCGCCAAGGGCGCGAAACACCACGATCTGAAGGAGTTCTGGCACGTCGGCCGCGAGTTGCCGCCGGGCCACGCCTTCACGCAGGTGATGGCGCCGAACATCTGGGTGGAGAGCATTCCCGGCATGCGCGCGTCGACGCTCGCGCTCTACGATGCGTTCGATGCACTCGGCCGGCGCCTGCTCGCCGCGATCGCGCGCTCCGTCGCGCTGCCATCGAACTACTTCGACGACAAGGTCGACTTCGGCAACAGCGTGTTGCGCATCATTCACTACCCGCCGCTGCCGCCGGAGCCCACGCCGGCGGTGCGCGCCGGCGCGCACGAGGACATCAACGTCATCACGTTGCTGCTGGGCGCCGAGGAGCCCGGCCTCGAAGTGTTGTCGAAGAAAGGCGAATGGCTGCCGATCAATCCGCCGCCGGGCTCGCTGGTCTGCAACGTCGGCGACATGCTGCAGCGGCTCACGAACGGACACCTGCGCTCGACCACGCATCGCGTCGTGAACCCACCGCGCGAACGCGCGACCCGGGCGCGTTATTCGCTGCCGTTCTTCCTGCACTTCAATCCCGATTTCCTGATCCGGACGCTGCCGCAATACGTCGATGCCCGGCACCCCGACCAGTTCCCGGAGCCAATAACCGCGCACGATTTCCTGCAGGAGCGTCTGCGCGAGATCAAGCTGATCTGACTACTTGGACTGATACACAAATAAGAAGAGGTCTCGACGATGTCGGTTGTACAGGCCCTGTTCGGAATTCTCGTCTTCGTCGCGCTCGCCGTGCCCTTCAGCAGCAACTGGCGACGCATCAATTACCGCCTCGTCGCGTTCGCCGTCCTGCTGCAGTTCATCATCTGCGGGCTGCTGCTGAAGGCGCCGGGTATCCGTGACGGCCTGCAGTACGTGAATCGCGCCGTCGGCGCGCTGGGAGCGGCGACGGCGGAAGGAACTTCGTTCGTATACGGATTCCTGGGCGGCGCCAATCTGCCGTTCGATTCGGCCGACCGCTACGTCCCCGTTTTCGCCTTCCAGATCCTGCCGCTGGTCATCGTGATGTCCGCGATCTCGGCGCTGCTGTGGTACTGGCGCGTCCTGCCGCTGGTCATCCGCGGCATCTCGGTGATCTTCGAGCGCGCGCTGGGTACGCGTGGCCCGGCCGGGCTCGTCGCGACGGCCAACATCTTCATGGGACAGATCGAGGCGCCGCTGCTGGTGCGTCCCTATCTCGCGCGCATGACGCGTTACGAACTGCTGCTCATCATGACCGCGGGCATGGCGACTATCGCCGGCTCGGTGATGGTCATCTACTCGGCGATGCTCGGCGAGCAGATCCAGGGCGTGCTGGGGCAGCTCATCACCAAGTCCATCATGTCCGTGCCCGCGGCCATCCTGTTCGCGCACGTGATGATCCCGGAGGGCAATGAAAGCTCGCAGGAGCTCGAGAAGCCGCCGCGCGTCTACGAAAGCTCGATGGACGCCGTCACGCGCGGCACCTCGGATGGACTCAACATCTATCTGCACATCCTCGCGATTCTCATCGTCGCGATCGCGCTGGTGGCCCTGGTCAACGGCATCATCGGCTTCATTCATATCGGCGGCGAACCGCTCACGCTCGAACGTTTCGTGGGCTGGTTGTTCGCGCCCATCGCCTGGCTCATGGGCGTGCCATGGAGCGAGGCCGTGACGGTGGGCTCGCTGCTCGGCGTCAAGACGGTGCTGAACGAGTTCCTCGCGTACGTGAACCTGCAGAACATGCCCCCCGGCGCCCTGTCGGACACGAGCAAGCTGATCGCGCTGTACGCGGTCTGCGGCTTCGCGAATCTCTCGAGCGTCGGCATCCAGATTTCGGGCATCGGCGCGATGTGCCCGGAGCGGCGCCCGGACCTCATCAGCCTGGGTTTTCGGGCTCTGTACGCCGCGACGCTGGCCTCGTGCATGGCCGGCGCGGTCGTGGGCATCGTCTCGCGTTTCTGAGGGCAAGCGCGCATGGCCAAGCTGTACTTCTATTACTCCACCATGAACGCGGGCAAATCGACCGCGTTGCTGCAGGCCGGTCACAACTACGAAGAGCGCGGCATGCGCACGCTGTCCTACACCGCGAGGCTCGACGACCGGCAAGGCGGCCGCATCCACTCGCGCATCGGCATCGAACGCGAGGCGCGGCACTTCCACCCCGCGCTCAACCTGCGCACGGACATCGCGCGCGAGCACCTGCGTTCGCCGCTCGCGTGCATCCTCGTCGACGAATCGCAGTTCCTGACGCCGGAGCAGGTCAAACAACTCGCCGCCGTGGTGGACGAGCTCGACATCCCCGTGTTGTGTTACGGACTGCGCACCGACTTTCGCGGCGAGCTGTTTCCGGGGAGCGCGCAGCTGCTCGGCTGGGCTGACAACCTCATCGAGATCAAGACCATCTGCCATTGCGGCCGCAAGGCCATCATGGTCGTGCGTGTCAAGAGCGACGGCACCGCGGAGCGCGAGGGCGCGCAGATCGAGATCGGCGGCAACGAGCGTTATGTGCCGCTGTGCAGGAAGCATTTTTCGCAAGCTCTTGCGGGCGCGACGATTCCCGCCTGAAGGATCGCGCGAACTGCGCAAGATTCGTACAGCCCTCCGGCTGCACTCGAAAGAATCGCGCAAACAATGTTGCGCACCGCCGTCGCGCATGCGCAGCAAACGGCATTTTCCCGGTTGTAACTGACACGTCATCTCATTAACGTGTACTCAATTAACCGCAACGCCGCAGAGATGGCGTCGGCCAAGAACACGGAGATCTCCATGCGAAACACTCACCGGGCACTGCTGCTTCGGTTCCACAAGTCGGCCATCGCCAGCGCAATCTTGTTAGGCGCGGGCGTGGGCCAGAATGCGCTCGCGCAATCGTCGGCAACTGAAGCCATCGAAGACGACCTGGCCGAGGTCGTGGTATCGGCGACTCGCGTCCGCGAGATCGGTCTCGTGGGGGCACAGACGGCGCCGAAGTCGCGCGTCACGCTCACGTCCGAATACCTGGAATCGCAGGCGTCCGGCCAGACGGTGTTCCAGAGCCTGAACCAGATTCCCGGCGTGAACTTCACCAACTCGGATCCGTACGGCGCCTCCGGCGGCAACCTGCGCATCCGCGGGTTCGACGGCTCGCGCGTCTCGGTGACGTTCGACGGCATTCCGCTCAACGACTCGGGCAACTACTCGCTGTATCCCAACCAGATGCTCGATCCCGAGCTCATCGATCGCGTGGACGTGAACCTCGGCACCACGGACGTCGACAGTCCGACGGCCTCCGCCACCGGCGGCACCGTCGCGTACAAGACGCGCCGGCCGGCGCAGGAATTCGGCGGCATCGCGGTGATGTCGTACGGCGAAAACGATTTCCGCCGCGGGTTGCTGCGCATCGACACCGGTGAGATGGGTCCGTGGGGCACGAAGGCATTCGTTGCCGCCTCCTACCAGGACTACGACAAGTTCAAGGGACCGGGCGGGCTCACCCGCAAGCAGTTCAACTTCATGGTCCGGCAGGATTTCGAGAACAACAATTTCGTGAGCCTCGCGGGTCACTGGAACGAGAACCGCAACGCGTTCTACCGCACGACGAGCATCGCGAACTTCGCGACCTTCGGACGCGACTACGACAATCTACCGACCTGTACGCGCGATCTGCCGACCGCCAACGTGATCGACAACGAGAACGCGCAGATCGTGGGAAATCAGCCGGGCTTGCTCGCCACGGACAATCCGGTCAATCCGTCGAGCTGCACCAACTTCTACGGCGTGCGCATCAACCCGTCCGACACGGGCAACTTCCGCATGCAGTCGCTGTGGCATCTCGGTGAAAGCGTGCGCCTGTCCTTCGACGCGTCCTGGCAGTACACGCTCGCCAACGGCGGCGGTTCCACGACGATCGCGGAGACGCCGGCGGCCTCCTCGCCGGACAAGCGCGTGCTCGGCAACACCAACCTCACCGGCTGGGACCTCAACGGCGACGGCGACATCCTCGACACGGTGCGCTTCTACACGCCCAACAACACCAACACGCGGCGCTGGGGCGCGACCAGCTCGCTGATCTGGGACATCAACGAGGACAACATCCTGCGCTTCGCCTACTCGTGGGATCGCGCGCGCCATCGCCAGACGGCGCAGTGGGGTTACATCAACGACGAGGGCACGGGCGTCGAGAATGTGTTCGCGGGCTGGCAGGGCCAGCGCGTCTTTGCCGCGGATGGCGACGAGCTGCGCGGCCGCGACCGCTTCTCGGTGGCGGAACTCAAGCAATACGCCCTCGAGTACCGCGCCGAGTTCGCCGAAGACAAGGTGGTCGCGGCGATCGGTGTGCGCGCGCCCTTCTTTACGCGTGAGCTCAACCAGTATTGCTACACGCCGAATGGCGGTTCGGGCACCTCGGGCACGATCGGCGCGGGCGGCGGCGCGTTGTGCACCAGCCGTGCGCCGTTGACGGTGCTGCCGAACGGCAACGTGACTTTCGCGCCGGCCGCGACGCCCGTGCAGTTCATCCCACCGTGGAGCGATGAGGTCGAGTTCGACGACATCCTGCCGAACGCGGGCATCACCTTCAAACCGTGGGACAACCACTCGTTCTACGCGTCGTATGCCGAAGGCCTGTCGGCGCCGCGCACGGACAACCTGTACGCAGTCATCCGCCTCGACGACAACAGCATCGGCCACCCGACGCCGGAATCAGAGACCACGAAGGCGTATGACATCGGCTGGCGCATGAACAACTCGCGCACGATCGCTTCGCTCGCGCTGTATCGCATCGACTACACGAACCGCATCGTGACGTCGTTCGACGAAGAGCTCGGCTTCAACGTCGATCGCAACGTCGGCAACGTGAAGGTCGAGGGCTTCGACGCGCAGCTCGGCCGGCGCCTCGGCGATCTCGTGGACCTCAGCCTGTCGGTGGCCTACAACGACAGCACGCTGCTCGACGACATTCCGACCTCGACCACGCCGATCCCGACCGCGGGCAAGACGCTGGTCGAGACGCCGAAATGGATGTTCGGCACGCGCATCGACGTGAAGGCCACCGAGAACCTGCGCGTCGGCCTGCAGGCCAAGAAGGTCGATGATCGTTTCGGCACCGACCTCAACACCGAGATATCGCCCGGCTACACGGTCGTGGATCTCGACGCGCGTTACACGTTCAACTTCCCGGGCATCGAATCCGCGGAAGTGCAGTTGAACGTGATCAACCTGCTCGACGAGGAATACTTCGGCAACATCAGCTCGGGCACGGGTGTTGGCACGTCGGTCGGCTTCTATTCGATCGGCGCGCCGCGCACGGTCATGGGCACGATCCGCTTCAACTTCTGATCCGCGCGACCGCGTGCGCGGCCTCGCGATTTGTCTGTTGATCGCGGCGGGGGGGG
>JAEWLQ010000075.1 GCA_023457495.1 Pseudomonadota bacterium
CCGGGCCGCGCCCCCCTCTTCCGGGCACCGGCATCGCGCTGCGGGCCACGGGCTTCCGCGGCGAGATGTCGCGCATTGCGGGCGATCCCGCGAACGACGATTGGGACTCGCTGCCGATCTCGCTGGCTGCCGCCGGCGCCGACGTCATGCTCGCATCACGGCTGGAGCTGCAGATCGAGGCCATACCCGGCGACGATGCCCGGTTGCGCACCCGCAGCGCGGCACTCACGCAGCCGCAGCTCATCGTGCCCCGCCGCCCGGGCATCGCCTACGCGCTGTTGCAGACGGATGCGGAAGGTCGTTCGGGATTCGTGTTGCCGCTGCCGGGCCAGGCGGACGAGGCGATCTTTCCGCTCGGCGTGCCCGCCAGCGGCGCCGCGCATCGCTCGCTGCGCCTGCTCATGTGGCCCGGCAACCCGGTGCTCGACGCGGGCGCCCTGCGGGCGACCGCGCAATGGGAGAAATTCCGGCGCCCTAACTACCTCACGTCCATCGGCCCCGGTGGGAGCCGCGCCATGCCCGCGTGGGGCGAGCTCGACGATGGTCCCTTGCTGTTGCTTCTGCACGGCACATTCGGCACGCCGGAGTCCGCATTCGGCGCATGGTTCGAGGATCGTTCCTTCGGCCGCCTCATCGCACGTTATGAGGGCCGCGTGCTGGCCTTCGCCCATCCGACCCTGGCGACCAGCATCGGCGAGAATCTCGCCTGGCTGCTCGCGAATCTTCCCGCGCGCACCCAGCCGCTCGACATCGTGGGTCATGGCCGCGGAGGCCTGCTGGCGCGCGCGGTAGTTACTGATGGCCGCCTGCCGGTGCGGTGCGTCTGCCAGGTCGGAACTCCCAACAACGGCACGCCGCTCGCGCGGGATCCCATCGCCTGGATCAACGCGCATGTGTCGCCGCTGGCCTCGATCCCGGCGCAATACGCTTTCCTGACGCTCGAGGGTGCGCTGGCGCTCATGCGTAGCGTGGCGCTCGGTGCGCAGCCGGGCCTGCCTGTCATCGACACCGTGCTGCCGGAGGGTCAGGCGATCACGGAAGTCGGCGAGCGGCAGGTTCGCTGGTACACGATCGGAGCTCACTACCAGCCGGAGAGCGGAACACCCGGACTCGACAGCCACGAGTCAGCCACCGATCTCGTCGTTTCGAGCGAGGACTGCCATCGCCCCGGACCGGAAGTCGCCGATTCGCTACGGCTCATCGGTCCCACCGTGCACCATCACAACTATTTTTCCGACCGCAGGGTGCGCGATCGGCTGTTCGACTGGCTTTGCGATTCACGCCGATCGAGAATGTAGGAGCCGTCTCACTACGCGATGCGATCTGGATCGATGGTCGCCCCCGCGAGGCTGCGGCAACATTTCTTCGCAGTCGCAAGGGATCGACATGAGCTCAACCAAAATCATCGCCATCGTTCTGATCGTCGCCGGCATCCTCGGACTGGTCTACGGCCAGTTCACGTACACCAAGGAAACGCACGACGCGAAGATTGGACCCATCGAGATGTCGATCAAGGACAAGGAAACGGTGAACGTCCCCGTATGGGCGGGCGTCGGCGCGATCGTGATCGGCGCCGGGCTGCTCGTGGCGGGCGGGCGCCGCAGCTGACAGGTACCGGTAAGGATTGGCGTGGCATAACTTTGTTAGCCGCCGATCCATGTGAGCCAGAAATCGGCCCCGCCTTGTGGCGCGGGGCCGATTCTTTACGCGTAAACGCGGCGAAGGAAACGTCGCCGAAGCGGCGCCGTTCGTAAAAGGCAGCGGGGCAACGCTAGTTTTTCAGCTTGTAGCCCGTGCGGAACATCCAGACGATGATCCCCAGGCAGATGAGCAGAAAGCTCAGCGTGATGCCGAAGCTCAGCCACACGTTCACGTCCGCCTGTCCGAAGAAGCTCCAGCGGAAGCCGTTGACCAGGTAGACCACCGGGTTGAACAGCGTCACCTGCTGCCACAGCGGCGGCAGCATCGAGATCGAATAGAAGCTTCCCCCGAGGAACGTGAGCGGCGTGACGATCATGGTCGGCACGATGCTGGTCTTCTCCCAGCTGTCCGCCCAGATGCCGATCGCGAAGCCGAGCAGGCTGAAGGTGACCGACGTCAGGATCAGGAATCCGAACATCACGAACGGATGCTGGATCTCGAACGCGACGAACAGCCGCGCGGTCGCGAGGATGATCAGGCCCAGCATCACGGATTTCGTGGCGGCCGCTCCGACGTATCCGGCGAGCACTTCGAGTACCGAGACGGGCGCCGAGAGCAGTTCGTAGATCGTGCCGGAGAATTTCGGCATGTAGATGCCGAAGGAGGAGTTGTTCAGGCTTTCCGTGAGCACCGTGAGCATGATGAGCCCGGGCACGATGAACGCGCCGTACGAAACGCCGTCGATGCTCACCATGCGTGAACCGATCGCGGAACCGAACACCACGAAATACAGCGAGGTGGTGATGACGGGGGTCGCGATGCTCTGGAACACGGTGCGGAACGTGCGCGACATCTCGAAGTGGTAGATAGCCTTGATCGCATGCAGGTTCATTTCCGGCCCCTCACGAGACTCACGAAGATGTCCTCGAGAGAGCTCTCCGCGGTGTGCAGGTCCTTGAACTCGATGCCCTGTTCGTTGAGCCTGCGCAGCAGCGAGGCGATGCCGGTCTCCGCGGCCTGTGTATCGAACGTGTAGAGCAGCTCGGTGCCTTCCTTGACGAGCTCGAGCGGCAGGCCGGCGAGGGCGGGCGGGATCTGCGGCAGTGGGCTCTGCAGGGCCAGCGTGAGCTGTTTCTTGCCGAGCTTGCGCATCAACGCGTGTTTTTCCTCCACGACCACGAGCTCGCCCTTGTTGATGACGCCGATGCGGTCGGCCATCTCCTCGGCTTCCTCGATGTAGTGCGTGGTCAGGATGATGGTCACGCCGCGTTCGCGCAGGCCGCGCACCATCTGCCACATGTCGCGACGCAGCTCGACGTCGACGCCCGCCGTGGGCTCGTCGAGGAACAGGATGGTCGGTTCGTGCGACAGCGCCTTCGCGATCATCACGCGGCGCTTCATGCCGCCCGAGAGTGTCATGATCTTCGCGTCCTTCTTGTCCCACAGCGACAGGTCGCGCAGCACCTTCTCGATGACGCGCGCGTCGCGCGGCTTGCCGAACAGGCCGCGGCTGTACTGCGTGGTGTTCCACACCGTTTCGAACATGTCGGTGGCGAGCTCCTGCGGCACGAGCCCGATCTTGGTGCGCGCCGCGCGGAAGTCCCGGACGATGTCGTGACCGTCCGCGGTGATCGTGCCCGCCGAGGGCGTCACGATGCCGCAGGTGATGTTGATGAGCGTCGTCTTGCCGGCGCCGTTGGGCCCCAGCAGCGCGAAGATCTCGCCGCGGCGGATCTCGAGGTTGACGTTCTTGAGGGCGTTGAAGCCGGTCGCGTAGGTCTTGGACAGACCCGAAATGGTCAGCACGGACATGGGGTCGCTAAGTTAGCGATCCGGGCAGGCCGACTCAATCACTCCGAAGAGGCATATCCCTGATAGATTCTTTCGGTGGGGTTAGTTTTCCTTCAACGGGTCACGATGGCCGGTCTGCTCCTGGCAGGCGGCGCCTGGGCGAACAGCCCCGACATCGTCGAGGCGGCCCGTGCCCAAGTGGGCGTCACGCTGCACTACGACCCGGCCTATCGCAAGCTCGCATACCCCGGCGGCGACGTGGCTCCCGAGCGTGGCGTGTGTACCGACGTCGTCGTGCGCGCCCTGCGCAGCGCGCGGTCTATCGACCTGCAGCGCCGCGTGCATGAGGACCTGAAGAGCAATTGGCACGCATACCCGCATCCGGCAGGCTGGCGTCTCTCGACCCCCGACACGAACATCGATCATCGGCGAGTGCCGAATCTCATGACGTGGTTCGAACGGAACGGGTATTCGATCCCGCGCACGCGCGCCGCCTCGAACTATCTACCCGGCGACGTGGTCGCCTGGGATCTCGGCCGCGGCATCCTGCACATCGGGATCGTGAGCAATCAGGAGGCGGGCGGGATTCCGCTGGTCATCCACAACATCGGCGCCGGGACGCGCGAGGAAGACATCCTGTTCCGGTACGCCATCATCGGGCACTACCGGCTGCCGCCGCCTTCGGCAAGTGCCGCGGCCCCGCCGGATCCTGTCGCCGCACGCTGACGCCTCACCGCGCCCGATTCACGTTAGGCTTACGCGGCTGACATGACCGCAAAGCCCAAAATATCCAAAGAGCCCGACATCCACGGCGAAGCCCTCAACTCGCCGCGGCAGTTCTTCGGCGTCTTCAAATACAGCAAGCGCGCGCTCGAGCTCGTCTGGTCGACGAGCCGCAAGCTCTCGTTCCTGCTCGCGTTCGTCACGTTGCTGGCCGGCGTGCTGCCGTCGGCGGTGGCCTGGGTCGGCGCGCGCATCGTGGACAGCGTGCTGGCGGCGGCCGCCACCCGCCATTCGCCCGGAGGAGCCGACTACTCCACGGTGGTGATGTGGGTCGTGATCGAGGCCTTCATCCTGGTCGCCATAACCGCGAGCCACCGCGGCATCACGCTGTGCCAGTCGTTGCTCAAGGCAAAGCTCTCGCACCGCGTGAACGTGATGATCCTCGAGAAGGCGCTGTCCCTCGAGCTCACGCACTTCGAGGACTCGGAGTTCTACGACAAGCTGACCCGCGCGCGGCGCGAGGCGTCGAGCCGGCCGCTGTCGCTCGTGATGCGCACCTCGGGCCTGCTGCAGAACGCGATCGCGATCGTGAGCTTCTCGGTGCTGCTCGCGCATTTCTCGCCGATCGCCGTGATCATGCTGCTGCTCGGCGGCTTGCCGGCGTTCTTCGCCGAGACCAAGTTCTCGGGCGACGCCTTCCGGCTGTTCCGCTGGCGCGCGCCCGAGACGCGCATGCAGTCCTACCTCGAGACGGCACTGGCGCGCGAGGATCACGCGAAGGAGGTCAAGCTGTTCGACCTCGGACACCTGTTCCTCGGGCGATACAAGGCTATCTACGAAGGCCTGTACCAGAAGGACCGCAATCTCACGGTCCGCCGCGAGAGCTGGGGATTCACGCTGAGTCTCGTCAGCATTGGCGCGCTGTACGGCGCGTACGCCTGGGTCGCGATTGCCGCCGTGCAGGGCACGATCACGCTCGGCGAGATGACGATGTACCTGATGTTGTTCAGGCAGGGCCAGGCCGCCGTCACCGCGAGTCTCGGCGCGATCGGTGGCATGTACGAGGACAACCTGTATCTGTCGACGCTGTACGAGTACCTCGAGCAGCCGGTCGAGCCGACCACCGGAACCGCGGTGAGCGGGCCGGATCCGGAAGCCGGCGTGCAGTTCGAGAACGTGGAATTCCGTTACCCCGGCTCCTCGCGAATCGCCATCACCGGCATCAACCTGCAGATCCGGCGCGGCGAGAGCCTGGCGCTCGTGGGTGAGAACGGTTCGGGCAAGACGACGCTCATCAAACTGCTCACGCGGCTGTACAAGCCGACCTCCGGGCGCGTGCTGCTCGACGGCCGCGATCTGCAGGAGTGGGATCCGCAGGTGCTGCGCCGGCGCGTCGGCGTCATCTTCCAGGACTTCGTGCGCTACCAGCTGCTGGTGGGTGAGAACGTCGGCGCCGGCGACGTGCGCGCCTTCGAGGATCGCGAGCGCTGGATAGACGCGGCCACGCAGGGGCGCGCGGCGGGCTTCATCAACGACATGCCGCGGCAATACGAAACGCAGCTCGGCAAGTGGTTCAAGGACGGCCGCGAGCTCTCGGGCGGGCAGTGGCAGAAGATCGCGCTGTCGCGCGCCTTCATGCGTCACGATGCCGACATCCTCGTGCTCGACGAACCCACCGCGGCGATGGATGCCGCGGCCGAGGCCGAGGTCTTCGAACATTTCCGCTCGCTCATGGGCAGACGCGTCGCGATCGTGATCTCGCACCGCTTCAGCACCGTGCGCATGGCCGACCAGATTGTCGTGCTCGACCAGGGCCACATCGTCGAGCGCGGCAACCACGAGTCGCTGATGAAAGAAGACGGCATCTACTCGAAGCTGTTCACCCTCCAGGCGCGGGGGTATCGGTGATGTTCGGGTGTTGAGAGGAAGAGGGGCGCGGGCGCACGCCGTCGCCCGTGCATGACCGGGCTCGCTTTTCGCCGGGCCATTCGGGTTTTTGTTTGCGCCAGATTCCGGCCGCCGGCCGCGTATGGGGAAATTTGCACCGCGGTTTGGAGATAGGGACTGCCTCCGCTGATGGGCATCCTTTTCCGGCTTCGTGTGCCTTACGAGGTTGCGTGCCCGGCCCGCTCACCCGGTCATGCACGTGCACCGTCGTGCGTCCACCATCCGCGCACGATCGACGTCCTTCCCCGGATTTCGCGGAGAAAGGACGAAGGGCGGCGAGATTCAAGCGCGCGGGTGTTGCCGGGCTTTCTCTTTTCTCCGCAACTGTTTGGTGGTTCGTTCCGAAGCGAGGGGACGACCTCGAACGAAGGAGAGGGTGTGAGCGGAGGGCGCCCGCGCAGGGGTGGGTGAGCGGGCCTGGCACGCAACTTCGTAAGGCACACGAAGCCGGCAAGAGGTACTAACTAGCGGAGGCAGTCCGTATCCGAATACGGGGAGCAAATTTCCCCATACGCGGCCGGCGGCCGGAATCTGGCGCAAACAAAAACCCGAATGGCCCGGCGAAAAGCGACTCCCACCCCTGCGCGGGCGACCTCCGCTCTCACCCTCTTCCTCGGCAACTTCGCTGCCCTATCTCCGAGAACGAGCCCACAAAAAAAGACGGCGCCCTAGGGCGCCGTCCAAATCGAACTACTTCGATGTGATCAGAAGCGGCGGCCGCCGCCTCCGCCGAAGTTGCCACGCGGGGCGCCACGATCACGCTCCTGGGCTTCATTGACCTTCAGCGGACGACCACCGAAGTCCTTGCCATCGAGCGCCTGCATGGCGCGGGTGGCATCGGCATTCGGCATTTCGACGAAACCGAAGCCGCGCGGGCGGCCGGTTTCGCGATCGTTCACGAGGGACACCTTGTCGACGGTGCCATGGGTTGCGAAAAGGGCGCGCACTTGATCTTCAGTGGCGGAGAAAGGCAGATTTCCAACGTAAAGTTTCGTCACAGAACAACTCACAGAAAAAAAACACGGTGACAGGATGAGCCCTGTCGAGCTGGTTCGCGGAATACTTTGAGGGTTCGGCGCCCGGGAATGCGGGTCCGTATCAACGAAGAATCAGCAAGCCGGGGGGCACGGTACAGGAAACCCGGGTCCGATGCGAATACTTCATCAGGAAATAGCCCGCCGGGAGCCCCGGCGCCCCCTTCCGGGGGCGAAACAGGGGGCCGAGTTGCGGCGGTGGGGGTGGTCGGGCCGCCCATGCTGATGGGGTGGAAGGGCGTATTCGCACCGAATTTCCCGCCATGCGCACCCGGCAGGCCAGCATGGCCGGCCTGGCCCGATTCCGGATCAGCGCGCCCCCGAACGCGGTAGTTGCACCGTGCGGCCGGCGTCCGCCCGCTATCAAACTACTCGGCGCGGCTGGCGGGCGCCGTATGGGTACCGATTGCGAACCATGCATCTATCATGGTCTGGTCCGCGGACCCGCATGTCGTTTTCCTGGAGACGCACCGATGTCTGAGCTCAGTCTCGTTTATCCCATGGCCGCCATGGTCATCCTGACCCTGTTCGTGCTCGTGAAGATGTTCCGTGCGCGGGTCGGGGCCGTCAGGGCGGGGCAGATCGACGCCAAGTTCTACCGGTTGTTCCAGGGAGCGACCGAGCCCGCCGGACCGCAGAAAGTCTCGCGCAATTTTTCCAACCTCTTCGAAGCGCCGACCCTGTTCTACGTGGTGTGCCTCGCCGCGATGGTCACGGGCGTCACGGGCTCCGTCATGGTCGCGCTGGCATGGACCTATGTGGTGGGGCGAATCGCGCACACGGCCATTCACCTCGGGCCGAACAAATTGCGCTGGCGGATCCGTGCCTACTTCTTCTCGTGGATCGTACTGGCCGCGATGTGGGTGACGCTCGTCGCGGGAATCGCACTGCGCGCGTGACCTGCGTTGCAGGCTTTCAACCCTGTCTTATGTCGCGCACCGATGAGGTGCGTGCTGCGTCACTGATTCGCGAATAATCACGTTGCATCCGCCCCTGCGATTTCCGGTCGCGGGCTAAGGTCATGCGCACAAGAACTTCGCCAAGAAGGCGAGAAGGGTTCACAGGGTGCGTGGGATTTGCAGCCGGATCATGCTGTTATTCGTCGGGGCTGCCTGGATGGTCGCTGCCGCCGCGCAGACTCCCGCGCTTCAATATGTCGAGCCCGTGGGTCTCGCCGTCGCAGCCGATCGCGCCAGTTTCCAGGCGTACGGCCGGCAGTTCGATCTCACACTCAGCGACAACGGACGCGTGCTGCAGAAGCTCACCGCCGAGCGCAAACGCGAGCTCGCGGGTTATCGCCTGCTGCGCGGCGCCGTCGCGGGCACTCCCGGCTCCTGGGTGCGACTAACCGAAACTGCCGCTGGCATCGAGGGCGCCATCTGGGACGGGCAGGAGCTGTTCGCGGTCACCACCTACGAGCGGGTGGCCGGAATGCTGCTGAATCCACTCGACGCCGCGCCCGATCAGCCCGTGGTGTATCGGTTATCCGATCTGCGGGGCGCTCTGCCCCGCGACTTCTGCGGCAGCGGCGTGACCCAGGGGATGACGGATGAAGCCAGTGGGCTCGAGCAGTTCAAGGGCCTGCTGTCGGAGCTCAAGGCGACCAAGGGCGCCATCTCGCGCCAGATCGACATCTCCCTGATCGCCGACACGGCGTTCCAGGCGGCGCAACCCGATGACCCCACCGCGGCGATGCTCGCGCGGCTCAACGTCGTCGAGGGCATCTTCAGCGAGCAGCTGGATCTGCTGGTGCTGGCCACCGATGTACGCCTGGTCCCGGTCGGCGCCGATCCTTTCACGAGTGTGAATGGCAAGGCGTTGCTCGAGCAGCTCGGCGAGTACCGCGCGGCGACGGCGGCGGTTCGTTCGCGCGGTCTCGCGCACCTGATTACCGGAAAGGACCTCGAAGGCGGGACGGCCGGCATCGCCTACGTCGGGTCCGTGTGCGAGACGAAGCGCGGCGTCTCGATCAGCGAACAGGGCTTCGGCACCACGATCTCGGCGCTCATCATGGCCCACGAGCTCGGCCACAATTTCGGCGCGCCGCACGACGGCGAGGCCGGCGCGGCCTGCGCGGGCGTGGGCGGCGGCTACATCATGTCGCCCTCGATCAGCGGCTTCACGAAGTTCTCCCGTTGCAGCATCGACACGATGAATCTCGCGCTGGCGCGCGCGAGCTGCGTCTCGCAGGCGGACTACATCGATGTGGGTATCGCCGCCGCGGTACCGAGCGTCGCAACCGAAGGCGGCAGCGTGTTCACGCTGCCGTTCGATATCAGCTCCAACGGCTCGCGCGATGCGCAGGGCGTCACGGCGACCGTGACGCTGCCCGCGCTGGCATTCCTCTCCATCGAATCGGCGACGAGCACCTCCGGCAGCTGCACGGTCGCGGGGCTCACCGCAACCTGCGCGCTCGGCAACGTGGCGGCGGGCGAGCGACCGCGTATCGAGGTCAGCGCGCGCAGCACTTCGGCCGCGGAATTTGCGGTTCAGGCGCGCGTGAGCGCGAATGGCGACCCGGTGAGCTCCAACGACGTCGCCGCGATCGCGGTCTCGGTGCAATCGGGCATCGACGTCTCGCTGAGCCTGTCGGCGGGAGCGCAGGAGGTGATCCTCGGCGCGCCGCTCTCGATCTACGCCGACCTCGCCAGCCTGCGTGCCCAGGCCGCGCAGAACGTGAACGTCTCGGTCAACCTGAACCAGGTCGTGACCTCGGCCTCGTTGCCGGGTGGCCAATGCAAGCTCCAGACGTACTCCGTGAGTTGCACGCTCGCGGAATTGCCGGCGGGCACCGCGCGGCGGCTCACCATCGGCACGACCACGACGGCGCCGGGCGCGCTGTATGCCGCGGGCAGCGTCGGCGTCGCCGGTGACGCCGACCTCGCCAATAACATCGCAAGTGCGAGCGGCTGGGTGCAGGCGGAGCGCGATGTCGAAGTCGTCGCGGGTGCGGCGGCTACGGATCTTGCGGTCGGCGCCGCGTATGAACTGCCGTTCACGGTGCGTTCGCGTGGACCCTTGCCGACCGGTGACGTGACGCTGTGGATTTCGGTGCCGTCGGAGGCGCTCATCGTGGACGCGATCATTGGCGCGTCCTGCGCGAAATACGATGCGACGATGTACCGCTGCGAGCTGGGCGCGATCGCGCCGGGCACGACGCGCGCGGTCAGGATGAAGGCGCATGCGGCGCAGCCGGTGACCACCCGCATCAACGCAAGCGCCGAGGCGCCCGGTGACGGCTACGGCACCAACAACTACGCGACCGCGCAACTGCGGGCCGCTCATCTGATCGATCTCGGCATCCTGCTGGCCTCGGGTGGCACGGGAGTCGAGGACGAGAAGTTCAGCGGCCAGGTTTCGCTGCGCTCGGCCGGCCGTGATGCCGCGGTCGGTGCGACCCTCGACATCGAGCTGCACGCCGCGGGCGTGCTGCGCTCCGCCAAGGTCCTGAAGGACACGGCCTGCAAGCTGGTCTCCGAACAGCTCGCGCGCTGCAGCCTGCCCACTACCGCGAGCAATACGACGTTGTACGTGGAATACGAGGCGGAGTTCGCCGAGCCCGGCAAGTACGACGTGCGATTCAGCCTGACGACGCCCGGCGACACGGCGCCGGAGAACGATTCGATCGAGCGCGTGATACTCGTGCGGCCGTACTACGACGTCGCCGTCACGGGTGACGCCAACCTGTACGAGCTGCTGGCGGGACAGAGCCGGGAGAGGACCTTCGGCCTGACGGTGGATCGTCGCGATGTCGCGAGCGCGCGTTTCGTCGCGCCGCACTATCTACCGGGGCTGCGCGTGGATGCGATCCGCGCGAGCGCCGGGGAATGCTTCGTGGACGAGTTCGTGGGCGGCATCTGCGAGTTCACGCAGTTGCCGGCATTCTCGGCCGCGCAGGTGTGGGTCACCTATCGGGCGCTCGAAGGCGACCAGGTGAGCAATATCGCGGTGTCGGTGACGACACCGGGTGACGTCGTGTCTTCCAACGACGTTGTACGCGGCATCGCCCGGCTACGCGGCGTGACCGACCTGGAGTTGCGGGTCGGCGGGCAAATGCACGGCGCGGTGGGCGAGAGCGCGATGTTTCCCGCGATCACGATCGTCAATGGCGCGGGTATCGCCCACGACGTGCGCCTCGAGGTGACCCTGCCGGCGCAGGTCGAGCTGGTCGACATCTCCGCGGCCAATGCCGTGTGCAGTGGCACGACTCAGCTGCGCTGCGAGTTCGGCGAGCTGCCGGCCAATTCGATGACGACGGTGAATCTGAGCGTGCGGGCGACCGCATCCGGCCAGTTCACCGCCGGCCTGCGGGTGGTGGCGAGCAACGACACCAACAACGCGAACGACGCGCGCGACGTGACCGTGGATGTCGCCGCGACCGCCACCGCGAATGCCTCCACCCCCGCCAAGACCGGCGGCGGCGCCTTCGAGTGGCTCACCCTCCTGACCCTGCTGTGGCTGGGTTGGTGCCGGGTGAGAAATCGCGGAGTTAGCGTCCGCGGCGTCTCATCGGCACGCGTCTGCGGGCGCTAACTCCGCGATTTCTCACCCGGCACCAACCTACAGGGCGTCGCTGTTGCTGACGAAGGCGAGGTGGGTGCCGTCGGGCGACCACGACGGCACGTTGATCGTGCCCTGGCCGCCGTACACGTACGCGATCACCTTGGGCGGCGCGCTGCCGTCGACCGGCAGGATGCGGAGCACGCAGTGCCGGTAATACGGATGATCCGCGGCGGGCACGTCGAGGCCATACGAGATGATGACTATCCACTTGCCGTCGGGAGAAATGTGCGGGAACCAGTCGTTCCAGTGGTGATCGTGCGTCACGCGTTCCTGGCCGCTGCCGTCGGGCTTCATGCGCCAGATCTGCATCTGGCCCGAGCGCGTGGAGTTGAAGTAGATCCACTGCCCGTCGGGTGAATACTCGGGACCATCGTCGAGTCCCGGCGCGTTCGTGAGGTTGATCTCCTTGCCGCTGCCATCCGCGGCGATCTTGTGGATGTCCCACTCGAGCACCTTCGGATCCTGCTTCGACGGCCGGCCCCCGGTGAAGGTCAGCCATCTGGCATCCGGCGACCAGCCGTGCAGGTAGCTAGGGGTATTGGGCGTGATGCGCACCGGCACGCCGCCGCGCGTCGGCAGGGTGAAGATGGTCGACTGGCCCGTGCCCGTGCTCTGGTCGGAAATGCCGATCTGGGTGCCGTCGAACGACAACACGTGGTCGTTGTTGTTGCGGATCGCGAAGCCCGTGTCGATCAGCGTCGGCGTGCGGGTCGCGAGATCGAATCGCCACAGCCGGCCGCGCGTGGCAGGGTCGTTGCCGCTGGCGTTGTAGATCAGCGCCGAGCCATCCGGCAGCCAGTTCGGCGCCTCGAAGGGCACGCGGGAGGAGTGGATCTGCTGGCGCTCGCCGCTGCGCACGTCGAGGATCTCGAGCCGGCTGCCGATGTAGTCGCGATATGGCTGGAAGCCCACCTTCACCGGCCTGATCACCCGCACGTTGCGGAAGATGGCCGTCTCCTTCACGTCCGGGTTGTGCGAGGAAAGGAACAGGCCGACGTACGCGTCCTCGGGTACGTCGACGGCTTCCTTGTACTCCGTGACCTGGAACGGCTCACCGAAGCGGGCCGCCGAGAAGATGAAAAGGTTGCCCCGGCGCTCGAGCTGGATGACGTCCGCTCCTTTCGCCGCGGTCATCTCGATCTGCGCCGTGTCCTCGCCCTTCGCCTTGCGGTATTGCAGCGACGTGAGTCCGTCGCCGTGGACCACGCCGTCGACATACGGCGAGTCGTGATCGGTTATGGACTTGCGCACCATGATCCCCGCCTTGCGGTGCGGATCGACGCCCTTGCCGACGAATTCCACGCGCGCCTGCACGATGAAGTCGCCCTTCATGCGGCGGTACGCATACTGGAACTCGTCGCGCTTGCCCCAGATGTTCACGCCACCCGCGCTGAGCGTGTACGCCTGCGAGGCCGCGTTGTACGTGGCGTAGCCCGCGATCTTCGGCGAGCCGACGTCCCCGTGGCCCTCGAAATCACCGAGCGGCCCACCATTGGGCGCGGCCATCGACGGCTCCGACAAGATCATCACACCGAGCACGAGGCCCACGAACCGGATCATCCCTTTCATATCTTTCCCCTTCGAATGGCGGGTGCCGTAGGTGCCGGGTGAGAAATCGCTGAGTTAGCGCCGCGATTCGTACAGGCGGCGCGGCGCGAGAGCTAACTCAGCGATTTCTCACCCGGCACCCACCAACTCTTCAGCGCAGCAGGGCGGTGGCGGTCCACAACATCGGCGCCTGGCCGTGGGCGTCGCCGACGACGCGCGGGCGGTCGAGGTAGTACTGGACGTCGTCCTTCTTGCCGGTGCCCACGCACACTTCGCGCAGGTCGGCGTCGGGCGTGAGATAGCCGACGAGCGCGATCCAGGCCTTGCGCGCGGCGGGGCCGTAGGTGTCCTCGGGCAGCCAGCCGTTCTTCACGCCCGACACGTACGCGTAAGTGAACATCGCGGTACTGGAGGTCTCCTCCCAGCTGCGCGGCACGTCGATGAGCTGGCGCCACATGCCGCTGGGCGCCTGATGCGTCAAAAGGGTGGCCATCATCCGGCGATACGCGGCCAGGACGGTCGCACGTGCCGGATGTTCGCCGGGCAGCTCGCGCAGCAGCTCGGTCATGCCGGCCGCCACCCACCCGTCGCCGCGGCCCCAGAAATGCTTCACGTCGGGCGCGTGGTAGAAGAGTCCGTTCTCCTGCTGCAACCTGGCTAGATAGGCGACCATCGAGTTCGCGGCGCGATCGAGGTACTTCGTGTCGCGGGTCGCACGGAACGCCTGCAGCTGCAGCGCCGTGATCATGTACATGTCGTCTATCCACCAGCGCGTCTGCCGCGACAACCCGTCCGGCAGCGGGTCGTCCCATTGCGCGTCCGCGAACGCCAGGCCCATCACCCGGTAGCGGAACTGCCGCTCCTGGAGGTACAGCTCGAGCGGCAGGGCACCGAAAACCGCGCCGTCGACGTGATCCATCCGCGGAATGCGCGCGGCTTCGGCGGGCGCCATGAACGGCTCGAAACGCTCGACCAGCCGGTGGCGCAGGTCGTCGTTCTTCGTGAGCTGCGCGAACTGCAACGCACCCGTCCAGGTCGCGACCTGCGCGTAATGCAGCGACAACCGCCCATGGTTCGTGTTGACCATGTGCGGCGTCGGAATGAACCGCTCCGCGACGCGTTTGCCCACCTCGCGCGGATCCGCGCCCGCGGGCCAGCCGGTGAAGTATTTGTCCTGCGCCAGCGCGAGCGCCGGCGCGAGCAGCGCCGCGGCCACGACCGACAGCCACCGTGACCTCACGGCTTCGCGCTCACGGCCACCTGCAATGGCTGCGCGGCCCGCGCCGCCTGCGCGCGCACGTAGTCTTCCCAGGCAGCGCGGTCCTTGAACTGGCCGCTGCCCGTCCAGCCCGCGCCCGTGAGATAACGCACCGGCACACCGTCCTTCGCCTTCACGAGCAGCAGGTGATTGCCATTGCCGGGTAGTTTGGCCGGCGCCTCGTGGGCGAATCCCGCGGGCGACTGGCCCGCCGCGAGAATCACCGCGACGCCGAGCCCGCCATCCCGGTTCTCCTCCCACCAGCTCATCCAGCGGCCGTCGGGATCCTTCGTCAGGACTCCGGCCGGGAATCCCTCCGCGCGTGGATGCTCGGTGAGGCCGATGCCCACCACGGCCTCATCCGCCGCGAAATCGAACACGCTCTCGACCGCGTCGAAGTTGCGACCGCAATCGACGGTGAAACGTTTGGTTTCGGCGACGGGACCCACGGGGCCTGTTTCGAAGGGCGCGTAACTGAGCGTGAAGGCCGCGCGTCGCGGTCCGTTCGCGAGGACCTCGGCCGTCACGAAGTTGTCGGAGGTCCACAGTTTCGCGCCGTCCCAGACGCCGGTGCCGCCCGCGCCGCGCGAGCCGCCGATGCTGTAGAGATCGAGGCCTTCGCCTTCCTCGTCCTTGTGAAACTGGTCGTGGCCCTTCGCATACCAGCGATCGACGATGGGATAGGTCACGCGCTTGCCCCACACGTCGATGCCGCTGCCGCGCAGGCGCTCTCCGCCGGCCGCCGGCGTGTTGAGCGGCATGCCGTACATGCGGTGCGCGATGCGATCGTTCTCCCAGGCCATGTCGCCGTATCGCTCGGGCACCAGGCGTGCGTAAACGCAGGCCGGTTCGGGTGGCGTGGCCTGGGCGATCGACTCGAGCGTGAACGCCGCGCGCTTCTCGCCCGCCGCGAAGTCGTACTGGAATACCAGGTCGTCGTACCGGGCGCCTCTGTGATCGTGCTGGTAGTTAGTCACCTGAAGTGGCAGGGTCCGGCCGCGCGCATCGCGCACCAAGACGTGGAACATGCGCAGGCCCGGAGCGACTTTCTCGATGTCGGCGAACGGCACGACCACGATTTCGCCGGGTCGCGCCGCATCGAGCCCGTGGGTCACGACGATGGTCGCCCCGGCCGCCGAAGCAACCGAGACCGTACTGCATGCCAGGACCCCGCAAAGCGCGGTCCACCAGAGGTTCCACATGGCCCGTTCCCTCCCAGGGGGCCGATTATGGAACGGCAATCGTCGAATCCACCACCGTCCAGAAGGCCCATTTCGGATTGCGGCTCGTATCGAACAACAGGGGGCGATTCGTGCGATTGACCGGGAAGGAGTTGAGCCAGGTGTGGTTGTCGGCGATCCCCCAGGTCGTGATCGAGGTGACGCTCGGGCGGTTGAACACGGCGAACAACTGGCGATACAGCGTCGCCTGCTGCGAGAGCGCCGACTGGGGCGGATTCGCGCCGTAATCGGCCGCGCAGGGCGGGATCGTGCGGGCGGAGAAACAATTGCCCGGATCCTGGTAGATGGACACATCGAGCTCGGTCACGTGGTTCACGAACGTGCTCGAAAGGGTCTCGACGGCGGTCAGCGCCGCGGTGATCTGGGCGACATCGGCGCCGAGCTGCAGATGGAACTGGTGCCCGACGCCGTTGATGTCCGCGCCCGTTCCGGCGTTCATGACGTCGCGAGCGATCTGCAGCACGTTGGCGCGTTTGCCGGCGCTCTCCGTGCTGTAGTCGTTGATCATGAGCTTCATGTCCGCGCTGGTCAGTCCCAGGGACGCGCGTGCCTCGGTCGCGAACAGGAATGCATCGCGCACGTACTCGCTGCCGTCCGCACCGCCCACGCTGTACGCGATGTACCAGGGGCTGTCGGTGCGATAGGGATTGGCCGCATTCGGCGTATCGGTGGCGACTTCGTTCACCACGTCCCAGGCGTACACCTCGGGGAAGTGAGTCACGACCGCGAAGATGTAGTCGCGCAGCCGCTGGCGCACGGCCGCGCGATAGGCCGCCGGATCCGACTGGTCGCCCGCGAAGAACCAGGACGGCGCGGTCGCATGCCACACCAGCGTGTGTCCGCGTACGTGCATGCCGTTCGCGGCGGCGAAGGCGACGATCTGGTCGGCGGGCGCGAAGTTCGGGGCCGCTATGGGCAATTGCGTGCCCGGCTGGCTGGGCCAGATCGTGTCCGGCTTCATCGCGTTTTCCGCGGTGAGGCTGCTCATGTGCCGCGCCAGCAGCGTCGCGTCCGCACCGAGGGTGGACGCCGGCTCGATGGCCGCGCCGATCGGGTAGTTCACGACGGCGAAGCGGGTGGCGATCGCGGTCTTCAGCGCCGGGGCCGTCGCCGGATCCGGCAACGAGGGAGGCGGCGAGACGACCGGAGGCGGCGTGACGACCGGAGGAGTGGGAGTCCCGCCACCACCGCCGTCGCTTCCACCTCCGCCCCCGCAGGAGACGAGTGAAATCGCCGCTAACAAAATCGATATCGCAGACGTTGCTCTTGGCATGGCTTCCCCCTCGCCGTGTTCGAAGGATCTTGCCGGTCGGCCACGGCATGTACAAGGCGGGATCGCCGTCGAGGTGCTGGTTGAATACCACCAGGGGACATGTGGTATCCGACGCGCGATAAGGCGTGCGGGGCGGCGTTCGGCGATGGATTTCGACGCGAACGGCGGCGGAATCGGCGGTGGAAGCGGCGGCGAGCTAACTACCCAGGCGCGACTCCGGAGGGGCCCCTGGATTGATGCGCCAGCCGTGATCGACCGCGGCGCACACGGCTGATCCTTCGCCCAACAATCCTTCATTCGCGGAACGTCTTGAGATCGACGCCGTCTCGAACGACTATCTGCAAGGGCATGCTCAGGGGAGGGGAGATGGTTCAGCGAACGGGAAAAGTATTGGCGTGGGCGCTCTGTGCGGCGATGGCCGCATTGCCGCAGGCCACATCGGCGCAGGCCGCGGACGAGCAGGCGAGCCTGCCACTGATGGCGCGGATCTTCGCCGACCATGTGGTCCTGCAACGCGACCGCCCGATCGCCATCTGGGGCCAGGCGAATCCGGGTGAGACGGTCACCATCACCCTCGCCGACGCGACGCGCAGTGCGCAGGCGGATGCGGAAGGCCGCTGGCGGGTCGCGATGCCGGAGCTGCCCGCGGGCGGCCCGCACACGCTGGCCGCGCGCACCGCGACCCGCGCGCAGAATGTGGCCGACGTGCTGGTCGGCGATGTATGGCTGTGCTCGGGTCAGTCGAACATGGAATGGCCCGTGCGCCTCGCGCTGAATGCGGATTCCGAAGCCGCGCATTCCACGAACGATTCGATCCGTCACGTGAAGATTCCGAATCTCGCAAGCGTCGCGCCGCGTGCGGACTTCGATGCGTCGATCGAATGGCGGATCGCCGCGCCGGAGACGACGCCGCATTTTTCGGCCGTGTGTTACTACTTCGCACGCGAGCTGCAGAAGACCACGAACGTGCCTATGGGCCTCCTCAACGCGTCCTGGGGTGGGACGCGCATCGAAACCTGGCTGAGCGCGGCCGCGTTGCGCGCGCTGGGTGGCAATGATGCGAACCTGGGGTTGTTAGGCGAGCGCGCGCGCAGTGTCGCCGCGGCGGACGCGGTCTGGGGCGAAGCCTGGCAGTCATGGTGGACCGCGCAACCGGCCACGCGCGCGATCGCGCCCTGGACGGGCGGCAAGAACAGCGGCGCCTGGCGCGCGGCGCCGGCGCAGCTCGGCCACTGGGAGCTGTGGGGCGAGCCCGCGCTCGCCAACTACGACGGCATGATCTGGTATCGCGCGCGCGTGAAGCTCGCTGCCGCGCAGGCGAAGCAGGCCGCGACCCTCGAGCTCGGGCAGGTGGACGACGTCGATCTCGTGTGGCTGAACGGCCGCCCGATCGCCAGCGGTTTTGGCGAGGAGCGGCGTAGTTACGCGGTGCCGGCGGGGCGGTTGCGCTCGGGCGAGAACCTCGTGGTCGTCAATGTGTTCGACATGTGGGGCAATGGGGGTTTGCGGGGACCCGCGGGCGATCTCGCGCTGCGATTCGCGGATGGTTCGACGGCCGCGCTCACAGGCATCGAGTACCAGGTGCCGCCGCCGGGTCTGTATCCGCCGCGCGCGCCCTGGGAGCCGATCGCCGGCATCAACATCCTCCACAACGGCATGATCGCGCCGCTCCGCGAGTTCGGATTGCGCGGTATCGCCTGGTACCAGGGAGAGGCGAATGGCGGACTCGCCGATGCGCAGCGTTACGAGGCGCAGCTCGCGGCGCTGTTCGCGGACTGGCGACGCCAGTTCGGCGCGCCGTTGCCGTTCTTCGTCGTGCAGCTCGCGAACTGGGGCCCCCTGGCCACCGCGCCGGTAGATAGTGGCTGGGCGCGGCTGCGCGATGCGCAGCGGCGCGCGGTGGCATCGGACGGAAACGCGGGGCTGGCGGTGACCATCGACATCGGCAATCGCGACGACATTCACCCGGCCAACAAGCAGGACGTGGGCAAGCGGCTGGCGCGCGCCGCGCGGCACGTCGTATACGGCGAGCCGATCTCACCGACCGGCGCGCAGCCGCGAGAGGCGCGGCGCGCAGGCCAGAACGTGATCGTGTCCTTCGCGGATCGCGCGGGATCACTGAACGTCATCGGCGCGCGCGATCCAGCCGCCTTCGAACTATGCGGTGACGATCAAGCGAGCTGCCGCTTCGTGCGCGCACAGCTCACGCCGGATGGCGAAGTGCGCCTCGACAATTCCGCCGGCGGTCCCGCGACACGCGTGCGTTTCTGCTGGGCCGATTCGCCCCTCTGCAATCTCTACGACGACACCCTGCCAGTAGTCCCCTTCGAACTCCCCGTGAATTAAAGGGGACATTCTCCGTTTCCTGGCAAACGGGGACAGACCTGGAATCTCAAGGGCAAAAGAAAACCTCGATGCGATCGCGTCCTGCGATCCGCATCGAGGTCTGTCCCCGTTTGCTAGGAAACGAGGAATGTCCCCATTACGCGAGGGAGATGGGGCGGCCTTTGCGGGCGGATTCGTAGATGGCCGTCAGGTACTTCACGTCGTTCAGGCCCATCTCGCCCGACACCTTCGTGGGGCGCTTGCGGATGATGCAGTCGGCGAAGTCGTCGAGCTCGACCGCGAACTGGTCGACCGGCGGCATGTTGATCTCGGTGTTGTCGCTGCGACGGCCGCGGTTGCCGCCGTAGTAGTAGGCCGGGTCGAGCCCGAACCAGCCGCGCGTGCAGGCCGCGCGGAAGTTCTGGAAGCCGTTGGCGTTGTACGTGGTCGCGCAATTGGCGACCACGCCGCTCGGGAACTTGGTCTGCCAGATGATCGTCTCGTCGACCTCGGCGAACTTCACCGGATCGGTCTTGACCTCGGTCGCGCTGATCCAGATCGGCTGCTCACCCGTGAGCATCATGGTGGTCTGCAGGCAGTAGATGCCGACGTCCATGAGAGCGCCGCCGCCGGCGAGGTCGCGCCGCAGGCGCCACTGCTTCGGATCGCCCGCCGCGAAGCCGAAGTTGGCGTCGATGATCTTGAGCTCACCGAGCACCTTCTCGCGCGCCAAGCGCACGCACTCGAGGTGATTCGGCTCGAACTGGCAGCGGTATCCCACGCCCAGCATCACGCCCGCCTTGTTGCAGGCGTCGATCATCTGCTGGCAGCGCTCGACCGAAATCTCCATCGGCTTCTCGCAGAACACATGTTTGCCGGCGGCCGCGGCCACCAGCGCGTCGCGCAGGTGCAGCGAGTTCGGCGTCACGACATAGACGATGTCGATGTCCTTGTTCTTCGCGATCTGGTGCATGTTGTCGTAGCTGTACACGCTCTTCGACGCCAGGCCGTATTTCTTCTGCCATTCGGCCGCCTTCGTGGGCGAACCGGTGATGATTCCCGCGAGGCGGCAATTGGCGGTTTTTTGCAGTGCGGGCGCGATCTGGTTCGTGGACAAGCTGCCGAGTCCGCAAAGCGCCACACCGAGCTTGCGCGCCGGGGCCTGGCCGTTCGAAACACCGGTGATCAGCGGGGTGGCGGCGAGGGCGGCGGTCTGGGCAAGGAATCTGCGGCGCGCGTTCTGCATGGTTTCGAGTCCTCAGTAAGGGTTCGCAAAGACGAGCGAGTCTAGCGTAAGAGTCGCGGCGTCATCTGCTGGACGCGGCATTCCGTTCCGGCGGATCCTGTTCGCGTCGACGAGCCCCTCCAAGGAACCGGAGTCTGGTGGTGCGTTACTCAACGCTTGCGCCACCCCCTACGCACAGGGATGTTCGACATGATTCACGCATTCGCCAACCGATTGTGTCGCAAGAGCTTTTTCCCCGCGACGCTGTTCGCGTTCGTGCTCGTGCTCGCGGGCTGCAGCGCCGGCAATGGCGAAGGTCTCGATACGGGCGGTCGCCCCATCGAATCGCCCGCACCCAACGATGTATTCCAGGAAATACAGAACACCATATTCACTCCCGTATGCTCGACGTGCCATTCGGGCGCGAATGCGCCGCAGGGTCTGCGCCTCGACGCGGGCAACAGCTACGCGCTGCTCGTGAACGTCGCGAGCGCCGAAGTCCCCGCGCTCATGCGCGTGAACCCCGGCAATCCGGACCAGAGCTACCTCGTACAGAAAATCCAGGGCAACGCCGCGGTCGGTTCGCGCATGCCCGCGAACGGTCCGCCATTCTTGTCGCAGGCGCAGATCGATCTCGTCCGCGGCTGGATTGCCGCCGGCGCGCCGCAGTCGAGCGCGCCCGCCGCGGGACTGAGCGTCACCAGTAGCGTGCCCGCTGCGGCGGAGAAAGCGCGCGCGGGTCTCGATCGGATCACCGTCGTATTCAGCGGCGAGCTCGATGCCTCGCTCGTGAACGCCAACAGTTTCGAGCTGCGTGACGCGCTCGATCAGCCGGTCGCGATCGCGACGTTCACGGTTCCGGCCGGGCGGCCGAACGTCGTCGAGCTCACGACCGCGCGGCCCCTGAGCGCAGGCAGCTATCAACTCACGGTCCGCGGCGAAGGCCCCGCGCCGCTCGCCGATATCGCCGGTCGCCGTCTCGACGGAGATCGCGACGGCGCCGCGGGCGGCGACATGCTCATTCCCTTCGACGTCAACACAGGAGCCGCCCGATGAATCGCCTTTCGTTCACGCGGTTCGGCGCCGCGCTCGTGTTGTTCGCGCTGGCGATGTTCGCGTTCCCGGGAACCGCGCGGGCCGAGCCTTACCTCGCCGCGCAGATGGGCCTCAAGTGCGCGCAGTGCCACGTCAACCCGACCGGCGGCGGCATGCGCAGCGTCTTCGGCAACACATTCGCGCAGACGCAGCTGGCGGCGAAGCGCATCGGTGCGGAAGACGATCTGTGGACCGGCCAGGTGATGAAGTTCCTCTCCGTCGGCGGCAATGCACGCGCCAACTGGAACTACTCGGATGTGCCCAACCAGGGCAGCACCAACGACTTCGCGGTCGAGGAAGCGCGCGCGTATTTCGACTTCGGTGTGATCCCGAACCGCCTGTCCATCTACGTCGACCAGCGCTTCGCGCCCGGCAACGCGACCAACATGGAAGCGAACGTCCGCTACTGGTTCAAGGAGAACGAGTTCTACGTGAAGGCCGGGCGCATGTACCTGCCGTTCGGCTACCGCTTCGAGGACGACAACACCTTCGTGCGGCAGGTGTCGGGCATCAACATGCAGGCGCCGGATGAAGGCGTCGAGTTCGGCTTCGAGAAGGGACCGTGGAGCACGCAGGTCGCGTTCAGCAACGGCACCGGCGGCGCGCCCGAGGTGGACCAGGGCAAACAAGTCGTTGCCCGCACGGAGTTCGTGCACTCGGTGTGGCGCGTCGGCGCGAGCGGCGTGTTCAACGATACGGACGCCGGCAATCGCGTCGGCGCGGGACTGTTCGGTGCCGTGCGCACCGGTCCGGTCACGTGGCTGGGCGAGATCGATTACATCGACGACGACAGCATCGGCGTCGCGGGCCGAAAGCTCATGGCGTCCCTGGTCGAAGGCAACTGGAAAGTCGCCCAGGGCCACAACCTCAAGCTCGCGTTCGAGTGGTTCGAGCCGGACGACGACGTCGACGAGGACGAGCAGACGCGCGCGACACTGCTGTACGAGTGGTCGCCTATCCAGTTCGTGCAGCTGCGCGCGGGAGTGCGCGTCTACGACGGCATTCCCCAGAACGACCTGCAGAACCGGAAACAGGCGTTCCTGCAGCTGCATGGATTCTTCTAGCGCCGATGACCGCGGGAGCGGCAGATGGAACGGGTATCGCGTCCGGACACAGCCGCATTCGATGAGACGGCGGAACGATACGACGCTCTCTTCACGGCGTCGGCGCTCGGGCGCGCGCTGCGGGATCGTGTCTGGGGACGTCTCGAGGCGGTGTTTGCCGGCCGTGGTTTGCTGCTGGATCTCGGGTGCGGCACCGGCGAGGACGCCATCCACCTGGCGCGCGCCGGCCATCGTGTGGTCGCGATCGACGTATCGACGGAGATGATCACGGTCGCCCGGCGCAAGGCAATTGCCGCCGGATGCGCCGATCGCATCGAGTTCCGCGTCGCGCCGATCGAATCGCTCGATTCGTTGCCCCGCCACCTCGTGTTCGATGGCGTTTTCTCGAACTTCGGCGCCATCAACTGCGTGGCCGATCTGCCGCGACTCGCGGCCTGCCTCGCCCACAGGCTGGCGCCCGCGGCACCGCTCCTGTTCGTGATCATGGGGCGGCACGTGCCCTGGGAGTGGGCCTGGTATCTGGCGCGCGGCGACTGGCGTCGCGCCTTTCGGCGGCTCGCGCCGGGAGGCGCCACGTGGCGCGGGCTGACCATTCGTTATCCCACGCCCGCGGAGCTTGCGCGTGCGCTCGAGCCGCAGTTCGCTGTCCGTGCGCGGGCAGCCCTGGGTTTTGCGTTGCCTCCCAGTTATGCATCCCGTTGGCTCGAGGCACGTCCGCGCACCCTCGCGGCACTCGACCGCATCGATCGCAGCCTGCAGCACGTGACTCCGTGGCTCGCCGACCACTACGTGCTGGAAGCAAAGCGCGCTGGCGGGAGTGCCTGATGACCGTCGCGACATGGACAACGCCGGAGCAGGCATCGATGCGCGCGCGGATCCATCTGCCGCTCGTCACGCTGTATCTCACCGAGCGCTGCAACTCACGCTGCATCACCTGCGACTATTGGCGGACCGGCCGGGATCACTTGTCGTTGACCGATGTGCGGCGACAGCTACCGGCCCTCGAGCGGATGGGTACCCGCCTCGTGGTTCTGTCGGGTGGCGAGCCTCTGCTCAATCCGCAATGGCGCGAGATCGCCCGCGAGCTGTCGGGCCGCGGGATGAAACTGTGGCTCTTGAGCTCGGGATTGTCCCTCGCCAAACATGCCGCGCGGGTCGCGGAGCTGTTCGAGTTCGTGACCGTCTCGCTGGATGGCGCGGATGCCGCGACATATCGGGCGATCCGCGGTCTCGACGCCTTCGGCGCGGTTTGCGCGGGCATCCGCGCGAGTGTTCACGCCGGATCGCGCGTCGGTATCCGGGTGACCCTGCAGAAGTCCAACTACCGACAGATTCACGACTTCGTGCGACTGGCGCGCGCGCTGGGTGTGAGCCAGTTGTCGTTTCTCGCCGTCGACGTGTCGAATCCGCACGCCTTCGGGCGCGACGGCGCGCAGCCCATGGGCCTTGTGCTCGATGCGGCGGAGACGGCGGAACTTGGAGAACTCATCGAAGCCATGGAGGTGGAGTTCGCCGACGAATTCGCGAGGAGGTTCATCGCCGAGCCGATGAGCAGGCTGCGTCACATTCTCGCCTACTTCGCGGCGCTCGCCGGGCGCGGAGCGTTCCCGCCGGTGCGCTGCAACGCGCCGGAATTTTCCGCGGTCGTCGGCGTGCACGGTGACGTCGCGCCGTGCTTCTTCATCGCGGGGCCCGCGCGCGGGCAGGACGCCGATCTGGAAGCGATGCTGTCGGGAGACGCCTTCCGCTCATTGCGCGCCGACATCCAGGCCGGTCGGCGACCGGAGTGCCAGCGCTGTGTCTGCTCTCTGTGGCGCGCGCCGAATGAGTGGCCGCGAGGCGTTGAAGACTTGTCCTCCGGGGCGGACGCATGAGCGCGAGCCTCGTGAGGGAAATGTACGATCGCTGGGCAGGCGCCTACGATCCGCGTCCTCACAATCCGTTGATGCTCGCCGAACAGCAGGCGATGCAGGCGCGGCTGCCCGCATTGCGCGGCCAATGCGTGCTCGATCTCGCTTGTGGAACGGGCCGCTATTCCGCGCTCGCGGCGGCCGCGGGCGCGCGCGCCATCGTGGCCGCCGATTTCTCGATGGCGATGTTGTCGCGCGTGACGGCGGGCTTCCGGGTGCGCGCCGAGCTCACCCGGTTGCCGTTTCGCGATTCGATCTTCGATACCGTGATCTGTGGCCTCGCGCTCGGGCATGCGCGCGACCTGGAGGTCTCCCTGCGCGAGATCGCCCGTGTCCTGAGGCCCGGTGGCGCGCTCGTGTACTCGGACTTTCATCCCGAAGCGGCGCGGCGCGGATTGCGCCGCGGATTTCGCGACGCCCGCGGCACGCACCAGGAACTGCCCGTCGACGGGCACGAGCTCCCCCGGCACCTGGCGTGTTTGCGAACCGCCGGACTTTCGGACATCGAGCTCGTGGAGCTGCGCGCGGGCATCGAGATCACCGGCGATTTCGCCGGCGCCGCGGATTTCTATCGCACGTGGCGCGGTGTGCCGCTGGCCTTCGTCATCCGCGCCAGGCGAGGCGTTCCTTGAGCGGCGCGCGCCCCATCTGTTTCGTGAATGCGCGCATGGCCGCGGGCATCGGCTCGCTGCGCGTTCGCGCCGGCCTCATCGAAGGCATCGATGTGTCGGCCGCGCGAGGCGACCGGGTGGTCGATCTCGAGGGCGACCGCCTGCTGCCGGGTCTCATCAACGCGCACGATCACCTGCAGTTCAGCAATTTCATGCGCACTCGTTTCCGGGATCGCCATGAAAACGTCGCCGAGTGGATCGCCGACGTCACGGTCGAACGCTCGCGCGACGAGCGGTTGATCGAGGCGCGGCGGCTGCCGCTCGCCGCCCGGCTGTTCGCGGGCGGCGTGAAGAACCTCCTGAGCGGCGCCACGACCGTCGCGCATCACGATGGGTTCCACGAATCGCTGGCCGCGGCGGATTTTCCCGTGCGTGTGCTGCGTTCCTGCGGCTGGGCGCATTCCCCGGCCCTGACACCCGAGCACGAGCTGCGAACCTCGCTGCGGGACACGCCGACGGACTGGCCCTGGATCGTGCATGCGGGCGAGGGCGTCGACGTGGCCGCAGCCGCCGAATTCAGCCGCCTCGAAGCGCTCGGCTGCATCGGTGCGCGGACATTGCTGGTGCACGCGCTGGGATTCGAGCCCGAGCAGTTCGAACGGCTCATGCTTGCGGGGGCGGGCGTAATCTGGTGCCCATCCTCGAACATCTATCTATTCGGCCGGACGCTCGATCCGCTGCCGCTCGCGGCTCGTGGCCGGTTGGGTCTGGGCAGCGATTCGCGCATCAGCGGCGCATGGGATCTGCTCGCGGAGCTGCGCGTCGCGCGCGAGGCCGTCCCTGCCGTCGGCCCCTGGCTCGAGGACCTGGTCACGCGCTGGAACGCGCGGCTGCTGCGCCTCGGGGACCGCGGCGTGCTGGCGCCAGGAATGCTGGCGGATCTCGTCGTGCTCCCGGCCGGTCTTTCAATGGTCGACGCGCATCGCGCGGACCTGCGGCTCGTGCTGGTGGGCGGCGATGTGCGTTATGGAGATCGCGAGTACGCGACGGCGCTGGGTGTCGTGGAGGCCTGTCTGCCCGTGCAACTAGATGGGCGCGAAAAGATTCTCGATCGGCGCGTCGTGCGTCGGCTGCGCAACAGCCGGTGGATCGAACCCGGTCTCGAGATCCCGCCGGCGGAAGAGAGGGCCGCATGAGCCGGCGGAAAGTGCTGCTCTACAACCCGCGCGCGGTGTTCTACACGATGCCGCTCGCGCTGGTCGCGATCGGTTCCCAGCTCGATCCCGCCGAATACGAAGTGATCATCGTCGACGGTCGCATCGACCCGGAACCGGAAAAGACGCTGGCAGCGCATCTTCCCGACGCGCTGTGTCTCGGCGTTACCGTGCTCACCGGAGCGCCCATCGCCGATGCGCTGCGGGTCAGCCGCGCGATCAAGCAGCTTCGTCCTCGGCTTCCCGTCGTGTGGGGCGGATGGCATCCGTCGATGTTCGGCCGGGAATGTCTGCGCGAGGCCTGCGTCGATGTCACGGTGCAGGCACAGGGGGAGGCGACGTTCGAGGAGATCGTCGCGCGCCTGGCGGACGGCCGGTCACTCGCGGGTTGTCCGGGCTGCATGTATCGGGACGACGAGGGAATCACTCATGCGAATCCGCCGCGTGCGCTGCAACCGCTCGAACGATTTCGTCCGCACGACTACTCGATGATCCCCGTCGAGCGCTACTTCGCTCTCAAGGGCCGGAGGCAACTCGACTTCATCTCCTCCCAGGGCTGCAATTTCCGCTGCGCATTCTGCTCGGACCCTTTCGTCTACGGCCGCAAGTGGGTGGGCATCGATCCGCAAATGATGGTGGAGCGCTTGCGCGTCTTGTGGGAGCAGTATCGCTTCGACGATCTCAACTTCCAGGACGAGACCTTCTTCACTCGCCGTGAACGCGTGCGCGAGATCGCCCAGCAGGTCGTCGATGCTGGCTTGCGATTCACCTGGGCCGCGACCATGCGCGCCGACCAGGGCGTGAGACTTCCCGAGGCGGTTTGGCGGTTGTGTCGCGAATCCGGGTTGCGTCGCCTGCTGGTCGGCGTGGAATCCGGCGACCCCGAGATGCTGAAACGCATCCGGAAGGATGTTTCGCTCGAGCAGGTGTTTTGCACCGCCGGCCGCATGCGCGACTACGGCATCGGCGGGATCTTCCCGTTCATCGTGGGTTTTCCCGAAGAGAGCGATGCGAGCGTCGCGGCGACGATCGAGGTCGCGAAGCAGTTGCGCGGCATGAGCGACGCGTTCGAGACGCCGATCTTCTATTTCAAACCCTATCCAGGCAGTGCGATCGTGACCGAGGCCGTGGCGCGCGGATTCCGGCTGCCCGACTCGCTCGCGGACTGGTCGCGTTTCGATTTCGTCGCCGGGTTGCCGGGGCCGTGGGTCTCGGCGGAGAAGTACCGGTTCATCGAACGTTTCAAGTTCTTCCTCGATCTCGCGTCGCGCCGTCACTCGCTGCTGCGGCATCCCGCCCGGTTGCGCTGCCGGCGCAACGACTTCCGCTTCCCCATTGAAATGCACCTGCTGCGCTGGCGGATGCCTCGCGAAAGACTCTCCTGAGCGCGCCATGAGAATCCTGCTCGTCAATCCCACCATCGTTTCGCGGCGCAGCGCGCGCTTTCCGCTCGCGATCCTCAGCCTGGCGACGGCGCTCGAGGAATCGGGACACGTGGCGGAGCTGCTCGACGGCAACATCGATCGCGATTTTGTCGCCACGACGCGCGCGCGCGTCGCGGGCGGAAAGTTCGATGCCGTGGGAATCACCGTGATGGGAGGGCCGCAGCTGCGCACCGCGATCGCGGTTTCGAAGGCGATCCGCGATGAGGCGCCCGCGATGCCCATCGTCTGGGGTGGGTACTTTCCGACTATCTGTCCGATGCCGGCCGTCGCGGCCCCGTTCGTCGACTACGTCGTGCGCGGGCAGGGTGAGCAGACTCTGTGCGAACTGCTGGACGCGCTCGGCCGCCGCGACGATTCGTTCGCCGCGATCGAGGGCCTGAGCTGGAAGCAGGACGAACGTTGCATCCACAATCCCGACCGCCCTTTCTCGGCGGCGTCGCTCGCGCGGCGGCTGCCCTACGAACGTCTCGGCGACCCGGGCCTGTATCTCGGACACACGTATCTGGGGCGGCGGACCGTCGGTTATCAGGCCGCGCTCGGATGCCGCTTCCGGTGCACGTTCTGCGGCGTCGCCACACTGTTTCGCGGCAAGACCGCGTTGCCCGCCGCGCAGCGCCTCGACGCCGATCTGCGCTATTTCCGTCAGGCGCTCGGCGCCGACGCGATCCAGTTCTACGACCACAATTTCTTCGACCGCGAAATCGAGATGATTCCGCTGCTCGAAGTGCTGGCGCGGCATCGCCTTCCATGGTGGTGCTTCGCGCGTTCCGATGCGCTGGTCAACCTGTCGGCGGAGGCGTGGAAGCTGGTTCGTGCCAGCCGGCTCAACATGGCCTACATCGGCGCCGAGTCGCCCAACGACGCGCTGCTGCGCGATGTCCGCAAGGGTACGAACTCCGACCAGACTCTGTCCGCGGTCGAAGTCTGCCGCCGCAACGGCGTGATTCCCGAATTGTCCTTCATGCTCGCGCCACCCGAAGACCCCGAAGGTGAAACGGAGCGCACGTTTCGTTTCATACGCGAGATCAAGCGGATCCATCCGGGCGCCGAGCTCATGCTCTACATCTATACGCCGCTGCCGCCCTCGGCCCATGCCGCGCGTGCGGCCCATCCCAAGAATTTGCGCACGGCCGCCGCCCTGCGCGATGCGTCGGGCAATCCAGTGGCTTTTCCCTCCACTGCCGAAGGCTGGGCGGAACCGTCTTGGGTGAAGTACTGGTGCCACGCCGATGCGCCGTGGCTCTCCCCGCGCCTGCGACAGCGCATACTCGATTTCACCACGGTGATCGGTTGTCGCTTTCCGACCGTCATCGACGTGCGTTCGCCGCCCCTCGCGAAACGCGCCTTGCGTGTGATGTCGGCCTGGCGCTATCGCTTCGAGCGCTACGATCGCCCCTGGGAGCTCGATTTCGCGCGCCGCTTCGTCAATGTGCACGATCCGCGCGCGGCGAGCCTCTGACCCGTGTCGCTGGACATCCTGCAGGTGAGTTTCTACGTCGATCCGCGGCGGCGTGCACCCGCGCAGCTGCTGAAGGACTGGCACTCACTGCCTGCCGTCGCGGAAGCCGCGGCGCGCGCCACGCGCCGGGTGACGGTGATCCAGGCCAGCGCCATCGAGGGACGCAGCGAACGCGCCGGCATCGAATACCACTTCATCGCGCCGGATCGCGGGTCGGTGCTGACGCGCCGCGGACGATTCGTCGCGTTGCTGCGGGAGACGGAGCCGGATGTGATCCATGTCCACGGACTGGATTTCGCCCGCGAACTGATCGGGTTGCGCGCACTGGCGCCGACGACGCCCATCCTGCTGCAGGATCACGCCAGCGGACCGCCGCGTTTCTGGCGGCGCCCACTGTGGAAACGAGGCGCCGCGCAGGTTCAGGGCATCGCCTTCTGCGCGCGCGAACAGTCCGCACCGTTCGAGCGCCGCGGACTGATCGCGCCACGAACGAAGATCTTCGAGATCCCCGAATCGACCACGACGTTCACGCCCGGCGAGCGCCAGGCTGCACGCGCGATCACCGGCATGCACGGCGATCCGGCGGTGTTGTGGGTAGGCCGGCTCATCGCGCTGAAAGACCCCCTCACCGTATTGCAAGGCGTCGCGGAAGCCGCGCGGGCGCTTCCGGGCCTCCAGCTCTGGTGCTGTTATGGCGCGTCACCGCTGTTGCCCGAAGTACGGGCGCGCATCGCGCGGGATGCCGCGTTGCGCGAACGGGTTCACCTGCTGGGCTGTGTGCCGCATGCATTCCTGCAGGAGCTGATGCGTGGCGCCGATCTGTTCGTGCTCGGCAGCCGCCGTGAAGGCAGCGGCTACGCCGTCATCGAATCGCTGGCCACCGACCTGCCGGCGATCGTCACCGACATTCCGTCTTTTCGCGTTCTGGTCGGCGCCGGCGAACAGGCGGCGGGCGCGCTGTGGCCCTGCGGGGACGCGCGGGCGCTGACGCGTGCCCTGCTCGCCTGCATGGCGCAACCGGCGGGAGAACTGCGTGCGCGTGCGCGCACGCGGTTCGAGTCGGAGCTTTCGGCCGCTGCGCTGGGGCGCAAACTGGCCGCCGCCTACGAGGAACTCGCGTGCGCATGAGTTCCCCCCACGATCCATTCGGCGAACGGGACGAGTCGGTGCATCGACGCACACTGCGCGTGCTCGGCGCCGACATTCGGTTTCGCAGCAACGACGCGCGCCTGTTGAGATTGGCCGAATCGGCGTTCGCGGGTTTGCCGCGGCACCGCTGGCGGCGTGCCGTCCGCCGCCTCGACATCCAGCTGCGCGTGGTGACCGCCGATTCGAGGAAGCGCCGGGGGGAACCATCGGCGCCGCTGCTCGGCGCCGCGGCGGGTAGTTTGATCGCGATCGTGGACGGCGCGAACTACGCGCTGGTCGACGCGGCGCGCGGCGCCGCCGTCGTGCAGGTATCGCGTGATCGCCTCGTGTTCGCGCAACACGTTCGGTACGAGCTCATCGAGCTCGCGGTGTTCACGCTCGCCGCGCGCACCCAGGGCCTGCTGCCGCTGCACGCCGCGTGTGTCGGCAAGCACGGCCGCGGTTTTCTCGTGCTGGGCGAAAGCGGCGCCGGCAAGTCCACGTTTGCGCTCGCCAGCCTCTCGGCGGGATTCGAGCTCGTCGCGGAGGACGGGGTGTTCGTCGACGTCGACGAAGCGCGGGCGACCGGCGCCGCGAATTTCCTGCACGTGCGCGTCGATGGTCTGCGCTACGCAGGTTCTGCGCGCGCGCGGGTCAGGCGCGCGCCGGTGATTCGCCGGCGCAGCGGCGTCCGCAAGCATCAGCTCGATCTGCGACTGCAGGGTGCCCGGCTGGCGGCAAGGCCGATCCAACTGGCCGGCGTGCTCGTTTTGTCGCCGCGCAGGGCGCGCGCCGGAAGCGAGTTGCGTCCGCTGGGCGCGAAAGAACTGGTGCGGATGTTGCGGGTCACGCAGCCATACGCGACGCGACACCCGCGTTGGCGCGAGTTGGAACGACTCCTGGTGCGGCGCGGGGGACACCTCGCGCTGCGGGGCGCGGATCCGCTGCAAACGAGCCGCGCGGCGCTCGGGCTGCTGATGCGCGGCGCTTCGAAACGGGCTGGTCGCCCGCAATGGCATGCCGTTCCATGAAGATTGCGCTCGTGCTGCAAGGTGGCGTCGATCGCAGCGGTGAGTATCGTGTCATTCCAGTGTTGCTCGCGCTCATCGAGCGGCTCGCGGCGCGGCACGAAGTTCATGTGTTCGCCTTGAGTCAGGAGCCGAGGCCGGCTCGATGGATGCTGCGCGGCGCGCACATCCACAACATCGGCTCGTCGCGCGCGGTGGCGCGCGCCGCCGCCGAAATCGTCCGCGAGCACCGCTGCGGCCGATTCGTTCTCGTGCATGCCTTGTGGACGGGCACCAGCGGGATGGCCGCCACGCTCGCGGCGCGCCTGCTGCGTGTTCCGCTGCTGGTGCATCTGACCGGCGGGGAGTTGGTGGCCAAACGTGAGGTCGGTTATGGGCAGATGCTTTACCGCCGCTGGCGAGTCCTCAATCCCTGGATCCTGCGCAACGCGGCGCGCGTGACCGCGACCAGTGCGCCGATCGTCGCGCTTGCAGCGGAATGGGATTTCATCGCTCAGCGGGTTCCTCTCGGCGTGGACCTGCGTTCCTGGCAGGTGCGCGCGCCGCAAACAAGGGATCCCGCGAGCCCGGCGCGACTCATCCAGATAGGCTCGCTCAATCGCGTGAAGGACCCGTTCACCACGCTCGAGGCCGTGCGGCTGCTACGCGAGCGGGGTCGCGAGGTCGTCGTGGACTTCGTCGGCGAAGATACGCTCGCATGTGAGGTCCAGGCACATGCGCAACGTCTCGGACTCGCGCGTTGCACTCACTTCGCGGGATTCCGCACGCAGTCCCATCTGCGGCCGATGCTCGAGTCCGCCCACCTGAACGTCGTCTCCTCGCTGCACGAGGCAGGCCCGGCGGTGATGCTCGAGGCGGCGGTTGCCGGCATCCCGACGGTCGGTACGGATGTGGGGCACCTTCACGAATGGCAGCCCCTGGCGGCGCGTACCTTTCCACCACGCGACGCGGTGCGATTCGCGACGTGCATCGAAGAGCTTCTCGACGATGAAACGCTGAGGCTGGGCATCGCGAGTAGGGCGCAGGCAAGGGCGGTTTCGGAAGATGCCGACCACACGGCGAATCTCTTTCAGGATTTGTATGCCGAAGTGGCGCGCGGTTGATCCGCAGGCACGGGTTCGCGCGCGAGAGCGGCGCGGATCTGCACGAGTGTCTGAACCCGCGGCGGGCGCGAGATCAGCCAGCGCATGATCCGGCTGGCATGCGGCAACTGGTACCAGGGCACGGTCAGGAGTTCGGGCAGGGTGCGAACACCGTCGGCGAGTTCCCGTCGGGCTTGTCTGCTCGGCATGAGGCGGCTGCGGGCGAAGCGGGCCGCCTCGAGGGGACTGCGCGCCCATTCGATTCCCGGTAAAGCCTGGATACGCAGGTTCGACCAGCTCACATCGTAGAGCGACTGGCGGGACGATCGGGCGCGCAGCCACCTCGGGCACGCGGCGCGCGCCTGCGCGAGCACCGCGGCCGGGATCGATCGCGGAAGATAACGCTCCGTCAGCACGAGCGGTGGATAGAGCCACCAGGGCCCATCGGCGGCATTGCGCCTTCCGAGGAGCGCGCGCCAGTCGTCGTCGCCGAGCCGCGCGGAAAGTCGGCTGATGTCGTGCAGCTGGATGAAGCGCAGCGCGCGGGCGCGCATGTTTCCCGCGGCGTGCAGCAGCAGGTGACGCAGCAACGCCGCCGGGCTCGCGTAGGGATTCACTCCGGGCATCGCTCGCACGGGCCAGATCGCGTCGGTGATCTCGACATGCTCGAAGGGGAGACTCTCGCTGATCTTCGCGTGGACTTCGATCCGCAACGGATTGTCGCGGTGTTCCCCGAAAACCAGGTTGTGTGCCTGCACTGCCGGAAGGTACGTGGCGTGGCGGCGCGCCATGTACCCGAGTAGATAGCCCAAGGAATGCATCACCTCGGCCAGCGCCTCGCAATCGCGGGGCCGCACCAGAAGATCGACATCGCCCATCGACCGTTCGCCGGCGACCAGCAGGTCCAATCCGAGCAGCGCCGAGCCCTTCAGGGGAATACAGGCGATGCCCGCGGCGCGCGTCGCCCGGTCGATTCTTTCGATCAATGCCCGGACCTTCCGCTGAATCGCGGCGATCTGCTCACGTTGCTCCAGCAGGCGGCGCGGCCACTCCGGCGGTGAATTCCAGTGCGCGCGATGCGCCAGCAGTCCGTTGAAGCCGTGCATCGTCGCGACGGCGCGGGCAATGCTCCATTCGAAATCGCTCCATGTGGGTGGGATCTCATCGGGATCGACCACTTCGCGCGCCAGTCTTTCGGTGGCCGCGCGCAACGCTCGTTCCACCGCGGCAAACGCGGGCAAATCCGGCCCGAGCGCGCTCATGCGGTGCTCCACGCGCGCATCGAGTCGCGCGCCCGATGCGCGGATTCCAACAACTCCGCCGCACGCGCCGGGTTGGCGGCCTCCACCCGCTGCGCTTCGACGGCGTCTCGCAACCACTGATCCGCGAGCTTGTAGTAGTCCCTGCCATGCCGGCCGTCGATCACGTAGTCGCGATCGGATCCTTCCGCCCAGGAGAGCGGTAGTGAGATTCGCCCGCGCACCTTTTCGAAGTAGCCCGTGCCCTTGATCGGATAGGAGACAGTGGTGAAGAAGAGGTCGGGATCGCTGGCCTTCACGTGTTCGACCGTGGCCTCGATGTCCTCGAGCTCCTCGCCCTCGTATCCCCACATGAGGAACATGCCGACCTGGATGCCGTATTTCTTCGCGAGCTGGCAGGAGCGGCGCACCTGCTCGACGCTCACGCCGCGTTGCATCGCATCGAGGATCTTCTGGCTGCCGCTCTCGGAGCCTATCCAGATGCGATAACAACCGAGCTCGCGCAGCAGGCGCGCTGCTTCCTCGTTCTGCAGCCGGTCGGCGCGCGTGATGGTCTCGAATGGCCGGTGGATGCCGCGCCGCGCAAGCTCCGCGTGGTAACTGGATAGCCAGGGATGACTGATGGTGAAAACGTCGTCGGCGTACCAGACCTGGTCGGGCGCGTAACGCTCGATGATCCATGCGACTTCGTCGGCGACGTTCGCGGGACTGCGACGACGGTGCGTGAAACCGTACACGGCGTGCGAGCACCAGTTGCAGTGGTATGGGCATCCGCGCGCGGTGATGAGGTTGATGCTGCTCGCGCCGTGGTGGGTCTTCCAGGCATCCAGATAGGGGCCGTGGTCGATGGCCTCGCGATCGGGCCAGGGCAGTGAATCGAGGTCGGGCTCTTTCGGGCGGTCGGGAGTGTGCCGCAGCGCTCCATCGCCGTCGCGCCAGGCAATGCCGCGAACGGCAGCGAGATCGTGCGGACCTCCGCGCGCGAGGGCGGGCAGCAGCTCCGCCAGCGTGTGCTCGCCTTCGCCGATCACGATGACGTCGGCGCCGGCCTCCAGGTATTCCTCGCAGTAGTTGGCGCTCTCCGGCCCGCCGAGCACGACGGTCCAGCGCGCGCGTTTCGCGGCCCGGACGATCTCGAGCACCGGGCGGCGCGTCATGAGGTTCGTGTAGATGCCGACGACGCCGGGTCCGCGCGCGAAACGTTCTATGAGAGAGTCGCGTTGGGCGAACGTGCTGTCGAACACGTCGACTCCGAAGCCCGCGCGCTTCAGATACGCGGACAGGTACAGCAGGCCGAGCGGCGGATACGGCTTCATGATCTGCCGCTCCTTCTCGTCCTCGGCGAGGAAATATCCGTGAGTGAGAAGGATGTCGGCCATGGAAGCACTCAGCCGAGGGCGGGCGCGAGCTTCGGCCCGGTGTCTCCGGCGCGATTGCGGTAGGCGGCTTCGTTCGCGAGCAGCCGTCTCCAGCGCGAGCCCACTTCCGGCGAATCCGGGTGAGCGACCTGATCGTGCAGCAGGTTGCGCACCGCACGGTAGAACTCGGACAGGTACGTGCCGGCGAACATCATCTCGAGATCGTTGCTCTCCTGCCAATGCGTCTTCGGGCCGAGCTGTTGCTTCACCTGCTCGTGGAAGCGCGTGCCGGGCAGTGGATAGGACACGCTCACACCCACGTCGTCGGGCCGTGCTTCGTCGACCAGTCGACGTGTCGCGAGGATGTCGTCGAGCTCCTCGCCGAGATAGCCGAGTTGCAGGAAGAAGCCGACCCGTATGCCGGCGTCGCCGAGCCTGCGCCGCGCCGCGAGGTTTTCGTTCACCGTCGTTCCCTTGTTCATCGCGTCGAGGATTTTCTGGCTGCCGCTCTCGGCGCCTATCCACACTTCGCGGCAATCCGCGCGGCGCAGGGCCTGGGCCATGCGCTCGCTCACGAGATCGGCTCGCAACTGGATCGTGAACGGCACGCCGCCGCCGCCGGCTTCGAGCGCCGCGGCGAAATCGTTCACCCAGTCAACCCGGAAGCCGAAGATGTCGTCGGCGAACCAGATGTGGTCCGGCCGGTAATGCCGGCGCAGGTAGAGCATTTCCGCGGCGGTCTCGGCCGCGGGACGCTGCAGGTACTGGTTGCCCCAGATGGGTTTCGCGCACCAGTTACAGCGGAACGAGCAGCCGCGCGAGGCGGCCATGTTGAGGCTGAAATAGCCGTGGGCGCGGCGCCAAGTCCGCCGGTATTTCTCGATGTCGATCAGGTCCCAGGAGGGCAGGGGCGCCAGTTCCGGAACGGGAAGGCGGGCAGCTCCATTCGAACGGTACGTCCGCGACGCCGCGGCGTAACTGATGTCGGGCAATCCATCGGCGAGCGCGGGTGTCGCGAGATTCACGTCGGCGTTCAATCGGTCGACGAGCGCCATCAGCGCGGGCAGCGCCTCCCCATGCAACACGACGTCGGCGCCGGCGGCGAGATATTTGTCGGGCGCATCCGACGCATCCGAGCCGGCGGCGATGAGCCGCGCGCCGCGCGTACGGGCCAACCCGAGCATTTCGCAGCAGGCACGGCGCATGCGCCCCAGGCACATCTTGCTCAGGAAATTGAAATTGTCCTCGTAGAGCAACACGAGCTGCGGACGCACCACGTCCAGTTGCCGCTCGAATGGTGAGAAGTCTTCCGCGAGCATCGCGTCGAAGAAGGACACTTCGTGTCCCGCGGCGCGTAGCAGGGAGGCGACCTGGAGCGTCGCGAGTGGCGGATAGGGTTTCGCCCGCTGCTGCTGCTTCTGGTCGAAGTTCAGGAAATAGGAGTGACAGACCAGGATCGAAAGCATGCCTACGGTCCCTCCCGCTGTGTCGAGAGTGAGTGTCGCCCTTCGCCCGCTCGGTTCTGAAGCCGTCGCCGATCAAACTATTCGCCCACCCGATCGCCCTGGCTATCGACGACGGCGCGCATCGCGTATCGGATTACACCGTGTGCGGATTCGACGTCGCCCGATGCCGACAGCGCCGGAGGGGCAAACGACGGGACTCGTGGCGCGAATACCTGGCTGAGTACCGCGCGGGAGCTCGCGGGTTCCCGCGTCGAGCGTCGGCGCTGATAAAATGCGTCCCATGCTCGGCATCCACCATTACTGGCTGTTCATCGCCACGGCGGTCGTCCTGGTCCTTACTCCCGGCCAGGACACTTTCTTTATCCTTGGACGCAGTCTTGCGGGTGGGCGCCGCGAGGGAGTTGCCGCGGCGCTGGGAATAACCGCCGGCAGTATCGTCCATACGCTGCTCGCGGCGCTGGGACTGTCGGCGTTACTCGCGACGTCGCCATACGCGTTCATGGCCGTGAAGTTCGCGGGCGCGGCCTATCTCATCTATATCGGCGGGCGGGCGCTGTTGACCCGCGCGTCGGGGTTGCCCGGCGAGGCGGGCGCCCATGGCGCTGATGGAGGGTGGCCGGCCTTCCGCCAGGGCGTAATCACCAACATCCTCAATCCCAAGGTCGCTTTGTTCTTTCTCGCGCTGATGCCGCAGTTCATCAGCGCCACGAGCACGACCAAGGTGGCCGCGTTCCTCGTGCTGGGCGTCTCGTTCATGGCGCTCGGCCTCGTGTGGTGCGTGATCCTCGCGGTGGCCGCGGCGAGCCTGCGCGGGATGTTCTTGCGGCGTCCGTCGATGGCGAACGTGCTGAACAAGATCGCCGGCTCGATGTTCATCGGCCTCGGCCTGAGGCTCGCGGCCGCGAGGCCGTGAACGCCTTGCCGCTCGTGCGTATGTGGCGGACGATGATCGAACCCGGCAGCGCTTCGTAACTCGTGGCATCCCGGCTCAAGGACCAGTTCGGCCCCAGTGCGCCGCGCGCCATCGCGCAGATGATTCGCGCGGTGCACCCGGAATTTCCGCACGTCGAGTTCCTGCGCGATGTCGGGCGGGGATATGGCCCGATGTCGCTGACCGGGCGTGGCCTGCATGTCGCGGAGGCTTTGCGCAGGCACCTGCCGGCCGACTATCCACTCGCCGTCGGAATCCTGGTCGAGTCGGCCGCGCAGCCACACGAACATCGCGCCTCGGGCGGCATGGCGGGGTTCCTCTACATGCCGCACCTGTACTTCGTCGCCCGTCACGGGCTCGATCATTTCGAGGAATCGATGCGCGCGCAGCACGCGCTGACGCAGCGCTTCACCGCGGAGTTCTCGATCCGCGCGTTCCTCGAAAAGCATCCCGAGCGCACGCTCGCACAGTTGCGCGAATGGACCGCCGATCCCAGCCACCACGTGCGCCGGCTGGTGTCCGAGGGTACCCGGCCGCGGTTGCCGTGGGCGCCGCGGCTGCGAGCGTTCCAGCGGGATCCGGGTCCCGTGCTGGAGTTGCTCGAACTACTCCGCGATGACTCGGAGCTGTACGTGCGCCGCTCGGTCGCGAACAACCTCAACGACATCGGCAAGGATCATCCGCGGCTGCTGGCGGACGTCGCCAACCGCTGGTTGCGTGGCGCGACGCCCGAACGCGAATGGGTGATCCGCCACGCGCTGCGCTCGGCCGTCAAGCGCGCGGATGCGGGCGCGCTGAACGCGCTCGGTTTCGGTGGCAGGGCAAAGGTGTCGATTCGCGACGTGGACATATCTCCGGCGCGGCCGAAGATCGGCGAGGCCGTGACGATTTCGTTCGAACTCGTCAACGCGGCGCGCGAGGCGCAGCGCGTCATGGTTGACCTGGTCGTTCACTTCACGAAGGCCCGCGGCACCGGCGCGAAGACCTTCAAGCTCAAGGCGGTGGAGCTGGCGGCGGGTGGACGGGTGCGGTTCTCGAAGAAGATAGGCCTCGCGCAGCTCACCACGCGCAGACATTATCCGGGCGTACACCGGATCGAGGCGCTCATCAACGGGCGGCCGCGCGAGATCGGATCGTTTTCGCTGCGCGCCTGAGCGCGGCATCGGCGCCGTGGCGTTGCGCGGTCAGCGCTGAACGACGCGGGAGGTGGAGCCGCGATTGCCGAACAAGCTCACTTCGTTGCGGCGATAGTCGATGACCAGGCGGTCGAGCACGCCGAGCATGTCCATGCCGATCAGCAACGCTGGTTCCTGGTCGAGCTCCCAGTGCTTGAACACGTGGAAGTCCGCGAAGATGACCTCGAGATTGGTCAGCGTCATGTCGCCGATGGTCGCTTCCTTGATCAGCTGGACCTCGCCATCGGCGATGTCCGGCGTCGCGCCGTGCACGATCGCGCTGATGACGTCGCGTTTGCCGCGGCGATGCTTGTTCAATTCGTTCTGCAGCGCCAGGTTGCCGAGCGTGCGTTCCGCGCCGGTGTCGATGACGGCCTTCACCTTGATGCGCCGCCCGACGCGCATGTCGAGGATCATGAGGCCGCTGTCGTTGCGTAGCGCGCGCGCGGTCACCAGGCTGTAGTGAGGACGGCGACCATTCGCTTCGAGGACCGTGACGCGGTCGCGCTTGAAGTCGACGTCGATGCGCTGGTTGTGGAAACCGGCGACGCCGAGGATACCGTCGGCATTGCCCATGATCGACGTGAAGATCACCGGCAGGTTCTGGTTCTCGAACTTGAGCTGGCCGATCTCGATGCTCGCCACCGCGACCGTGGGCACTTCGGCCACGCCGGTGACACCGTTGAGCATGACGTTCTTGCCGACGGAGTTCTGCAGGCCGAGCGATCGCGCGAGGTGCGGCGCCAGCGTGGAGCGGCTCGCGCCGGTGTCGATGACGAAGCGGAACGGGCCCTTGCCGTTCACCATCACGTGAGTCATCACGCGGCCGATGCGATCGAGGCGCGTCGGCGCGGCAAACAACGGCTCGGGATCCGCCAGCACGCCGCCGAGATCTTCGGCCGTGCCCGGGATGCGCATCACGTGGTTGGGATCGGCGAGGACCAAAGAAGAGAACAGCCCGCCACCAAGGGCGAGAAGCGCCTGCAGGGCCATGCGACGAATTGTCGGCCTCTCCCACATGCCAAACAAACTACGCCTGATTCGGCGCGAATGAAACTCCGGAATGCCGAAACGTGCACGCCGCACGTTCCGCGGTCCCGCATCCGGGCCGCGATCGGCGATCACACCCTCTTAAGGTATCTGGGGATCGGGGAGGGCGTTGAAGGCGTTACGTAATGCCTCGCTCCAGCCCTCGCGGATGACTTTGAAATAGGCGTCATCCGGGCCGATGCTCCGGTGCAGCGATATCTGCAGGGCGTCGCGGCGCACGATGGCGAGGTCGAGCGGCATGCCGACCGAGAGGTTGGAGCGGATGGTCGAATCCATCGAAACGAGCGTGCACTTGGCCACTGCCGCCAGCGGAGTTTCCGCCCTCACGACGCGGTCGATGATGGGTTTGCCGTATTTCGACTCGCCGATCTGGAAGTAGCGCGTGTCGGCCGTCGTCTCGATGTAGTTGCCCGCGGAATACACATGGAACAGCCGCGGCGGCTCCCCGCCGATCTGGCCGCCGATGATGAACGTGGGATTGAACTCGATGCCGTGCTCCTTCAGCGCTGCCGCGTCGCGGTGATATACGTCCCGCACGGCGTGACCGACGAGCTGCGCCGCATCCGCCATCGTGCGCGCGGTCAGCAGGCTGGCCTTGGCGTGGTTCGCGCGTTCGCGCAGCAGCCCGGTCACGGACTGGCTGGTCGCCAGGTTGCCGGCGGAGAGCAGCACGAGGACCCGTTCGCCGGGAACCTCGAAGAAAGTCATCTTCCGGAATGTGCTGATGTGGTCGACACCGGCATTGGTGCGCGAGTCCGAAAGGAACACCAGGCCTTCATCGACCTGGACGCCGACACAGTAAGTCATCGAATCTCCGGGCAATCTGTGCGACGCATCCTACCCGAGGGCGGTTCGATCAGTGCTCGAGTTCGAACTCGTTTCCGCCGAGATCGTTCATGGTGGCGGTGTCGAAGCGCCGGCCGATCCCGGAAAACGTGGAGCGCGCCACGTAGATCTCGGCGCCATCGGAGGCTTCATAGGCGCCGCGCGATCCACCGATTTCGCTGTTGACGATGTGAACGCGGGCCTGGCGTGCGGTGATCCCCACGCCGCCGGCGCGGATGCGGGCATTGGTGATGTACAGATCGCAGCCGTTTTCCGCGATCAGTGCGTCGCCGGAGAAGTCGAGCGTCTCGCCATCGATGCGCATGAGCCGATCGCCCTGGCAGATGATGGGATCGGCGCGGCGCTCCACGTTGGATGACGTGGTTTCCGCGCGGGGAGCCGCCGGGCGCGCCGACGGTTCCGCGCGCGTGATGCTGTATCCCGGCCCTTCGAGCGTGCGATTGCCCGGGGCCGCCGGTTCGCTGCCCCGCTTGATGCTGAAGCCCGGACCCTCGACGAGCGTCGAGCCTTCGTTGCTGCGTTCGATGGCGACCAGCTCGGTAGTTTGCTCCGGCCCGGCCGCGGCTTGGTCGGACAGGGGTGCGGCATCGGCCGCCGGGGTCGCGGTATCCGCGGCAGGCGCGGGCTCGGCGGCCGGGGCCGGTTGCGCGGTGGCCGCCTGCTTCTTCTGCGCCGCGGCGAGCGGTGCGGCTACCAGGTCCTCGATGCGCAGGGTCTGGATCTCACCACTCGTCGTATCGCGCACCGTGAATACGCCGGACGCAGTGTCGGTGGCCAGGATTTCGTAGGCGGGGTTGCGTGCGAGCGCCGACCGGGCCCACTCGACTTCGTTGCGGCTTTCGTACTTGGCGCACCCGGCTAACAGAGCGAGCGAGGCGCCGAGAAGCAGGGAAACGCGCGTTGTTTTCATGAGGCAATCGTAGGCCGATGCGCGCCATCTGCAAGCGCAATTTCTAGTAAAGTCTCGCGCCCGTGACGCCGGAACTCGCGACTTTCTGTGAGCAGCAACTGACACGCCTGCGCGAGTCGGAGGGCTGCGCGCCGTTCGAAGGTGCCTCCGCCGCCGTGCGCGAGGCATTGCCGCGCGTGCTCGCCGCGAGCGATTTCGTCGGATCGAGCCTGCAGCGCGATGTCGCGCTGGGAAACTGGCTGGTGGCCGACGCGGCGGCGCTCGACCGGCCCCTCGCGCCGGGGGAAATGGCGCAGCGACTCGCCACCGCACTGGCCGAAGAGCCGGAGCTCCCCGGTTTCATGGCTGCGCTGCGGCGCCACCGCACGCGCGAAATGGTGCGCATCGCCTGGCGCGACCTCGCGGGCCTCGCGACCGTGACCGAGACGCTGGCCGACACCAGTGCGTTCGCGGACGCGGCCATCGCGGCCGCGGTCGATTTTGCGCACCGCGATCTCGAGCGGATTTACGGCGAGCCGCGTAACGCCGAAGGCGAGGCCCAGCCCTTCGTCGTGCTCGGCATGGGAAAACTCGGCGGCGGAGAACTCAACTTCTCCTCGGACATCGATCTCATCTTTCTCTTTCCCGACAGGGGCGCGACCGCCGGATCGCGCAGCATCGACAACGAGGACTTCTTCACGCGGCTCGGCCGCCTCGCCATCCGCATCCTCGGAGAGCGCACGGCCGAAGGCATCGTGTTCCGCGTGGACATGCGCCTGCGGCCCTTCGGCGACAGCGGGCCCCTGGCGGTGAGCGCCACCTTCCTCGACAACTATCTACAGACCCATGGCCGCGACTGGGAGCGTTACGCCTGGATAAAGGCGCGCGCGCTGACCGGCGTCGACGCCTACCGCCTGATCCACGCAGAAAGCGTGCGGCCGTTCGTCTATCGCCGTTATCTCGATTTCGGCGTGTTCGAAAGCCTGCGCGAGATGAAGGCGCTGATCGAGAAGGAAGTCGCGCGGCGGGATCTCGCCGAACACGTCAAGCTCGGGCCCGGAGGAATCCGCGAGATCGAGTTCGTCGTGCAGGCATTCCAGCTCATCCGCGCCGGACAGGATCGTCGGCTGCAGACCCCCTCGTTGCTCACGGCGCTGCCGCAGCTGGCCGGTGGAAAGCTGCTGCCCGGGCGGGTGGCGCAGGAGCTCGAGGCGGCCTATCTATTCCTGCGCCGGCTCGAGAACCGGCTGCAGATGCTGGCCGATCAGCAGACCCACACGCTGCCCGAGGATGCGCTCACGCGCGCGCGCATCGCCCATGCGATGAATGCGGCCAACTGGGAGACCCTCGCCGCCGAACTCGCGCTGCACCGGGCGCGGGTCACCCGCGCATTCCAGGAGGTCGTGTTCGCGCGCAACGAAGAGGCCTCGGCCGACTCGCCCGGCGTGAACGGCATCATCGAGGCCTGGTTGCGCGGCGCCGACGCGCCACAGTTCGCGGCGGCGCTCGCGGCGCGCGGCTTTCGCGACGCCGATGCCGTGGCCGCGCAGCTCCTCGAGTTCCGCGGCGGCGGGGCGGTGCGCCGGCTCGACGCCCCGGGCCGCCCGCGGCACGATACCCTGATGCCGAGGCTGCTGGCGCACATCGCGGATGTGCCGCCGGACGCTCCCTCCTCGCAGGCCGATGTGACGCGGCGCGTGCTGCGCGTGCTCGAGGCGATCGGCTCCCGCTCCGCGTATTTCGCGCTGCTCAACGAACACCCGACGGCACGGCGCAAGCTGGTGGACGTCGCGAAGATCGGCGAATTCCTCGCCTCGCAGATCGCCTCGCATCCACTGTTGCTCGACGAGCTGCTCGACGAGGCGGCCGGTGGATCGCCTCCATCGCGCGCAGAGCTCGAGGCGGAAGTCGCGTCGCGGCTTTCGAACCTGGAAGAGGAGGAGCCCGAACGCCAGGTGGAGGTGCTGCGCCAGTTCCAGCGCGCCGCGATCTTTCGCGTGGCGATGGCGGATCTGACCGGGCGCATCCCGTTGATGCGGGTCAGCGACTACCTGACGGAAATCGCCGAGATCATCGTCGAGCAGGCGATGCAGCTCGCGTGGAAGCAGATGACGGCGCAATTCGGCGTGCCTCACTACCTTGGACCCGACGGCGCGCGGAACAGGGTGAGGATCTGCGCGGTGGGCTACGGCAAGTTGGGCGGCTACGAGCTCGGCTACGCATCGGATCTCGACCTGGTGTTCCTGCATGACTCGGGCGCCGAGAGCGCGGAGACCGATGCCGCGAAACCCGTCGATAACCAGGTGTTTTTCATCCGCTTCGCGCAACGCGCGATTCACCTGCTCACGATGCATTCGGCCGCCGGCCGCCTGTACGAGGTCGACGTGCGCCTGCGGCCTTCCGGCAAGGGCGGCATGCTGATCACGCGCATCGGCGCGTTCGTCGAGTACCAGGAAAAAGAGGCCTGGACCTGGGAACACCAGGCGCTGCTGCATGCTCGCGCGGTCGCCGGTGATCGCGAACTGCGGGAGGAATTCGAGCGGGTGCGCATCGACCTGCTGATGCGCTGCGTGCGGCGCGACACCCTGCGCGACGAGGTGCGCAACATGCGCGAGCGCATGCGGCGCGAGCTGTCGCGCGCGCGGGCGGGTTCGGGCCTGTTCGACATCAAGCAGGATCCCGGTGGCACGGCCGACATCGAGTTCCTGGCGCAATACTGGGCGCTGCTGCATGCCCGGACCCACCCGCCGGTCGCCATGTTCGCCGATACCATCCGGCAGCTCGAATCGGTGGCCTCCGCCGACCTCGTGCCCCAGTCCACCGTGGATATCCTCGTGAACGCGTACCGGGGTTACCGGGAACGCTCGCATCACCGGTCGCTGGAAGGTGCGGAGCCGGTGGTGCCGGCCGCGGATTTCACCGAATCCCGCGCGGCGGTCACGGCCATCTGGAATGCGACCATGGGTGAATCCTCCCCGGCCGCCCCCGTATAATCCGCGCCCATGTCAGCCACCAAGCCCCTGATCCAGCCCAACGCGCAGAACGAATACAAGGTCGATGCGAGCGATCTGCCGCTGTCGTGCCCGATGCCGCAGATGTACCTGTGGAACTCGCACCCGCGCGTCTATCTACCCATCGAGCAGACCGGCTGGGCGAAGTGCCCCTACTGCGGCGCCGAGTACGTTTTACAGCGCTGAAGCGCCCCTAAATGGGCTCGTCCAGGGACTTGGGCGGCGGAGTGAACCAGACCGGTTTCTCCGGTCCCATGTGGAAGCAGTCCTCGAGCCGGATGCCGAACTTCCCGGGCAGATAGATCCCGGGCTCGTTGCTGAAGCACATGCCGGGCGCGAGCGGCGTCTTTTCGCCGTGCACCAGGTTCACGGGCTCGTGCCCGTCGAGGCCGATGCCATGCCCCGTGCGGTGGGAGAGGCCGGGTAGTTCGTAGCCCGGGCCGTAGCCCCACTTCTCGTACTGCGCGCGCACGGCATCGTCCACGGCGCCGGCCGGAACTCCGACGCGGGCGGTCTCGATCGCGATCTGCTGTCCTTCGCGCATCTGCTTCCACACCTTGCGCTGCTCGGCCGTCGCCTCGCCGAACACGAAGGTGCGGGAGATGTCGGACTGGTAACCCTCGACGCTGCAGCCGCAGTCCATGAGCACGACTTCCCCGTCGCGCACGGACTGCGGTTTGCCGGAACCGTGTGGATAGGCACTGGCCTCGCCCAGCAGGATCAACGCGAACTCGTGATCGGCGCCCAGGGCGGTGTGCGCGGTTTTCATCAGCGCCCCGATGTCGCCGGGTTTCATCCCGCGCTCGACCCGCGGCCACGTGTGGCGGTACGCGGCCAGCGTGATTTCGTTCGCCTTGCGCATGAGCGCGAGCTCGGTGGGCGACTTCACCATGCGGCAGGCGCGCACGACCCCCGCGCCGCTCATGATCTGCACCTCGGGCATGGCGCGCATGAGACCGTCGATGGCGAAGTAGCGCACCGTCTCCTCGATGCCCACCGGATCTTTCACCTTTCGGTCGCGCAGGATGCCGGCGACGACCGCGAGTGGATCCTGGTGCTCGTTCCAGACGCGCACGTCCGCGGGAATCTTCAGGCTTTCGCGCACGGACGGTTCTTCGAACGCCGGTGTGACGAGCGCCGGCGCCCCTTCGCGCGGCAGCACCGCCGCGGTCAGGCGCTCGCTGCGCCACCAGTGAACGCCGGTGAAATAGACGAGAGAGGCGCCAGGCTCGATGAGCAGCGCGCCGATGCCCTGTTGCTCCATGAACCGTTGCGCATTCGCGTAACGCGCGAGGTATTCATCGCGCGAGATCGGCGCCACGCCGCCGGTCATCGGTTTCAGATCGCTCGCGGCGTCGGCGGCGAGCAGTTCGACGGGGCGCAGCGCGGCGGCCGTCGCCGCGGCGAGGCCCAGGTTCAGCAACCCGCGACGGGTAGTGCGCATTCGTTACGCGTATGGCTTGTAGGATTTTTCTTCGACGATGCTCGAGCCGAGCGCGAGGTTGATGCGCTTCTTGATCGCGGCGCGCTCGTCGTTCGTGACGTACACCGCGCGGGCGAGCTCGATGAACTTCTCGCCGAATCGTCCGGCGCGTTCCTCGTCGCGAATGTCGTCTTCGATGACCCACAGCGCCTCGTTCACGCGCGTGAGGTTCGCCTCTTCGGCTCCGATGTCGCCGGCGGCCGCGCCGGAGTCGCGCCAGGTTTTCTCCAGCAGCGCGAGCTCGTGCTTGACGTTCGCGACCTTCGCGGCGTCGCTCATGCGCGCCGCCTTGATGCGCAGGATGGTGATCTTGTCGAGCAGCTCACCGGGGCTGATGGGAACCAGGATGTCTTTCATGCCGTTCGTCTTTTCACGCCAGTCGCGCCGCGGGGCTCAAGGCTAGCAGCTCATCGAGCTTCGCGTTGACGGCGTTGACCTCGATGAGCTCCATGACGCCGGGAACTTCGATTTTCGTCGTCCACGGAATCTGCGCGGAAGACTTGCCGAGGAATTTGTGCGCCGCGGCCTCGTAGGCGTCGACACACCATCGGCGCGAGAAGTAGGGCCCGCTGCGTGCCGGGTTGGTGGCCGCGTATAGGCCGATGACCGGAAGTCCGACCATCGTGGCCATATGAGCCGGACCTGAATCCGGCGTGACGAGCACGGTGGCGCGGGCCAGCAGCCCGAGCAACTGCGGCAAAGTGTCCTTGCCCACCTGGTCGATGACCGGCACGCGCAGTTGGCGGGCGATCGCCTGCGCCATCTCCCGCTCGACCCCGCTCGGTCCACCACTCAGGATGATGCGCATGCCATGCCGCCTCACGGCATGGTCCGCCACGGCGGCGTAGCGCTCGGGCAGCCAGTTGCGCGCGCGGTGACTCGAGCAGGCGCTGATCACCATCGTCGGCTGTGAGTCGGGGATCAGGTGCGCGCCGTAATCGAGCGCTTCCCGCGGAAGCGGGATGTCCCAGCGCAATGGCTGGCGCGGTATCCCGAGCGCGTCGGCGAATCCCTGGAAGCTGTCGAGTACGTGCTCGCGGGCGCGCGGCGCGATACGCGCGTTCGTGAACAGCCACTGCAGCTCACGGGCGCGCGGCTTGTCGAAGCCGAGTTTCACCGAGGCGGGGATGCAGGCGGCGGCCGCGCTCGCGCGCAGCGACAGCTGCAGATGCAGCAGCAGATCGAAAGCGCCGCGGCGCTGCATGTCGGTCCGGAGCCTTCCGTACGCGGCGAGGCCAGCGCCCTTGTCCACGGTGATAAGCTCCACATCCGGAATGAGGCCCATCAGTTTCGCTTCCAACTTGCCGATCACCCACGACAACCGCGTGCGCGGCCACGCCGTCTGCAGCCTGCGCAGCAGGGGCACCACGTGGCAGGTATCGCCGATCGCGGAGAGTCGCAACAAACAAGCTTTGTCCGGCGCTTTAGCCTGCGAAAATGATTCGGCCCGCACTCTCGCTCTTCCGTGGACGTGACTGAATGAAGCGTCACTGGCCCGTCGGAGCGGAAGTCAGCGAAGCCGTCATCGATGGCGGCCGGATGCTATACGACACCTCCCGCACGAGCAATTTCTCGGCCGAGTTCTTCGACCCGGAATACTGGCGGAAACACGACGCCATCGAGGGAACGGCGCGCGGCCGCGGAACGACCTGGTTCATCCGCGCCGGCGACGCGGGGTTCGTCCTGCGGCACTACCGCCGCGGCGGAATGGCGGCCAAGATCTCCAAGGATCGCTACTGGTTCCGCGGCGAGCCGGAAACCCGGTCCTTCGCCGAGTGGTTTCTGACGTATCACCTGCACCGCGCCGGACTTCCGGTGCCCGCGCCGATCGCCGCGCGTTATCGCCGCGATGGCATGTTCTACACCGCCGACCTCATCACGCAGCGCATCGACGGCAGCGAATCGCTCGCCGCGCGGCTCGCGCATGGGCCGCTGTCGCTCACCCAGTGGGTGGCGATCGGCCGCTGTATCCGGCGCTTTCATGATGCCGGCGTCTATCACGCGGATCTCAACGCGCACAACATCCTGCTCGCGCCCGATTCCGTCTATCTCATCGATTTCGATCGCGGCACGTTGCGCAAGCGCGGCTGGTGGGCCGATACCACGCTCGTGCGCCTGTACCGCTCGCTCGAGAAAGTGACGCTGCTGGCGGCGCCCGAGAGTTTCACCGATCAGGACTGGCACACGTTGCTGGCGGGTTATCGCGAATCGGCCGGGCTTCCGCAGGCCTCGCTCGCCTGACGACGCGCGTGCGTTTCGTCTACATCGTCATCGCCTACCTGATCCTGCCGTTCTGGATCGGCGCGTTGGCGCTGCGGGGTTTTCGCGAGCGCAGCCACTGGCAGGGATTTTCGGAGCGGTTCGGACTCGGCAGGTCGATCACCGGCAACAGCATCTGGGTGCATGCGGTGTCGGTGGGCGAAGTCCAGGCCGCGGTGCCGCTGGTCGAGGCGCTGCTGACGCGCTTTCCGCACATTCCGCTGGTGCTCACGACGGTCACGCCGACCGGACGCGCGCGCGCCCAGGCGCTGTTCAAGCAGCGCGTCGACGTGCGATACGTGCCCATCGACCTGCCGGGTGGCGTGCGGCGCTTCTTCCAGCGCGTGAAGCCGCGGCTCGCCGTGATCCTCGAGACCGAGATCTGGCCGAACCTGTACCACCGTTGCGGCCGGCTGGGGATACCGCTGGTGCTGGCGAGCGCGCGCATCTCGCCGCGCTCCGTGACGAGCTACCGGCGCCTCGTCGGGTTGTTCCGCGAAACGCTGTCGAACGGAATCTTCATCGCGGCGCAGAGCCGTGAGGATGCCGACCGGTTCGTCTCCATCGGCGCGAATCCCGAGCTCACCCACGTGGTCGGCAACATCAAGTTCGACTTCGGCTACCCACCCGACATCGAGATGCGCGGACACGAGTTGCGCAAGTTGCTGGGCGTGGATCGGCCCGTGTGGGTCGCCGGCAGCACGCACGCGAGAGAAGAAGACGAATTGCTCGCCGCGCACGCCCGCGTGCGCGAGAGATTTCCGGACGCACTGCTGGTGCTCGTGCCCCGGCATCCGCCGCGTTTCGCGGATGTGGCCGCCAGTCTGCGCGCGCAGCAGATCGAATTCGTCAGTCGCACCAGCGGCGGTCGGCTGACCCCGCGGACGCAGGTTTTCCTGCTCGATACGCTCGGGGAATTGCCGCCGTTCTACGCGGCGGGGGACGTGGCGTTCGTCGGGGGAAGTCTCGTGCCCATCGGCGGACACAACCTGCTCGAGCCCGCGGCGCTGGGGTTGCCCATCATCGCCGGGCCGCACAACTTCAACTCGGCGGATATCGCGAAGCTGCTCGTGGAGCGTGGCGCGGTGCGCCTCGTGCAGGACTCGGCGGGTCTCGCGGCTGTCGTGGGAGAGTTGCTGGCCGATCCGCCGGCGCGGGGCCCGGTGGGGGCGGG
>JAEWLQ010000076.1 GCA_023457495.1 Pseudomonadota bacterium
GTGGCCCACCCGACCCCGGCGGACCCGGCAGCGCCCGGACTCCCCGCGACGCGCCGCCCGCGCCCGATCCGGCCGGCCCTCCGAATCAGCCACCGCAGAACGAGCCGCGCGGACCCAAACCGGGCCGGCCCGATCCGCCAGGACATCAGCCGCGCTCGCCACCGGGTCCACCGGGCGATCCGCGAGGACGGCCGCGCGATCCGGGCGATTCACCGCGCGGCCCTCCGAATGACTCCCCACGCGGCCCGCCGCGCGAACCTCGCGAGCCGCGCCCGCCGCGTGAACCGCGTGATCCGCGTTCGCGCCCGTAGAGCGCCGCGCGCGGCGGCGGCCTTCGCATTGATCGCCTGCGCTTTGAGCGCGGGTACGCCCGCGTGGTCCGCCGACGCGCAAGCGCTCGCGCATTTCTCCGCCGGCCGCGCCGCGTTCGAAGCACAGGATTTCTCCAAGGCCCGCGCGCTCTTCGAACAGGCGCTGGCCGCCGGCATGGACGGCCCCGCGATCCACTACAACATCGGCGCCGCCGCCTACCGGGGCGGCGACCTGCCGCGCGCCGAGGCCGCGTTCCGCGAAGTCGCGCGCTCGCCGGACATGGCCGCGCTCGCCTACTACAACCTCGGGCTCGTCGCGCTGCAACGCCACGACGAACGCGAGGCGCGCGAATGGTTCCAGCGATCGACGCAGGCCCGGCCGCCGGAGCGGCTGATGTTGCTCGCCTCGCAGCGTCTCGCCGATCTGCCGGCGCCACTCGCGCCCGGCCGCTGGTCTATCTACACGCGCGGCGGCGCCGGCTACGACGACAACGTCGCGCTGCGCTCCGGCTCCATCGACAGCTCGGCGAGTGGCGATGCGGACAGCTTCGGCGAACTCTATCTCGCGGCCAGCTACACGATCGGCGCCTGGCGCATCGACGGTGGCGGCTCGATGCTCGAGTACGCGGACCTGGATCAATTCAGCCAGCGCTCGTTTTTCCTGGGCGGGGCCCGCGGCTTCCGTCTCGAGAAGTGGTATTTCGAGATCGGCGCGCACGGCTCGCAGCTCTCACTCGGAGGCGACGTGTTCGAGCAGGACCTGGCCGCCGCGCTGCTGGCCTCGCGCAGCTTCTACGGCGGCAGCCGGCTGCGCGCGCAGTTGCGCGCGACGCAGGTGTCGGGCGAAGGCGCCTTCACGGGCCTGACGGGCGATCGCACCGAGCTCGGTGTGTTCTACGACAAGAGCTGGCGCGCGTGGTACTTCGGCGCGCACACACGCGCGGAGCTCAACGACAGCGAAGACCCGGTGTTCGAATCGCGCTGGCTGCAACTCGGCGCGGAGGCGCGTTACGCTGTGTCGCCGCGTTGGGGCTTCTCGCTCGGCGCCGCCCTGCGCCGCACCCGTCACCCCGCCCAGTCCGAAACGCTGGGTAGTTGGGAAGACAACCGCACCATGCTGCAATTCGGCGCGACCCGCTCGTTGTGGAAGCAGGCGCAGCTCTTCGTGCGCTACGAGGTGGAGCGCAACGATTCGCCGGTCGCGGGCTACGACTACGACCGCAACCGGGCCGCCGCGTCCCTCGAGTGGTGGTACTGAGGGACCCGCTGGAGGGATCCGCTGGAGGAATCGGCCGACTGCGCGCGAGTTCCGGGGCTCCTACCATCGGCGGTCATTTCGGAGGTGCCCCATGAAATGCAAGGACATCATGAAATCCGACGTCGAGTGCGTGCCACCGGACGCCTCGATGCATCGGGCGGCCGCCGTGATGCGCGACGCGAACGTCGGCTTCCTGCCGATTTGCAACGAGGCGATGCAGGTCATGGGAACGATCACCGACCGTGACATCGCCATTCGCGGCGTCGCCGAAGGACGGCTCGATACGACGCCCGTACAGGAACTGATGACCCGTTACCTCGTCGCCTGCAACCCGGAAGACGATCTCGACCACGCGCGCGAGCTGATGGCGACGCACCAGAAGTCGCGCATCGTGTGCGTGAGCCGCACGGGGAGGCTGGAAGGCGTGATCAGCCTCTCGGATCTCGCGCAGCTCGGAGAAACGTCGGGACTCGAAACGCTGCGGGAGATCGCGAGCCGCGAGTCGCGCAGCGACTCCATCTACGCGAGCTAGTTGCCGGCGACCTTTGGCGTCTGCTGCGCCTGCATCCAGCGGCGGATGCGCCGCGCATCGGCGGTGCGCGTCAGCGTGCCGAAGGAATTCATCAGCACCATGATGACGGGGCGCTCGTCGATCATCGCCTCCATCACGAGGCACTGGCCCGCATCGTTGGTGAAACCGGTTTTCTGAACCAGGATGTTCCAGTCCGGACGACCGATCAGCAGATTGGTGTTGCTGTACCTGAACATCTGCTTGCCCAGGCGTACGTCGAAGCTGTCGAGCGTCGAGTATTCGCGGATCACCGAGTTGCGCGACGCGGCGGCCACGAGCTTCGCGAGATCGCGCGCGGTCGACACGTTCGAGTTCGAGAGGCCCGAGGCATCGGCGAAGTGCGACTTCGTCATGCCGAGCGCCTTGGCCTTCGCATTCATCGCGCGGATGAACGCTGGCGTGCCGCCGGGATAGGCGCGGCCAAGAGTCTGCGCGGCACGATTCTCGGAGGCCATCAACGCGAGCCGCATCAGGTCGGCGCGCGTGAGCTTCGCTCCCACCGGCAAACGCGAGAAGGCGCCCTTGCCCTTCCAGCGATCCGCGCTCGTGATCTCGATGACTTCATCGAGCGGCTGCTTCGCGTCGAGCACGACGAGCGCGGTCATGAGCTTGGTGATCGACGCGATCGGCGCCACGAGCGCCGGCTTGAGCTCGTAGATGACTTCGCCGCTGTGGCCGTCGACGACCAGCGCGGCGGCGGACTTCACTTCGGGGCCCTTGGGCCGGGTAGTTTTGACGTCGGCGGCGTCCGCACGGATTCCCGAAAGGAGCAGGATCGCGATCGCGCCCACCCACACCGTGCCTCTGAGACCTTGCCGCATCCACCCTCCCGATGCGCGATGGTAGCCCAACTTCTTCGATTGCGGAGCGCATCACGCGACGGTGTTCTCCTTCCGGGCATTCCCGATGGTGGCGCTCGGCGGCGACGCGCAATGTCCGGGGATGCGCACTCTCTTCTTCATGCTGGTCGCGGCGCTGGCATTGCCGGCCGCGGCGGCCGATGTGGCGTCCCCGCACGCCTTCACGTTCTACGGCGGGCGAATCTCTTCCGAGGAAACCTGGCACGACGTGCTGGTCAAGCCGTACAGCCGCAACTACGCGAACTCGTACCTGGCCGCGGCCGCGTATTCGTACGCATACCGCGAGTCGTACGAGGGCGCGCTGCGCACGGAGTTCGAGGTCAACGCGACCTACAACTTCGGCGCGCAGGATCATTGGGAGCTCAACGTGGTGCCGATCACGCTGCGCTGGCAGCGTTTTCCCTGGAGCGACGTGATGCACACCACGGCCGCCTTCGGACTGGGGCTGTCCTACGCGCTCGAGTTTCCGCGGGTCGAGTACGAGCTCGAGAACGACACGCAGCGGCTACTGCTCTACTGGCTGCTCGAGATCACGGCGGGCCCGTCCGATGGACCCTGGTCCGCCGTGTTGCGCCTGCATCATCGCTCTCCCGGCTGGGGCGTCATGGGCGTCGGCGATGGCGGCATGAATGCCCCGTCGCTCGGATTCCGCTACCAGTTCTAGGCGCTCTTGCGCGGCTGCAGCCATTTGGGCAGCAGCGAATACGGATCCATCACGAGCTCGCGATCGTAGCTCACACCGCATTCGTCGAGATGCCGCTGCAGCAATCCGCTGCGCCACGCATCGAACACGTCGGTCGCGCCGCCGATGTGTTCGCCGCCGACGAACACCTGCGGCAGGGTTTTCGCGCCCGTGCGCTCGGCGAGCACCGCGCGGATCTTCCCGCCGAAGTCCTCCTTCTGGAATTCGACGGAATCGACGTCGACGCTGCGATACGCGATGCCGGCCTTCGTGAACAACTTGCGCACGGACCAGCAGAACTCGCACCACTCGAGCGCGAACATGACGACCGGCTCCTTCGCGATCACATCGATCGTGAATTTTTCCGCGGCGGGATCGAGCTCGATCTTCGGCGCGGGCGTAGCGGATGCGGGGGCCGGCGCCGGCGCGGCCGCATCGAAGCGGCACAGCGGCGTCGAACGCGACACCTCCCACTCCTCCGCCGTCATCTCCTCGCCGATGTTCTCGAACAGCGGAGTAGATAGGTAACGCTCGCCGGTGTCGGGCAGCATGCACACGATGGTGGACCCCGGCGCCGCGCGCCGCGCGACGTCGAGCGCGGCCGCCAGCGTCGCGCCGCTCGACGTGCCGACGAAGATGCCTTCTTTCTGCGCGAGCTCGCGCGACAGGCGCAGCGCATCCGCGCCCGCGACCGGCACGATCTCGTCGATCAACCCGGCGTCGCGCGCCTGCTCCGTCAGCGTCGAGATGAAATCCGGTGCCCAGCCCTGCATCAGGTGCGGACGAAAACGCGGATGGCTGCCCGCCGGACCTCCCGACGTGTCGCGCGTCTGCGGGATGCCGCTGCCGAGCACGGGGGCATTGTCCGGCTCCGCGGCGATGATGCGCGTGTCGGGCCGCGATCGCTTGAGCTCCATCGCGACGCCCTTCAACGTGCCGCCGGTGCCGAAGCCCGTGACGAAGTAGTCGAGGCGCTGATCCGCGAAGTCGCGGATGATCTCGCGCGCCGTCGTGCGTTCGTGCACCTCGGCGTTCGCGGGATTTTCGAACTGGCGGCACAGGAACCAGCCGTGCGTCATCGCGAGCTCGACCGCTTTCGCGAGCATGCCGCTGCCCTTCTCCGCGGCGGGGGTCAGCACGACCTTCGCGCCGAGGAAGCGCAGCAGCTTGCGCCGCTCGACGCTGAAGCTCTCGGCCATCGTCACGACGAGTGGATAGCCCTTCTGCGCGCACACCATCGCGAGTCCGATTCCGGTGTTGCCGCTGGTCGCTTCGATGACGGTCTGCCCGGGCTTGAGCGCCCCACTGCGCTCCGCGTCTTCGATGATCGCGCGGGCCATGCGGTCCTTGACCGAGCCCATCGGGTTGAACGATTCCACCTTGACGTAGACGTTCACGCCCGGCGGCGCGAGCCGGTTTAGCTTGACGACGGGCGTGTTGCCGATGGTCTCGAGGATGTTCTGGTAACGGGCCATGGGGATCTCCTTTTCGAGCATCCTGAGCCCCGACCGTGGGAGGCGGCGTGGGAATCCGGTCGGTCGGACTATTTTCCGCCTTCTCCCAGTGATCTGGCCAGTTCCCGCAGCAGTCCGGCGCCATCGCCCTTCCAGGCGCTGCCGTGCATGCAGGCGAGCGTGGTCGGTTGTTCGAGCGCCAGCCGTTCGAGGATTTCGCCGGTCCGCGGCGCGTGCGCGAAGTAGTCCATCGGCGCGCGGAACGCCTCGCTGGGTCCGAGGATGTCGGACTCGGTCAACGCCACCTCGCCCGCGCCGCCCTGCGTGAAAAGGTCACCGCACAGGAAGGTGCGCGTCGTCATCTCCATCATGAGCCCGCACTCCCAGCCATGTGGCATGTGCGGCGTATCGAACCAGCGCAGGCGATGCCGGCCCAGCGACAGCTCCTCGCCATCCGCCAGGGCCCGCGGCGCGCGGTCGGCGTAATCGCCGACGGACACCATGGCGGCCACCTGCCCGCACAGAGGCTCCGCGCGCGGCGCGATCGCGAGGAAGTGATTCAACGCGCCGCATTCGTCCGCCTCGAAATGCGAGAAGGCGACGTAACGCAGCTGCTCCATCGGCATGATCGCGCGGATGGCTTCACTCACTACCGGGAACAACGCGCGCAGGCCGGTGTGGAACAGCAGCGGCTCTTCGTCGAGGACCAGGTACTGGTTGAAGTTGAACTGCCCCACGCCGCCGGGCAGCGTGACGGGAGTGTTGATGCGATAAATGCCGTCCGCCACCTCGTGGACGTTCGTGCCGGACTGGGAGTTGGTGATCATGGGCAGGCTCCGTGGTCGAATGCCCCGTATGTGTAACGAGGCGCCGGTTCGTTACACACAGGGGTATGGCCCGATATGCTCTCGCCGTGCAACCCCGAGACCCTGACCCGGCCGAACCCGCTCTTGAAGATGCGGCGCTCGCCCGGCGGATCGTGGCCGCCGGGTCGCGCGGCGACCGCCAGGCCGAAGCCGCGCTGTGCCGGCGGTTCGCGCCACGCATCCGGTTGTTTGGCCTCAAACGCCTGCGCAGCGAAGCCGCGGCCGCGGATCTCGTGCAGGACGTGTTGATGCTCGCGCTGCAGAAGCTGCGCGCGGGCGCGGTCGCCGAACCGGAACGCATCGCCTCGTTCATGCTGGGGATCGCGCGGCAGATGATCATCGACACGCGCCGCAACGTCGCCCGGCGCGAGCGGCTGCTGGATACGTTCGCGCTCGATCTCGAGCCGGCCAACGACGAGGCCGCCGATCCACCGGACACGGCGCGGCTCGGCAACTGCCTGCAGGCGCTGCCCGAGCGCGAACGCTCGGTGCTGGTGATGACCTTCTACGACGACTGCGCCGCCGAAACGCTCGGCTCGCAGCTCGGCCTGTCCACCAGCAACGTGCGTGTGATCCGGCATCGCGGGCTCAAGCACCTGCGCGACTGCCTGGAGGCCGCCCGATGATCCGCGGTGTTCACGAAGACGCGGACGACGCGTTGCTCGCCTGGTGGCTGGACGAGCTCGACGAGACCGCGGCGGCGGAGGTCGAGGAACACCTGTTCGAATGCGAGCAATGCGCCACGCGGCTGCGCGAGATCGTGCGACTCGGCGGTGCGGTGAGACAAACCTTGCTCGAGGGACGCATCGCGACCGCGGTCGCGCCGGCGTTCGTCGAGCGCCTGCGCGGCGCTGGCCTGAAGCTGCGGGAATACCGGCCCGAGTCCGGAGCCAGCGTGTACTGCACGATCGCGCCCGAGGACGACCTCGTGATCTCGCACCTGCGCGCCTCGCTCGAAGGCGTCCGGCAGCTCGATCTCGAGATCGATGCGGACGGTCAGACGCATCGACTCGCCCATGTGCCGTTCGACGCCGCGTCCGGCGAAGTGACCTTCATACCGCCCGCCGCGCTGCTGCGGCCGCTGAGTTTCGCCACCCAGCGCATGCGGCTCTTCGCGGTGACGCCAAGCGCGCAGCGCCTGATCGGCGAATACACCTTCAACCACGAACCGTGGGGTTCTCGTCCGGACCCCTGATCGGTTCCCGTTCCGACCGAATCCGTCAGCCCGGTCCTACGCCATCCTTCTTGACCCCTGCCTAGAATTCCGGCCAATCCCGCAGGGAACGGTTCGAGTGCTGGCTAACAATGTGGAGCCCGGGAAGAACCCCGGTGCTCTGGATTTCATCAGGGACGATACCGAGACTGGACGTCTGGCGCGCAGCATCGACTGGTCCGGCACGCCGTTGGGCGCGCCGGAGACCTGGAGCCCGTCGCTGCGGATGATGGTGCCGTTCGTCTTCGCGAGCCGCTTTCCGCAGCTGCTGTGGTGGGGTCCCGACTACGTCTGCATCTACAACGACGCCTATGCGCCGGTGCTCGGCGCCAAACATCCCCGCGCCATGGGCCAGCCGATGCGCGAGGTCTGGTCGGAGGTCTGGGATCTCCTCAAACCCCTGATCGACACTCCATTCAACGGCGGTCCCGCGACCTGGATGGAGGACCTCGATCTCGAGGTGCAGCGCCACGGCTTCGTCGAGGAGGCGCATTTCACCGTCGCCTACAGCCCGGCGCCGGACGAATCCGCGCCGCGCGGAATCGGTGGCGTCATGGCGACCGTCGTCGAGATCACCGAAAAGGTGATCGGCGAACGGCGGCTGCGCATCCTCAAGGATCTAGGCACGCAGGTCTCCGAGGCCGATACCGACGCCGGCGTCTGCCGCGCGGCCGCCGCGGTCCTCGGGCAGCACCCGAAGGACGCCCCGTTCGCGATGCTCTATCTACTCGACGAGACGGGCAAGCGGCTCGACCTGGTCGCGCGCACGGGCATCGACGCCGGCAACGCCGGACCCGCGAGCTACGACGTACATACGGAACTCGCCGCGGCCCGCTGGCCGCTGGCCGAAGTGCTGCGCACCGAGCGCATGCAGGTCCGCGAACATATCGAAGGACTGCCGCCCGTCACGCTCGGCCCATCGAGCAATCCGCCGCGCACCGTGGTCGTGGTGCCCATCCGCTCGAACCTCGCGAGCCGACCGGCCGGCGCGATCGTATTCGGCGTGAGCCCGAGGCTGCGCTTCGACCAGTATTACGCGGGTTTCTTCGAGCTGGCCGGCGCGCAGATCGCCACGGCCATCGCCAACAAACGCGCCTACGAGGAAGAACGGCGCCGCGCGGCGGCGCTGGCCGAGCTCGACCGCGCGAAGACCGCGTTCTTCTCGAACGTGAGCCACGAGTTCCGCACGCCGCTGACGCTGATGCTCGGCCCGCTCGAGGACTCGCTCGCGGACGACACGCTGCCCCAGCGCCTGCGGGCGGCGCTCGAAGTCTCGCATCGCAATTCCCTGCGCCTGCTCAAGCTCGTGAACTCGCTGCTCGATTTCGCGCGCATCGAGGCGGGACGCGTGCAGGCCAGTTACGAGGCCGTGGATCTCGCGGCGCTCACGCAGGATCTCGCGAGCAACTTCCGCTCGGCGATCGAGCGTGCGGGCCTCACGTTCTCCGTCGACTGCGACGCGCTGCCCGAACCGGTCCATGTCGACCGCGAGATGTGGGAGAAGATCGTCCTCAACCTCTTGTCGAACGCGTTCAAGTTCACGCTCGAGGGCGGTATCCACGTGCGGCTCACGCACGAGGGCGGGACCGCGCAACTCGTCGTCGAAGATACCGGCGTCGGTGTGCCGGAGCACGAGCTGCCGCGGTTGTTCGAGCGCTTTCATCGCGTCGAAGGCGTGGCCGCGCGCACGCACGAGGGCTCGGGCATCGGCCTCGCACTGGTGCAGGAGCTGGTCAAGCTCCACGGCGGCGCGATCGAGGCCTCGAGCGAGTTCGGCCGCGGCACGGAATTCAGAGTGCGTATTCCGTATGGCAGCGCGCACCTCGCGCCGTCGCAGGTTTCCACGAAGGCAGCGCCCGCGCGCACCGGCGGCCATGCCCAGGCATTCGTGCAGGAGGCGCTTCGCTGGTTGCCCGATGAGTTCGGCGACGGCCCGCGTGAACTGGCTGATCCGCTCCTCGCGCCGGCGAGTCGCGACCGCCGCTTCGCCGCGATCCACGGCGCGCGCGTGATCCTCGCGGACGACAACGCCGACATGCGCGCCTATGTCCGCGAGCTGCTCGGCGGGTTCTATGGCGTGGAAACGGTCGCCGACGGCGAAGCGGCGCTCGCGGCCGCGCGCCAGCGGAGGCCGGACCTGATCCTCACCGACGTCATGATGCCGCGGCTCGACGGCTTCGGCCTGCTGCGCGCCATCCGCGCCGACGAGTCGTTGCGTGAAGTACCGGTCGTGCTGTTATCCGCGCGCGCGGGCGAGGAAGCGCGTATCGAGGGGCTCAATGCGGGCGCCGACGATTACATCGTGAAACCGTTCTCCGCGCGCGAACTGCTCGCGCGCGTGGATTCGCTGCTCGAGCTGGTGCGCACGCGCCGCGACAGCGAGGAGCGATTCCGCGCCTACGTGCAGGCGACCTCCGATGTGGTGTACCGCATGAACGCGGACTGGTCGGTGTTGCAGAATCTCGAAGGCCGCAACTTCATCGCGGACCAGACGAACCCCAGCCAGAACTGGGTCGAGAAATACATTCCCGAGGCCGAACGGCCGCGCATCTGGACGGCGATCCGCGCGGCGATCGCGGACAAGCAACCCTTCGAGCTCGAACACCGCGTGCTGCGCGAGGGAAAGGACCCCGGCTGGGTGTTCTCGCGCGCCATCCCGCTGCTCGACAAGAATGGCGAGATCGTCGAATGGTTCGGCGCGGCGAGCGACGTCACCGAGCGCCGTGCCACACAGGAGGCGCTGCTGCGCCAGCGGCTCGAGCTCGAACGCGCCGGGCGCCAGAAAGACGAATTCCTCGCGATGCTCGCGCACGAGCTGCGCAATCCGCTCGCGCCGATCCGCAACTCGAGCGAGTTGCTGCTGCGGCGCCTGGAACCGGACGCGCCCGCGCGCGGCGCGGTGCACACCATCGAGCGCCAGGTGACGCACCTCACGCGCATCGTCGACGACCTGCTCGACATCTCGCGCATCACGCAGGGACGCATCGAACTGCGGCGCCGGCCGGTGGCGGTGGCGGACCTGGTCGCGCGCGCGCTCGAGACGGTTGAACCGCTCATTCGTCACAAGGGTCACGTCGTCACTCGCGCCGCGGTGGGTCGTCCACTGCACGTGAACGTGGATCCGGAGCGGATCGTGCAATGCCTCGGCAACCTGCTCACGAACGCCGCGAAATACACCGAGCCCGGCGGCGCGATCCGCATCGACACGCGCGAGATCGACGGCCAGGCGAGCATCGCGATCGCCGACAACGGCGTGGGCATCGCGGCCGAGCTGCTGCCCAAGGTGTTCGACCTGTTCGTGCAGGGCGAGCGCACGCTCGATCGCGCGCAGGGCGGACTCGGCATCGGCCTCTCGCTCGTGAAGAAGCTGGTGGGAATGCACGAGGGCAGCGTGCACATCGACAGCGCCGGCGCGTTGCGCGGCACGACCTGCGAGATCCGGCTGCCGCTGCACGAAGGCGCGGCCGCGAGCGCGCGCCCCGCCCCCGCCGCCGCTTCGCGGGCGCATCGCATCCTCGTCGTCGACGACAATGAAGACGCCGCGAATACGCTCGCGATGATCCTCGAGATGGACGGTCACGAAATCGCGACCGCCCATTCGGGCCTGGAAGCGCTCGACCGTGTCGAGGCGTTCCGGCCGGGTGTCGTGCTGCTCGACATCGGCCTGCCGGGTCTCGACGGATACCAGATCGCACAACGCATCCGCCGCGAGCCGCGCTTCGAGGGAATCCGGCTCGTCGCCCTCACCGGCTACGGCACGAGCACCGATCGGCAGCGCGCGCACGAAGCGGGATTCACGCATCACCTCGTGAAACCGGTCGACTTCGCGGATCTCAAGCGCACGCTCGATTCGCTGCATTAGGCTATCTTGAATGTAGGAACTCACGACTCCGCACGGGGGTCGGTTCCTTACGCGCGGATGGCTCGTAGACCGATGAGCCGGGTTCGCGCCGCTGTCATTGTGTTGGCTCAAGGCACATATGCGGTCGTATTGGCTCAATCGCTCGTTCTTTGCGGCCGCCATCTCGCTGATGGCGCTTGCGCCGTTCGCGCGCGCGCAGGAAACGACTGCGCCCGCGTTGTCCGAGGAAGAACAGAAGATCGTCGGCGTCGGCACCGCGGACGTACCCATCGGCTACGTCAACGAGAAGGATCCGTGGATCGATCGCGCGCACGAGGCGACGTTCAGCCTGCTGTGGCGCTCGGCGCGGCATGTCGACGGCTGGTTTGGCGGCCAGGGAGAAGACATCGCATACATGCAGACCCGCGGCTCGATCGCGCCCGCGTTGTTGTGGGATCAGTACGAGGGGTTTCAGCCGCGCATGCGCTTCGGGGTCGACGTGCCCCTGCCGGGACTGAACGAGCGATATCACGCCTTCATCGGCCGCGTTAATCGCGACGAATACGTGCTCGAGGATGAACCCGACTCCGGCGCGTTCGCGCAGCAGTATGGTCCGGTCGAGGACGACGAGACGCTGTTCGGCATCCGTTATCGCTCGCCGAAACAGGGCAACACGCTGGAAGCGGATGCGGGCGTGCGGCTCGCGTTCCCGCTCGATCCTTACGTGAAGGGCAGCTACAACTTCATCAAGGGAAAATCGGACACGACGCTGTTCCAGTTCCGCCAGACCCTGTTCTGGCAGAACAGCGAAAAATTCGGCATCACGAGCCGCCTCTCCGCCGAGCAAGCGTTCGCCGGCGTGTGGATGTGGCGCTGGACCGGTTCAGGCACGTTCTCCCAGCGAACCGAAGGCGTGCGCGCGTTCACGTCGCTGCAGCTCCTGCGTGGACTGCCGAACCGGCGCGCGATCGCCGGCGAATTGTTCACGCAGGGCGAGACGGACGCCGAAGTGGAGCTGCACAACTACGGCGCGAAGATCGCCTATCGGCAGAGCATCGCCCGCGATTGGCTCGTGCTCGAAACGCGGCTCAGTCTGACGTATCCGAAGGAACACCCTTGGGAAGTACGCAAGGCGAACTGGGGAGTAGGCATCGGCCTCGAGATGTTCTTCGGCACGAACGAATTCCTCGCGCGCCCGGTCACTTTCTGAACGACGCCGCGGAGCGTCAATGAGCACAATGTCTAACTACGCGCGCGAAAGGGCCCGCGTAGTCTTCTTTTGTTTCCGCGATTCTGGTTTCCGCGACCGGCAGGTGCATCGAACATGTCACTGAAGAACAACAAGCACGCCTGGTACGTCGTGGCATGCGCGTTGCTCGTCCTAGGACTTGGCCTCATTGCGTTCGCAACCGTCGGCGGCGCGAGCGACGAAGCGGCGGCTGCGCGCAAACCCCTGAAAGCCCCTTCCGAGCGGGCGGCCCGGGAGTTTCCCAAAGAGTGGCAATGGGACGAGCCGGTGAGCCTGTAGCTCCGGTCCACGCGCCCGACTAACAATGTGAACCTGGAGCATCTGCTCGAAACCTACGGCTACCTGGCGCTGTTCATCGGGACTTTCGCCGAGGGCGAGACCGTGCTCATGCTCGGCGGCCTGCTCGCGCATCGCGGCCACCTAGACCTCGCGGCCGTGATCGGCATCGCGTTCGCCTCCGCGGTGCTCGGCAACCAGTTGTACTTCTATCTTGGCCGGCGTCACGCGCAGGGTTTGCTGCGCCGATTCCCGCGACTGCGATCACAGGCGACGGCGGCCCTGCGCAAGATCGAGAACCACCAGGTGAAGTGGGCGCTCGCCATGCGATTCATGTGGGGATTCAGGATCGCGCTGCCGGTCGCGCTCGGCATGACCAACATGCGGGCGGACCTGTACTTCTGGCTCAACATCGCCTCGGGCGCCGTCTGGTCCGTGTTGTTCGCCTTGATCGGCTACGGCGCGAGCAGCGCGTTCACGCGCGTGCTCGCGGGAGTTCACGAATACGAAAAGTGGCTGATCGCGGCGTTCCTGGCGGCGGCGCTGGTCGTACTGGCCATGCGCTGGAGGCGGCCACGCCCGGGCTGACGTTACAATGGCGCGTGGCCCTCAGCGCGTTCGACCTGTTCAAGATCGGGATCGGCCCGTCGAGCTCGCATACCGTCGGGCCGATGCGGGCGGCGCGGCTGTTCGCGCTGCGTTTGCGCGAGCGCGGCGACCTCGAGCGTGTCGCGCGCATCGCGGTCACGCTGTACGGCTCGCTGGGCGCGACCGGCAAGGGACACGGCAGTGACAAGGCGATCGTGCTCGGGCTCATGGGGCACGAGCCGGATTCCGTGGACGTGGATGCGATCGCGCAGCTCGTGCAGCAGGTGCGCGAGACCGGCCGCCTGCGGCTGCTCGGCGTCCACGAGATCGCGTTCGCGGAACGGGACGATCTCGTGTTCAATCATCGCGACTCGCTGCCGCTGCATTCGAATGGCATGCGGTTCGCCGCGCTCGACGCCGAGGCCGGCGAGATCGCCACGGGGACTTACTACTCGGTGGGCGGTGGATTCGTGGTCGCGGACGACGGGGACTCCCGACGCATCGTGCCGGACCTGACGCCGCTGCCGCTGCCATTCCGCACGGGCGATGAGTTGCTCGGCATCTGCGCGCGGGAGCAGCTTTCCATCGCGCAGGTCATGCGGCGTAACGAGCGCGCCTGGCGCGACGACGCCGCGATCGATGCGGGCCTCCTGAACATCTGGCGCGTGATGCAGGCCTGCGTGCGGCGCGGATGCGAAACGCCGGGCGTGTTGCCGGGCGGTTACAAGGTCAGGCGGCGCGCGCCGGAGCTGTACAAACAACTCACCGCGCCGCAGCTGGCGGCGCCGCACGATCCGCTGATCGCGCTCGACTGGGTCAACCTCTGGGCGCTCGCGGTCAACGAAGAGAATGCCGCGGGCGGACGGGTGGTCACCGCGCCCACCAATGGCGCCGCCGGCATCGTGCCCGCGCTGATGCATTACTACGCGCGTTTCGTGCCGGGCGCGAACGATGCGGGCATCGTGGATTTCCTGCTGACGGCGGCGGCCATCGGCTTCCTCTACAAGGAGAACGCGTCGATCTCGGGGGCGGAGGTCGGCTGCCAGGGCGAGGTCGGGGTTGCCTGTTCGATGTCCGCCGCGGCACTGACCGCGGTGCTGGGCGGGTCGCCCGCGCAGGTGGAGAACGCCGCCGAAATCGCGATGGAACATCACCTCGGGCTCACCTGCGATCCGGTGGGTGGACTGGTCCAGATCCCGTGTATTGAACGAAATGCGATCGGCGCGGCCAAAGCCATCAACGTCGCGCGCATGGCCCTCCGGGGGGACGGCACGCACTACGTTTCGCTCGACAAGGTCATCAAGACCATGCGAGAAACGGGCGCCGACATGAAGACCAAGTACAAGGAAACATCACGCGGCGGACTCGCCGTGAACATCGTGGAGTGTTGACATGCGGATCCTCGCGTTTCCGACCGCGCTCGCGGTCCTGCTGTTGTCCGTGCCTGCGTTCGCGGAAAAACCCGTCGTGCGGTCGTATGCCGCCGGCTCGCCTTCGGGCGGGATTCCGCAGTGGAATCCGGGCGAGAAGTTCGTCGCGGTGGCGAGCGGCACCTGTTCCGGCAGCTGCCCCGTGTACGAGCTCTACGTATTCAACGATGGCCGCGTCGTGTTCGTCGGCAAGAAGGACACCGGCAAGATCGGCGTGGCGCGCAAGAAGATTCCCGTCGATGGCTACAACGAACTACTGCGCACGATCACGCGCCATCAGGTGCTCGAGAAGGAGATCAAGCGCGGCACCTGCCTCAAGGGTCGTCCCATGCTCATGGTCATGGGCTCGACCCCTGACGGCCAGAGCATGATCGCGCAGTCGCTCAACCCCGGCTGCGAGAAACAGGCCGACATCGCCCGCGAAATCGAGCAACAGTTCATCTCGTGGGCCGAAGTCGAACCCTGGCTGGTCGCGAAGAATTGATGAGCCCTACGGGTTCGGAATAGAAAAACTGAAGATGCGGTCAGAACTCCGGAACACAGGGCCGGGGTCGTGAGATCAGGATGCGTTCCCCAACACACGAGGAGGAATGCACATGAAATCGATCAAACTACTGGCCGCCGCGGTGGCCGCCCTGACGCTCGGCGGCATCGCCCAGGCCGAAGCGGGCCACGAGAGCGCCAGCGTCGTCGTGAAATACGGTGACCTGAATCTCGAATCCAGCGAAGGCGTCCAGGTCCTGCGCAATCGCATCCGCCATGCCGCGCAATCGGCTTGCGGGTCGATCGAGACGAAGATCCTGGGACTGCGCGACGCGTACGATGAGTGCGTCGAGGAAGCTTTCGCCGGCGGCGTCGCCGCGGTGGGAAACCCGAACGTCACCCGGCACCAGTCGGGCAAGCGGGCGAACGCGATCGCATCGAACCGAAGCTGACCCCGGAATCTGCCGACGCGGCGTGCGGGCTGGAATGGGGGCCGTCCCCCTGTCTGACAGAATTCGGCCGCGGGGATTGCGATGCTGCGTGCAGCCACACGGAGCACGCCATGATCACCGAGGCCGAAATCGAAGCGAAATTCTGGAAGGCGCTGGCCGACGACCGCGTCGCGATGCTGGGACTCGACAGCGAGTCGGGTCGCACGCGGCCGATGACCGCGCAGATCCTGCATGCCATTCATGAACGCGGGCCGATCTGGTTCTTCAGTGTGAAGGGCACGGACCTGACGGACATGCTCGATACGGAGCAACGCGCCGTCATGCAGTTTTCCGCCAAGGGACACGAGCTCTTCGCCTCCGTGCAGGGCACGCTGGCGCTCGACAACGACCGCGCGATGATCGACCGGCTCTGGAATCGTTTCGTCGCCGCCTGGTACGAGGGTGGCCGCGACGATCCGCGGCTCGCGTTGCTGCGCTTCGAGCCGGACCATGCCCAGGTCTGGCTCAACGATTCCAGCCTGTTCGCCGGCGTGAAACTGTTGTTAGGCCGCGATCCGAAAGCGGAATACCGCGACAAGGTGGCCGAGCTGCAGCTGGGACGTCACTGACCTGCCTGGCCGTCGGGTCGCGAACGGGCGTCGTCCAGCGCCTCGCGCAGTAGCTGGGCCCAGGTCTCGAGAGCGCGCCGGGCTTCGGAGGAATTCTCCACCGAGTCCGTGATGTGCATGTCTCCCGCCGCCCGGCCGGTGCCGCGATCCATCGCGCGCACCACGAGAGTGTCGCTGGTCGAATCGCGCAGGTCCATGAGCAGCACCAGGTCCGCGGACGAGACGACATACGAAGGCCGCTGCGTGGCGGCGTCCGCCGGCGATTTCGCGATTTCGAGATCGGAGATCCGGGTGCTGACCCGCAGCACATCGGCGGCGGGCTGCATCGTGAGCGGATAGCCGCCATTGGCGCTGAGCGCGAAGCCGAAGATCTCGCGGAAGGCGGCGCCTGCCTGCGAGCGGATGCGCGTGACGTCGTCGGCGTTCACCCCCGGGTTACGCTGCTGCCAGCCTTCCTTGAACTCGACCTCGACCGGATCGAGGATCACGCGCTTGTAGTTAGCCAGCTTGGCGCCGGGGGCGACCAGCACGGTGTCCACGCGCCGGGCGGGCAAGGGGACCATGTGGGCGACGACTTCCTGCTCGGGAGTCACGGGCGCACTCGAGGCGCAGGCGTACAACAGCGCCATCGCCGGCCATACAAAAAGAATGCAGCGTCGAAGAAATTCTCTCATCCATCGATTGTCGGAAGCGCCGTCTCGGCGAGGAATAGGACCTACGGGCGGCGGCCGCGCGCCTGATCTGGATCAGGGCGCACCCGCCTGCCAGCGGCCAACATCGGCCACATGAGCCTTTCCACACCCGCGATGAGCACACCGGCAAAGGGAGCCGGCTTTGCGCTGTTCGAGGCCGGGTTCCGGCCGTTCTTCCTGCTGGGCGCCGCCTACGCCGCCATCACCATTCCTGTCTGGTTGTACCGCTTCGCGCACGCGAGCGTGTCGTTCGGCGAGTTGCCAGGCATGTATTGGCACATTCACGAAATGTTGTTCGGCTTCGTCGTGGCCGCGATCGCGGGCTTCCTGCTGACGGCGGTGCCGAGCTGGACCGGGTCGCGCGGCTTCGGCGGACGTCCACTCGTCATTCTCGTTTCACTGTGGCTGCTCGGCCGGCTCGCGATGGCCACCGTCGGCGCCGTGCCCTTCTGGATGAGCGCGGTCGCGGAGCTCGCGTTGTTGCCTGGATTGCTCGTGCTGGTCGCGCCGCCCGTCATCCGCGCGCGTAATCGCAACATGGCGATCCTCGCCGTGGTGACGCTGCTCTGGCTGATCGACGCCGCCTTCCTGCAGGCCGTGCGCCATGGCGACCTGGTGCTCGCGATGGGCGCCACACGCGTCGCGATCGGACTCGTGCTGGTGCTGGTCACCGTGATCGGCGGGCGCATCGTGCCCGCGTTCACCGGCAACGCGCTGCGCCGCATGGGGCTCGAGCCGGACATCGTTTCCCGCGGGTGGTTAGAAGCGGCCACCATCGGCAGTACCGTTCTCCTCGTCGTCGTCGACCTCTTCCGGCCCGACGGCCTTGCAGCTGGCATCGTGGCGGCCGTTGCCGCCGTTGCACACTCGCTGCGGCTCTCGGGCTGGAAGAGTTTTCGCGTGCGCGGGGAGCCGATCCTGTGGATCCTGCACGTGGCCTATGCGTGGATTCCCATCGCGCTCGCGTTGAAAGCCTTCCTGCTGCTGGGCGAATTCGCCTGGGCCGCGAAATGGCAGCATGCGCTCACCTACGGCGCGTTCGCGACGATGATCCTCGCGGTGATGACTCGTGCCTCGCTGGGCCACACCGGCCGCCCGTTGGAGGTGTCCCGCGCGATCACCGTGGCGTACGTCGTGCTCACCGCCGGCGCGCTGCTGCGCGTGTTCGGCGGCGCGCTCGTGCCCGATCACTACCTGCTCACCCTCAGCGCCTCGGCCCTCGCATGGGTGATCGCGTTCGCGATTTTCGTATGGGTATACGGGCCCATCCTTATGGCTCCTCGCGCCGACGGCAGGCAAGGTTGAGAAAGTGAGCACTCACACAGGTTTCGACGACGCCCTGCTCGGCCGGTACGACAAGCCCGGCCCGCGTTACACGTCCTATCCCTCCGCGCTGCAGTTCTCGCCGGATTTCACGGCGTCGGATCTGCGACGCGAGGCCATGCGCAGCAACGAGGAGCCGATCCCGCGCGACCTGTCGCTGTACGTGCACGTGCCTTACTGCTTCTCGCCGTGTTTCTACTGCGGCTGCAACCGCATCATCACGCGCGATCTCGAGCGCGGCACGGCCTACGTGGAGCGCCTGGTGCGCGAGGCCGAACGCGTCTCGCAGCTTTTCGATCGCGGACGCGTCGTGCGGCAGCTGCATTTCGGCGGCGGCACGCCCAACTTCCTGTCGCGCGAGTCGATCGAGCGGCTGGTCGAGAGCTTCGGTAAACACTTTCGCCTCTCCACGAAGGAAGATCGGGATTTCTCGATCGAGCTCGACCCGCGCTGGGTGCGCGAAGGCGACATCGCCGCGTACGCCGCGATGGGCTTCAACCGCGCCAGCCTCGGCGTGCAGGATTTCGATCACGCCGTGCAGCTTGCGATCAACCGCGTGCAGAGCGTGGGAGAAACGCTGCGGACCATCGAGGATTGCCGCAAGGCCGGCTTCCGCTCGGTCAACGTCGATCTCATCTACGGCCTGCCGCGCCAGACGCCCGGCGGCTTCGCCGCGACGCTCGAGACCATCGTGCGCGCGCGGCCCGACCGCGTGGCCATCTACGGCTACGCGCACATGCCGCAGCTATTCAAGGCGCAGAAGCAGATAGAGGAGTCCGAACTACCCGACGCCGCGCGGCGCGTGCGGCTGCTGCGGCTCGCGATCGACCGGCTGACCGCGGCGGGTTACCGGCACATCGGGCTCGATCATTTCGCGTTGCCGGAGGACGATCTGACGCGCGCGCTGGACAGCGACAGCCTGCACCGCAACTTCATGGGTTACACGACCCATGCCGATTGCGATCTCATCGGGCTCGGGGTGAGCGCGATCAGCCACATCGGCGACAGCTACAGCCAGAATTTCCGCGGGTTGCCCGACTGGGAGACGGCGGTGGACCAGGATCGTCTGCCTACCTGGCGCGGCGTCGCGCTCGATGAGGACGACGTCATCCGCGCCGATGTCATCCAGCAGATCATGTGCCGGGGCGCGATCGATCGGGTCGGGATCGAAGAGCGGTACGACATCGAGTTCGAGCAGTATTTCGGCGGCGCGCTCGCGTCGCTCGCCAGCCTGGAAAAAGATGGGTTGGTGGAGATCGGTAGTGAACGCATCACTTCAACCTCGCGGGGCCGCTTGCTGCTGCGTATGATCGCGATGTGCTTCGACCGATACATTCACGCGCCGGCCGCGCAGGAGCGTCCGCGTCATTCGCGCATCATCTGACTGCGCCTGCCATGCCGTGCGGACGGGCGCCGTGAGACCCACGCGCCTGCCCAATCCCGCCGCGGCGGATGACGGCAACGATTTCGAGTTCTGCAGCACCTGCGCGTTCTCCGCCGCCTGCCTCGACCAGGGCTTCGACAAGTCGCGACTGCGCGAGCTGCACGTGCTGGTCCAGCACGTGGGGCCATTCGCCGAAGGCGAGCACATCTTCCGCGAGGGCGATCCGTTCGAGGCCATCGCGGCCGTGCGCGCGGGCACCGTGAAGACCTACGTGAACGACAGCGAGGGCCGCGAGCAGGTGCTCGGGTTCTTCCTGCCGGGCGAAGTGATCGGGCTCAACGCGATCTCGCATTCGCGTTATCCGTGCAATGCCGTGGCGCTCGACCAGGTGAGCCTGTGCCGATTCTCGTTCCCGAATATCGCCGAGCTCGCGGGACGTGTGCCCGGCTTGCAGGCGCAGTTGTTCAAGCTCCTGAGCGAAGACATCGGCAAGGCCGCGCTGCTGGCCGGCAATTTCAGCGCCGATGAACGCATGGCCGCCTTCCTGGTGTCGCTGTCGCGCCGCATGGCCGCGCGCGGCGGCTCCGCGACGCGCCTGCATCTCGCGATGACGCGCACCGATATCGCCAACTACCTGCGCCTGGCATCGGAAAGCGTGAGCCGCGGCTTCTCGCGCCTGCAGGACGCCGGCATCGTCCGCGTCGATCGCCGCGAAATCGTTATCGCCGACCCCGCCCGCCTCGAAGCCATGGCCCGCCATATCCTGCGGTAATGGGGACATTCCTCGTTTCCTAGCAAACGGGGACAGACCTCGGGGAGCTCGATGAGTCCCGGCGGTTCGAGTGTCACCGTGGACGGCATGGCCGGCGCCCATGCGATGGGGTGTCGCTCCCGCGGCGCACTCCAGCTATTGGTAGCGCCAGATTTTTAGTCCGCCGGCCGTGGGGGCGGGTTATCTGTCTCTGCCATTCTGGGAGGGGCGCCTAGCGCGGTCTTGGGGAGTCGTTTGCCGGCTCGGTGCCTTGCGCGAACGCCGGATGCGCCGCGTACGCGAAGCCCCATCGCATGTGCACCGTCCATGCCGTGCGAGGTTTCCGGCGCCGGGACTCATCGAGCCTGCGCACGAGGACGCAGGGCCCCGCGTCGCGCAGGTAGAAACATGGCATGTCGGCCCGGCTGGCTGGGAGCAAGAGAAGAAGCCGGATATTTACGCTCCACGAATTCCATCGCGCGCCGAGTGGTGATGTGCCCTTGCGACGGATATCTAACTAGCTCGGCGCGCCTGCGAATTGGCACGAGTAACGGAGACGCATCTCTTCCCGATCCAACCGCGGGGCAGGCGTTACTGAGCGGCGAACCTGCTTCGCTCGCGAATGGACGTGCCGCGCGTGGCCGTACCGCTATGCGCTTCGATGAGTCCCTGAAGACGACCTCGCGGACGGTGACTGGCAAGGACGGTGCACACGCGATGGGGCTTCGCGTACGCGGCGCATCCGGCGTTCGCGCAAGGCACCGAGCCGGCAAGCGGCTCCCTCAGACTGCGCTAGGTGCCCTTCAAGATTGGCGGAGACAGATAACCCGCCCGCACGGCCGGCGGACTAAAAATCTGGCGCTATCAATAGCTGGAGTGCGCCGCGGGAGCGATACCCCATCGCGTGGGCGGCGGCCTTGCCGCGCGCAACCCCGCACAAGTCGTCTTCAGGGACTCATCGAAGCTCTTACCGATACAACCCACGTCCCAGGTCCGTCCCCTTTTGCTAGGAAACGAGGAATGTCCCCATTTGATCTGGATCAGGGCGAGCATCCATGCGGAGGCACACCATGGGCCACCTTCCGGGAGATCCCCATGACCTCGACTCGCAAACTCTGGATCCTGCTGGCCGTCCTGCTGGCAGCCTCTTTCTCCGTGCTGCTGTGGGTGGGTGGCGAAATCCATCGCGTGATGCCCCCCATCCCGTCGCAAGTCGTCACCACCGACGGCAGCACGCTCTTTACCCGCGCCGACATCGAGAAGGGCCGCCAGGTCTGGCAGTCCATCGGTGGGCAGCAGTTGGGCTCCATCTGGGGACATGGTAGTTACGTCGCGCCGGACTGGTCGGCGGACTGGCTGCATCGCGAGGCGACCGCGTGGCTCGACATCGTCGCGTTGCGCGAAACCGGCAGCCACTACGCGCAGCTCCCGGCGGAACAGCAGGCCGCGCTCGCCGCGCGGCTGCGCCCGCTGATCCGTGCGAACACGTTCGACACGCAGACCGGCACGATCACGGTATCCGCGGATCGCGCCGCGGCCATGCTCAACGTGGCCGCGCACTACACCTCGCTGTTCGGCGACGATCCGGCGACGCTCGAGCTGCGCAAGGCCTACGCGATGAAGAACGGCACCGTCGCCGACGCCCCGCACCGCGTCGCGCTCGGCGCGTTCATCTGGTGGACCTCCTGGTCCGCCGTGACCGAGCGTCCCGGCAAGACCATCACGTACACCAACAACTGGCCGCACGATCCGCTGGTCGGCAACGTGCCGCCGAGCCAGTTGCTCACCTGGACGGTGTTCAGCGTGTTGTTCCTGATTGCGGGCATCGCCTTGCTGGGCTGGCATCACGCGCGCAACAAGGAGGACGCGCCGCCGGAGCTGCCCAAAACCGATCCGCTCGCGCTCGTGAACGTGACGCCCTCCATGCGCGCCACCGCGAAATATTTCTGGCTGGTCGTCGCGCTGTTCCTCACGCAGATCCTGCTCGGCGCGATCACGGCTCACTACCAGGTCGAAGGCCAGGAGGCCTACGGCTTCCAGCTCGCCGAAATACTGCCCTATTCCCTCACCCGCACCTGGCACACGCAGCTCGCGGTGCTGTGGATCGCGACGGCCTGGCTCGGCATGGGCCTGTACATCGGGCCGGCGATCTCCGGGCATGAGCCCAAGTACCAGCGGCTCGGCGTGAACGTGTTGTTCACCTGCCTCATCATTATTGTTGTAGGCGCCTTTGCCGGTCAGTGGTTCGCGGTCATGCAGAAGTTAGGCCTCGCGAACAACTTCTGGTTCGGCCACCAGGGCTGGGAATACGTCGACCTCGGCCGCTTCTGGCAGATCTTCCTGTTCGCCGGCCTCGGCATCTGGCTCACGCTCGTCGGCCGCGCGTTGTGGCCCGCGATGAAGAAAGGTGGAGAATCCAAGTCCATCGTCGCGCTGCTGTTCGCCTCCACCGTCTGCATCGGCCTCTTCTACGGCGCCGGCCTCATGTGGGGCGAGCACACGCACCTGTCCATGGTCGAGTACTGGCGCTGGTGGGTGGTGCACCTGTGGGTGGAAGGCTTCTTCGAGGTGTTCGCCACCGCGGTCATCGCGTTCATCTTCACGCGCCTCGGACTGCTGCGCGTGACGACGGCGACGGTGGCGGTGTTGTTCGCCACGATCGTGTTCCTCTCCGGTGGTGTGCTCGGCACCCTGCATCACCTGTACTTCACCGGCACGCCCACCGCGGTGCTGGCGCTGGGTGCGAGCTTCTCCGCGCTCGAGGTGGTGCCGCTGGCCTTCATCGGCTTCGAGGCCTACCACACGTACAAGCTGGGCCAGGCGACGCCGTGGATGCAGCGTTACAAGTGGCCGATCCTGTTCTTCACGGCCGTCGCATTCTGGAACGTCGTCGGCGCGGGACTGTTCGGCTTCCTCATCAATCCGCCGCTGCCGCTCTACTACATGCAGGGCCTGAACCTCACGCCGCTGCACGGCCACACCGCGTTGTTCGGCGTGTACGGCTTCCTCGGCATCGGGTTGATGCTCTTCTGCCTGCGCGGCCTCAAGCCGCACCTCGCGTGGAACGAGCGCGTGCTGAACACCTCGTTCTGGTGCTTCAACATCGGCCTCGCCGGCATGGCGCTGTTCACGCTGTTGCCGATCGGCGTGTTGCAGCTCAACGCCGCGATCGATCACGGCTACTGGTACGCGCGCTCCGCGGACTTCATGCAGAAGCCCATCATCGACCTGCTGGTGTGGATGCGGGTGCCGGGCGACGTGATCTTCAGCGCCGGCGCGCTGACGCTCGCCTGGTTCGTGTTCCGGTTGTGGGTGCGGCCGCGCCGCGCCATCGAGCCGGTGGAGCCGGGTAAAATCGCGGCCCGATGATCGAGTATTACCTGGAGATCAAGTGGGTCCACGTCGCCGCCGTCATCGCGAGTGGTTTGCTGTTCGCGATGCGCGGCGGGGCGCAACTGGCCGGCGCGGGGTGGACCATGGCCGCGCCGCTGCGTTACCTGAGCTACACGATCGACACCGTGCTGCTGACCGCGGCGCTGATGCTGGTCACCATCCTGCACCAGTATCCGTTCGTGCAGGCCTGGCTCACGGTCAAGGTGTTGTTGCTGATCGTCTACATCGGGCTCGGCAGCATGGCGCTCAAGCGTGCGCGCAGCCCGCGCGCACGCGCGGGTTTCTACGTCGCGGCGCTGGCCGTCTATCTATTCATAGCGAGCGTGGCCCGCGCGCATCATCCGGCCGGCGTGTTCTCCTGGCTCGGCGGCTGAGGCTCCTGCGATCCGCCCCGGCGTCGCAGTAGTTTGCGCAGCTCGTTCAGCCACAACACCGAGCTGCCGATGGCCAGGCAGCGCAGCCACTCCGCGAGCGTGAGCGCCTCGGTCGAGAACGCGCGCTGCAGGAAGGGCACGTGGACCACGGCCACCTGCAGCGCGAGCGACAACAACACCGCGCCCCACAACCAGCGATTGGCGAAGAGGCCATGGAACGCGCTGACCTCGTCGGAGCGCGCGTTGAACACCGTGAACAGCGAGAAGAACACCAGCGTCGTGAACGCGACCGTCTGACCGTGACGCAGCGTGCCGCTGCCCTCGATGAAGCCACCGGGTAGACTCGCGTCCAGCGACAGCAAGGTGCCGGTGGCGATTATGATTCCGACGAAGATGATGCCGCGCCACATCCCCGGCGTGATGACGCGCTCGTCGCGCGGGCGCGGCCGATGCTGCATGTAGCGCGCATCGGGCGGATCGAGACCAAGCGCCAGCGCCGGCGTGCCGTCGGTCACGAGATTGATCCACAACACGTGAATGGCCATCAACGGCAGCGCCACCGCGCCCGGCGCTTCGCTGGTGAGGCCCAGGAAGTCGGCCAGCAACACGCCCGCGAACATCGTGAGCACCTCGCCGATGTTCGATGACAGTAGATAGCGCAGGAACTTGCGGATGTTCGCGAAGATCGCGCGGCCCTCCTCGACCGCGGCGACGATGGTCGCGAAGTTGTCGTCCTGCAGGACGATGTCCGCGGCCTGTTTCGCGACGTCGGTGCCGGTGATGCCCATGGCGACGCCGATATCCGCCGTCTTGAGCGCCGGCGCATCGTTCACGCCGTCGCCCGTCATCGCGACGATGGCGCCATCGCGCTGCAGTGCCTGCACGATCCGCAGCTTGTCGCCGGGGTTCACGCGCGCGTAGACGGATGCCCGGTGTACCGTGTCGCGTAGTGCGTCGTCGGAGAGCGCCGTGAGCTCGGCGCCCGCGACCGCCTTGCCGCCCTCGCTGATGCCGAGCTCCGTGGCGATGACCGCCGCGGTGACCGGATGGTCTCCCGTGATCATGAGCGGCCGGATGAATGCGGCGCGGGCGCGCGCCACCGCAACTTTCGCTTCTTCGCGCGGCGGATCGATCATGCCGATGAGGCCGGCGAACACCAGCTCGTTTTCGAGCGACGGGTCGGCCTCGCGGTCCTCGAGCGCATTCTCGGGCAGGGTGCGAAACGCGACGCCCAGCGTGCGCAGCGCCTCGCGCGCGAGTGACTCGTTGGCCTGCCGTATCTCGTCGCGGCGCGCATCCGTGAGCGCACGCGCCTCACTACCCGCCAGCTCGTGCGTGCAACGCGCGAGCAACACGTCCGGCGCGCCCTTGGTGAACACGCGCAGCTTGCCGCGTTCGGCGTCCCGGTGCACCGTGCTCATGAGCTTGCGTTCCGACGAGAACGGCACTTCCCCCACGCGCTCGAACCGGTCCGAGAGTTCATCGTCCAGTTTCGCCTTGCGGGCCGCGACGAGCAGCGCGGCTTCCGTCGGATCGCCCTGGATCTTCCAGCCGTCCTGCTCCTGGCGCACGGCGGCGTTGTTCGCGCGATCGCCGACGGCGAGCGCGTGTTCGAGCTCATTGCGCAGCGCGTCGTCGATCGGTAGTTGGCCCTCGCCGTCTCCGACACGCGAAATCTCGCCCTCCGGCGCATAACCGGTGCCGCCGAAGGCCACGCGGCCACTCGCGGTGACGATGGCGCGCACCGTCATCTCGTTGCGCGTCAGCGTGCCGGTCTTGTCGGAGGCGATGACGCTGGCGGACCCCAGTGTTTCGACCGCGGCGAGGTTGCGCACGATGGCCTTGCGCCGCGCCATGCGTTGCACGCCCAGCGCCAGCACCGCCGCGACCACCGCGGGCAATCCTTCGGGCACCGCGGCCACCGCCAGCGCGACGGCGAAGATCAGCACGTCGAGGAAGCCCGCGAGGCCGCGCACATCCTCGGCGAGCATCAGCACGAACACCATGAGCACGGCCACGGCGATGACGATCAGGCCGAGCAGGCGACCGAGCCGCGCCAGCTCCTTCTGCAACGGCGTGGAGTCATCCGGCGCGGCGGCCAGCATGCCGGCGATGCGGCCCATCTGCGTATTCGCGCCGGTCGCCGTGACGACGGCGCGCCCATGTCCGAAGGTGACGGCAGTCCCGGCGAAGATCATGTCGGTCTGGTCGCCGGGACCCGCATCGGCCGCGACCGCGTCGACATCCTTGCCGACTGGCAGACTTTCGCCGGTGAGCGAGGCTTCCGCGGTCTGCAATGCGGCGACGCGCAACAGGCGCGCATCGGCCGGAATCGTGTCGCCCTCCTCCACGAGGATGAGATCGCCGGGCACGAGTCCCGTGGCGTCGATGCGTTGCCGCGCGCCATCGCGAATCACGTTGGCCTGCGCCGCGGACATGCGCCGCAATGCGGCGAGCGCGTTCTCCGCGCGCGCCTGCTGCACGAACCCGAGAAGGGCATTGATCAGCACGATGGCGAGGATGGCGAGAGTCTCGTAGGGCACCGCGGTCTCGCGCTCGTACAGCCACGAGGCGAAGGAGATCGCCATGGCGCCGATCAGCAGCATCACCAGTGGATCGGCGAATTGGGCCAGGAAGCGCCGCCAGCCCGGAATGCGCCGTTCACGCGTCAGCTCGTTCCGACCGACACGCGCGAGGCGTTCGGCCGCCGCGGATGCGCTCAGTCCCGCGCGCGCATCTGTCCGCAGTCGCCGCACGACGTCTTCCGCCGGCAGCGCGTGCGCCGCACCGACGTCATCGGCATCGCGCCCGTCATTGTTAGGGATGGTCCGCTCCACGGCTGAATGGTAGGTCCGAAATCCCCACCTCGGGAAGCTCATTTCAGGTCGCGGCGTGCGCCTACGCGGCCCAGGTATCCCCGTCCCGGCGGCGATGGCGTAGGCTAGACCGCGCATGTCCGCCGCCGCCCCCGATCCGACCCTCGACCCCGCCTACATCGACCGCCTGCACGGCTGGTGGCGCGCGGCTAACTATCTGGCCGCCGGGCAGATCTACCTGCTCGACAATCCGCTGCTGCGTGAGCCGCTGACGCTCGCGCACATCAAGCCGCGGCTGCTCGGTCACTGGGGCACCACGCCGGGCCTGAACTTCATCTACGCGCACCTGAACCGGGTTATCTGCAAGTACGGCCTCGACACCATCTACGTCGCCGGGCCCGGCCACGGCGGACCGGCGCTGGTCGCCAACGTGTATCTCGAAGGCACGTGGACGGAGCACTACCCCGACGTCACCGAAGACCTCGAGGGGCTGCGCAAACTGGTCCGACAGTTCTCGTTCCCGGGTGGCATTCCCAGCCACGTCGCACCCGAAGTGCCCGGCTCGATTCACGAAGGCGGCGAGCTCGGTTATGCGCTCTCGCACGCGTACGGCGCGGCGTTCGACAATCCGGAACTGCTGGTGGCCTGCGTGATCGGCGATGGCGAGGCGGAGACGGGGCCGCTCGCGACCGGCTGGCATTCCAACAAATTCCTGAACCCTGCGCGCGACGGCGCGGTGCTGCCCATCCTGCATCTGAACGGCGCCAAGATCGCCGGGCCCACGGTGCTCGCCCGGATTCCGCGCGGCGAGCTCGCCGAACTACTGCGCGGTTACGGCCACGAGCCGTTCTTCGTAGAGGACCAGCCGGACTTCACGGCGACGCACCGACTCATGGCCGGCACGCTGGACCAGGCGATCGACCGCATCCGCTCGATCCAGCAGGCCGCGCGCACCGGTGGCATGAGCGAACGCCCGCTCTGGCCGATGATCGTGCTCCAGACGCCGAAAGGCTGGACGGGCCCGAAGGAAGTCGATGGCCTGCCGGTGGAAGGCACCTGGCGCTCGCACCAGGTGCCGCTCGCGAAACTCGCGGAGAAGCCCGATCACCTGCGGCAGCTCGAGGAATGGCTGCGCAGCTACAAGCCCGAGGAATTGTTCACCGCGGACGGCCGGCTGAAGGCCGAACTGCGCGCGCTCGCGCCCACCGGCGCCCGGCGCATGAGCGCGAATCCCCACGCGAATGGCGGCCTGCTGCTGCGCGATCTCGCCCTGCCGGATTTCCGTGACTTCGCGGTCGACGTACCCGCGCCCGGCGCGACCCGCGCCGAGGCCACCCGCGTGCAGGGCAAATTCCTGCGCGAGGTGATGAAGCGCAATCTGGACGCGAAGAATTTTCGCCTGTTCGCGCCCGACGAATTCACGTCGAATCGCTGGGACGCGGTGCTCGAGGTGACCTCGCGCATGTGGATGGCGGAGATCCGGCCCGACGATACCGCGCTCTCGCACGAGGGCCGCGTGCTGGAAGTGCTGAGCGAGCACCAGTGCGAGGGCTGGCTCGAAGGTTATCTGCTCACCGGGCGGCACGGGTTCTTCAGCTGCTACGAGGCCTTCGTGCACATCGTCGATTCGATGTTCAACCAGCACGCCAAGTGGCTCAAGGTCTGCAACCACATCCCGTGGCGCAAGCCGATCGCCTCGCTCAACTACCTGCTCACTTCGCACGTCTGGCGCCAGGATCACAATGGCTTCAGCCACCAGGACCCGGGGTTCATCGACCACGTGGTCAACAAGAAGGCGGAGATCATCCGCGTCTATCTACCGCCGGACGCGAATACGCTGCTCTCGATCACGGATCACTGCCTGCGAAGCCGCAACTACGTCAACGTGATCGTCGCCGGCAAGCAGCCGCAGGAACAGTGGCTTCCGATGACGGAGGCGATCGAACACTGCCGCCGCGGCATCGGCGTGTGGGACTGGGCCGGCACGGCCGGCGAGCCGGAAGCGGTGCTGGCCTGCGCCGGGGACGTGCCCACGCTCGAAATACTCGCCGCGGTCACGCTGTTACGCGAGTGGGTGCCGGACCTGAAGCTGCGGGTGATCAACGTCGTGGACCTGATGACGCTGCAGTCGCCGCGGCAGCATCCGCACGGCCTCATGAACGAGGACTTCGATGCGCTGTTCACGGCCGACAAGCCCGTGGTGTTCGCGTATCACGGCTACCCGTGGCTCATCCACCGTCTCACCTACGACCGCACCAATCACGACAACTTCCACGTGCACGGCTACAAGGAGGAAGGCACCACGACCACGCCTTTCGACATGACCGTGCGCAACGAACTCGACCGCTTCCACCTGGCGCAGGCGGTGTTCAACCGCGTACCGCGGCTGGCGGCGCAGGCCCCGGCGCTGCGGGAGCGCGTCGCCGACCGGCTGCGCCGGCACGGCGAATACATCCGCGCGCACGGCGAGGACATGCCGGAGATTCGCGACTGGAAATGGCGCTCCGGCTAGAAACCGTCAGGTAACTATTTCCCCGCTCATTCCGGGCGTGATGCCCGCGGCATTGGCCTCGTCCGTGTCGAGATGCAGCTCGAGCGTGAACTCGGGCGAGACGCGCACGGTCACGTCGTTGAAGGTGAGATCCCGGCCGTCGCTGTCGACGCGCACGGCGACGTTGGCGTGGTCGGCGAGCCCGAGCCGCGCCGCGTCGGCGGTGCTCATGTGGATGTGCCGGCGTGCGCAGACCACGCCGTGCGCAAGTTTGACGCTGCCGCGCGGCCCCTCGAGCGTGATGCCGGGGGTGTTCGCGAGATCGCCGGAGATGCGCACCGGCGCGTCGACCCCGAGCACGAACTCGTCGCTGCGCGAGATCTCCACCTGATCCTGCGCGCGCGGCGGGCCCATCACACGCACGTTCTCGATGCGGCCGCGCGGGCCGACCAGCGTGACCACCTCGCGCGCGGAGAACTGGCCGCGCTGCGAAAGATCCGCGCGCGGCGTGAGCGCGTAGCCCGCGCCGAACAGCCGCTCGATCGTGCCGGGTGACAGGTGCGCATGACGCGCCGAGATCGCGATGGGCACGCGGCGGTCCACGGCATGCGGCGGCGCCTGCAGCAAAGCGGTGGCGGCGCGCGCCATGGCGGCCTCTTCGTCGGCGCGTACCACGAGCAACGCGACGCGGCTGCCTTCCTCCGAGATCGGCGTCACCGGCCGCGTGGCATCGGGCCGGGCATCGGCGTTGCGGTCGTCGTCGAGTCGCGCGCCGAGGAAATCCAGGCGCTGCAGCACGCGGTTGCGGATGAACGCGCTGCGCTCGCCGATGCCGCCCGTGAACACGATGGCATCGACGCCGCCCATGACGGCCGCGTACGCACCGATGTATTTGCGCACGCGGTGTGAGTAGATAGCCAGCGCGCGCCGGCAGGTCTCATCCCCGGCGGCGGCGCGGGTCTCGATGTCGCGCATGTCGTGCGATCCCGCGAGACCCTGCAGGCCGGATTCGCGGTTGAGCACATCGTCCAGGCGCGCGACGTCGATGCCCGGGACGCGCAGCAGGTGCAGCAGGACGCCCGGATCCACGTCGCCGCCGCGCGTGCCCATGACCAGCCCCTCGAGCGGTGTCATGCCCATGCTGGTTTCGACGCTGCGGCCGTATTCGATGGCCGCGACACTCGCGCCGTTCCCCAGGTGGCAGGACACGATGCGCAACTCCTGCGGCGTACGGCCCAGGAACTCCGCGGCCGCGTGCATCACGTGCTCGTGATTGATGCCGTGAAAGCCGAAGCGGCGCACGCCCTCGCGCTCCGCAAGCTCCCGTGGCAGTGCGTACTCACGGGCGCGGGGTGGCAGGGTCGAGTGGAAAGACGTGTCGAACACCGCCACGTGCGGCACGGCGAGACGCTTTCGCGCGAGATTCAACGCGGCGAGCGCGGGTGGATTGTGCAGCGGGGCCAGCGCGCTCAACTGCTCGATGCGCGCCAGCACCTCGTCCGTGATCCGCGCCGGCGTGGTGAACTCCGCGCCGCCATGCACGATGCGATGCGCGACCGCCTCGGGCTGTTTGTCGGCCGCGACCTCGCGCGCCAGCGTATCGAGCACCTGCGCCGTGGCGTCCGCCAGGCCGCCCGCCGCGAGCTTCTCCACGCGTTTCTCGAACAGCGGCGCGCCGCCGGCGCCGTCGATCAGCGCACATTTGAGAGACGAACTGCCGCAGTTGATGGTTAGAACACGCATGAGGGATTCCCCGCCGGTTTGAGCCGATGCTGCCGCGCGCGAGCGGCATACGCAACACTACGTACACGCGCGCACCGGCAGTGCGCAGTGTTGCTTATCCCCTGCCCGCCTGATCTGCATCAATGTGTCGCCAGAGCCGTGGCCTCACGATGACCACAGGCAAGCAAGGGAACAACGATGAACAAGTGGCTGGTGATCGTGATGACGGCGCTGCTCGCGTCCTGCGGCGGAACTCCCGACGGGAAAGTTGCAACGGACACGGGCGGCTCGCGCAAGGGCGACTTCGGGCCGCCGCAGGGCGAAGCGATTCACGCGGTTCTAACGAGTCCGCCGCACGTGCCGCCCGCGACCAACCGCAAACATCCCGCGAAAGTCATCGTCGAGCTCGAAGTGATCGAGGTCGACAAGGAAATCGCCGAGGGCGTGACGTACACGTTCTGGACCTTCGGCGGCACCGTTCCGGGCAGTTTCATCCGCGTGCGCCAGGGCGACACCGTCGAGTTCCACCTCAAGAATCATCCCAGCAGCAAGATGCCGCACAACATCGACCTGCACGGCGTCACCGGCCCCGGCGGCGGCGCGGCCTCGAGCTTTACGGCGCCGGGCCATCGCACGCAGTTCACCTTCAAGGCGCTGAATCAGGGCATCTACGTCTATCACTGCGCTACCGCGCCCGTGGGCATGCACGTCGCGAACGGCATGTACGGCCTCATTCTCGTGGAGCCGCCTGAAGGCCTGCCGCCGGTCGATGCCGAGTACTACGTGATGCAGGGCGACTTCTACACGGTCGGCAAGTACCGCGAGAAAGGCCACCAGGCCTTCGACATGCAGAAGGCGATCGAGGAGCACGCGACCTACGTGTTGTTCAACGGCTCCGAATCCGCGCTCACCGGCCCCAACGCGCTCAAGGCGCAGACCAATCAGAACGTGCGGCTGTTCGTCGGCAACGGCGGCCCGAACCTCGTCTCGAGCTTCCACGTGATCGGCGAGATCTTCGACCGCGTGCAGTACGAGGGCGGCACGCGCGTGCAGGAGAACGTCCAAACTACCCTGATCCCGCCGGGCGGCGCGGCCATCGTCGAATTCCACACGGAAGTGCCCGGCAACTACGTGCTGGTGGATCACGCGATCTTCCGCGCCTTCAACAAGGGTGCGCTGGCGTTGATGGAAGTGTCCGGCGAGCCGCGGCCCGATATCTACTCCGGCAAGCAGGTCGACGAGATGTACGTCGGCGACAAGCTCGTGAGCGCGGCGCCGGTGGCGGCCGCGGTCGCGGCCGGCGCGGCCGGCACGCTGACGCAGGCGCAGCAGGTCCAGGCCGGCGAAGTGCTGTTCAAGGGCACCTGCTCCGCCTGCCACCAGGACAAGGGCCAGGGCATCCCCGGCGTGTTCCCGCCGCTCGCGAAGTCTGACTACCTGATGGCGGACCACGAGCGGGCGATCGCCATCGTGCTGAACGGACTCACCGGCAAAATCAAGGTCAACGGCCAGGAGTACGACTCCGTGATGCCGCCGATGAGCCAGCTCAACGATGACGAGATCGCGAACATCCTCACGTTCGCGATGAACAGCTGGGGCAATGAAAACGGCGCGGTCACCGCGGAGCAGGTGAAGAAGGTGCGCGCGAACACCAAACGTGCCGAAGGCGCGGCGCACTGAGGCGCGGGTCATGACCTCACGGCGCTTCTGGCTATGGATGTACGGCATCGCCGTCGCGATCGTCGCGGCGGCGGCGCTGGCCCAGCCGCCGCGCGCCACGGCGTCCCAGGCGCCGCTGCCGGGCGGTCGTTTTGCCACGGCGCTGCCGCCGTCTCCCGGCGTGAAAACCATCGCGGTCGCGCCCTTTCGCCTGGATCGCGCGCTCGTGACGAACGCCGAGTTCGCGCGCTTCGTCGCGGCGCATCCGGAATGGCGCCGCGACCGCGTCGCGAAGCTGTTCGCCGACGACAAATATCTCTCCCACTGGGCATCGCCCGCGACCCCCGGCGACGAGGCCGCACGCCAGCCCGTGACGCAGGTGAGCTGGTTCGCCGCGAACGCCTACTGCGAGGCGCGCGGCGCACGCCTGCCCGGCTGGTACGAATGGGAATTCGCCGCCGCCGCGAGCGACAAGGCGCCGGATGCGCGCGACGATCCCGCCTGGCGGCAGCGCATCCTCGACTGGTATTCACGTTCGGCGCGCGGCGCCCTGCCACCGGCCGGGGCATCCCAGGCTAACTATTACGGGGTGCGCGACCTGCACGGCGTCGCCTGGGAGTGGGTCGAGGATGCCGGCAGCCTGCTGGTGAGCGACGACGGCCGCGAACAGGGCGACGGCAGCGGCCGGTTCTGCGGCGTCGGCGCCGCAAGCTTCGAGCAGAAGGAGAATTACGCCATGTTGATGCGCATCGCGATGTTGTCGAGCATGAAGGCGGCTTACACGTCGTCCTCCATGTCGTTCCGCTGCGCCGCGGGAGCGCGGCCATGAGGCGGCGGGCACTCGCGATGGCGGCGCTCGCGCTGCTCGCGCTCAACGGATGGGCAGGCGCCGGGGACACGAACGCGACGACGTCCATCTACACCCTCGAAGCCCCGCTGCGCAGCCAGGATGCGCGCGCGATCGGCCTGGACGTGCACCGCGGACACCCGGTGATGGTCACGATGTTCTATGGCAGTTGCCCGATGGCCTGCCCGCTCATCATCGACACGTTGCGCGCTGTCGAGCGCGAGCTCACGGCGGACAAGCGCGCGGACCTGCGCGTGCTGATGGTTTCGATCGATCCGAAGCGCGATACTCCCCAGGCGCTCGCCGAGCTCGCGAAGAGCCGCCGGATCGACACGGCGCGCTGGACGCTGGCGCAGGCGGACGACGCCACCGTGCGCAAGATCGCGGCGGTGCTCGGGATCCAGTACCGGGAATTGCCGAATGGCGAGTTCAGCCACGCGTCGATCATCACGGTGCTCGACGAACGCGGTGAGCTGTTGGCGCAAAGCGCCGAGCTCGGCCGGGTGGATGCCCGGTTGCTCGAGGCGCTGCGCCGCTGATCTCGTACAGGAGATAGCCGTATGCCCAACCGTCGCATCCTCTTCGCGGTCCGCGATCCGGCGGCCGCCGCCCGTTCCGGGCTTGCGAAGACCATCCAGGTCGCCCGCGGTCTCGGCGCCTCGCTCGAACTGTTCCACGTACTGACTGACACCCTCATCGTCGATCTGTCGCGCTTCGAACACGACGCGGACGCGTTGCGCGAGCGGGTGGAGGAAGAAGCGCGCGTGCCCCTCGCGCGCATGTGCGCGGCGGCCCGCAAACACGGCGTCGCGGCGGAGTTCAGGATCGATTGGGACTATCCACCGCACGAAGCCATCGTGCGGCGCGCCCAGGCGATCCGCGCCGATCTCATCATCGCCGATCGCCACCAGGGCGCACGCGCCTGGTTCATCACCCAGACCGACTTCGAGCTGTTGCGCGTGAGCCCCTTGCCCGTGCTGCTGCTCAAGAGCCCGAAGCCGTACCGGCGGCCGCGGCTGCTGGCGGCCGTGGATCCTTCCCACGCGCACGCGAAGTCGGCGCGGCTCGACACCCGCATCCTGGCGGCGGCCACCCAGCTATCCACCGGGCTGCGAGGCAGCCTGCACGTCGCGCACGCGAACCACCCGTCGATCGTCGGGCTGAACGTGGGAGCAGCGGCGAATCGGGCCGCTACCACCTGGTCGACGCCGAGTTTCGCGGAGCTCAAGGAGCAGGGACGCGCGGCCTTCGAGGAATTCCTCGCGGGCGCAGGCGTGCCGCGCAAGCGCACGCACCTGCTCGACGGCAATCCGGTCAAGGTGATTCCCGCGCTCGCCAAAAAGATCGATGCCGGCATCGTCGTCATGGGAGCCGTGTCGCGCTCCGGGCTCGAGCGGGTGTTCATCGGCAATACGGCCGAACGCGTGCTCAACGCGTTGCCCTGCGACGTGCTCGTGGTCAGGTCCCGCGCCGTCGAATCACGGCGCTGAAGGTTCGTCAGGCTTCCGGGTCCTCGTCGAGGATGGACCTGCCCTGTTCCTCGAGATCCTCGTATTGACCCGAATCGATCGCCCAGAACAGCGCCCACACCGCGAGCGCGAACACCCCGAGGCCGAGCGCGACGAGTAGATAGCTGATGCTCACGGCTCACCCCCCGAGAGGCGGCGCGCATTGAGTACCACGCCGAGCGACGACAGCGACATCCCGAGCGCCGCGAGCCAGGGCGAGACGAGGCCCAGCGCCGCCGCCGGCACCGCGGCCAGGTTGTAGGCCAGCGACCAGCCCAGGTTCTGGCGCACGACACGCAGGGCGCGGCGCGCCACGGCCACCGCGCGCGGCAGCACCGACAGGTCGTCGTGCACCAGCAGGAGATCCGCAGCGGACTGGGCGATGGCCGAACCCGCACCCATCGCGCAGGACACCTGCGCGGCGGCCAGCACCGGTCCGTCGTTGATGCCGTCGCCCACCGCGAACACGCGCCGTCCATTCGCGCGCAGTTGCTCGAGCAACCAGATCTTGTCGTGCGGCGTGAGCCGCGCATGTGCGCGCTGTATCCCGAGCGCCCGCGCCGCTTCCTGCACCGCCGCCTCCGCGTCGCCGCTGGCGATGACCGGTGCGAGTCCCTGCGCGCGCAGCGCCGCGACCGTGCGCGCCGCCTCGGGGCGCAGCGCCGACCCCACGCGGATTCCCGCGACGAGGCCGGCATCCGTGCCCAGGTACATCGTCGCGTCCGGCGCAGGCCGGAGCGCGACCACCTTGGTGTCCGTGGCAGCGCCCTCCGCGAAACGGCGCGTGCCGAGCCGCCACTTCTCGCCTGCGATCACTCCTTCGATACCGGCACCTTCCACTTCGCGCAGCGCCGTGGCGATCAGCCGCGGGTCTTCGTGGCCACGGAATGCCGCGGCGAGCGGGTGCTGCGAGCCGCGCTCGAGCGCGGCGGCAATTGCCAGCACGGCCTCGCGCGGCAACGCCGACAGCAGTTCGACGTGGACGACGCCGGTGGCGGGCAGTGTCAGCGTGCCCGTCTTGTCCATGATGACGGTGTCCACGCCGGCCAGCCGCTCGATGGCGTCCGCGCGCGTGACCAGCACGCCCAGCCGCGCGAGACGCGTGGTCGCGGCCGCGAGCGCGGCGGGCGTCGCGAGTGACAGCGCGCAGGGACAGGTCACGACCAGCACGGCGAGCACCGCGGAGAACGCCCGCGCGGGATCGATGGGCCACCACAACGCGCCCGTGATGATCGCCAGCACGAGGATCGAGCCGACGAACCAGGACGCCGCGCGATCCGCGGCGCGCGCCAGTCGCGGCCGCGCCTCGCGCGCGCGCTCCTGCAGCGCGACGATCGCGGCCAGCGTCGAATCCGATACGGCGGCATTGGCCACCAGTGTGAGGGGCGCGCCGATGTTCAAACTACCGCCGCGCAGCACCTGGCCTGCGCCGCGCCGCACGGCCGTGGACTCGCCCGTCAGCAGTGATTCGTCGAGCAGCGCCTCGGCGCCCGCATCCGCCAGCCGCGCGTCGACGGCGATGACGTTGCCCTTCGGCACGATGAAGCGATCGCCGGGGCGCAGCGAGGCCGCGGGCACTTCCTCGCGCGTGCCGTCGGCGAGCAGGCGCGACACGCGCGCCGGCAGGCTGCGCGCCAGCGCCTCGGCCGCCGTCGCGCCGCGGTGACGCACACTCATTTCCAGGAACCGGCCGGCGGACAGGAAGAACACGAACATCGCGACCGAATCGAAATACACCTCGCCGCTGCCGCGGAAGGTGTTGTAGACGCTCGGCAGGTATGCGAGCAACAGGGCGAGCGCCACCGGCACATCCATGCCCATGCGGCGGCGCGAAAGATCGCGCCACGCGCCGATCAGGAACGGCGCGCCGCTGTAGAAGAGCACCGGCGTCACGATGATCATGCCGGTCACCGCCATCAGGCGGGTCATCGCGGCATCGATGTCGCTCGCGCCGTAGAGGGCGCCGAGGTACATCATCGCCTGCATCATGCCGAGCGAGGCGAAGCCGACGCGTTTGAGCGCCGCGCGGCGCTCGCGCTGGTAGTGCGCGCTCGCCTCGCTGCCGGCGAGCGGCACCGGCTTGAAGCCGGCGCGCGCGACCGCGTCGAGGATCTGCGGCAGCGTCGTCTTCTCGCCCTGCCAATCCACCGCGACACGCGCGTTCATGCTGTTCACGCGCACCGCCTCGACCGGCAATGCACGCACGGCCTTCTCGATGGTCCGCGCGCAGCCGGCGCAATGCATGCCTTCGACCAGGAACACGACGTGCTCGTGATCGCCGGCATCGAGCGACCAGCGGGTGTGCAGCGTGTCGGCGGTGCTCACGGGCCCGGGCCCTCCGGCGCGCGCGCACGCAGCTCGAAAGAAGTCAGGGGACTGTCGACCGCGCCGCGCAAGGCCCAACTACCCGCCACGTCGGCGAGCGCGACGCGCCAGCGGCCGCCCGGCGCCGGCGTGCAGGGCGCGCGATATTTTCCGGGCTCGGTGACCGGCGCCGCGCGGGTCAGGCGCACGAGTCGATCATGGCCGACGTCGGAGCCGTGCGTGAGCCGCAGCTCGAGCGTCTCGGCGCCCACCGCGGGTCGTAGCGTGACCGTGCACTGCCCCGATCCGGCCGACAGGTCGAAGCTGGCCGCGATGCCCAGCTGCGCCGCGTGGCGTGCCCGCTCGAAATCCGCATCGAGCCGCGCGCCCTCCCAGTGATAGTTCGCCGGCAACGCGCGATCCGCATCCTCGAGCGCGATGAACAGCGTCGCGATGCCCGCGATCACCGCCGACGCCGGCAACGCCCAGATGAGCACGAAGACGGGATTTCGGTGCCAGGCACGGATATTCGGGGAAAGAACGCTGGTGGTCATGGTCATCTCGCGGGCGCGAGGAAGCGCGCCTCGGTTTCGGTAGACACGCCGGGATCGTCGAGCGAGCGCAGCGTGAAGGTGATGGTTTCGGCGCCGAGCGGATCGTAGGCGGCGCGGCGCACGCGGATCGGCACGGAGTGCACCGTGCCGCTCGCGACGCGGTATTCGGTCACGTGCGGCAGCAGCGTGAGCGGGGATCCGCCGGTGGCCTCGAGCGCGAAGCGCTGCTCGCGCTCGCTCTTGTTGAGGATGCGGATGGTGTAGACGTTGTCGACGTGGCCGTCGTCCGTGAGCCGGTACAACGCGTTGCGGTCGCGGATCACGTCGAGCGATACCGGCGAACGCAGCGCGATCGCGACCACGAAGCCGATCATCAGCGTCGCCAGCAGCCCGCCATAGATCAGCGTGCGCGGACGCAGGATCTTCGTGCGTTCGTGGTCCAGCGCGTGCTGCGTGGTGTAGCGGATCAGCCCGCGCGGCGAGCCCACCTTGTCCATCACCGTGTCGCAGGCATCGATGCACAACGCGCAGGCGATGCATTCGATCTGCAGTCCCTTGCGGATGTCGATGCCCGTCGGGCAGACCTGGACGCACCAGGTGCAGTCGACGCAATCGCCTTTGTTCGGCTGCGCATCCGTGCCGCGTTTGCGCGCGCCGCGCGGTTCGCCGCGCTCCTGGTCGTACGTGATCACCAGCGTGTCGCGGTCGAACATCGCGCCCTGAAAGCGCGCGTACGGGCACATGTACTTGCAGACCTGCTCGCGCAGGTAACCGGCGTTGCCGTAGGTCGCGAAGCCGTAGAACAGGATCCAGAACGTTTCCCACGGGCCGAGCCCGAACGTCATCACCTCGTGGCCCAGCGTGCGGATCGGCGTGAAGAAGCCGACGAACGTGAAGCCGGTCCACAACGCGAACGTGACCCAGAGGAACTGCTTGAGCGACTTGCGCCCGAGCTTCTTCAGCGTCCACGGGCCTTTGTCCAGCTTCTGCCGCGCGGCGCGATCGCCCTCGGCGAAACGCTCCATCCACAGGAAGGTCTCCGTCCACACCGTCTGCGGACACGCGTAGCCGCACCACAACCGGCCACCGATCGCCGTGAAAAAGAACAGCGCCAGCGCCGCGATGATCAGCAGCCAGGTGAGGAAGATGAAATCCTGCGGCCAGAACACGAGACCGAGGATGAAGAACTTGCGCGCCGGCAGATCGAACAGCACCGCCTGGCGATCGCCCCACTGCAGCCAGGGCAATAGATAGTAAATGCCGAGCAGCACCCACACGGCGATCGTGCGCAGGCGCGCGAAGCGGCCCGAGATTTCGCGTGGATAGACCTTCTGCTGCGCGGCGTATAGCGACTCGCGCGGCTTGATGACCTGGACGTCCATGTCAGCGTTCCGTGCCACCGGCCCGCGCCAGCACCCAGCTCAACCAGGCGGCGATGAAACCCACCAGCCAGAAAAAGAAGAACCCGATGGCGTACACGCGCAGCCGCGTGTTCCACCAGGATGGCGCGAGTCCCTGCGCGACGTCCTCGGGATCGAGGAACGCGAAGCAGATCATCGTGGCGATGGCCGCCGCGAGGAAGCCGCTCCACACGAGCGCGCCGGTGACGCGCGCGCGGGAGCCCAGCTCACCGGGCGGCGGTGGCGGCGCCTGCACCTTCTGCTCCATCCTCGGCCTCCGGCGCCTTGAGCGACAGCACGTAAGCCGCCAGTAGTTTGACCCGCGTCGGCCCGAGGCGCGCGCCATGCGCGGGCATCGTCCCCATGCGGCCCTTCGCGATGCTCTCGCGCACCGCGACGAGCGAGCCGCCGTGCAGCCAGGCGCCATCGGTGAGATTCGGCGCGCCGAGCATCGGATTGCCGCGGGCATCGGCGCCGTGACAGGCCGCGCACAGCTGCGCGAACTTCTCGCCACCGGCCTTGATGTTGCCGGACGTGAGGATGCGCCCCTGCAGGCTGAACACGTAGTCCATCACGTCCTCGACGCCGCGCGAACCGAGCACCTCGCCCCACGGCGGCATCACGCCCGTGCGACCATCGGCAATGGTCGCGACGATCGTGTCGGGGTCTCCGCCCCACTGCCAGTCGTGGTCCGTGAGGTTGGGGAAGCCCGGCGCGCCGCCGCCATCCGAGCCGTGGCACGCGGCGCAGTTGTTGAGGAACAGGTTGCGGCCGACGTTGAGCGCCGCCGGATCACTCGCGAGCTCGACCACCGGCCGCTCGGCGAAGGGCGCCAGCGTCTGCTCGATGCGCTTCGCGTTGGCCGCGGCCTGCGTCGCGTGTTCGCCGCGCGAGGTCCAGCCGAGCGTGCCCGCGTAACTGCCGAGTCCCGGATACAGCGCGAGATACACGCCGCCGAAGGCCACAGTGATGATGAACAGCCACAGCCACCAGCGCGGCAGGGGCTTGTTGAGTTCGGTCAGGTCCTCGTCCCACACGTGACCGGTGGTCTCGCCCTCGACCACCTTTTCCCCGGGCGAACGGCGCGTCCACCAGAGCAGCCAAAGGGCGCCCGCGATGTTCGCGACGGTGAGCGCGATGATGAAGATGCTGTGCGCGCGGGTCATTCCGGATCCTTGTCTTCGAGCGGCAGGCGCGCGGCGGCGTCGAACTTCTCTTTGCGCCGACTGCTCCAGGCCCACACCACCAGCCACAGGAACAACACGAGCAGGACGCCCGTGACGATGCCGCGAAACGTGTCGATATCCATGTGACTCACCAGTTCGCCGCGGCAGTGCCGAGGCCCTGTAGATAGGCAATCAACGCGTCCATCTCCGTCTTGTCGCGCACGGCGTCCGCGGCCGCGGCGATCTCCTCGTCGGTGTACGGCACGCCGACCCTGCGCAGCGCGCGCATCTTGGCGGGCGTGCGCTCGGCATTCACAAGCGCCTTCTCGAGCCACGGGTATTGCGGCATGTTCGATTCCGGCACGACGTCGCGCGGATTCACGAGATGCGCGCGATGCCACTCATCGCTGTAGCGGCCGCCGACGCGCGCCAGATCCGGTCCCGTGCGCTTGGAGCCGAACTGGAATGGATGGTCGTACACGCTCTCGCCGGCCAGCGAGTAGTGGCCGTAACGCTCCGTCTCCGCGCGCAGCGGGCGGATCATCTGCGAGTGGCAGTTGTAGCAGCCCTCGCGCACGTAGATGTCGCGGCCCTCGAGCGCGAGCGCGTGGTACGGCTTCACGCCCGGCGCCGGTGTCGTCACCTCGTTCGATAGATAGAGCGGCACGATCTCCACCAGGCCGCCGACGCTGATCACGACGGCGATCCACACGCCGAGCCAGGAGACCTTCTTCTCGACGGTTTCGTGTTTGAGGGTCATGCCGGCTCCGGAATGGCGGCGTCGCGCACGCGGTCCTGGGAGCCGACGGTTTTCCAGACGTTCCAGGCCATGAGGCCCATGCCGCCGAGCACCAGCAATCCGCCGGTGAGACGCACCGCGTAGTACGGGTACGTCGCGTTGAGCGCCTCGATGAACGAGTACGTCAGCGAGCCGTCATCGTTCGTCGCGCGCCACATGAGGCCCTGCATCACGCCCGCGATCCACATCGAGGTGATGTAGAGCACCACACCGATCGTCGTAGTCCAGAAATGCCAGTCGATGAGCCGCACGCTCCACATCTCCTTCTTGCCGTAGAGCTTCGGCAGCATCGAGTAGATGCAGCCGATGGTGATCATCGCGACCCAGCCGAGCGCGCCGGCATGCACGTGGCCGACGGTCCAGTCCGTGTAGTGAGACAGCGCGTTGACGGTCTTGATCGACATCATCGGACCTTCGAAGGTCGACATGCCGTAGAACGACAGCGCCACCACCATGAACTTGAGGATGGGATCGGTGCGCAGCTTGTGCCACGCGCCGGAGACGGTCATGAGGCCGTTGATCATGCCGCCCCAGGACGGCGCGAGCAGGATCAGCGAGAACACCATGCCGAGCGACTGCGCCCAGTCGGGCAGCGTCGTGTAGTGCAGGTGGTGAGGGCCGGCCCACATGTAGATGGAGATGAGCGCCCAGAAGTGCACGATGGACAGGCGGTACGAGTAGACAGGCCGGCCCGCCTGCTTCGGCACGTAGTAGTACATCATCCCGAGGAAGCCGGCGGTCAGGAAGAAGCCGACCGCATTGTGGCCGTACCACCACTGCACCATCGCATCGACGGTGCCGGCGTAGATGGAGTAGGACTTGCCGAGGGAGACCGGCACTTCCGCGCTGTTGACGATGTGCAGCACGGCGACCGTGATGATGAACGCGGCGAAGAACCAGTTCGCGACGTAAATGTGCGAGACGCGGCGTTTGACCAGCGTGCCGAGGAAGACGATCGCGTAGGCGACCCACACCGCGGCGATCAGGATGTCGATCGGCCATTCGAGCTCGGCGTATTCCTTGCCGCTGGTCATGCCCAGGGGCAGCGTGATGGCCGCGGCGACGATGACGGCCTGCCAGCCCCAGAACGTGAAGGCGGCGAGTTTGTCGTTGAACAGCCGCACGTGGCAGGTGCGCTGCACGACGTGATACGAGGTCGCGAACAGCGCGCAGCCGCCGAACGCGAAGATCACCGCGTTGGTGTGCAGTGGACGCAGGCGGCCGTACGAGAGGTAGGAGATCCCGAAGTTGAGCTCGGGCCAGAGCAGCTGGGCGGCGATGAACACGCCGACGGCCATGCCGACGATGCCCCAGACCACCGTCATGATCGCGAACTGGCGAACAACCTTGTCGTTGTACGTTGCGGGTGACCCTGCCGTGGCCGACGTGCGCTGGGCCGAAGGCACGACTTCGGCGACGGTTGAAATCATTGAGTGGATCGCTCCGCGTTGTTGACCCGTAAATTTTCGGTAGCGAGGGCGCAACGGGGTATACGCGGCACTACTCACGTGCCGCGCGGCGGTGTACGCAGGATTACGGATGCGCCGCGGGGGCGCGCGGCCGGCGGCTGACGACGCGCAAAATGAGCATCGCGGCGAGCGCGGCGAGCATCACGTCCGTGACGAGCATCACGGCGGCCGACGGCGCGAACGCGCAGACGGCCAGCATCAGCGGCATCGACACGAAGCAGCCGAGGTGCGCGGCCAGGCAGCTGTGCGCGGCGGAATCGGCGCGCCGCGCGGCGACGCCGATCAGCACAACGAGAAACGCGCCGGTGAGCATCCCGACGATGGCGCTCGGCAACAGCTCGCGCGTGAAGACGAGAAGCGTTTGCAGCGACGGCCCTTCGGCGAGGCAGGCCGTGCGCCAATTCGTGAAGCCGAGGAAACGCAATTCATCGAACAGCGCGCCGAGGAACATGCCCAGCATCGGCAGAGCCGCGAGCGCGGCGGCTTGGGTTTGGGGTATCGCGGGTCCCGTCACCGGCGAAGGATCGGCCGCCGGCGGCCGGGCTGCATTCGTAAGGCTACGTACGACCGGGGCAGGTCTGTCCCCTTTTGCTAGGAAACGGGGAATGTCCCCATTATTCTGGGTTCATGATTTCAGCTGAGCTCGTTCGGAGCGTCCTGGATTCCGCGCCGGACGCGATGATCATCATTGACTCTTCGGGACTGATTCTCTTTGCGAATCGGCAGGTGGAGGCGCTGTTCGGGCATCGGCGGCAGGATCTGCTGGGTGAGCCGATTGAAAAGCTGTTGCCGGAGCGGTTTCGCGCGCGGCATGTCGGCCATCGCAGTTCGTTCGGCTCGAAGCCGCGGGTCCGGCCGATGGGCGCGGGGCTGGATCTGTTCGGTATGCGTGCGGACGGCACGGAGTTTCCGGTCGAGATCAGCCTGAGTCCGATCTCGCTCGAGGGCGACGACGTCGTCGCGGCCGCGATCCGCGACGCGACGGAGCGCAAGACCGCCGAACGCGCGCTGCAGGAGGCGCGCCGCGAGGCCGATCACGCCAACCTCGCCAAGAGCCGTTTCCTCGCGACTGCGAGCCACGATCTGCGCCAGCCCCTCCAGACGCTGGGCCTGCTGACCGGCGCGTTGCGCCGCATGGTCAAGGACCCGGACTCGCTCGACGTCGTCACGCAGCAGGAAACCGCGATCGACGCGATGTCGCGGCTGCTCAACGCGCTGCTGGACGTCAGCAAACTGGAATCGGGCGCCGTGCGCGCCGAGCCGGCCAACTTCGACGTCGCCGCGCTGTTCGATGGCATGCGCCGCGAATACGGCAGCGTCGCGGCGGCCAAGGGCCTCGCCTTCTCGATCGACACGCAGCCGGAAACTGCGTACGCGGACCCCGCACTCGTCGGACAGATGCTGCGCAACCTGGTGTCCAACGCGATCAAGTACACCGAGCGCGGCCGCGTGGAATTGCGCTGCGCGCACGATGGCGACGCCCTGCGCATCGAGGTGCGCGACAGCGGCATCGGCATTCCCGCCGATCAGCTCGGCAGCATCTTCGACGAGTTCTACCAGGTGGGTGTCGCGCCCAACAGTTCGCGCGATGGCTACGGCTTGGGCCTGAGCATCGTGCAGCGCATCGCCCGGCTCCTCGGCGTCTCCATCGAAGTGGCCTCGAAACCCGGCGAAGGCTCGGTGTTCTCGTTCAAACTACCGCGCGCGCAGGGCGAAGCGGCCGAACCGGCC
>JAEWLQ010000077.1 GCA_023457495.1 Pseudomonadota bacterium
CCCACGACCGCCGGCGCCCAACCCGTTCCCACCCCCTAAAGATCAAAGATGAGGAGACTGTCATGACCAAGTCCCATTCCCAGCAAACTTCAGACCTGCTCGCCCGCCTGTTTGCCCAGGAGGGACGAGCCGCAGCGGGCAAACGCGGTCGACCACGCGGCGCCGCGCTTCAGGGATTGCTGAGTGAGAACCCGGCATTCGCACAACAGCTGGAGCGAATTCGCGCGGATTCAGTGAGCTACACCCAAGAAGGTCTGCGTCAGTTGATTTCTTCCCGACCTGCGAAGGCAGTCGACTTTCGAGAGCTGCGGAAGTCTGCACTCGAGCAGGCGCCTCCCGACAAGCGGACTGAGCAGCTGCGTGTATCGTCGATGAGCCGGGTGAGCGCCTCCTCGAGCGACCCAACGCTGTTGAGCGGCGAGATTTCGCTGACGCAGGATGCAACGCAAGAGCTTCACGCTCACGTCGACGGGGACGGTCTGGGCTGGGCGCCAGAATACGCGGTAGCGTTCGCGATTCCATTTGGCTTTCTCTTTCCATACACGACGGACAAGTGGGATCGGAAAGCCGCCTCATTCGAATTCGATTACACCGCTCCCGCCGACGGCAAGTACATACTGACCGTCACACTTGCAGCGTACGGCACATATGACCTTGCCGCGGATGACGGGTGGCCGGACTCGAAGAACGCGGAAGCTCGGGTCACCGCGGCCATCGATGGCCATGCGCTGACCCCCAGTGACTACACGCACATGAATGCACGAGACATTTTTCACAAAGGCGACGACAACATCCTGGAGGCGGGAACCTTCTCAGGGATTGTGACGCTCAAGTCGATGGTCGAACTGCGGAAAGGACCGCAAGAGATGTGGGCCGCTATCAAGGCTGAAGTCTCCGCAAGGGGCGACGGATCTACCGCCGATCTGAACCTTTCCGGACCCACTGGCGGCGCCGCTTGCTTTGCCTTCGACATCGTCCCGGTGTGAGATTGCAGATCAGATAGACGAGACCCCCGCCGGATCCCGGCGGGGGTTCTCTATCTATTGGCCTGGCCTTCGGATCCCCGAGACCCGCAGTGTGAGCAGGAGCAGCAGGAGCAGTGGATCGAGCGATCCGCCACCGCCTCCCCCGCCGCCGCCGTTTTCGCTGGGAGGCGGCGCCGGAGGCGTGGGCGGTGCAGGTCCGGGTGGAGCCAGCGCCTCGACGCAGGAGTAGCTGTCGATCACCGCGTCGATCTCGTCGAGGCTGCATCGCGAGAATGACGTGACCGACGTCGTGATCGACGGCGTCATGATGAATTGCCCCTGCGGCGTCGACGCGCAGTCGTCCTCGCCGTCGTGCGGTGCGCCGAACACATGGGCGATCTCGTGAGCGGTGATCAACGTATCCAGCGCGACGCTGTTGTGAGCCATGGCGATGCTGGCGGCGAAGCGCTGGCTGCACAGCGCCAGCGAATAGGCGATGCCGGCGGTGTCGCCGTTCAACGAGCGGCCGGTGAACAAGTGCGTGAGCCCGGTGGACGACAGCGTAGAGGTTTGCTGGCGCAGGCGCCCAAGCTCGTCGAGGAGCGCGCTCGAGTCGGTGGTATCGGAGAGGCGGGAGGTGTGATCGCCGGCGATGTTCACCGATACGACCTGCAGCGCGACTCCGACCTGCGAGCTGAAGATTCCGTCCACGTTGTTGAGGCGCGTGAGGATCGCATCGCGCGCCTGCGTTTCGTTCGCGTAGCGCGCTAGATAGGCCGTGTCGCCGAGGATGGAGATCTCGACCGCCTGCGTCGCGACGGCGCCCTGCTGCACCTGCGCCCTCGCGCGCAGCTCGCCTATCAAGGCGTCGTAGCTCGCGGCGGGGTCGCGCGGCACGTCCACCGCATCGTCGCCAAATGAGACTCCCCGCTCCAGCACGGCGTCCGAGAGCTTGTACATCACCGTGCCGGCCGCGCCGTCATTGACCCCCGCCGGAGCCGCATCGACGATGAAGAGTTCGCTGCCGTCCCAGATCATGCCGCGGGGCAGACCGTCGAGGATGCTGATGCGGGCCCAGGAATCCGGGGCGCCTTCCACGGTACCCGTGTACAGCTGCACCGAGCTACCGGCGGCGGCCTGCGCGAGTCGCTGGTTGGTCGCCAGTTGCAGGCGGAAGCCGCGGCCGAAGGCGGAGAATTCGAGTTTGGCGGCGCCGGTCTTCGACGCGCGAGAAAGCACGGGTCGTAGATCCTCGGAATGCTGAGGGACGAGACCCCCGGCCGCGGGACTGAATGCAGGCCATGCCATGACCGCGAGCAGGAGAGCCGCGCAGCGGGTCAGATAAGGGCATGAGTTTTCGAAAGCCGTTTTACGCATCTGGTGCAAGATGCGATGTCGGACGCCCGGCGGAAATAGGAAAGGCCGGCCGGATTGCTGTAAGAATTCCTGTGCAAGGACTCCGTGTGCCGGAAGCTACTTCCGGATTGCCGCGGAAGCGACGAGCCGATCGAATTCGGGCGAGCTTGCATCGAAATAGTGACTCGACACTCCTTCGAGTTTCATCACGTACAACTTCTTGTCGACGATGCGGAGCACGCAGTCGCCTTTTTTCGACATGCCATCGCCGGGCACGTAGTTGTAACGCACGCGCACGCCTTGACCGCCGAGAAACTCGACGGGATCCACCGACTCGAGATTGAATACCGTCACTCCTCGAATGCGATATGACGCCTCGACCATGGACGTCAGGTCTTCGGGGGTCATGTTGGAGCGAAACAGTGGCACCTGTCGTTCCGCCTTTTTCTTCTGCACGACGACTGATTTTCCTTCGGGCAGGCCACCCAGGAACGCCACGGTATCCAGGAGTGGTCCGTTCTGCGTCCAGACTTCTTCCCAGCGGGTACGGCTCATGTCCTTTGGCACGACGTTCCATGCAGACGTCGACTGCACGATGAAGGCATTGCCCGCGACAGTAGTTTGACCGGGCCTCTTCAGGGTGTAAGCCGGCACGCAACCGGCAAGAGCCGTGATGGAAACAATGGCGAGCAGAATGCGTGTGATCATGATCCGGACCCTATGTGATTCAACGTGTGACGGACAATCCCCGCGTCTTTCGCGTCAGGTTTCAGCGTGAGATAGCGATCGAGGGCTTCGCGACTGTCCGACGCCTTGCCCGCCTTGAGAAGTGCGTAGCCATGAGCGCGCCACGCTTCGGCCGGAGCGTCGGGAAGCATCGTGGCCGCGGCGAAAGCCTGCGCGGCCCTGGCGTCGTCACCCTCTTGGTTGCGCAGACGATAGACTTCACCTTCGTTGTAGCGGAGCAGGCCGGTCCATCCGTCCTGCGCAAGGCTCTCGAGCAGATAGAGACTCGCGCCGGGATCGTTCAATCGGATCTGCTCCTCGAGGAACATGCCTTGGTATGGCTGAACGACTCGCCGCCACTCGTCGTGGCGGTCCGCGGCGGCCACGACGCCGCGATTCGACAGATACATCGCGGTATCCGCGAGATCCGCCATGCGATCTTCCGTCGGCGGATGCGTGGAGAACGCCGAGTTCGAATGATCCCGGTACCTCTTGTGACGATTCGCCGCACTCGCCTTGCGCTCGGCGATCAACTGACTCCATATCTGCGACGCGGCATCGGGCGAGTAGCCAGAGCGTGACATGAGACCAACTCCATACGCGTCGGCCTCGGCCTCCTGCTCACGGCTGAACTGGAACATCGACAGATACAGCGCCTGGCTGATTGCGTTTGCAGCGTCGATCCACGAGCGGCCACTTTGTGGCGAGTACCCGGCAACCGCGTTGGCGGCCAAGCCAATGAATGCCGCCGCCGCTGACTTGCGGCGAATGCTCCGATAGTTCTTCAGCGAGTGCTTGCGGTAATAGTGACCGGCCTCGTGGCCGAGTACGGTGGCGAATTGCGCTTCGTTGCGCACGCGGGCCATGAATCCCGTATGCACGACCATCATGCCCGTCGGAGCCATCGACGCGTTGAAAGAAGCTTCGCGCATCAGATAGACACGCAGCTCGGGTGTGGCGCGCCCGATCAGCCGCTCGAGCACATCTCGCGTGCATGACTCGAGATCCGGGGCGATGAGCCGACGCGGCGACGTCCGGATCTCCTCTTCCAGGCGCTCGCAGCTTTGCCAGATCCCTCGTTCGTCCGGGTCAACCGGTTCATAGTTGACGTCCACCAACGGGTCGAGATCCATCGGCAGCACACGCGCGCTGGCGATGCCGGGCAGGCAGCCCACGCAGGCGCACGCGCCCATCAGGAGGAATTGCCGGCGGGAGTCTTGCATCGCGACTCAGGACTTCCTGGGCGCCTTGGCGTCGCGCATGGTCTCCATCAGTTTGTCGACCATTTTGCCGGCGCCTTCGGGAGTGCGAATGTCACCCACCGACGAGACCAGATAGTTGAACCACACGACATCGCCGGTCTTCAGATCCACTAGTGAGACGAAGGCCTGCTGCATTCCGCCGTCCGGGATCACGCACACACCAACGACGCATCCCAGGAGACCGACGGCCTGCAGCGCGACACGTCCGCCACTCGAGAAGCTGTCCCGCCCGTACAGGAACAGCGCGTAGTCGTTGCCGGTCGTCGCGCCGTAATCGCTCGCCAGCTTGCCGAGAGTCCAATCGAACTTGCCTTTCTTCGTGGGCAACGCGGCGTAGGGAGTGTACTTGTGCAGCAGAATCGATTGGCCAACCGCCGCGTGCAGTCGATACAGATCGTTGAGCGTCGGGTCGTCGTCGGCCGCACTGGTGCTCGCGAAGACGACTTGCGTAACGCCGCCTCGCTTGGCTTGCTGCGCCTTGAGCGCCTCCAGCACGTATTCGCGAGCCTTCAAAGTCCAGTCCTCGCGCGGCTCGGTCAGGCCGCCTGCCGTGAGGACACCTACCTCGATGTCCGGCTTCATCACCACCAGTCTGTAGGTTCCAGATGGCCTCTTGAAACCGGAGCTGGCCTGTTGTGTCGTAGTCGCGCAACCGCCAAGGCATAGCGAAACGATCGCAACGAGCGACGTCATCCGAATCATTGTTGTCTCCCTGACTTTTCGCCATCCGCTGAGATGTCGGAAGGACTCTCATCTTCTTTTTGCCCCTCTTCTCAGGAGCTGACGCAGATCACGATCTTCTCGCCTGGAAGCAGGCCTGGCTCGCTGATCTGACGTTCTTGTTCTGCCGCCAAATTGTAATGTCTGACAGCCGGGCAGAATCGAGCTGGAGTTAGGGCGTCTGGCAGGGCCTCGATTGCCTGGACTGAGTCTCTGGCGGCAGCAGAGCATCTCCCGCAAGTACCGAATTAGACTGTCAGTCTTCAGTCAGGCAGACACAACTGGTCAAGGCAAGAAGTCCATGACGGCTGAAAATCTTACTGCCGAGGACCTCCGGCTCGGGCTCGAGGCCTATTGGCTGCATCGCTATGCGGAAGCCATTCCGATTCTGGTCCGACACGCGCTGGCGGACGTTTGCGAGGCGCAGTATCTCCTCGCGCGCTGTTTTCTTTGGGGAGACCTCACGACGCGTAGTACTCGCCGAGGCCACTACTGGCTACAGCGTGCCGCCCGGGGCGGTCACGCCGGTGCGCAGGAACGACTCGGGAGTGTGCTGCGAGATGGAAAGGGAGTACCCAAGAGCCTCGCGCAGGCGCGCTTCTGGTTTCAGATGGCCGCTCGCAACGGGCACGCGCATGCACATTGCCAGCTTGGCTATCTGTACTTCAAGGGATTGGGCGTCACGCAAAACTGGCGTCGCGCATATGAGCATTATGAAAAGGCGCATGCGCTGGGAAGCGGATACGGCGTCAATTCCCTTGGATGGTTCGCCGAGCGCGGAATCCTGGTAGCGAAGGATTTCGAGAAAGCCCGGCAGTACTTCGAGCTGGCAATAGAGCGAGGCTTTTCCACCGCCGTGTTCAATCTCGGCACTCTTTACGAGTATGGCAAAGGCGTGACGGTCGATCGCGAGCGGGCGCGGTCGCTGTACCAGCAAGCGGCGCACTCGGGCGTTCCCGACGCTCGTTCGGCGTTGGAACGCATGAAGCGGGAAGACGACGGCAACAATTCATAGGGCCGCTACCGGACCGCGCCTGCCGCGTCATCTTTGGCGCGTCCCAACAAAGGAACCCTTCGCCGGATTCGTCTCACGGCTAGCCAGGAGCGACCAGGAATTCGGCGCGCCGGGGGCATTGAAAACTGCCGCTTTCGAAACTGATCGAGGGTCCGTCATGTCATCCAACTACCCAGGTCTCACACGATTGCTCGCGCTGTCGATGACCGCCCTCCTGCTGCCGCTATCCGTAGTCGCCTCGAACCCAGCGGGTGATGATTCGGAAGAACTGCAGGAAGTGATCACGACCGGCATGCGTGTCGGACAGGGCGGTGCGCAGGACATCAACTTCTTCCGCGGCGAAGTCGCATACGCGCGCATCCCGCATCCGGAAACACTCACGGCGGAGGGGCTGATGAGCGAGCACGACATCGTGCTGCCGGCCACGCGCGAATGCCGCCAGCTCTTCTGCCTCACGGGTGAGGCCGCGCGCGCGGATCTCATCGCCGTGCCGCACGCGCAGTACCTCGCCGGCATCGGCTTCGCCACCAACATCGACGAACGCAGGTGGCGCCGCGCACCCACGAATCTCATTGCGGTGGTCGACAAGTCGGGTTCAATGGACGGCGAGCCGCTCGAGCTCGTACGCCAGTCGCTCGCCGAGATGGCGCGGCTCATGCGCAACGGCGACCAGCTCACCATCGTGCTCTACGGTGACACCGCGCATGTGCACCTGCCGACGCGGCGGGTTGGTCCCGCCAACGTGGGATCCGTGCTGGGTTCGATCGCGCAGATCAAGAGCGCGGGTTCCACGTCCATGGAAGCCGGACTGCGTCTCGGCTACGGGATCGCCGAACAGACTGCGCCGCGCTTCAAGGGTCGCACACGACTCATGTTGTTCACCGACGAGCGACCGAACACGGATGCCACCGACGCGGAGAGTTTCATGGCGCTCGCCATCGAGGGCTCGACGCATGGCTTCGGCCTCACTACCGTGGGCGTCGGTGTGCAGTTCGACGCGCAACTCGCCACGGAAATCGGCTCGGTGCGCGGCGGCAATCTGTACTTCCTGCGCGACGATGAGGACGTGCGGAACGTGTTCCGCGACCAGTTCGAGTACATGGTGAGCGAGCTCGCGCACAACCTCAAACTCACCATCACGCCGCGCACGGGGCTCAAGATCGCCGGTGTTTACGGCGTACCCGGTGAACTCATGGGCTGGCAGGATGACAGCACCGTTACCGTGATGATTCCGACCGTGTTCCTCGACAATCGCGGCGGCGGCATTTTCGTCACGCTGGCGCCCGAGTCGAACGCGAGCTTTCTGCCACCGCGCGCTACGGACGGCGCATTGGCAAAGGTCTCGGTGACCTATCTGCCGCTCGATGGAGCACCGGGAACCGACTCCATCGAGATCGCGATGGAGACGCAGGGCCCTTCACGCGGGATGGCGCTGGGCGCGTTGCTGGTGGATGAGTTCACCGTGCTCCACGAGGCCACGAGTGCGCACTACCTGCGCAACGACCAGGAGACGGCCTACCGGCTCGTGAGCTCGCTCCACGATCGGCTTGAGACCAGCCGTTTGCCGGGTCTCGACTCGGAGCGCGAGCTCATCAGCGCGTTGCACGAGCGCATCTCGTTTCTCTCGGGTCACGGTGGAGAGCCTGATTCGCAAATCGGCAGGCTCTGGGGTCGATGGCAGGTCATCGGGGCGGACAAGGATGCGGACTTGTCGCCTGGTGAGTTCCTGGAGTTCACCGCGGACAACAAGCTGCGCAAGTTGAACAGCGATGGTGAAACTACCGAAGATGAACTCGAATACGAGTGCAACGACAGCCAGATCCATCTTCCGAGGGAAGAAGTCCTGATCAAGTACCGTCTGCGTGGCGACAAGCTCTCTCTGCGCGAGCTGGAGAGCGGGAGCAAGCTGCAGCTGGTTCGCGTGCCGGCGAGTTGACCGCGCAGGCACGGCCTTGCATTGAATATTCGGCGACCGGGGTGGAGAATCCGCTCACAACAACAAGCGGGGAGACGGCAATGAACACGACTTCCGCGGCGATCAGGCCACCGACGTGGTACTGGCTAGTATCCGGGCTCGCAGTGCTCTGGATGCTGTTCGGCGTCCTGGCATGGGTCATGGACCTCATGACCGATGAGGCAAGTCTGTCCCAGCTGAGCGAGGCGCAGCGTCAGCTGTACGCGGCGCGCCCGCAGTGGCTGTTCGTGGTGTACGGCGTTGCCATTTTCAGTGGACTCGCGGGCGCGATCGGGTTGCTGCTGCGAAAGCCCTGGGCATCGATGCTGTTCGGTTTGTCGCTCGCGGCGATCATCGTTCAGTTCGGCTATACCTTCTTTGCGATGCATGCCGTGCAGTTGCTCGGCGCGGCTGCCGCGATTCCATTCCCGCTCGTCATATTTCTCATTGGTGTTGCGCTGCTGTGGTTTTCCCGCCGGTCGCGAAAGGTGGGCTGGATAGGGCCCGCGAGCGGCGGGTAGTCGCTTCCAGGAAAGCCGCTGACGATCGTCACTTCGTTCGAGGCGCAGAGAGCTCGCGATAGAAGTCCCGAAGCCAGCCATCCAGCGACTTATCGGATGAAGCCCAGGCGGGAAACGAAGCGCGGAACCGATCGAAGGGACGCTCCGCGGTGAGCTGTTCCAGGGTCTTTCCGGCCCGGATGCCGCTTTCCGCGACTGCCTTCATCTGCTTCAGCGCCTCGAGACCCTTCTGAACGTCGGCGCGCGTCGAGACCACGCCATGTGTCGGAACAACTTTCGCATCGGCGGGAATCTGCGGTAGCAGGTGCTCCAGCGCAGCCATGAGCGGCAGCATCCCTCCGCCATACCAACGATCACCGAACGAGATCGCCGGCGACATGTACACGTCGCCCATGACGACCACATTCGCCTTTTTGAAGAACACCACCACGTCGCCGTCGGTGTGCGCCGGCGGTAGCTTCATCAAGCGGATTTCCTCGCCGTTCAAATGGAGCGTCATCTCGCCTTCGAAGGTGATGATCGGCAGTCCCTCGGGTGGCAGCGGTTTGTCCCTGGTTTTCTCGTTGCCGGTAGCCAGCCGCTGGCGCGTGTTGCCGGATGAGATCACCGGTGCGAACTTCTGAAAGAAGGAGTTTCCCCAGGTGTGATCGCCGTGCGCGTGCGTGTTGATCGCGAACCGGATCGGCTTGTTGGACAGGCGTTGCAGGGCAGCAAGCAGTTGTTCGGCATTCTCCGCGACATTGGTGTCGACCATGACGATGCCGTCATCGCCGATGGAGACCACGATGTTGCTCTCGTAGCCTTGCAACACCGAGACGCTGCCGCCGAGTGGGGTCGCGGTGAATCCGGCCGCAGGTTCCGCCGCGTCGGCGAGATTCGTCATCCACAGAAGCACGCAAAGACAACTCGCGGTCCGCATCTCGTTCTCCCTGACTTGCTTGCCCACGGATATTGCCGCTCCACCACCCGAAACGGCAACGTCGCTTCAGGCCGATGCCGGCGCGGATGCCCGGCGAGCCGAAGTCAGTGATGGCTACCAGAGAAAATTGAAAGCCCCCGCCGGTTCCCCGACGAGGGCTCTCTATCTACACAATCGCGCCGCTCGGGCGCGAATATCTGCTTGCAGAAATCAGGCGAGCAAGATCTTCCGCGCCTCCCCTTCCGGGTCATCCACCATCCGGCACTCGTTATCCCAGACCATCGTCCGGTTGGTCTTGGGATCCGTGGGCTGCCAGGCAAGCCCCGGCTGACTCGGATTACCCGTCGCCGCAAACCTCGCCCACGCCGACGCCATCTTCTTCGCCAACGCCTGTGCTTCAGGCGTGTTGCCGGTGCCCTGCTCGCAACGCTTAGTGTTGTCGAAGCAGAACGCGAGCTCGGCGGTGTGCCACGCGCCCGGCAGGCCGTCGAGGATCGGCGTCTGCCACGTGAAGTAATACGTGTACGCCGGCGCGGCGTTGAGTGCGTGCTTGAGGCCCGCCATATCGACGACCCTGTTGCGAATGGCCAGGCCATTGAGACCGGGCGAACCGCTGCAGATGTACGACAGCGTCGGGATCTTCTTCTGTGGATAGGCCTTCTTGAGCGCCACGACAATGGCGTCCGCCTTGGCCTCACCATACGCCTTGGTGAGATTCGCGCGCCACTCTTCTTCCGTGGGCTTCTGCGACATGCGATTGCCTTCTTCGCTCGTCGAGCCGATCAACATCGGCACGTTCTTCGAGATCTCGGGCGCGGCATCGAAGAACGAACGCATGTTGACGTTCTTGCCATCGACGCACGGTGACCAACCTACTCGCGGCGTGCCAGGGCCACCCGGTCCTCCCATCGGCGGACCGGCGGGATTGATCTTGGCCGCCGCGGCGTTGCCCGCCGCGAAGAGCTTCGCCCACTCCACCTTCTGCAACGCGCCGATGTCGTTAGGTCCTAACCCGAGCTCCTTCATCGTCTGGCGCGCGAGCTCGCGCTGCTGCTCGCGCGTCGGGATGTTGCCGCCGCCGCCCGACATCGCGGCCGCGCGGTGGAACAATCCCGCCGCCGAAGGCATGCCCAGCAGCGTCGTCACTTTCGAGCCGCCGCCGGACTGGCCGTAGATCATGACGCGGTCGGGATCGCCGCCGAAGTTCGCGATGTTCTCGTGCACCCAGCGCAAGGCCGCGACGAGATCCGTCATGCCGACGTTCGCGGAATCTTCATACGCCGATCCGCCAACCTCCGCGGCATCGAAGAACCCGAGAATGTTCAGGCGATGATTGACGGACACCTGCACGACGTCGTGATGCCGCGCCATCTGCGCGCCTTCATGCGACGGTAGTTCGTACGAGGAGCCGAAGCTGTAACCACCGCCGTGGAAATACACCATCACGGGGCGCTTGCCGGTGAGGCTCGACGTCCAGACGTTGAGCTTGAGCATGTCTTCGCTCAGCCAGCCGTCATCCCAGTCCTGGATGAACGTCTGCTCGATGCTGGTCCACGGATGCAGGTTCTGCGGGCAGTTGCCGCCGTAGATCAGCGCGGGATATTCATCCGTCCACGGGGTCGGCGCTTTCGCGGGCAGCCAGCGATTTTCACCGGCGGTCGTCTGGCCGTACGGAATGCCTTTGAACGTGAAGACTCCGCCGTCCAGGAATCCGCGCACCTTGCCGTACTGCGTCTTCGCGATCGCGGAGCGCGGCGTGGTCAGATTGCCGGGGCCCTGATGAGCGCCGGTCTTGACGCTGTCGGAGGCCGTGGCGACATTCGCCGCCGCGAGCCCGATGCCCGCCGTGGAAGAAAGGATCAGCGCCTCGCGCCGGGTCAGTCCGGCGCGTTTGGTCGAATCGGTCATGAATCCCCCGTCGTTGTCGTGTCTTGACGGAGACATTCTAGTTGGCTGGCCGCGACAATCGGGATGCCAGATACGTGAGCGCGTCAGTTCGGTTTTCGTATCTCGCCGCGCGGCGCGAACCATCCGTTCGTCATCAGCCACTCCACCATCGCGCCCTGCCATCGATCACGGGGCATGAGAAAGAAGCCATGCTGGCCTTTCTGAAAAAGACGCGCTTCCACCGGCACGCCGGCGCGGCGCAACGCGTCGAAGAACACGACGGCGTTCTCGACGTCGACCAGTCGATCATCCGCGGCGTGCAGGATCAGCGTGGGCGGCGTGTCCCGGGACACGTTCAGTTCGCTCGAGAAGAACCGGACCTGGGATTCCGCTGGAGCCGTTCCGAGCAGCGCCTTGCGCGAATCCATGTGCGTGACCTTCTCGTCCATACTGATCACGGGATACACGAGCACGAGAAAGTCGGGACGCAGATCGACCCGCTCTGGATTGTCGATGTACGACTTGTCGAAGTGGGTCGCGAGAGTCGAGGCGAGATGGCCCCCCGCTGAAAAGCCGACTACCCCGATCCGATGGGGATCGAGATTCCACTCGGCCGCACGCTGGCGCACGAAACGCATCGCCTGCTGCGCGTCCTGCAGCGGGCCCATGGATTTGTCGACCATCGTCTGGTCATCCGGGATGCGGTACTTGACCACGAACGCGGCGACACCGTGATCGATGAAGTAGTTGGCCTGCTGCGTGCCTTCGAAGTCGAAGGTGAGTCCAGCATATCCGCCGCCGGGGAAGATCACTACGCTGGCGCCGGTGGCCTTCGCGCCGGCGGGTAGATAGACCTGGACGACCGGACGGGAGACTTTCCTGATCCAGCTGCCGTTCGCCGAGGATTCCTCATCGGCGCCGGGCTTCGAATTGGGAATCGCCGCGTCGCCGTAGAGCGGGAAGCTCTGCATCCTGGGCGGAAAATTCGCGGTCGGCGGTGGAGCGGTAGTTCTTGCCGGCGGGGAAACCGCCATTTTTTCCTGGGCTCGCCCTGCAATGGGAAAGCTGACGAGCAGAACGAGGGCCAACACCGCACCGGAACTCTTGATCATCGCGACACCGTAGGTCAATGAGACCGCGCAATCATGACTTAGCGTCCCGAAGATGGCACCTGCATGCGTCTCCTAATATGCTCGCCACCGCCATTCACTTCCGGAGGATCGCCGAGATGAAGAGGTTACACGCCTGGATTCTGGTATTCGCGGTAATGGCGGCGCCGGCATGGGCCGCGGAGCAGCCCGCGTTGCAGGGCTACCTGATTCCCCGATCCGAAGTGCGCACGCTGCCGGTGAACGCGGCCGGTCGCCACTATGCGTTGTTCATCGGACTTCCGGCGAGCTACGCGAGCGAACCCGACAAGCGATATCCCGTCGTGTACGTCACCGATGGCTATTGGGATTTCCAGAAGCTCACCGCGATCCACGGGCCACTCGTGTACGACAAGTACGCGCCGGAGTTCATCGTCGTCGGCATGGGCTACGCCGGCGAGAATCTGAACTATGGCGAGCTGCGCCGATGGGAACTCTCACCCATCCCGTTGGGCACGCCGCCCGACGCGTCGGGACACGCCGGGGATTTTCTCGACACGATCGAGAAGGTGTTCATCCCGCTCGTCGACAAGGAGTACCGCACGGATCCGAAAATGCGCGTACTCGGCGGTGCCTCGCTCGGCGGCTTATTCACACTCTACTCGATGTTTACCAAGCCCGATCTGTTCAATGGATATGTGGCCGTGACGCCGGCGGTCGCGCTCGGCAATGGCTGGCTGCTGGATTATGAACAGCAGTTTCGAAAGTCCGGCAAATCGCTGAATGGCCGCTTGTACATGACGGTCGGCGGAAACGAAGACACGGGGTTCGTGGCGCCGATCCTGCGGATGAATCAGCGCTTCGCGCCGGGCAGGCATCCGAAGCTGGCATACGACTTCCGCATCATCGACGGCGAGCGGCACGCGGGGAATCAGCTCGAGTCGTACAACCGCGGCCTGCGTTTCGTGTTTGCGCCGTTGGCGCCAGAACAGGGGCCGGCGATCGAACGGTAGGACTTCCGGTGGGCTTTCGCGGCATGGCGTGAAGTAGCGCCCGGCACACGCGGAGCCCACCGCGAACCGCGATCCTCGCTAGAATCCCTGGCCGCCACTCTTCTTCCCTGGAGGTCTGCCATGTGCGAGCGCGATTCGAACGACGATATCCTTCGCGGCAACGAGCTCTCGCGCCGCCAATTCGGCGCCCTGGGTTTCGGCGCGACGCTGGCCGCCATGCTGCCCGCGGTCGCGGGCGCCATGGACGTCTCGGAATCCGAAGTCGAGATCAAGACGCCCGACGGCACTTGCGATGCGCACTTCGTGCATCCCGCCAAGGCAACCGCGGCCGTGCTGGTGTGGCCTGACATCTTCGGCCTGCGCCCCGCGTTTCGCGCGATGGGCAAGCGGCTGGCGGAATCCGGCTATGCCGTGCTCACCGTCAACCCCTTCTATCGCACGCACAAGGGAACGCCCGCCAGCCGGGAGGACGCGTTCAGCTACGCGCGCACGCTCAGTCCGAACACGCACGTGTCCGATGCGCAGGCCTTCGTCGCCTGGCTGGATCAGCAGAAGGCGGTTGATACAAAGCGCAAGATCGGCACGACGGGTTACTGCATGGGCGGGCCCATCGTGTTCCGCACCGCGGCATCACTGCCGGAGCGCATCGGTGCCGGCTGCTCCTTCCATGGCGGCGGACTAACTACCACCAACCCGAACAGCCCGCACCTCCTCATCCCGAAAATGAAGGCCAGCATGCTGGTCGCCATCGCGGACAACGACGATCAGAAGGACCCGACCTCGAAGGACATCCTGCGCAAGGCCTTCGACGATGCCAAGGTCCCGGCGGAGATCGAGGTGTATAAGGGCGCGAACCACGGCTGGATGCCGCCGGATTCGCAGAATCACAATGCTGAAGCCGCCGAGCGTGGGTGGGAGCGCAAGCTGGCGCTGTTCAAGAAGGCGTTGGCGTAAGGAATGATCCCCGCCGGTTTACCGGCGGGGATTTCGCTACCGGTACGGACTGAGCGTGTTGAAGCGCCCGTTCGCGTCGTAAGTCAGCTCCGCCATCTTCACCGAGCGAAGGTGCGTCACGCCCTTCGACAGCACCGAGTCGTGGTAGAACAGGTACCACTTGTTCTGGAACTCGCAGATCGAATGATGCGTGGTCCAGCCGATCACCGGCGTCAGGATGCGGCCCTGGTAGGTGAAAGGACCGTAGGGATTGTCGCCGATGCCGTAGCACAGGAAGTGCGTGTCGCCGGTGGAGTACGAGAAGTAGTACTTGCCGTTGTACTTGTGCAGCCATGACGCCTCGAAGAAGCGTCGATCATGATCGCCGGCCAGCAGTGGCTCGCGAGCTTCGTCGAGAATCACGACGGCGCGCGGCGCTTCGGCGAACTGCTTCATGTCCGCGGTGAGCTTCGCGACGCGCGGGCACAACGCCGGCTCGTTGTCCGCGGGCTCTTCGTTCTTTTCGCCGTACTTGTTGTCGCGATACTTCTGGAGCTGACCACCCCAGATGCCGCCGAAGTACATGTACGCCGAACCGTCGTCATCGACGAACACAGCCGGGTCGATCGAATAACTACCCTTGATGGCCTCGGGCTCCGGCTTGAACGGACCCTCGGGGCGATCACCGACGGCGACACCGATCTGGAAAATGCCATCAGCGCGCTTGGCCGGGAAATACAGGTAGTACTTGCCGTCCTTCGTCGCGGCATCCGGCGCCCACATCTGGCGCTGCGCCCACTTCACATCCTTGATGTCCAGCGCGACGCCGCAGTCGACCGCCGGGCTCGTCGGCGAATCCAGCCGCAACACGTGGTAGTCGCGCATGTCGAAGTGGTCGCCGAGATCGTTGAACGGGATGCCAGCTTCGATGTCGTGCGAAGGATAGACGTAGATCTTCCCCTCGAACACGTGCGCCGATGGATCGGCCGTGTAGATGTTCGTCACCAGCGGCTGAGAAATGGCTCTGCGGGTGAGGGCTTCGTAGTCTTCGCCGGAGTAATCGACTTCTGAATCGTTGGACATGAAATTCGTTCCTCGTGATTGAGTCAGCGCGCGCAGTCACGCGCCATCAGGACGTCGCGCCCCGACGCTGCGCGAGCTCGCCTTCGATACGCGTTTCCATCGCCTTGTTGATCTCGTAGAAGAACAGGACCACGCAGCAGATCAGGAAGGGAATGGCCGCGTAAACGCTGATCGCGAGCTTGATGCCCTGGACCACCTCGGGCGATTGCTCGGCCGCGCCGCGCACGTAACCGTAGACGTCCAGAATCTTCGCGACCAGCGCACCGCCGACCGCCAGGCCGAACTTGAGTCCGAGGATCATGGCGGAAAACACAATGGCCGTGGCGCGGCGATTGTTCTTCCAATCCGAGTAGTCAGCGACGTCCGCGATCATCGCCCACAGCAGCGGAATGGAGATGCCGTAGAAGAAGCCGTGCAGCATCTGCGTCACGAAGATCGTCCTGATGGCGTCAGGTGGGATGAACACGAACACCAGCAGGAACAAGGTCGAAGCGAGCAGCGCGGCGCTGAACACGTTGCGCTTGCCGAAGCGGTCGGCGAGCGGCCGGGCGAAGGCGATGCCGACGACATTGAAGATGATGCCGCCGCCGTTGAAGATGCCGAAACCGGTGGAGATGGGATCGCCGTGGAACCCGAGGCCGTCCAGATACTGCGTCAGGGCCACCTTGTCCACGTAGTACTGGAAATAGTAGATATACGAGCCGCCCTTCAGGGCCAGCGTGACGAACACCATCACGACGACGACCAGCATCAGCAGCCAGGGCTTGTTGCGGAACAGGTCGGCGAGATCCTCCTTCACGGTGGATTTCTGTTCCGGCTTCGGAACGATGCGCTCCTTCGTCGTCAGGAACGTGATGATGAAGAAGACCGTGCCGACGACCGCGAAGATCAGCATCGTCTTGCGGAAGCCCTCCGCCTGATCGCCATCGCCGAGCATGAGCGCCAGCGGCAGCAGCAGCACCTGAATGACGAACTGCGCGACCATCACGGCAACGAAGCGGTACGAAGACAGGCTGTTGCGTTCCGACATGTTGCCGGTCAGCACGCCGCTCAGCGCCGCGTAGGGCAGATTGTTTGCCGCGTAGATCGTGACCAGCAGCGTGTAGGTGATGAGGGCGTAGAGGATCTTGCCTTCCTCGCCGAGGTCGGGCGTCGTGAAGGCCAGCAGCGAAAACACGCCGAACGGCACCGCGGTCCACAGTATCCACGGCCGGAATTTGCCCCAGCGCGTGTTCGTGCGATCGGCGATGAGCCCCATGATGGGATTGAAGATCACACCGCCGAAGACGCCGCCCCAGAAGATGATCGCGGACGCTGTGCCCGCGGGGATCTTGAAAACGTCGGTGTAGAAAAAGGCCAGGAAGGTTACGAATGTCTGGAAGATCAGATTTGCCGCCAGGTCGCCCAGGCTGTATCCGATCTTCTCCCCCACGCTCAGTCGTTCTGTAGTTGTAGTCATTTTATTGCTCTGAAGGATTTGTCCGCGGACGGAGAATAAGCGTCATTTGGCGTCACGGCCAGCCGACGCGTCATACCCGGTGAAACCCACGCCCGGCGCCACCGGAACGTAGCGAGCCATCTGCCTCCTTACATATGTATCCCGCCCAATCCGTATACGTCGCCCGACGACGCGGAGCGGCGAACCCGGTTTCAGGCGTAGAGTACGTCGCATGAAAGGTTGTGTCGGTGCGCTGCTTTTCTCGGTGCTGCTCTCGGCGGTGGCTCCTGCGCAGGACGCGTCGACGGAATCACCACCCCGCCTCGATGCCAGCGCATCGCAAACCGCGCGCGCTGGCCCTCCCTTCCGGATGTTCTCCGCGTGGATAGATGCACTGAACTCCGACGATCCCGGCCGACTACCCGCGTTCCTCACCCGGCACTATCCCGGCGTTGATCCACATGGCTTCGACCGTCTGCGCGAGAACAGCCGCGGCCTCGAATTGCGGGCACTCGACAGCGCCACTGACACGAGCGTCACCGGCCTCGTGCAGGAGCGCGACTCGGACAACTTCCTGCGGTTCAATCTCACGCTCGACGCCGGCGAGCCCGAGCGCATCGCCAGCATCGAGATCCTCTACACCGCGCGACCCGCGGATTTTCCGCCGCCGCGCATGACCGAGGCGGAGATCTTTGCGGCGCTCGACGCCAAGCTCACGGCCGACGCGGCCAGAGATCGATTTTCCGGCGTCGTGCTGGTGACGAAGCACGGCGCGCCTGTCTACCGCGCCGCGCGCGGGATGGCGGATCGCGAGAAGGCCCTGCCGAACACCCTCGAGACGCGTTTCAACCTCGGGTCGATGAACAAGATGTTCACCGCCACGGCCATCATGCAGCTCGTGCAGCAGGGGAAGATCGCGCTCGACGCGCCGCTCGGCAGGTATCTGCCTGACTATCCCAACAGGGACGTCGCATCGAAGGTCACCATCGAGCAGCTGCTCACGCATACCGCCGGCACTGGCAACATCTTCGGTCCCGACTACGACGCTCACCGGCTCGAACTCCAAACCCACGACGACTATCTCAGGTTGTACGGCGCGCGAGGACCGAGCTTCGAGCCCGGCAGCCGGTTCGAGTACAGCAACTACGGCCCGGTATTGCTCGGACTCGTCATCGAGCGGGTCACGAGGCGAAGCTACTACGACCATGTCGCCCGGAAGATCTTCAAACCCGCCGGCATGCATCACACCGGCTCGGAGCCTATCGACGCGCTGCTGCCGGGTACCGCGATCGGCTACATGCGTGCGGACGGCGGCGGGAAGAAGCCCAACTTCGACATCCTTGCGCGCGGCACCGCCGCGGGCGGCGGCTACTCCACGGCCGGCGACCTCACCAGGTTCGCGGACGCGCTGCTCGCAAACAAACTACTAAGCAAGGCGAACACGCAGCTGATGATCACCGGCAAGGTCGACCTGCCGCGCGGCAAGTACGCCTATGGCTTCTTGGACATGCGCGGAGCTGGCGAGGGGTACGTAGGCCACGGCGGCGCCGCTCCCGGTGTGAACGGAGATCTGCGGATCTTTCCGGATGACGGCTATGTCGTGGTGGTGCTGTCGAACATCGATCCGCCGTTCGCCGGGCGTGTCGGCGCGTGGCTCACGCTGCGTCTCGACAACCGCTTGTAATCATATTGCGGCGCCGCCTCTTCCAGGCAGCGGCATCGAAGCAGGTCCTTGCCTCACTAGCGGAACTCGAAAAACTCGTGATGCAGATTCTCCCGCGGTACGCCGAGATCACGCATCGCCGTGCGTACGTGCTCCAACAGTCCTTTCGGCCCGCAGAAGCTGATGAATACCTTCTCGGGTCCAGCGCGCCGAACGAGTTCGCGGAAGCGCTCGGCGAACTGCGGACTCGACGCGCCGCCGGACACTGCGACCAGCATTGCACCATGCCGTTGCGCCAGATCCTTCAGAACCTCGACCTTGGGGAACTCCCGGCCCGGCGTGTAAAAGTAGAAGAACGTGACTTTCTCGAAACTCTCGCCCGCCTCGTCCGCCAGCCACGCAATGAATGGCGACACACCCACACCGCCGGCGATCCACACTTCCGTCGCCGCTTCCCGGCGGCGCAGGAAGCGACCGAAAGGCGCATGAATCTCTGCTTCCATGCCAGGACGCGCCTCGCGCACGAGTCTGCTCGTGTAGTCGCCGAGATTGCGGATCAGCAGGTGCACCCGACCTGCGGTGGATTCACCGCTTATCATCGTGAACGGATGCGGCTCCCGCAGACCATCTACTTTCATCGAAAGAAACCCGAATTGCCCGGGAGTGATCCGCAAGACTTCGCGCACAGGCTCCAGTTCCAGGTGCAGTCCGGCCGCCGCGGGGTTTGCCGCGACGACACGATATCGCTGGCGATTGGAAATCAGCGGATACAGAAGTAGTTTGTATGCGGCCGCCAGCACCCCCGCCGACGCCACCAACGCAAGCCAGATGCCCGCGGGACTGGACAGCGTGATTGGAGATTTGAAGCTCAGCCAATGCAGGATCACGATGAGGAAGAGCGGGCCGGAAAGCTTGTGCCACCAGCGCCATGTGCTGTACGGGATCTTGCGATTGAGTGCGAGTAACACGATCAATCCCAGCGCAAGCAGACTCAACTGGCGCGCCAGGCGCGTGTACGGCGGCGGAAGCGTGATGATCGACGCGGTCTGCCAGTCGGGCATGCCGGCTTTGAAAACGAAATGCACCGCAGCGAATGCGAGCGCCCAGATCGCCAGCCACTTGTGAACCAGATAGACGCGATCGAGCCCGCCGAACACTGACTCGACGGGCTTCAGCCGGCCGCCCAGCACAGCGGAGGCGCCCATGAGCGAAAGCGCCGAAACGCCACATGACAAGCTGATCGCAGCCGTAGTGAGCCAATCCTCGCGAGGAACTTCCGCGAGCGTTACGACCGTGCTCACCGCAGTGATGAGCGCGACTACGTGCCAGGACGTGATGTACATCGGCCGCCTCCGGAAACGGGCGCCATGCAGCTTACTCCGACTATGATCGGCATCCCACCCGGAGCACATCCCTATGCCAGCCAAGCGTATACGACTCTCGAACTATCGCTCCATGGCCCCCGCGCTTCGCGCCCGATACCTGAAGCTTGCGGCTGCCGATGCCCGGACGAAGGAGGCAGAACAGAAGTCTGCTTCTCGAAAGCTTGCGGCGTTATCGACCGCCTACCGAAAGAGAGTAGTTGCCGCGATTGGCGTCGAGGCGTTCCGGGAATATCGCGTGCTGAAGAAGCAGCTCGAGAACGCAACGCGCGCCAAACGACTCAATACGACACGGAAGTTTCTGGACGCGATTCCGTTCGATCGCTTTCGTTTGCGCCAGCTCCGCCGTGAATACCTCGAGGCAGCTCGCCTGCTGTTACCTGATGTCCGCGCCGACGTAGATGGCGTTTTCGAAATGGCGCCGCCCGACGCCAGCCCGTGGGTTGAACTTCGCGCACCGTTCAACGGCGCGTTCGACTGGACCACTTACACCACGCAGGGCGGAGTCAGCGCGCCGACGTTCACGACCTCGGCCAACCCGGCAACTGGGGTACTGCGATCGCGCATTCGCGCGCGGGTCAGCGATGCCGGCGATGACGACCAGATGACGGCGGAGCATGAAGCCGGGTTCACGACGTGGCACACCACGCTGGAAAGTGGGCGAATCGAAGGCTTCGCGGTGTTCGAGTTTCGTCAACGAGGAAACCACCGCGGCGAAATCAGCGACGAATGGGGATTCTCGTACGGAATCCGCAGCCAGTCCGCGGTTGCACGACTCAGGGTGTATGCCAACGCCGGGCCCGCGGAAACCCTGGATAGTTTGATCTTCGCCGAGACAGAGCCCCACTGGGGTGACCAGGATTCCTGGAACCACGTAACAGGCAACCCACGGGACCTGCATTGGTTCTACTTCTCCACGACCAGGACTTATCCGCAGGGAACTCCTCTCGTTCTCGAGGCGGGCATTCATAACTTGGCGTGGTTCCAAGTGGACGACATGAGCATCGACATGACGAACGATCTCGACCTGCGGCTCGAGAAAATCATGCTGCGCTCGCGCCCATGAGCGAGCGCCTCCACCGGAGGCTCCGTCAGCGCGAGATCACCGCGGTGTTCGCTCGCGCGAGATGACCTCGCCTTCAATCACCTCGCCTTCGATGACTTCGCCGTCAAGGGGCCGCTCCTGCATCCGGGCGCGAATCTGCCGACGCAGCTCTCGCGTCTGCCACCACAGATATCCGCCGACGACCACAAAGGCGGCCAATGCAATCGCGACGAATACCACGGACAGCACGAATGCGCTCGCCAGCACCACGGCCCCGCAGAGGACTATGAGCACCTTCAGAGCAAGGTGTTTCGCCCGGGAAATGGCATTACCACGGTGGCCGATTCGTGCGCGGGATTCGTCTGGATGCATCGAGCCTCCTGGGGTTGCCAGTCATAGATCGATTCCAGTCGACGCGAGTTCCTCTCGGCTCCAAGTTACTGAAAGACCGCCAGAAAGGTCGCGTTGCCCATCACCAGGCGCGCCCCGGTTCCGTCGGGGTTCGCCAGGTAGATGTTGTTGATGCCTGTGTAGTTTCGAATGAGCACCTTCCCGCTCGGTGTCACCGCGGAGAAAAAAGACGGCCCGCCCACATTGAGCACTCGAGCATTGCCGGTTCCATCAAGATTGATGGACCACAACTGGATGTTGTTCACACTGTTCGCGATTTCGCGCTTGTAGAGCAGTCGATTGCCGACCAGAGCCGCGAACGACTCGTTATCCGCGCTCACGGCCAGCGGAACACGATTCGTGCCGTCGATATCGATGAGATAGACATCGCCGAGCGTCACCGCGCCACCGGTGATGGCGTAGCGCTCATAGAAGGCACGATTGTCATTGGTGAGGAACACCACGACTTCAGTGTCAGCGGAATCGCCGAGTGTTGCCGATTGCGTGCCATCGATGCGAACCGCGAAGGTATCGATCTGGTTGCCGACGTATTTCGCATAGGCGACGTGTGTCGAACTACTTCCTGCATAGAGAATGTCACCCGCGTCACTGGCGAGCGGAATGCCGCCGGCGGAGAGCGAACGTGCGTTCGTCGTCAGATGCCGTGACTTGATGACGAACGCTCCGCCCGGAGTGATGCCCGCGAGGCTTTCGTCGTGTTGAGGATCGGCAGCCAACGGCCCGAATCCCGTGCCGGCTTCGCCGACGACGTAGAGGTCGCCCTGCCCGAAGGCGGCTCGCCCGATCACGACCAGTCCCGCGGCGGCACCCTGGAATCCTTCGTTGTCAGAAGAGGTGGCCAGCGGAATGACGCTCAGCCCTTCCAGGTCCACGCTGTATACATCGGCACCGGAAGGCGTATCGACGCCGAAGACCACGCGATTGCTTTCGGTGAGGGCCGCGAAGCCTTCATTGAAGGGACCGTTGGCGAGCGCCCGCGTCAGTGTGCCGTCGGCATTTACCGCATACAGGTCGCTGCTGGTAGAGGTGACGCGCCGATAGATCAGCCGGCCCGCCGCCGCACCGGTGGGCACGATGAAGCTGCAGAATTCGTTGTCAGAGGTGTTGGCCAGTACGCGCGCGTCCGTGCCGTCGGCATTGACGCTGTGAATGTCGAACTGCCCGCCGACGACGACCTGGTAGATCACTCGCCCCGCCGGCGTGACGCCGCAAAATTGTTCGTCGCCGGAACTGGTCGCGAGCGCAGTTTCGACGCCGCCGTTCTCGCGGATCGAATACAGGTCGTAGTTGCTGACGTTGACGTTGCCGTTGTTACGCGAGTAGACGATGGTGGCGCCGCTCGCCGCCGCGCCCACCGACAGCTGCACGCTGTCGCTGGTCACACTGCCAGCGGAATTGCTCACCACCACACGGTAGCGGTGACCCGTCTGCGCGGAGGTAGTTGGGCCGGTGGAATGGCTGGCGCTCGTCGCGCCGGCGACATCGTTGTAGGTAGTTCCATCCGTGCTCAGCTGCCATTGATAGGTCGGCGCCGGATTGCCGGACGCGACCACCGTGAATGTCGCGGCATCCGGCTCGCTGACCGACTGGTCCGCGGGTTGGGTCGTGATCGACGGCATCGTCGACGCGGACACCACAGTGAGCATGGCCAAATTGCTCGTCGCAGAACCCGCGCTGTTTGCAGCGACGACGCGATACACGCTTCCCGACTGCGAAAGATTCGTGGCCGGCGTCGTGAAGCTGCTGCCCGTCGCCCCGGCAATATCAGCGAATGCCACACCGTCGGTGCTCGACTGCCACTGGTATGCAGGCGCCGGCGTGCCGCTGGCCAGGGCAGTGAATGTCGCGGACGCTGGCGCCGTCACTGTTTGGGACTGGGGCTGCGTGGTGATCGCCGGCGAGGCGTCCGGAATCGGAGATACCGTGAGCGTCGCCGCATTGCTCGTGGCCGTGCCAGCCACATTGGTCGCAACCACGCGATAGCGCCGGCCGGAGTGCGCGACCGTCGTCGCGCCCGAATCGTAGGTGCCGCTCGTTGCGCCGGGAAGATTCGTGTACGTGACGCCGTCAGTACTGCTCTGCCATTGAAGCGTCGGCGCCGGACTGCCTGACGCAGCCGCGGAGAACGTCGCACCGCCTGGCTCGGTCACCGCTTGATCCACGGGTTGCGAAGTGAACGCCGGCGCCACGTTGTTCGATGGCGTGGGAGGCGCCGGCGGATCGTTGCCACCGCCGCCGCATCCGCTCACCAGCAGCACTATCGTCCACAGTAGCGAAGAATTCGCTGAGATTTGTCCACGCATGTCCCACCCATCGGGTTTCCGAGTTCTTGTTCTGGATGGAAACGCGCGGAAAGCAGGAAAAACGGCTCACGATGCCGGCGGGTCCGGCGCGGCGCGGGCATGAAGCGCACGGGCTCGGAACCGATCGAATCGCTCAAGTCTCGTGCAGCGCCTCGGCAATGTTGGCGCGTGCGGCACGAATCGCCGGCAGCAGCCCGCCCGCAAGGCCTAGCGCGCAGGCCACCATGACAACCCCGATCGTCAGCGCCGGCGTGATGGATAACGAATAGACCAGTTGGGAGTCCCACACGGCGCCGCCCAACGTGCTGATGGTCGCACCATTGAACAATACGTACGCGGCCGCGACTCCGATCAGCGCCCCGACGAACGCGAGCAGGAGCGCCTCGATGAGCACACCGCCGGCGACGGCGGCCGACGAGAATCCCAGCGCGCGCAAGGTTGCCATCTCGACGTTTCTCGCCGCCACCGCCGAGTACATCGAGTTGAGCGCGCTGAACAGCGCGCCGAGCGCCATGATCGACCCGATGGAATACGCGACCAGGCGCAACATGCGATTGACCGATGACGACGTCTGTTCGAGATATTCGGGTTCGCTGCGCGCCGTGAGTATCGCCTTTGAATCGCGTGTCACGGTGTCTTTGAACGCCGCGAACTCCTGCGGCGAACGCAGCGCGACGGTCAGCGAGTGGAAGGTGTTGAACTTGTACGCGGACATGACGGTCAGCACGTCGGCGACGACTTCCGATTCGCGCGCGCCGTTGCCTCCTTCGAAAGTGCCCACCACCTTCCAGTCACCGTCCTGGAGTCGGACGTTGTCGCCGACTTCGAGCCCTTCGAATTGCGAGGCCGCGCCAACACCCACGATCAGCTCCTGCGTGCCGGGCTCGAACATTCGGCCGGAGCGCAGCTTCAACTCCGGCCGCAACGCGAAGTATTGTCCGCTGACGCCTCGCAGCGTGACGTTGACGTCGCTGCGATCGCGCTTGCGCGAAACGGGCGCGACCAGGACCAGCTCGCCCGACGCCACCGGCTTGCCGCGCGAATCCCGCCGGACCTGTGGGTAATCCATGATCGCCGCGACTTCGTCGCGAGTCAGTGAGCTCTCGGGTTCCGCGGTCGCGCGTTGAGTGAGCACGATGGCGCGGCCGTCATGGCCGTCGCCTTTGATCGTCGCCCGGAAGCTGATCGACATGACCAGGATCGGGATGAAGACCGCCACCGCGCCGGCGAAACCGATGACGATCACCAGCGAATTGCCGAGCCGTCGCGGGATGTTCCGCAGGTTCATCGCCGTGACCGCGGTTATCTGCCGAATGAAACTCATGCGCTCAATTCTTGCGTAGCGCGCCGGCGACCGGCATGCGCGACAAGGTCCACGCGGGCAACGCCGCGCCGATGAATGCCAGGATGGCCGCGCAGGACAACCCCATCAACGCGACTGCGGGAGACACGGCGATGGAGCCGAAATCCTCCTGCCAGCGCGGCGCGAGCAAGCGCGCCACTCCGAGGCCGACCAATGCCGGCGGCAGGAACAGCAACAGCGCCTCCGCGAACGCAAGGCCGAGCACGTGGTTGGCGGAGTATCCCAATGCCTTGAGCACGGCGAACTCGCGCGAACGATCCTGCAAGGACTGTCGCAGGGTGTTTCCAGTCAGGAAGATGAGCGTGAACAGCACGGCGCCCATGATGGCGTTGGTGAACAACTTCACGTCGCCCATCTGCTTGGCCCGGGCTTCCGCGCGTTCCTGCTGCGACCGCGTGCGCGATTCGTGCGATGAGTTCGCGAAGATGCGGTCGATGGCTTTCGCCGTCGCGATGGCCCGGGCTGGATCCTCGATCTCCACGTAGAACATCTCAGCGGTGCCACGATCGGTAGCTCGATTGGTGTCCATGTACTCGTAGTTGATCACGCCGAAATAGCTAGGTACCGGCAAGGTGAATGTGCCGAGGATCTCGAAGTTCCAGTCCGGGCTGCCATCGGTTTTCAGATGAAGCGAGCGAACAGTGACGGTATCGCCCACTTTCCAATGAAGCAGCTCCAGAAGCTCGGGCGTTGCGAGCATCCCGATGCGCGTCCGGCGCATGGCAGCCAGCGCCTGCTTGTCGACTTTTGCCTGGTTCAGCATCCGGAAGAACAAGTCCGGCTCGGTGGCGAGGGCAGCGAGGGTCGGATCTCCGCTTCTATTGCCGTCCTGCATGAAGTAGGCGCGCGGCGCCACGTTCTTCACGCCAGGGACCTCCCGGATCTTCGTCATGGCCGAGATGGGCATGTTCGCGCCCCCGCGAACGCGCGTGCCCGTGACGAGGAAGTTGCGATTCGCGGCGGCGATCGCCCGATCGAAACCGGTGTTCACGCCCTGGAGCAGGCCCAGCAGCACGAACGCGATGACGATGCTGCCGGCGGTCAGCAACGTGCGAACCGGCTTGCGCCACAATCCAGCCCACACCAGCGACGCAAATTTCATTCCGCCGCAGTCTATCCGCAGCCGCCACGGGAATACACCCGGGAGTCCCGACGCGTGTAGATAGAGAGTCGCGCGCCGCCACCGCCACGGGAGATCAATCGCGCCGCCGGCGAAGCGCGGGCGAATCAGCTCGGCGGGTCAGCATCGGGACAGGTGCGTTGCCCGGAGCCACACACATCGGTTCATCGCACGGCTGGGCGAATCGGTTTGGGATTTGCGTGACTGCGCGATAGGCTGATTCCCTATCCGAAAACTTTCGAGGAATCTGTCATGTCAGGCACCAGCCGCATTTTCACGACGATGTCCGTGGCCGCCGCCGTGGTGATGGTACTCGCCGGCTGCCAGCGCGCCGCCGAAGAGAAAAAGGCGGCCGCCACCCCCGCCTGGACCCTGGACGAAAGCAAACTCCAACAGCCGATCCGCTTCGCCGCCACGGACCTGGACCCGGCGCACAACGCATGCACGGATCTGGGGGCTTACGCGAACAGCAAGTGGCTGGCCGCGAACGAAATCCCCGCGGACGAACCGGCCTGGGGCGCCTTCGTGGTTCTGAACAACCGTTCGCTCGGCGTGCGCCGGCAGCTCGCCGAACGCATCGCCGCCGACCCCAACGCCACCGGCATCGACAAGATCATCGGTGATTTCTGGGCCACGGGCATGGATGAGCAGAAACTCAACGAGGCGGGGCTCGCGCCGCTCGAGAGTCGCCTCGCCGCCATCGACGCGCTCACCGACGGGCCCTCCATCGCCGAGCATTTGCGGACGATTGCCGCGGCCGGCGAGAACCCGCTGTTCGCGTTCGACGCGCAACCGGATTTCAAGAACTCCACGATGACCATGGCGCTCGCCTTCCAGGGAGGCCTGGGCCTGCCCGATTCCACCTACTACTCGCTGGCGGACAAGAAGCCGATCCGCGATGCATACGTGAAGCACATCGCGAAACTGTTCGAACTCGCGGGCACGCCCGCCGACGAGTCCGCGAAGCAGGCCGCCACCGTGCTGAAGTTCGAAACACGGCTGGCCAAAGCGTCGAAGTCGAGCGAACAGCTCTCGCGCGACGTGGCGCTTTACTACAACCCCGTGAAGATGGCCGAGGCGGACAAGCTCACGCCCAACTTCCCGTGGACGAAGTTCTTCGAGTCGCAGAAGGTCGCGGCGCCCGAGTGGTTCTCGCTGTCCGTCCCCGCCTTCCACCGGGAAGTGAGCCGGATGATCGTCGACGTGCCCGTGGACCAGTGGAAGAGCTGGTTGCGCTTCAAGCTGCTGGATGACGCGTCGCCCTATCTCAGCGACGCGTTCGTCACCGAGGGCTTCGAGTTCTACGGAAAGACGTTGCAGGGCCGCAAGGAACAGCGGCCGCGCTGGAAGCGCGCCCTGAATTTCATCGAGGCCTCCGCCGGTGAAGCCATGGGGCAACGCTACGTGGAAGTGGCGTTTCCGGCCTCTTCGAAGGCGCAGATGGAGCAGCTCGTGGACAATCTGCGCGGTGCGTTGAAAACGCGCATCGAGAACCTGACGTGGATGACCGACGCCACCAAGAAGAAGGCGATGGAGAAGTGGTCCGCGTTCAATACCAAGATCGGCTATCCCGACAAGTGGCGTGACTGGTCGGGCCTGACTACCAGCCGCGACAGTCTCTACGGCAACGTCGCCGCCGCCAAGGCATTCAACTACCGCTGGAGGCTCGACAAGATCGGCAAGCCCGTGGACAGAAGCGAATGGGACATGACGCCGCAGACCATCAACGCTTACTACAACCCGCTGTTCAACGAGATCGTGTTCCCCGCGGCCATCCTGCAACCGCCGTTCTTCGACCCCGAGGCCGACGACGCGCTGAACTACGGCGCCATCGGCGCGGTCATCGGTCACGAGCTCACGCACGGCTATGACGACCAGGGCTCGCGCTTCGGGCCTTCGGGAAACATGGAGGAGTGGTGGACGAAGGAAGATGCCACGAGCTTCAAGGCGCTGACGGGCAAACTAGTCGAGCAATACAACGGCTACATCGCGGCGCCCGGCCTGACCGAGAAGGTGAACGGCAACCTGACGCTGGGTGAGAACATCGCCGATCTCGGCGGACTCAACATTGCCTACGATGCCTTCCAGACGGCGTCCGCCGGCAAGCCCGATCCGATGATCGATGGCCTCACCCGCGATCAGCGGTTCTTCCTCGGCTTCGCCGCGGCGTGGCGCGAGAAGTACACGCCGGAATTCACCAAGCTGATCATCGCCTCGGATCCGCACGCGCCGGGCCGCGTGCGCGCCAATGCCACGCCGACGAATGTCGAGGCGTTCGCGAAGGCCTTCGGTTGCAAGGAGGGCGATCCGATGGTCAACAGTGGCGAGAAGAAGGTCGTAATCTGGTAGAGGGTTCCGCGGCCTAGGCTTCGACGAACGTCTTGAATCCCGCCCATGCCATGCGGCTCATATCGAAGGGCATGCTGGCGGGATTCATCATGTCGGCGAGACGCGGATCGGCCATCACCTTTTTCATGATGCGATTCTTGTCGGCCTTCGACTTGTAGGTGATCCAGGAAAACACCACGACCTCGCCCGCCTTCACCTTGGCGAGTTTCGGAAAGAGCGAGGTGTAAGTCTTGCCGTCGTGCTTGCTGGTGAGCTGGTCGGCGACGCACTCGACGTATTCGAGGGCTCCGTGATCACGCCAGACTTTGGCGGACAGGCGGGCGATCTGGCGGTAGCGGGCCAGGTTCTTCTTCGGGATGGGGAGGACGAATCCGTCGACGTATCGGGCCATGGCGTTCTCCTTGATAGTTGCTACTCAGTCGAATGGCGGCCGACCAATTCGACACCACGCGGAAAGTTATTTCCAGCGCCCGGCCGGGGGCTGTCGCGGCCTTTCAGGCTGCGCAGTCGAGCATGCAAAGGTCGCCGCAGTACGAAGACTGCCGTGTTCCTGCCGCGCCCGACTCCGTCCTCCACACCGCAGGCCGCCCCTCCACACCGCAGGCCGCCGCCCGGTTGGTCGATTTCGCTGGAAAACGGCAAATTCAGCCACCGGGAAGGCTCATTTGAAGTACCTTTACCGTCCCCTGTGATCCGAGCCGGCATCGCTCCAGCTCGCGCGTCGGCCGACGCATCATTGCGGCCTCGAGCCGCCAACTGAAGCATTCACATCGGAGCGGCGCTTTGCGCCGGCTATCTACATCATCGTTCGAGGAGTTTCTCTTGACCAAGCTTTATGTTGGAAACCTGCCGTTCAGCGCCACGGAAGACAGCGTGCGCGAACTTTTCGCCGCGCACGGCACCGTCGAGAAGGTCGCCCTGATCAACGATCGTGATACGGGACAGCCGCGCGGTTTCGGATTCGTGGAGATGTCGAGCGCGGACGCGCAGCGCGCGATGCAGTCGCTCAACGGCAAGGACTTTGGCGGTCGCCCGCTGAAGGTGAACGAGGCGCAGGACAAACCCCGCGGCGGCGGCGGTGGCGGCGGTGGGTACGGGCGCCGATGAGACCTCGCAACGGCGCGAAGAATCTGACGGCCCTCAGTCCTGAAAAGGCGCGAAACCTGCGGCTCGAGAGGCAGCGCCGGGATCGCATGTCCGCGAAGGAATTGCGCGTGCAGTTTCCGCAGTTCGCGACGCTGCGGGTAGACCTCGTATTCAATGACGAGGTATCCAAACCACCGGCACCTCAATCCATCGTGCTGCATCCACCGGCGCGCGCCTACTTCGTCTATCCATGTCCCTACGCAGGCTGCAGCGGCGAGCTGGATCTCGCGGCGAACGTCGATGACATCGCGGCACAGGGCACGGACCATGCGGAAGGACACATCCGGTGCTCAGGCGAACGTCACGGCCCCCACGGCAAGGCGCTCTGCGACTTGCAGATCGAATACTCGATTGCGGTGGGCAAATGAATTCACACCATGATTATCGGAGTCCGGCATTGATCACCGCATCGCCTCTCAACCCGGGTGAACTTCCCGCGGAGTACCGCGTTCGACTGGCCGAGGAGCGCGCGGCGGCCGATGAGCGTCGCAGGACCGAACTACTCGACCTGACGTCGACCGCCAATGCGCCGAGCGCGAGAATTCGCGCGTGGGAACGGGCCCATGGCCTTACCTTGCCGCGTGCGGAATCACATCCCGTGCTGAAATCGGTGGCGGCCGCGACGCGGCTGTCGCTGGAGCAGGTGCAGGAAGAGCAGCGTCGCCGGCTGATGCCCGCGTCGATGGACTTGCCGGTGGCCTGATCTCGAAGAATCAACGCCACATTGCGTGTCGATATGAAAAGCCCCTCGCCGGGTTCCCGGCGAGGGGCTTTTTTCTTCCAGGCGTTCTGAACGTCAGACCGTAACGAGCCTTTCGCTCCTTACATATCCTTCAACGAGCGTGACGGGTCTGCGCGCCATTTCCCGATATCTCCTGTGTGGCCCCGAAAGCGGCCGCCGCACAGGAGAAACGTCATGCCTCGCTCGCATTACCGTCGGCGTATCGCGCCGCTGGCCATCGCACTCGCCTTCGCGTCTTCCGCGGCCCTGACTACTGCGGCCGCCCAGGCTCAAACCCCCGAAACGCTAGTCTGGATCGACGTTTCCACGCACAGCTCCGGCATGCCCGACATGGGCGCGATGGCCGGCCTCGCTGGCCGGATGGCGGGAGGCACCAGCAATGACATGCGTTATCCCACCGCGCGCGGCAACGCGGGCTTCGGCACGTCCGGGCTATTCCTCGACGTAGCGCTGCACAACAAGCTCAAGCCCGGCGTGGAGGCGCAGCTCGCGATTCCCGACGGCTTGAAGCTGGGCAAATCGCTGCTGCTGACACCGCCGCCGGTACCGGAGCCCACCCCCCAAACAAAGGGTGGCACGCAGAAGTTGCCCGATATCGAGGTCACCATCCTCGAATACTGGGGCTGCGGCGACAAGGTGCGCGCTGGCCAGCCGACCAAGTTCAAGATGAAGATGTCAGGCGGCGCCATGCAGACCAGCGGCAGCATGTCGCCGGGCAAGTTCGTGCCGGATCGCGACGTCGACGCCACGCCAGCCTATGCGGTGTGGCCTAACAAGAAGGACGGCCGGCGCGTGCCGAACGGCGCGCTGCTGGCCGGCTCCCACCGCTTCACCGGCAACGGCGTGCCGGAATCGCTGAAGTTCGACCTGGGCCGCAATGCCGAATTCATGCCGAAGATCGCGCTCAGCGCCCAGGGCCAGGCCACCGACGCCATCAAGCTCAACTGGCAGGGCGTCGATCGCGCCCGGGCTTATTTCATCAACGCGTTCGCGATGCAGGGCCAGAACACCATCGTGTTGTGGAGCAGTGCCGAGAGCGCCGGCGCGGGGCACGGGCTGCAGCAGTACCTGACGGGTTCGTACATCGACCGCTGGCTGAAAGAAAAGGTGCTGCTGCCGACGTCCACCACGAGCTGCACCATCCCGAAGGGCATCTTCTCCGCCCCCAACGGATCTGATCCCGAGAGCGGCATGGTCGGGATGAGCATGCTGACCATGATCGCCTACGGCCCCGAGACCCATGTGGTGTGGCCGCCGAAGCCCGCCGATGCGCAAGAGCTGAAGAAGTGGAAGCCCGAGTGGAACGTGCGCATCCGCACCAAGTCCACCGCCGGCGCGATGCTCGGCATGGACATGGACGGCATGGACATGGGCACCGACGCTCCGTCCGACGCCGACACCACGGACGAAGAACCCGCGCAAGAGGAAGGCCAGAAGGAAAGCAAGGGCAAGAAGTTTCTCAAGGGCATCCTGAAGAAACTCTAACTACAAACCTAGTGCCGACTTGCAACCAGGAATCCGTCATGAAACGCCATACGACGATCACCTACATTGCCACGCTTGTGCTAGCTACCTTCGCCTGCGCCCTGCCGCAGGTGGCGCAGGCGCAGAGCCTCGGCGACCTCCTGAAGGACAGGATCAAGCGCACGATGACGGAAGAAGTGGAGAACAAGGCGGACCAGGCCACACGAAAAGTGGTGCGTTGCGCACTGGGCGACGAGCAGTGCATCCGGGCGGCCAAGAAGAAAGGCGCGAAGGTCGAGACCTATGAGCCGGAACAGACCACGGTTGATGACGTGGTGCCGAACACGGACGCGTTGCCCAGTTCGGAGACACCGCCGAGTTCAGAGACAGCTGGCGCGACTCCGGCCCCGGCCGCCACGCCGACCGTCCATGCCCTGCCCGCCGACATCAAGCCAGTTCCCTCCGGCCCCGCCGTGCCGCTGGCGAAGATGCAGGCCAGTTGCGATGTGAATGCGGTGGGCCGCACCAAGGCCGCGCGCAAGGATCCCGCCTTCAATCTCGGCCTGCCCGGCGCAGCGGCCGTGCTGGCGAAGATCAAGCCGGTGTTCGCCAGCTTCGCGCCGAATGGGTTTGAAACCGAGGCCAGCGTCAGCCAGCCGGTCGACGTGACCGCCCTGCAGCCCGCGTACATGCGCCCGTGGGTTTACGCCGTGGGCTCGCAACCCTACGGCTGCCATTCGAACGGCAAGTTCTTCAAGGACACCCACTACGGCTTTCACGCGTTCATCAACGTCAACTACAGCATGGGCGAGGGACCGTTCGCCCTGCCCCACGACTTCGACCCCAACAGCGAGAACGGCGACGGCACCAGCCAGGACGCCAGGCTCGGCTTCTACCGTCTGCGCGGCGACTGGCTCGGGAATGGCCTGCCGCAGGCGGCCAACGGCTTTTTTCATATCGAGGGCCACACGCCTGGCGAATACACCGACACGTACTGGTTCACGCGCGGCGGCCAGGTGCCGTTCGCGTACGTGACCCGCAGGGAATTCCTGCGCAAGCAGATCGACATCCTGCAGATCGGCCTGGCCGACGAGAGCCGCAAGCTGGAGCGCTCGTACACCGCCGCAGGCCTGCAGCCCAACCGCGCGAAGATCGATCAGATGCTCGACTACGGCTACCGCAAACCCATCGCCAACTACCAGAAGCTGTTGAAGCAGCCGGTGTCCTGGCTGCAGCAGAAAGCCATCCTGAGTCCGAGCGCGAGCGCGGCGGATGCGAGCTACGAAATCCTCGACGAGTCGAAGGTCGACTCCCGCGTGCTGGTGCCGATCAAGCCGGACCCCAACTACCTGGACGACTCCAAGGCGCCTGGCGAGCCGCAATACATCGTCATCTACATGAAGAACTCGCACCGGCGCGGCGAGTACTACCAGCTGCGCGACCTGATCGAGCAGAACGCCGAAGTCTTCAAGGCGCTGGTGAAGTAGATGGGCACGACGACGACGCGCCTTGGGTTACCGGCCGCGATGCTGCTGGCGCTTGGCGCCTGCAGCGGCCCAGTTACGCCCGACGCGGCGCAGACCGGTGCGACGCAAGGCGCCAGTCAACTCCCGCGCGCGCCCGAACCGAACCCGGACGGCACGCCGGACCCGGCCATCGTGCAACGGCTGCTGGATGCGGGTATCGAACCGGACGAGGCTCGCCTGCTGGCCCTGACTACCTGGAACGCCAGCAACCCCGAGCCGGGCGTGGCCCATGTCGTGCTCACCTACCCCTGGGGCGACACCTCGCGCATCGAGTTGCGCGTGCGGCGCGTGGATGCCAGCGAGATCCGGCCGGCGGAAATTCTCGATGCCTCGGTGGCGCCCGGTCGGGTGGCGCTCGCGATCCGCTACTACATGCCGGAAACGGACATCCCGCTGACACTGGCTTCCGCGCTACCGCCGGTGGCGCGCCCGCGCGGACTCGATCTTCTCGGCTTGCTGATTCCCACCGCCCATGCGCAGCAATTCTCCGGCGGCTATGGAGAGGTGTTTCAGAGCTGGCTCACCGAAACTGCCAGCGACGAAGTGCGCGACAAGCTGCTCAGCAAGACCTTGGGCGTCAAGACTGGCGGCAGGGTCGGCGCCGCGATCAACGTGGCCAACGCCGGCAAGGAGCTGCACGAGCTCTCCGAGAAGGCGCGCAAGCGCATCAAGGAACTCGACGAGCTGCGCAAGTGCATCGAGGGCAACCCGAGCGGCGTGAAGTGGGTTGCCGGACAGAAGGAGAAGATCCTCGAGCAGCTCGACGAGGCTCGCGCGGAAGTCATCGCGGACGACACGGTGAGGGGCGTGAACACGGTGACCGGCGCCGTGGCCGGCGTGCTCACTCCGGTAGTTGGATTCCTGACCGGCCCCTCGCTCGCGTCGTCGCAACACGAGCTGGAACAACTCGTGAAGCAGCGCATGGACCAGATTCGCCGCAGCGCGCCCGAGTGCGACAAGAACTCGTACCTCATCGATGGCGTCGGCGACTGTCGCGGCCCGTGGAAAGTCTGCGACGTGACCAAGCCATTCACGTTCGCCGCCTGCGGTGGCTCGATGACACACACGCCCTCGAGCGCACGCGGCGGCTCATTCACCTTCAATCACAGCGGCGTGCGCGGCAACGGCAGTTACACGCTCACCGGCGACAAGAACCGGATGACCGCGACTTACCAGGGCACGGTCTGTCTCCCGACTGGCGCCTGCATCCAGCAACCACCTGGCAAGGCCGTCTGGACACAGACCGACGACTGCGACGGATGAACGAGCCAAGCGAGAAATCCATGAAACATGACATGAGAATCGCGACCATCGTCGCGCCCATCGCCACGGCAATACTGGCTACTGTCGCGTGCGCCTTGCCGCAGGCGGCACAGGCGCAAGGTGTCGCCCGCGGCATACCCGCCGACATCAAGCCGGTGCCCTCCGGCCCGGCCGTACCACTGGCGCAGATGCAGGCCAGTTGCGATCCGAATGCGGTGGTCCGCACCGCCGCTGCGCGCAAGGACGAGGCATACGCTCCCAGCCCGGCGGGCGCCGCGACGGTGTTGGCGAAGATCAAGCCGATCTTCACCGGCTTCGCACCGAACGGCTTCGAGACCCGCACCGGCGGCACCGTGTTCACGCCGAACTACGGCATGCCCGCGAACATGCACCCGTGGAATTTCCACGTACTCGCGTATCCGTATGGCTGCCTGTCCAACGGCAAGTTCACCAGGAACGGGCACTACGCATTTTCCGCCTACATCACCATCAACGACGGCCTGCACCATGGTCCGTACCTGGTGCCCTTCAAGTTCACGCCGGACAGCGCGAACGGTGACGGCGCAGGCGAGGACTCGCAATTCGGCTTTTACAAGCTGTTAGACGAATGGCTCATCGATGGCCTGCCGCAGCCGAAGAACGGGTTCTTCCACATCCGCGGTGAACACGCCGACATCTACTGGTTCACCCGCGGCGGGCAGCTGCCCTACGCCTACGTCAGCCGCGAGGAGTTCCTGCGCAAGCAGATCGGCATCCTGCAGACCGGCGCGGCGCACACGCGCAAAGACATGACACGAACCTACACCAGCGGCGGACAACCGGTCGATCACGCGACGATCAACAGCGTCGTTGCCATGCAGTACGAAAAACCCACCGCGCGTTACCAGCAGTTGCTCGAGCAGCCCGCGGCGTGGCTGCAGCAGCCGGCCTTCGTGCGCATGAACTACGAGATGGTCTACGAATTCCTCGAGGCATCGCAGGTTTCCTCGGGCGTGGGTGTACCCGTCAAGCCGAGCCCGAACTACCTGGACAAGTCCAGGGCCGCCGGCGAGCCGCAATACATCGTGATCCGTCTGCGCAATCAGGCCAAGCGCGGCGAGTACTACCCGCTTCGCGATCTCATCGAACAGAACGTGGAAGTTTTCAAGGCGCTGGTGAAATGAGGAGCGTCAGGATGATACGCATCGCCCTGCTCGCTCCATTGCTGCTCGCGCTCGCGGGCTGCGGTGGCAATGCGCCCGCTGACAATCGGACCCCGCCCGCTGCCGAAGCGCAGCTTCCCCCCGCACCCGAACCGAATCCGGACGGCACGCCAGATCCGGCCATCGTGCAGAAGTTGATCGCCGCGGGCGCCGAGCCGGACGAAGCTCGCGTGCTGGCCCTGACTACCTGGAAAGCCAGCAGTCCCGAGCCAGGCGTGGCGCATGTCGTGCTCACCTACCCTTGGGGTGACACATCACGCATCGAGTTGCGCGTGCGCCGCGTCGACGCCAGCGAGGTCAAGCCGGCGCAGATCCTGGAATCGTCGGTGGAACCAGGCCGCGTCGCGCTCGCGATCCAGTACTACGTGCCGGAAGCGGACATCCCCATGGCGATCGCCTCCGCGCTGCCGCCCGCGATGCGTGCACGCGAACTGGACCTCATCGGCTTGCTGATCCCCACCGCCCACGCACAGCAGTTCTCAGGCGGTTTCGGACAGGTGTTCCAGCGCTGGGTCACCGAGACCGCCAGCGACGAAGTACGCGACAGGCTGCTCGAGAAGACCCTCGGCGCCAAGTTGGGCGGCAGGATCAGCGCGCAGATCACCGTGGCCAACGCGGCCAAGGATCTGAGCAAGCTCTCCAAGGAGGCGCTCAAACGCATCAAGGAACTCGACGAACTGCGCAAGTGCATCGAGCGCAATCCGCGCGGCGCGCAGTGGGCTCCCGGTGAGAAGGAGAAGATCCTCAAACAGCTCGACGAGATGCGCGCGGACATCATCGCCGATGACACCGTGCGAGGCGTCAACACGGTGACCGGCGCGGTCGCCGGCATTCTCACGCCAGTGGTCGGGCTGCTGAGCGGCCCGGCCCTCGAATGGTCCAAGCATGAGCTCGAGCAACTCGTCGAGCAGCGCATGAACAAGATTCGCCGCAGCGCGAACAACTGCAAGAAGGGTTATGTGATCGGCGGTTGCGCGCTGCAAGGCGAAATTCCCGACGTCGATGGACCTTTCCATGCACGGACGAACGGCGTGCACTTCCGGTTCACACCCACCGGCGAGAGAGCCGGCACCTGGGACTGGAAACATTCCGGCGCCATCGGCGAGGGCCCGTACCGCATCGCCCTCAACAAGGACGAGACGAGCGGCACGCTCACCCTGCCGCCGGGCCGCAATGTCATCGGCGGCCAGATCCTCATCACAGAACCGTGGAGCTGCACGCTGACGCTCGTCAAGTGACGACCGCGTCGCTTCGCTCTAGCGCACCAATCAAACTACTCATGGGAGACGCAATGTGAGAACGAAACACATACTTGCCTGGATGGCATTGCTGGTCGCGGGCGCCGTCCAGGCTCAGACCCAGACCCAGGCGCCGAAGCCCGATAATGACTACTTCCTCACCAAGGCCACGCTGACATTGACCAATGGCGCGATGCCGAGCCCGTTACCGCCGCATCTTTATGGCCGCTTCGCAGGAGACAGCCTTACCATCGATCTGCACTCGGGCAACGCCGCGGGCCGCAGCAATTTTCAGCTGGTGAACATCTTCAAGCACTCGGAACTGCCCAACACCAACGAGACACTGAACCTGAAAGTGACACAAGGCTCCTCGATAAAGAGCCCTTTCAACTCGCTGTCGCATTACAAGAACGGCCTGCAACTTCGCATCGCCTACAAGGGCGCGCTACCCACCAACGCCTGGCAAATGGCTGGCGCCACGCTTGCGATGGAGTTCCGGGACAGCAGCAACGCCCTGCATCCGCATGATGGCCTGGTGACGGTCAAGTTCCCGACCAACAATGTGCGCATCGGCTTCAATGCCGGCGACAGCATGGTGTCGGTCGACAAGCACAGGGATACGGCTTACCTGCGCACAGGGGCCAACTTCAAGCCGCAGCCTGTCGTCCAGGTCGCCACGAAGTAGGATGCGGCAAGATCGCCACCTGCCAGAGCGGATTACTCTAACTACCATAGTCGTGCCGCGGACGTCGGCAGAGAGGTTTCAACCATGTCGGAGAAGAGACGTACTTGGGCAGCCACCACGGCTGTCATCATGTTGGCCGGCGTTTTCGCCATCTCGCGGGAAGCAAGTAGCCAGCAGGCGATTGCCGCTCAAAACACCGTCGAAACCCGGCTCACCGCCATGGAAAAGAGAATCGCCGAACTCGAGAAACAGAACACGCAATTGCGCACATTCATCACGATCAACGGCAGCTCGCTGACGATCAAGAGTGCCGCGGATCTCAACTTCCAGGCTGGCTCGAAACTGCTGCTGAAGGGCGCGGCCGAGGCCGTGCTCGAGGGCGGTATAACCTGGGTGAAAGGCACCAGTGTGTTCCTGAACGGTTCCAGCAAGCCGGTGGCCCGTCTCGGTGATCAGATTCAGGCGCCCCCGCACGGGGGTATTGGGAACATCATCAAAGGGGCCTCAACGGTATTCGTCGGAAATTGAGCCCCCTCGAGGGCCGCCTACACGCCGAGCTTGCGCGCCAACACCTCGGCCTGTTTGCGGTTCACTTCGAGCGGCAGTACCGCATCGCGCAGCACGGGCATGGCTTGCTCGAGCAGCGCGCGTGCTTCAGCGCGGTCGCCGCGCTCAAAACGGATGGCGGCCAGTTCGGCGCGGGCGATGGCGAGCGTGACCGGCACGGCGCCAGTCTCGAATCGCCGCACCGCTTCGCGCTGGTCGCGCTCCGCCGCGGAGAGGTCTCCGTGCTGCCGCGCAAAGGCGGCGCCATAGCGAAAGACCTGGGTGATCACGGGATGTGTGTCGGGAACGAGCTCTGCCCACTTGCCCTTCGCTTCGTCGAGCAAACGAAGACCGTTGGCGGTATCGCCGCGGTACCGCGCCAGCACCACGCGGTTCCAGGTCAGCAGCGCGTATTCGGCCGAATCCTCACCGTCGAGCCGCCGCGCGGCTGCTTGCAGCCGCCGCAGTAGCACATCCGCGTCGGCGAAGCGGCCAGCCAACGCCAGGCCGCGCGCATAGTTGCGCTCCAGTTGGCGTCGCCGCGCCTCGTCCTTACCTACCCCATTCTCATCGAGGATGGCGAGGCTTTCCTCGAATGACGCCAGCGCCCGTGGATAGTCGCCGGCGTTCTCGTATACCGCGCCACGATTGGTGAGGTTGATCGCCCGTTGCAGCGGCGCTTCGACGGAAGCGGCCCTGAGTTGGTGCTCGCGGTCAAACTCTTCGATCGCCTCACGGTAACGACCCAGTTCGTTCAACACGATGCCCAACTCGCCGTGCAAGGAGCCTGCTTCGTTTCCGGTGGTGCCCACCGTCTTCGTGTGAATGGCAATGGCTTCGCGGATCACCGGTTCGGCGGCAGCGGCATTGCCATTGAAGCTGAGCGCCTGGGACTTGGCCTGGAGCAGTCCCGCCTTCATCGGCGACTGCGGCGAAAGGCCACGACTTTCGGCAAGGGCCAAGGCGTCATCAGCCAGTTGGAGCGCTCGCGCGAAATCGCCCGTGAACACCGACTGCTTGCTCAGCATCTGGTACACATTGATGACGCTCGTGAGATCGCTCGGCGCGAATTCGGGAACTCCCTTCGCAAGTTCGATCGCCTGCAGCCATAGTTTCTCCGCACTCTCGACGTCCCGGGCCCGGTGGTGTGCATAGCCAAGTGCTTCCAGCGCCTTGAACTGCTGCATCGGATCGTCCGGCGCGAACCGCCGCCGCAAGGCGGCCGCCTGTTCGGCTGCCGCCAGGCTCTCCTCGCCCAGATCCATCGCGCCAAGGATGAACGCGTGCGCGGCGTGATCCTCGGCGAGCGCCAATGCTTCCTCGCGACTGCGCGGCTCGAGTCCGGCCAGGCCGGCTTCCAGCAGTTCCCTGGCGATCAGCTGTTCGCCCAGCGCGTTGTACAGGTGCCCTAACAGGCGCTGTACCGCCTGGCGCACCTGCAAATCGACCGCGCCGCGCTCATCGAGCTTGGCGCGCGCGTGGTCCAACAACTGCCGCACGCTGACTTCAGTACTGAGCGCGTTCTCGGGCGCAGCGGCAGCGAGCGTGTCGCTGAGGAACGCCATCGCCTCGCGCGCGTTCGCGCTCTGCCGTTCCGCTTCGATTCGCTGCTGCTCGGCGATGGCCGCGTGCGCGCGTGCCTCGCGCGCCTGCCACAGCGCCGCGCCGCTGCCGCCCAACACGGCCAGCAACACCAGCGAAGCCGCGGTGGCCAGCACGAGATTGCGGCGCCACCACAGGCGGAATCGCAGCGCGCGCGAGGGTGGAACGATGCGCAGCGGTCGGTGACTCAGCCAGCGGCGCAAGTCTTCGGCCAGCGCGTCCACGCTGACATAGCGCCCTTTCGGCATGCGCCGCAGACAGCCCTGCACGATCTGTGTCAGCGGACCGCGCAGATTTCTCGCCAGCAGTTCCGGACTCAGACCACCACGCAATGCAGCCAGTTCAGGGGCGGCCTGCGCCGCCGCGCGCGTCAACGGTTCCGGCTCGCGCTCCAGTAACTGCAACTGCTGCGGCAGCGGCGTATCGCGCTGCAGGCCGAACGGATGCGAACCAGTGAGCAGCCGGTGCAGCACGATGCCCAGCTGCCACACGTCGGTGGCCGTGGTGATGGGCGCGGCGTGCAACTGCTCGGGGCTCGCGTATTCGAAGGTCAGCGCGCGGTCGCTGGTGGCCGTGACCTCCGAGCCATCGAGTTGTTTGGCGATGCCGAAGTCCAGCAGCTTCACCCGTCCGTCGGCATCGACCATCAGGTTGGACGGCTTCAGATCGCGATGAATGACCAGACTGCGATGCGCGCAGCTCACCGCGTCCAGCGCCTGCAGGAACAGTTCGACGCGCTCGCGCAGGCCAAGCTGGTGTTTGTCGCACCACTGGTCGATGGGCATGCCATCGATGTATTCCATGACGAAGTACGGATCGCCCTCCGCGCTGAAACCGCCGTCCAGCAACGTGGCGATGTGCGGATGTCGCAGTTGCGCGAGCAATTGCCGCTCGCGCACGAATCGTTCGCGCGCGGCCGGTGAATCGGAGGCGCTGCGGATCAGCTTCAGCGCGGCCTTTTGCGCATAGGCGCCGTCGCTGCGCTGAACCGTGTACACCGTGCCCATGCCGCCGCGACCCAGCTCACCGACGATGCGCCAGGCGCCGATCGTCTTGCCGACCTGCGCACTTGTAGCTGCCTCTGCCGCAGACTGGCCCTGCAGTTCCGCCTGCCACTTCGCGGCGTTGCCGCCGAAGGGCTCTTCGGCCTGCGCATCGGCCACCAGCATGGCTTCGACCAGCGCGCGCAGCTCCGCATCACCTGCGCACAACTCGTCGAGCCCCGCCGCGCGCCGCTCCGGTGCCAGCTCGATGAGCTGCTCGAAGATGCGCATCGCCAGCGGACTGCGGTTGGTGTCCATCAGTGACCGAGCCTCGCCGCTAGCCAGGCGCGGGTGCGGCGCCAGTCGCGCTGCACGGTGGATTCGCTGACTTCCAGCAGCGTGGCGATCTCCGGTTCCTCGTAGCCGCCGAAGTAGCGCAGCTCGACGATCTGCGCGGCGCGCGGATCGAACCGCCGCAGCTCCTCGAGCAACTCGTGCAGCGCCAGCACCTCGACTTCAGCCTGCGGCTGGATCGCCGCACAGTCCGTCAGCGTCACCGCCTGTTCGCCGCCGCCGCGTTTGGCAGCATGAATCTCGCGCGCATGGTCCACCAGCACGTGGTGCATCGCGCGGGCGGAAAGGGCCATCAGGTGATTACGGTCGGAGGGGGCCAACGCGGCATTGCCGGCCAGCTTCAGCCAGGCCTCGTGCACCAGCGCGGTGGTCTGGAACGCGCGGCGCTGCCTTCGCAGCTGATTGCGCGCCGCCTGCTTGAGCTGCTCGTACATTGCCGCGAAAGCCGCATCGAGCGCACCCGCGTCGCCGGCGCGGCTGCGGGCCAGTAGCTCGGTCACTGGCGGCTGCACGGTTTCCATCGCCATCCCATTGCCCCCTGTTAGGCGCCAATCCTGGATCGGCCTTAGGTACCGACTGCGACTTTAACTTCTATGACGCCGAAAACCTCCAATTTGCAGTCGATTTCGTGATCGGCATCGACCATTCGGGCGCAGTCTGCCGCGGCGGACGGGTCCAGGCATCGCACGGGAGCGCATCAAACAGGATGCAGCGGCTCCGACCTTGCGCAGACGGTTAGAATGAAGTTTTCCCGAGCAGGACAGCCGATGGAAACATCTCCAGTCGACCGTGCCGTGATCAGCGTGTGGCGCTGGCAAGGTGTGCTGATGACCTCGATTGCGACCGTCTTCGCATTCGGTCTCGTCATTCGATTCGGTGCACCCGGCCTGTTCGCACCTCTGCTCATCGCGGCGGCCGGGTTTACACTCAGCCTTGCCTTGCCGCAGGCGTATTACCGACGCCTGCGATTCGGCGTCGATGCGACCGGCATCGCCATCGAGCGCGGCATCCTCTGGCGATCGCGGATTGCGCTGCCGCGCGCGCGCATCCAGCACACGGATGTCTCGCAAGGGCCGCTGCAGCGGCGCTTCGGCGTCGGCACGTTGAAGTTGTACACGGCCGGCAGCCGCTTCACGAAGATCGAACTACCCGGCCTCGCGCATGCGGAAGCCATCGCGTTACGCGACGCGTTGCTCGCGGAGAATCGCGACAGTGGCGTCTGAAGGCAGCGAGGCGGAGTTCCAGCCGGCTCTGCGATTGCATCGCTCGTCCTGGCTGTTCGCGCTGACGGGCTCGGTGCGGCAACTGATCCTGCCGCTCTTTGTGCTGCTGATATTCGGCGCACGCCGTGAGGACGACTGGATAGGCATGCCTCTTGCTCTCGTATTCGTGGGCGCGATGCTCGTACGCGCCTTGTGGCATCAATGGACCTTTCGCTATGGATACGGCCCACGCGGCCTGGTGATTCGCGAGGGGGTGATATTCCGGAACGTGCGCCACATCGAGTATTCGCGCATAGAGAACATCGATACCGAGCGCGGGCTGTTGCATCGGCTCCTGAACGTCGCGCAAGTGCGCGTGCAAACCTCCACCGGCGGAAAGCCCGAAGCGCTCATCAGCGTGCTGGACTCGAGCGCGGTCCAGGAGATGCGTCAACGGGTGTTCGCCGATTCGCAACCCGCCGCGGAAGCGGCACAAGCTCCCCAAGCTCCTCCGCTGCTGCACTTATCGCCGAAGGAACTGGTGATTCACGGACTGATCGACAACCGAGGACTGATCCTCGTCGCCGCCGGCGCAGCCTTGATGCAGCAAGCGGGCTTCTTCCGGGTGAAGCGCGAGTTCATCGACGAATGGCTGCATTCTTCGGCGCTCAGCGGCGTCGCAGGGCTCGGAACGGCGATGCAGATCCTGCTCGCCGTCCTCGCGATCATCTCGGCGCTGATCGCCGTACGAATCCTTTCGGTCGTGGTGGCACTGGTAACACTGCACGATTTCACGCTGACACGGCACGCCGGGGATCTGCGTGCGCGTTATGGACTATTCACGAGCATCGCCCTCACGCTGCGGATACGCCGGATCCAGGCGGTGCATCAGTCGGAGTCGCCGCTGCACCGGCTGTTCGGCAGGGTGTCCCTGGACGTCGATCTGGCGGGCGACGGCGGCGGCGAAGAGCAGCAGCACAATCCGGAGCGGATGAAAACGCGCTGGCTGGCGCCCGTCTGCCCCGCCGCGGCGGCGCCGGCGTTGATAGCCGCGGCGCTACCTGTCTTCGATTCCGCCGCGCAACCGGATTGGCAACCGCTCGCGCCAGGAGCTCGCTCGCGCATTTTCCGGCGCAGCGCCTTGCTGCTCCTTCTGCTCTTCGTGGTGCCGATGTGGTGGTATCTGCGCGAGGCCATCGTTTTCGCGATTCCGATCGCGGTTGGGCTCGCGTGGATGCACGCGCATCTGTACGTGAAGTACGCGCGCTGGGCGCTGCAGAGCGACGTGTTGCTGTTCCGGTCGGGCTGGCTGACGCGCCGGTTGACGATCGTGCCGCGCGACCGTGTGCAGTCGCTGAACCTGTCGACGACACCATTCGACCGGCGCCGGCACATGGCGAGCCTGACAGTGGATACCGCTGGAGGAGGCGCGAGGTCCGCCGGAGTTCGCATTCGATACCTGCCCGTGGACGTGGCGCGACGACTCGCGGACGAGCTCAATGCGAGCGTGGGCGCCAGCCGTGCCTGATCACTTCCGCCGTTTGGGTTGGCGCATGAGCTCTGACCGGCCGATGGGCTCCGGTCGTTCGGCCGGAGCCGGAGCGGAGAACTTTGCCGCCTCGATGTAAGGGCGCAATCCCCGGCTCTTCTCTTCGCCATCAGCACCGCGCAGCGAAGTCATTCCTGCGTCCCACGCGTTGGTCATCTGCTTTGCGATTTCATTCCAGCGAGGCTCGTTCTTTGCGGCTTCGATCACTTCGCGGCCAACTTCCACCGCCGACTCGCAAACCCGTTCGACCATGTCCGCGTATTCACGAGGCGCGATACCGAGCCTCGCCTTGAAGAACTTTTCGAGTGATTTTCCGGGGGCCCAGGTCTTTCTGCCTTCGATCGTCAGCCCTGGAGGGTTCTCGGCGTAGCGCGGATAGGCCTGCGTCGTAACGATGTCGTACGCCGGTGTGTATGCGACATCGGAGATGCCGGTGTAGTAGAGCGCGATGTTCTTGGAGTGGCAGTCGGCATTACGAACCACGTAGTTAGTGATGATGAGCCAGCCCAAGCGCTGATGCTGTGCCGAAGCAGACCCTTGGGGAAGATAGGCTCGCGTGGCTTTGAGGACTTGCTCCATCGATGGCGCATATTTCTCGTGCGGGGGCAGTCCCAACAAGCTGCAAGCGTCTTCCACGCCAAACGCAGGTGTGCCAGTTCCGTCGATATCGAAACGATTTACGACCAGGACGTTGCCGTCGTCGGACATTTGCGTCTTTGCCACCGACATCACGTTCAGCCGCTCCAGAACGCGCATCGAATGGAACTCGTTGAAGCCCAGGAATGGCGTCTTGGCGTCCGATCCTTTGACGATGTAGCTCCCCATGCGGAGGGTTGCCTTGCCCGTCATGACCTTGTGTTCCGCGGTTGCTTCGGGCGCGATGAATTTCGGCACGGCGCCCGAGATCGCGGAGCGCGCGTATTCGCGCACCAGTGCCTCGAATTTTGCGGGGCTCGTTTCGGATTTCAGCAGCGCTTCGAGGTGCAGCGGCGCGAGGTGGGCTCCCGGCGTCGCACCTTCCGGCGTGACTGCAACGCGGCCGATTCCGCTGCCACCGACCAGTGCAAGAAGCGAGAGGTCGGTTCCGTCGAGGTGGCGTCCGAACTCCTCGCGAATGACGCCTAACAAGAATCCTTCCGGCAGGTTCTGCCGAAAGAAGGGGTGCAGGTCTCTTGGCCATCTCCACGACTCTTCACGTACCGGCATCGTGAGGCTGACGAAATCGGTCTCCACCGTTCCTGGCAGATATTTCATGACGTATTCGTCGCTGTCCCGAAAGAGCTGCGCGACTTTCCGGCCGGAGACGTGAACGTCCAGTTTCAAGGCTCAGTGCCCCTCGAGCGTTGTTCGGCGAGGATGTCTTCCAGCGTGCGTGCGTGCCCCACTTTCACTGCCTTCAGGTCATAGCCTGCGGCCTCGAGCAAGCGCACGAGAGCGGAAACGCTCATGTCACCCCTGGCGAGTTTTTCCATTCGCGCCAGCGTGACGCGTGATACCCGCGCGCGACTGGCGAGCTCGGCCTGGCTGAGGCCTGTTTGGGTGCGGACTGCTTTCAGCATGTCCGCCACGTCGGCGAGAGTGCTCATGCTGTATCCTTCGGGCTACAGAATTACAGTTTTCGGTGAATATAGTATCCCGTGGGATACTGAATCTCAACAGTGAATTGCGGCGACCGCCGGAGAGGTTGGCTACCTGCTCCTGGAGCTTTTTGACCCGTGCGTGCCGAGCAATGCACGGAAACCTACGTCGGCTCGGGAAACTCCATCACGAAACGCGCACCGCGCGCCGCTTTCGCGTCGAGCGTCAATCGTCCGCCTTGCCGCTCCATGATGCACTTCGCGATCGCAAGCCCCAACCCCGCGCCAGGGCCCGACGCATCGGGGGCGCGGCGGAATCTCTCGAACAGTGATGCAGCGGCAGGCGCAGCGATTCCGGGCCCATCGTCGGCGATGATCACAGCGGCACCTTCAGCGGATAAGGTGATCGACGTGCCGGCGGGCGTGTACTGAATCGCGTTCTCGATCAGGTTGCGAAAAACCAGGCGCGTCAGTGTTGCATTCCCGTGCGCAGGCACGGACGCGTCGGGCGTCACGGCGGTCAGGTAGTGCTCCGACTCGAGCGCGACAGGCGCCAGCTCCCGGGCCACTTCCAGCGCAACGGCGTGAGCGTCGAATTCGGCGAACTGGAACTGTTCCTGCGAATCGAGGCGCGCGAGACAGAGCAGTTGCTCGACGAGACGCGCGAGCTGTTCGATTTCGAACGCAACATCGCCCAGCTCCTGCGCAGAAAAGCGGGACTCGAGCCGTGCTCGCAATGTCGCAAGCGGGGTGCGCAGCTGATGCGCGGCGTTGGCGGAAAATTCCCGCTGTACGCGATAGTCCGCTTCGAGCCGATCCAGCGAGGTGTTGACTGCCTGAACCAGCGGCACGAGCTCCCGGGGAAGATTCTCGGCATGCAACCGCTCGTCCAGACGACTCAGCGACAACATCGAGGCCTGATGCGAGACGGCACGCAAGGAGCGAAGCGAAGACAGCACCGTCACGACCACGACGCCGACCACGGCGATCAGCAGCAGGGCAATCGGCCAATACAACTCGTCCAGCGCGCCGAGCATGAGTTGGGCGACCAGACTCTCTTCATCCTCGAGATTCCGCACCACGCGCAACCAGTGTGGGCCGCGACCGTCGTCTAGATAGAGGGTGGCAGCCATGATGCTGTTGCCCGACGACGCATCCGTTTCCCGCTGTATGACGATCTGCGCGCCGCCTTCGACCGGCAATGGCAGATAAGGCGCGGAGAAACCGCCCGACTGCAGCACCGAGCCATCCGCGCTCAGCAATTGAAAGCCGTTCAAGGCATCCGGTCGTGAGTAGAACTCTTGAAGGGGCCGTGGCAACTCGAGACGCGGTGGACCGTTCCCCGACACGACCGACGCACGCAGGTTCTGCACCTGGACGGCAATGCTCTGGCCTTCCAGACCCCACAGCCCTTCCCGAAACTCGGAGTACAACACCAGGTAGCTGCCGGCGAGCGCCAGCACGACCACGATGGTCAGTCGAACGATGAGTGATCGAAGCAAGGACGGAGCGCGCATCGAGTCGCGATCAGGAGGCGAGATAGCCCAGACCGCGCAAGGTCCGCAGCGACACATCGGCGCCCGCGGCCGCGAGCTTCTTGCGCAACCTGTGAATCTGCGTCTCCACCGAGTTCGCGCTGCGCTCCTGCTCGAAGTCGTACAGGCATTCCGCAAGCCGCTCCTTCGAGACGACACGACCCTGATTACGCAGCAGCGCTTCGAGCACGATCAGCTCCGAGCGCGTCAGATCGAGCGGCGTCTCGGCCACGGTGACGATGCGTGCGGACGTATCGAGCTTCACGCTGCCGAGGGTGAGCGTGCGACCCAATGCCGCGCCCGGTCGACGCAACAACGCGCGCAGCCGGGCGATGAGCTCCTGCATCGCGAACGGCTTGACCAGATAGTCGTCCGCGCCGCAATCCAGACCCCGCACGCGATCCTCGATGGCGCCCAGCGCGGTGAGGATCAGCACGGGTGTCGTGCTGCCGCGGTTCCGCATTTCCTTCAGCGTGTCGAGGCCGGTGCCGTCCGGCAGCATGAGATCGAGCACGGCGGCATCGTAATCGGCCGCTCCCCAGATTCGCAGTCCCTCGGTCGCCGAACCTGCGCTGTCAACTGCGAACCCCTGCGCATGCAGGCTCTCCGCGACAGCCTGACAGAGACGCGGGTTATCTTCGATGATGAGCAATCTCAATGGGCAATCCCGATCACCAGGAACGTTCAAAGATGAGGCCGATGATGGGAAATGCTTCCCCTTCGTCCGCGACGATCACGCCCCGCCGCGGGTCGAACTCCTGCGCATCGGACCCTGGCCCCGCATAGACATTGATCACATCGAGGAATGCGACCAGGTCCACCGGCCCAAGACTACGCCGGTAATCGACCCGGATATTGAGCGAGTGATAGTCATCGAGCAGAAGCGCGTTTGGCTCCGTCAGTTCCTTCGAGTACCGCAGCGGCTGTCCTGCTCCCAGCACGTCACTATTGATGATGAAGGCGTCCGTGGGTCGCCCGGTCGCCCATTTCCAGCGTGCGCCGACCTTCCAGCGTTCGCTGATCTCCCAGCTGCCGCCGATGGAGAAGAAATGCTCGCGACTGAAGTCGGCATCATGTTCCCCGAAGCCATCGTTGTCGTCGACGCGCGCATTGTTGTAGGCGTAAACGATGTTCCCGAACCAGCCATTCGCGAAATTCCGCGACAGAACGACGTCCACGCCGAGATTCGTGCCTTCCCCGCCGTTCGTGACCCGGCCACTCGTGCGTTCCTGCGCGACGACGAGATTATCGAGCCACTGATAATACGGCTCGACGAGCAGTGACCAGTTCGGACCGAAGTACTTCTCGAAGCCGACGCTCACGTGAGTGATTCGCTCGTTCTCGATACCGAAGTTCTCCGGGCTCGCCGCGCGCACCAGGAAGCGCGGCGACTGATAAAACACGCCCGCGGTTGCCGACACGCGCGTGCCCGGTGTGGGACGCCAGTTCGCCGCAAGCCGCGGAGAGACGAGCGATTCGTCCGAGAAGCCATCACGATCGTAACGAAGCCCGGCTCTCAGATCCCAGCGATCGAATTCGAACACCTGCTCGCCGTAGGCGGCATAGCTGGTCTCCTTCGCTTCATACACCGAGTCCACGCTATCCGGTGTCAACGTGATGTATTGCTGGCCGGGTGGGCGCGGATCGGTCGAACGATAGACGAAGCGGTCCCAGTCTTCCCTGAGGACTGTCGTGTAATCGACGTCGGTCTGCCAGACGCGCAGCCCGGCCGATACCTGGCCGAGGCGATTGCGAGTCACATAGTCGCTGTGCCAGCCGATCTCGGTTTCCTTTTCGGTGACGGTCATCAGGCGCTCGCGCACCGGCACGTCCGCAGCCGGCGTGCCCTCCGGCACGAGGTCCGGATACGCCTCGCCCTCCGCTGAAGTTTTGTCGTTCGAGCGAACGTAGAGTCGATTCGTCCATTCACCGACCTCCCCAACCAGGTGGCGCCACGTCAGCCCCGCCAGGTACAGGTCCTGCTCGGTGTCGATGAGCGACACGTCCTCGAAGTTCGGCGACTCGAGCACGTTGTCTATGTCGCGCGTGTATTCCTCCGGCGCGTAAACACCCAGGAATTCTATCGTGTCGCCCGAATCGAGAGTCGTAACCGTCTTGAGCACGATATCGGTGAGCTTCGGCTGGCCAATGTCCAACTCTTCGATCATCTCGAATACGCGACCGAAATCGAACTGGCGCGCCGTGAAATACATGGTCGTACCATCGTGGATGCCGCTTGGCCCCTCGTAGCCGAGCTCGAGGCCTGCCATGTCCACCCGCAGACTGGCGCTGGGTGTCGGGCTTCCGCCTGCGACATCGAGCTTCAACAGAGAACCCGAGCGCCCTCCATATGCGGCGCTCCAGCCGCCGGGCGAGAACTCGGCGCTCGCGATGGAGTTAGGCGCGAAAATCGAGTAGCGACCACCGCCACCGATGTCCTCCTCCTCGCCGAGTGTCTGGTCGAAGTGCACCACTCGGTCGAAGGGCAACTCGTCGATCAGGATCAGGTTGTCCCGAGGTCCACGGCCGCGCACGGAGAAGCTCGCGAATTCGCCGGTGGATACGAGTCCCGGCAAGCCGTCCAGCGCGCGCATGACATCGCTACCCGTCCCAGCGGCACTGCGCAGTTCTTCGCGGTTCAGTAGTGAGTTGCTTACCGCCCCATTCGGGTCGGCACTCAGCGCGCGGGCTTGAACCAGGACTTCCTCGAGCGAGTCCGGGTGGGCGAGCATCTGCAAGCTGAGTGGAGTCACCTTGCGGCCGACGACACGTACGCTCGGTTCGTTGACAGTCACCAGGCCAGGGCCGGCCGCCGTGACCGCATAGAGTCCGGCTTCGAGGTCACCCAATTCGACCGTGCCATCGGCCTGTGTTCGACCGGTAACGACCTTGCCGTCACGGCCGGAAGCAGTCACGGTCACGCCCTCGATGGGCCGCCGCGTCTCCATGCTGACGATGGCAATGCGCATTCCGCCATCTGCGCCTTGGGCCATCGCAGCAGACGATGCGCAGATGACCAGCAGTCCTGCTAAAAGCCGAATGGTTCGTTTCATCCCGATCTCCTCATTGCGCCTGGCGCGATACCCATGAACGCTCACCGCGCATGAACACTGAGCCTATCGAGGTGAAGGCGACGTGAAGAGCGTGCGAACGCCGCGTGAAGAGCGCGGCAAGCGGCAGGAATCTGAGCAACATGGCGGTTCCTCGACAGTGGATAGTCACCGGAAGCCAAGGTAGCAATCGAGTCTGTCGCGAAACTTGCGGGAGTGAAGGCTGCCGGCGGGATCGGTATTACAGCGCTACATCGATTCCGCGTAACGCAGGGATCTCGCAGGTCCAGTCCGACGTGATCGCTTCACCACTGACCCATCGGATTAGGGCCGGCAGGACCCCAGAAAGCAAAACCCCCGCCGGTTTCCCGACGAGGCTTTGAAATTCTCGCATCCGCCCATCGTCGCGTACGCGAACGATGGCGGAGCATTGGTCACTTCAAAGACGCGCCCGTTCCTTGGCCCCGTACGGTTCAAGTCCCGCAAAACGTCTGACGCACGCGCTCGGCCGGCGCCGGGGGCTGCTCGAATTCCCCCAAGCCGGGCTGGTCGTCGAAAGGATGCTCGATAATTTTCAGCAGTTGATGGAACGGCCCGAAGTCCGCGTACGTCGAGGCCGCTTCGAGCGCCGCCTCCACCCGGTGGTTGCGCGGAATGAAGGCCGGATTCAAGCGGCGCATGGTCGCGGCGCGTTCGGCCGCACCTTGCGGCTCGCTTGCGAGGCGTTCGCGCCAGCGCCGCAGCCAGTCTTCGATTCCGGTCGACGGCGCGAATAGCTCGTGTATCGCGGCGTCGTTGCCCGCCCCTTCGGCAGACCCCGCCAGACGACGAAACGTCAGGGTGAAATCGGCCCCGGCCGATTGCATCGTTGCCAACAGGGCCTTGATGAGTTCGACATCGCTTTCGTGCCCTATCGACAGGCCGATCTTGCGGCGCATGCGCGCCAGGAGCTGCGCATCGAAACTCGGCATGAAGCCTCTGACTACCGCGGTCGCGAGTTCGATCGCCTTCTCCGAGTCCGCATCGATGAGTGGCAACAGGGTTTCGGCGAACCGCGCGAGATTCCATTGCGCGATGACGGGCTGATTGCCATACGCATACCGGCCACCATGGTCGATCGAGCTGAACACGGTGTTCACGTCATAGTGATCCATGAACGCACACGGCCCGTAGTCGATCGTCTCGCCCGAGATGGCCATGTTGTCCGTGTTCATGACGCCATGGATGAAGCCGACGCCCATCCAGTCCGCGATCAATGCGGCCTGTCGCTGCGTGACGGCTTCGAGCGCCGCGAGCGCGGGTAGTTTGGCATCCCGCGTGTCGGGGTAATGCCGCTCGATGACGTAGTCGAGAAGTTGTCGAACCGCATCGTGATCGTCGCGGGCCGCGAAGTATTCGAAGGTGCCGACGCGAACGTGACTCGCGGCCACACGTGTCAGCACCGCTCCTGGCAGCAGATCGTCGCGAACGACCTGCTCGCCGGTGGTGACGACCGCGAGCGAACGCGTGGTCGGAATGCCGAGCGCATGCATGGCCTCGCTGATGAGGTACTCGCGCAGCATCGGCCCCAGCGCCGCACGCCCGTCGCCTTTGCGCGAAAACGGCGTCCGTCCCGAGCCTTTGAGCTGGATGTCGCGCCGCACGCCGTCGCGCCCCACCCGTTCACCCAGCAGAATGGCGCGACCATCGCCGAGCTGCGGCACGAAGCCGCCGAACTGATGGCCCGCGTAGGCCATGGCAATCGGGTTCGCCTCGGGTGGAACTTGATTGCCCGAGAACCATGTTGCGGCTTCGCGCTCGAGGGCGAGCGGATCGAGTCCGAGTTCTTCCGCCAGTCGGGAGTTGAAGACGACCAGCCGTGGATCCTTGACGGGCGCCGGTGCAACCCGCGCGTAGAACCGCGGAGGTAGTTCGGCGTAAGTGTTTTGAAAGCCGAGATGCATGACGGCGGGGCTCGAGCTGCCTTTCAGCGGCATTCGAGCTCCTCCCCGGCCGGCTTGCAAAAGTCTCCGTACCCGTGGACGCGCCAGTACTGGGTCAATCCCAGGTCGCCCACCAGCGTCGCGAAGCCCGGCAATCTGCGGGTTTCGGCGAACAGCGGATGCCAGAGCACACCCGGATGCGCGCGACGCGATATCACCTCGGCCAGTATCTCCAACGCGGTCTGCGGGTCGGCGTAATGCGCGGCCCACAACGCAAGGGCGACTTTCTCGGTGTCGTTCGCGGTAGCCGCGATCGCACGTATCTGTGGCGCGGCGCTCTCAGGGTCGTCGAGGAATTTCGCGAGGCGGCGATGTATGGCCGCGGCGGGGACCTGGTCAGTGATCGCGCCCAGCCTGCGCTCGAGCTCCGACCGGTCGCCGCTCGCGAGCGCAGTGCTCATGCCGAAGTCCAGCATGCCTTCGCGCAATCCGTCCAGCTGCAAGCCGCGATCGACTTCGCGGAGCGCGGATGCATAGTCGCCCTTGGCCAGGTAGGCCATTCCCAGGAAGCCGGCGTACGCGGGCGCGAGCGGATCGTGAGCGCGCGCGCTCTCGAGCACGGGTATTGCCTCGCGAACCCTGCCTACCACCAGCAGAAATATGCCGCGCGGGCCGGCCGACTCGGCGGACATTCCACGTTCGGCAAGGACTTTTTCGAGGCGTTGGAAATATTGGGCGCCGCCCAGCCAGTCTCCTCTGCGTGTCGCCACGACCCCGAGCCCGAGCAGCACGTGTGGCGCTTCGGGTGTCAGCTGCCGCGCGCGTTCCAGCGCATCCGCGGCCGCCGGTCGCCATTCGGCGGCGCGCTCCGGAATGGCGAAGGCGGCATTGCTGTAGGTTCCGCTCAGACCCGCCCACGCCATCGAGAACTGCGGGTCGATGCTGACGGCGCGCTGCAAGTGCGCGATGGCGGGTGGAAAAGTGTCGCGCCGCGCGGTGATGTTGAGCGCCATGCCGCGCAGATACTCATCGTACGCCTCGACGTCGTTCGTCATGCCCGGCATGCGTGCGAGGTCACCTAACTTCAGCTTCACCTGCATCGCGGCGCTGACCGCCTTCGCGATTTCGTCCTGGACGGCGAATATGTCCTCGAGCCGCCGTTCATAGGTTTGCGCCCACAATTGCTGGCTGGTGCGCGCCTCGATGAGCTGCGCCGTGATGCGCAAACGGTCGTCGGCCTTGCGCACGCTGCCGACGAGCAGATGCTCCACGCCTAACTTCTCTCCGACCGTCCGGGCATCGCTTCCCTGCCCCCGGAGCTGGAAGGACGACGTGCGCGCGATGACACGCAGGTCGCGCAGGCTCGCCAGACGGTTGAGTACTTCCTCGGTGATGCCGTCGGCGAGGTATGCCTGATCGCCATCGGGCGAAAGGTCCGCGAACGGCAAGACCGCCAGCGAGCGGTCGATGGCCTTTTCTTGTGGACGAAAAACCCACACGAGCGCGAGGATCGTCGCGAGTAGCGCGACGGCGATTGCCGGCATCGCCCAGGAACGTTTCGCCGCCAGACGGCGGGGCGCGTCGGCGACCGGCGCTTCCGCGACCGGCGCATCCGCGGGCTCGACCGGCACGATGAGGCGATACCCCCGCTTGGGGACGGTTTCGATATAACTCTGGCCGCCGTCCGTACTCCCGAGCGCCTCGCGCAACTGGCTGATGGCCAGATAGACCGATCCATCGCTCACGACCACGTTCTTCCAGACCGCGGTCATCAAGTCCTCCACCGACGTCAACTCGCCGGCCCGTGCGGCCAGGTGCATCAGCACATCCATGGCGCGCGGCTCGAGGCGCACGGATCGCCCGTCCCGTAAGAGCAGGCTCGAAGCCGGGTCGGCGATCCAGGCGCCGATTCTGGTTTTCGTGGCGGTCATCGGGGGCCAGCGTCGGTTCCTTCGACAGAACTAAGATGAATCTGAGGTTTCCCTCAGGCGTGGCGAGGCATGGGGATTGTAGCGTCCGGGCCGCCCAAACCACCCGACCTGAGGACAAGGCCATGAAACTACTCCGCGGATCCTTCCTGTTTGCTGCGATTGCACTGGCCAGCGCGAACCACGCGGCCGAAACGCCCGCATCGCCACTGATCCCCGCCGAGGTCACCGCGATGTTGCTCGAGCACCGCGGTCAGTGGCGTGCCGAGGGGTGGGACATCGAGGGGGAGAAGCGCACCCCGGTGAAGGCGAGCTGGGAATGCAAGGCGGCCGTGAACGGCGTGGGCAATCTGTGCACATGGAATCACGAATGGGTCGACCGGCCCCACGACTCCGCTGTCGACATCATGGGATACGACCCGAAGCTCAAGGTGTTGCGGATGCAGCGCGTCAACGACACGGGAATCATGGGCGCGGGCGCCGAAGTCACCGTGCGTGGCAACACCATGACGGTGGTGCGGGAGTCCACCAGCCCGGATGGCAAGCCGCGCGTCATGCGCAATGAAATCGTGGTCACGAAGCCCGGGCAATGGGATCAGCACATCACCTTCGATGAGGACGGCAAGCGAGTGCGGGAATGGCGCCTGACGCAGCGGCGGGTCGAAGGTGCGCCGGTTGATGTGACTCGAACTACCGCACCGGGAACCGCGGTGCCCGCTGACGTCGTCGCGTGGCTGGAGGCAGCACGCGGCACCTGGCGCAGCGAAGGCGTCATCATCAATGGAGAGCAGCGCACGAAGGCCTTCGCGACCTGGGAATGCGTTGCCGCGGTGAATGGCATCGGCAACGTGTGCACCTGGCACCACGAGTGGACCGACCGCCCGGAGGATTCAGCGCTCGATATCCAGGGCTACGACCCGGACAAGAAGATGTTGAGCACCGCCCGCGTGAGCGACAGCGGGCTGCTCGAAGAACCCGCCACCATCCAATGGCGCGGCAACGGCGTGGGCGGCTCGCGGCACTTCACCGAGAACGGAAAGCCGGCCGTCATGCACAACGAGGTGGTGGCCAGGTCGCGCGATGAGCGGGCGCAGCGGATGTATGTCGAGGTGGATGGGAAGGTAGTAAGAGAGTTCGTCATCACGCACCGGCGCGTGAAGTGAGGGGACTTCGGCTAAGCTTGGACGCGTATGAGCGAAGCACGCGGCGGATTCGCCAAGTTCATGGCGTGGGTCGGCATTGCCGCCGCGCTGCTGTCCTTTGGCACAGCGGTTCACCAACTAGTGCAAGCGCAAGGCGAATTGCGGGAAAACCGCCGCGTCGTCGATGAACACCTCGTCACCGCGCAGCAGCACATGAAGGCAGGCGACTACGCAGCGGCGTGGGACAACCTGCAGATGGCAGGCACAACCGCGCAGCTCGATGGCCTCTTTGCGAAGCTGCTCGGCGGACTGAGCGAGGAGCGGCAGCGGGTGCGCACCGCCCAGGAAGACCTCGCGATGCAGTGGCTTCGCGACAGCCGCATCAAGGAAGGCGAAAGCTTCGCCGAACTATCCGACAAGATGGTCAACGTGCTCGCGGCGGGCGCGGCCTCCTCGGACGGCTCACGCAAGGCCGATCTGCTCGCGCACCTGGGCTGGGCGTATTTCCTCCGCCATCGCAGCGGCGATCGCAACGTGAAGCCGGAGGTGACGTATCGCGAAGCCGTGGCAAGCGACGCGCAAAACCCGTACGCGAACGTGTTCTGGGGACACTGGATCCTGTGGAATCGTGGCCCGGTTCGCGAAGCCAACGACCGCTTCGCCGCCGCGCTGTCCACGGACCGTGCGCGCGATCAGGTGCGCCGCTTTCAGCTTGCCGCCTTCACCAACAACCAGTCGGACGAGTTCAAGGCGGGCTGGCTGCGGGTCGTCGACGACATGCACGCGCGCGGCGAACCCATATCACCCGAAACCTGGCAGCGCCTGTACGACCTGTACTATTTCTCGCTGAACGACCCGCCGCTTCGCGGGATTCTCCAGGATGCGGTTGCGCCGGACAGGCAGATCGAGTTGCAGCGTAGTTTGCTCGACTCCGATGCCCTCGATCCGGCGGAGCGGCAGGTGACTCGCGCCATCACGGCGCTCACGCTCGAAGCCGCGGCCAGACAGCACGAGGCGCTCGCGGCGTGGCAATCGCTGCTCGACGAAACCAGGAGCGATCCACGCTCGACGATCAACGCCCGCGCGCGTACCGAGATCAAGCGACTGTCAGCAGGTGCTTCAGCCCAGGGTCAGTGACGACTTCCCGGCTGCCGCGACGCAGTGATCGCGCCCGCCGCGGCATAGTGACCGGGTCGTGTCAGTCGGCGCCAGCCGACAGCGGACAACGCCTATCTTCTCGTGGCACCCTTGCGCCTGTCTTCAAAAGGGAGAAGGGACGCATGAGGCTTTTCAAGGCAACGACGATCACGGCTGCAGCCCTGGCGATGGCAGCGCTCAACACGGCCTGCGGCAGCAAGGATGCGGAAACACAAGAGCCCGACGCCGCTGTGGACGTGGCGACCGCCGAGGACTCGGGCGCGGACCCCCGGCAAGCTGACTACCTCCACGCCTGCACGCTCAAGATGACCTCGCCCGAAACCCGGGAATGGCAGACCTCTTGGGATCCGCGCGGCAAGATCATGCTGGGTGAAGGCCCGAGCACCGTGCACTCCACCTACTGGGCTGGCGACGACGAACACCAGAAACTCATCGACGCTAAGTCGCCGGCGCTCGAAGTGAACTGCTCCTACGAAAATGCCGACGGCCAGAACGAGATCGCGCTGGGCATCCACGGACGCGGCCAACTCTCCGAGGCCGACGTGGCTTATGGTCCCGGCACCTATCCCATCGTGCCGCGCAGTGCCGACCCCAATGCCCCCAAAGGCTTCTGGGTCTTCCCCCTTCTCTTCGGCACTTCGATGTTCGAGGCCACCAGCGGCACGCTGACCATCGAACGCTTCGACGACAAGGGCATGGCGGGCAGCTTCCACTTCGAGGCCAAGGAGCAGATCGTCGGCGACCGCACGATGGTCATCGACGGCACTTTCGACATGCCTTGCCGCGGCGGGCCTAGCGAGATGAAGTGCACCGCGGGCAAAGCCATCGTCGACTGATCAGTTACCGAAAAGGATTTCCCATGCCCAACTGCTTCCGACGCAGGATGATCGCCCTGTGCACGTTGGTCGGCGCCGCCAATGCCATGGCCGAGCCGCCCAAGTCAGTGGTCGACAGCATCTGCCGCCCGACCTTCGAAATGACAGAACGGCCGCTTTCCGCAGGCACGGCATTCCTGATGGAAACGGATGTCGAGAAGCGACCGGTGGTGCTCGTGACCGCGCATCACTTGTTGGGGCCGATGGGAGGGCTAGCTACCGAAGTGGCATGGAGCGACGTCCCCAAGTCCGTCAAACGCGCCACCTGCAAGAGCATCGTCAACCCCGCGCAGTCGTGGACTGGCATGCCACTCGCCATCCCGGGCGCGGCCAGCTTCAACAACCAGACCAAGGATGGCCTGCGCGACATCGCGCTGCTGACGGTGCAGGAAAAGCCAGCCGCCAAACCACTGAAACTTTCGCCGACGCAGCCGAAGCTGGGCGACACCGTCTGGCTGGTAGCGCAACTCGTCTCCGGCGCACCGCAGGACAAACTGCTGTTCAAGGCCAAGGTGGTTCGCGTGCAGGACCTGGCGCTGAACTACCTGGTCGACGACCCCGCGCGCACGTTCGAATTGCGCGCCACCAGCGGTGCGCCCGTGGTCAACGAGCGTGGCGAAGTGGTCGCCGTCAACCTTGCGGGAGGACGGGTGGCCGAGGGCTTCAACCTCGCGGGCATCAGTGGAAACGTGGTGCGCAAGGCGCTGGAGAGCGTGAAGTAAGGCAGGAGCGTACCCTTGGCGGTGCATTGAGCCGGTTTTTCCAGTCTTGCGGCTTATAGAGAAAAGCCCCGCAACCGAGGATTTCCGATGAGCTCGACCACCGCCACCCAGAAGTCGCCTTCCCGGCTCTCCCAGGGCCCGATCCTGACCGACAGCATGATGGCGCGGTTCGCGGCCCGTGCTCCGGGATACGACCGGGACAACCGGTTTTTCAGCGAGGATTTCGAGGAGTTACGCGAGTCGGGCTACCTGCTTCTGGCCGTGCCGAAGGAGCTGGGCGGGGGCGGATGTTCACTGGCCGAAGTCGTGCGGCAGCAGCGGCGGCTGGGCTATCACGCGGCGCCGACGGCGCTGGCGGTCAACATGCACCTCTACTGGACCGGCATCGCCGCCGACCTCTGGCGCGCGGGGGATAAATCGCTGCAGTGGCTGCTCGAGGAAGCGGCGCGCGGCGCCATCTTCGCGGCCGGCCATGCCGAAGCCGGCAACGACATCCCGGTGTTGCTCTCGACCACCAAGGCCGAAAGGGTCGACGGCGGATACCGGTTCACGGGTCGCAAGTGCTTCGGCAGCCTTTCGCCGGTGTGGACCTACCTCGGCATTCACGGGATGGACACCAGCGGCCCTGCTCCCAAAGTCGTGCACGCATTCCTGCCCCGCAACGCGCAGGGTTTTCGCGTCGAAGAGAACTGGGACGTGATGGGCATGCGTGCCACGCGCAGCGACGACACGATCCTCGACGGCGCATTCGTGCCGGACAAATATGTGGCGCGTGTCGTGCCCGCGGGCGCGGCTGGCCTGGACCTCTTCGTGCTGGGGATCTTCGCCTGGGCGCTGCTGGGGTTCGGCAACATCTATTACGGTCTCGCCACGCGCGCGCTGCACATGACCCTGGAGTCGGTGAAGAACAAACGTGTGCTCGCGCTGACGCGGCCGATGTCTTATCACGCGGAAGTGCAACATCGCGTGGCCGAGATGGGACTCGCGATCGACTCGATCGAGCCGCTGCTGGAGCGCGTCGCGATGGACTGGTCGGAGGGCGTCGATCATGGCGCCACCTGGCCCGCGAAGATCCTGAGCGCCAAGTACCACGCGGTCGAAAACTCCTGGCGCGTGGTGGACCTGGCCATGGAGCTCGCGGGTGGCTACGGGATATTCCGCAAGAGCGGAATGGAGCAGATCTTCCGCGACGCGCGCCTGGGCCGCGTTCATCCGGGCAACTCGATGCTCACGCACGAGTTGGTCGCGAAGACGCTGCTCGGGATCAGCCCGGACGAAACCCCACGCTGGGGGTAGTCAGGCGAACATCGCGGGACTGATCTCCAGCGACACTTCCGAGATTCGATCCGCCGGCAGCCCGGCGCGGCGCGCGTGCTCGCGAATGGCTTCCGGATCCGGCGCGTCGTATTCGCAATAGATCTTGCCCTCGGCCGCCGAAACATAACTGCGCACCCAGCGCACGCCGTTCATTTGTCCGAGCGCGGCCACGGAGCGGCGCCCCGCCGCCTCGAGCTGTTCGCTCGTGAGTCCGGGGACCGAGCGTTCGATGATGTAACGCGGCATCTATCTACTCCCTGGCCGCCATCTGGCGGCGCAACTCCGAGGATCGTTCCCTGCAATCCGCGGCCGCTTCGCGACGACCGCTGGCCTCGCAAACGTCCGCCAGCGCGCCCAACGCGTGTGCGTGCAAGAGCGTCTCACCACTCGATTCGTTGAGGACGATGCTCTCTTCCAGCACGGTGCGGGCTTCTTCGTGCCGGCTGAGGCGCGAGAGCGTAACACCGAGGCTGTTGAGCGCGAGCCCCTCGCAGTGCCGGTCGGCGAGCTGGCGGGCGAGCCAGAGCAGCCGCTCGTAATGGCCCAGCGCGCGGGTGTAGGCGCCGGATTCCCATTCCAGGATTCCATACGTATTGCGCAGGGCGGCTTCACGCCGCTTGTCGTCGAGTCGCAACGCGAGCGTCAGAGCGGCGCCCAGGTGCGTCATCACGGCATCCCGCGGTGCGCCATTGCGTCGCTGCAGCCGCACGATGCCTTCGAGTGCGGCGAGCTCGCCACGGGCGTCGGCGAGTTGCACACAGAGCTGTCGCACCTCTTCCCAGGTGCGCGCCGCCGCCTCGATCGACGCGGTGCGTTCCTGGATCGCCGCCACGGACGACAGCATTTCGACTTCGCCCGCCTGGTTACCCAGGTGTGCGAACAGGCGCGCGGCCTCTTGCAACGGTGGCAATGCCTCGGCGAAACGTGAGAGGCCCAACAGCACCTCGCCCTGCGCACGCAACGATTGGACCAGCCCGTCGGCATGGCGGGATCGGCGGCTGGTATTCACGGACTCTTCGTACGCCCGCAGCGATTGCTCGATTTCTCCGCGCTGCAGATGGATGTGCGCGATCGCCAGCACGTGGAAGGCGCGCACGATGGGTCGCAGGTGCCGTCGCGAGATTTCATCCGCCCGCTTGAGATGGACGAGCGCGCTGTCGAGATCGCCCTGCGCGCGGTAGATATTGGCGAGCACGTGCAGGTTATAGGTGAGCGTTGCAGGCTCGGCGGCCTGGGCCGGTATCGCGATGGCTTCTTCGAGGCTGGCGCGCGCCAGCTCGAACTCGCCCATGGACTTCAGGATCTGCCCGCGATTGGCGAGATCGCCCGCGACGGCGAGCTCGTCCTGGCGCGCGCGGTCGATCTCGAGCGCACTGTCGTTGATCGCCAGGGCCTCGGCATACCGTCCCTCGTGCCATCGCAGCAGGCCGATGCTGCGCAGAACGTGGCGTTCGAGCGCCGCATCGTGACGCTCACGGCTGAGGCGCAGCGATGTGCTCAGCGCACGATCCGCCTCGTTGAAACTCTTGAGCAGCGTGAGCAGATCGCCCTGGCGTAGATAGGCCTGCGCGAGTCGCTCGGAGGCGCCGCGGGGCGCGAGCAGCGCCACCAGCTCGCCGATCAACTCCTGCTGCCGGCCGCGCTGCCCCAGGGTTTCGCACATCCGTTCCTGTTGCAGCAACACGTCGGCGACGAGGTCCGGGGACTGTTCCGCATCCGGCAGGCGGGTCAGCCACTCGCGTACGCGGTCGAGCGTATCGAGCGCGTCGGCGAACTGGCTCAACGCGATGGCGCGATCCGCCGCACAGCGGCCGTGATGGATCGCGGCGCGCCATTCTTCCGCGCACCCGTAGTGGTGCGCGAGCACGTCGGCCTGGCTTTCGACGTGCTGGGCATATCGGCGCTCGATGGCCCGGCCCACCGTGCCATGAAGCGCGCGCCGCTGGTGTCCCAGCAGGCTGTCGTACGTCACTTCGTGCGTGAGCACGTGCTTGAAGTGGTAGGTAGCCTGGGCGCCGAAACCCGCCTGCTGCAGGAGACCGGCCATCTTCAATAGTTCCAGCGCGGCGTCGAGGTCGATGCCCTCGCCCACCACGTCGACCAGCAACTTGTGCGCGAACTCGCGTCCGATCACCGAAGCGATGCGGAGCACTTCGACGGATTCGCGGTCGAGACTATCCAGTCGCGCGCGAATCACGGCCTGCACGGTATCCGGCAGGGCGAGCGTGGCGACACCACCGGCGGCCACGCCTTCACCGTTGCGCACCGCGACCAGATGCCGCTCCACCAGCGTCTCGCAGGTTTCCTCGAGGAAAAACGGATTGCCGCCGGTGCGCTCATGCAGTCGCTGCGCGAGCTCCGCCGAAACACGCGGCACGCGCAGCACATCGCGCATGATCTCGACCGAGCCCGCGAGATCGAGCGGCGCGAGTTGCATGCGCGTTGCGTGCCAGGGGCCTGACGGGTCGGCCGGTTGTGGTCGGCTGGTGACGATCACCAGCAACGCGTGCGCGCCGGCGACTTCGGCGAGTTGGCGCAGGGTTTCACGGGAACCCTCGTCGCTCCAGTGCCAGTCCTCGAGCAGCAGCAGGGTCGGCGACGCGTTCGCGACCTCGGTGAGCAGCGTCGTGAGCGCTTCACCCATGGCCGCTTGCAGCGGTTCTCCACGCAGGTGCTGCGGAAGTGGATAGGCGTCGCTGGTCATGGAAAGCAGGTGCAGATACAGCGGCGCGAATGGTTCGAGCGCGGGTGAAATCGCGCGGATGCGCCTGAGCACGTCGTCGGCGGAAATGTTGCGCATTTCGGTCAGGGGAAGCTGCAGAAGCTCGCGCAGCGTTTCGACGAACGGCGAGTACAGGGCGAGGCCACCATACGATCGGCAGCGGCCCTCCACTACGCGGGCAGGACGCGCATCGACACGCATCCGCAGCTCGTGCAGCAGCCGGCTCTTGCCGAGCCCCGCTTCGCCGATGACCAGCACGAGTTGCCCGTGACCCCGACACGCATTCGCGAAATGCGCCTCCAGCATCGCGAGCTCGGCGCGACGACCCGCATAGGGCGTGAGGCCCTTGCGCGCGGCGGCTTCCAGACGTGTCTGCAGCCCTGATTCGCCGGTCAGCCGATGCGGCGTCACCGGGTCCGAATCCGCCTGCAGCACCACGGCCGGACAAGGGCTGGTGTTGACGAACGGCGCCACCATGCGCTGACACTCGGGGCTCAGCAGGATGGCATCGCGCGATGCAATCGACGCGAGCCGCGCCGCAATCTGTGCGGGTGCGCCGCTCACCCCATAACGCCGCTGGCCATCGTTGATCCGCTGCGCGACCAGCGGGCCCGCGTGTACGCCCGATCGCAACGTGATGCTGACGCCCGGCAATCCCGTGTCGATCGCGACCACGCGCGCATGCAGCTCGAGCGACGCGCGCACGGCGCGCAGTACGTCGTCCTCGTGCGAAGCTGGAACACCGAACAGCGAGACTAGTTCGTCCTCACTCGCCTGGTTGAGCACGCCGCCATGTTTGCGCACGACTTCCGCAGCGGTGCTGCGAACCTGACCGATGAGCGCGTGAAAATCCGGCGGCGCGAGTTGCTCGAGCAACGTCGAATAGTCCGCGATGACGCTCACCAGCACCGCGGCGCGGCGCCGTTCGCCATCCGGCGCGGGCTGCTTCGGTGGCGCATCTTCCCAGGTGGTGAGTCGCTCGAGCTCGGCAGCCATGGCCGACATGGACTGATATCGGTGCCGCGGATCCTTTGCCAGCGCCTTCGCGACGACGGCATCGATTTCGACGGGTAGTTCGGCGCGAATCTGCGAGAGCGGGGACGGCTGAGTGGACACGACCGAGGCCAGCAGTGCCTGCGTGTTCTCGCCGCGAAAGGGCCGCGTGCCCGCGAGTATTTCGTAGAGCACCACGCCGAGTGACCAGATATCGGTGCGTGCATCCGTGGGTTCACCGCGGCCCTGCTCGGGGCTCATGTACGCCACGGTTCCCGCGAAGGCGGTTCCCGGGTTCGTGAGCATCGTATCCGCGACGCGCGCCACTCCGAAATCGAGCACCTTCACCGTGCCATCGGGCAGCAGCATGATGTTCGACGGCTTCACGTCACGATGAACCACCGAGTGATCGTGAGCCTTGGCGAGTCCCGTTGCGACCTGAAGCGTGATATCGAGCGCCTCGCGCAACGAAAGCGGTGCCCGCTCCAGTCGCGCCTGCAAGGTTTCGCCTTCGTACAGCGGCATCGCGATGAACAGTTGTCCGTCCGCGGTCGTGCCGATCTCGTGGACGGTGCAGATGTTCGGATGGTCGAGCGCCGCGGCCGCGCGTGCCTCGAGCAGAAATCGCTGCTGCGCTTCGGACTGCGTGCTCAGGTGTGATGGCAGGAACTTCAACGCCACCTGACGCCCGAGGCGTTCGTCACGCGCGCGATACACGAGGCCCATGGCGCCCGCGGCAAGTGGCTCGATGACGAAGTACTGCGCCACCGCTCGCCCGTGCAGATCCATTTCATCGACACGCGCGCGCCACTGCGACGGCGCACTGATCTGCGAGGCGAGCTGGTCCACGAGACCGTCCCTCTCGTGCGCAGCCAGCAGCGAGCGTATCTCCCGGCCGAGCTCCGGATCGTCACGACATTCGCGCGCGAGCAGCGCGTCGCGCTCCGCGGGCTCGCAGTCGATCGCCGCGTTGAACAGGCTTTGCACGCGTAGCCAGCGCGCATCCGGCGCGGGGCTACTCATCGGCCAGCTCCCGGTTGAGCCAGGCACGCGCCAGCGCCCAGTCACGCTTGAGTGTCGCGGGAGAAACCTCTAGCGCTTCCGCCGTTTCTTCGATGCTCATGCCGCCATAGAAGCGGCATTCGACGATACGCGCGTGATATTCGTTGATCGTCTGCAGCCGCTGCAGTGCTTCATCAAGGAGGATCAGATCTTCGGCGCGCTCCTGCACCACCGCGAGCGCGTCGCCATCGAGTGACTCGATCGGTTTTCCACCGCCCCGTTTCTGCGTGCGCCGCGCGACCGCGTGATCGATGAGCACGCGACGCATGGCTTGCGAGGCGAGCGCGAGGAAGTGCGCGCGATTCTGCCAGCGGATGCGATTCAGTTTGGTCAGCTCGAACCAGGCTTCGTGCACCAGCGCCGTGGTGCACAACGTGTGGCCCGCGCGCTCGCCGCGCAGTTGCCTTCCGGCAATCTTGCGTAGTTCGGCGTACACCAGGGTGAACAGGTCTTCCATGCAGGCCTCGCGCCGATCTTACTGCGACGTCGTGACCGCGATGAGCCGTTTTTCCGCGGTTTCCGGCTTATACGAGCACACAGTCGCGGAACGTTCCGCAGGAGGTTGATATGCGCACGCAAGTACGCGCTCTGGGATTCCTATTGCTCATGGTTTTCTTGTGCTCCGGCATCGCCGCGGCAGGAGGCGGGCGGCCGGCGCCGTCCGGCAATCCGGTCACGCATTGGAGCGGCGTGGCCATGGAAGTATTGCCGGTGTCGCCCGGCCTGCTCGCCGACTCGCGGGCGTTGGCCATCGTGCACGCCAGCATCCACGATGCGGTCAATGGTGTGGAGCGTCGCTATCAGCCCTACACCGCAGACCTATCTTCTCCGGGTGCATCGGTGGACGCGGCCGTGGCGTCCGCCGCACGCACGGCCATGCTGGCGCTGGCGCCAGGTCAGGAAGTGCGGGTCGAGATTGCGTATCACGCCGCGCTGCTGGCAATTCCCGACGGCGCCGCTAAGACCGCCGGCATCGAACTCGGGCAGCAGGCCGCCACGGCGAATCTCGAGCGCCGTGCCGCGGATGGCTTCGACACGGCGACCCAGCCCGTATATGTGAGTACGGGCGAACCGGGTGACTACGACTTCACGCCGCCGTTCGATGCGCCGCCGCTGGGGCCGGGCGCGCTGTTCCCCGGCTGGGGACGTATCACGCCGTTCGCGATCGAACTAGTGGATCACAAGATGAAAGGACCGCTGGCGCTCACGAGCCGCGAGTACGCGCGCGATTTCGAGTATCTGAAATCGGTGGGCAAGCTGGACAGCCGCACACGGACGGCGGAGCAGACCGACATGGCGTATTTCTGGTTCGAGTTCTCGCCGCTCGGCTGGAATCGCATCGCCAATACCGTCGTGATGCAGAAGCGGCTGGATGTGTGGCGGAGCGCGCGCATCATGGCGCTGGTGAACTTCGCGATCGCGGACGGCTACATCGCGGGCTTCGACGCGAAGTACAAGTACCGCTTCTGGCGTCCCGTCACCGCGATCCGCAACGCCGCCACCGATGGCAATCCCGCCACACAACCCGACGAGAAGTGGATGCCGTTGGCGGCTGCCGCCTTCTTCACGCCGCCGGTGCCGGACTATCCGTCCACGCACACCGTGCTGGGCGCTGCGGTCGCGGAGGTGTTGATCCGCAACTTCGGCGATCAGACGCAGTTCAACGTGATCAGCACCACGTTGCCGGGCGCGATCCGTCAGTTCAAACGGTTCAGCGATGCGGCGAAGGAGAATGGCATGTCGCGCGTGTACGGCGGCATTCACTTTCAGCACGCTGTTCGTGAAGGTTACGCGCAGGGCCAGGGGATCGGACGCGCTGTCAGCAAGCAGTTGCCGGCGATCAGCAACGACTGAATGAGACGCCGGACCCTGCCGGCACCGTGCCGGCCGGCAAACGAAAAACCCCCGCCGGTTTCCCGACGGGGGTTTCTATCTACGGCGCAGTCGATCCGACCTTCAGCGAGCGTGAGAGTCGGTGAGTTCCGCGAACTTGACAGATCCTGCGTTGTAGGCGGCCAGTGCCTCGGCGGCGCTCGCCTTGCGCTCGGACACATACTTGTCCTGCTTTTCCGGTATCACTTCCTTGGCCGGCATCCTGGTTTGCCAGGTAGCAATCCGTCCGTCGGAGTTTTCGACGGGCGTCAGGTCTGAACGCATCGTCATGACGCCGGGGAACATGTTGGCCTTGATCACATAGTGCTTTCCGGGTTTCAGGTCCGCCTTCACGTAGGACCAGTTTTCGGAGTTGCCCATGAAGATGTGCGCGCCCGGCGCGGCTTTGTACTGAACCAGGGTTCCGGCGCTCAGCGTGCCGATGAAGGTGTCGCCGTCCCAGAGGTAGAGGTGAATGCCGTCACCCATCCAGACTTTTTGCCGCACGAAGGTGACGAGTGCATACGATGCGTCGACATTACTTTGATACTTCGTATCCCGCATCGGAGCGGCCGCGCATCCGGCGAGAAGTGCGATGGCAAGGAAAACGGCGATTCTGTTCAACCCATTGTTCATTGTTGTGTCCTCCACTTGCCCGTTGTTGTTCCGGATCGGTATCCCGAACGCCAATCCACCTTCTGTCTCGTCGGCGAATCGCGTGACAAAGGACGGACGGCCGAGCGGCCCAGTCAACGAAGCCTATCGCCCTATGGAAGATTTTCCGTTGGCGGAGCAGAGCCATTCTCGAGCTTCTCGCGCTCTTCGATGAGCTCCACGAAGTACGGTGGACCCACGAGCGTATTTCCTTCCCGGTCCTGGTACGGCGCGGACCTCACCTGGTCGAAGTAGTTGCGCGAGTCGTCCGGGTTTCCAAGACGCCGGTGATACTCGCCCAATAAGTAAAGTGTCGCGATGCGGGATGCGTCACTCCTGGAATTCACGAGTTGCCGCTCCAGCAGGGGCATGGCTTTGCGCACGTATTCCAGGCTTTTCACTGGATCGATCTGCGCATGTTCAAAAGCCATGAGGCGATAGAAGTAGGACCAGAACTGCTCGTCCATGTCACGCAGCGCGTAGAGCTGCTCGAGCCAGGCGAGCAACTCGCCGCGCGTGGCCGGTGGTTTGGACTTGTCGTAGTGAGCGGCAAGCCAGGTCTTCACGCGTTCGAGCGTATCGCCGTCGAGATCTTCGAAGTCATCGCCGAAGGCGCCGTATCCACTCTTCGGGTTGAACCATAACCAGTTGTCCGCCGTCATGGGCCAGAACACCTGGTCTTCCTTCCCAGGCCACGAGTAGATGTAGCTGCCGGAGCTCATGGGCTCCTGCACTTTTATCTTCTTTCCCGAAACCGGATCGCGCGCCGTGCTTTCGCCCCAGGTAGTTGCACTCGCGACCTGGCCCAGCACGGCTGCGAAGATGACTGCGGCGATGAGAAATCGGGTGATACGCATGACGCCTCCTGAGCCAACAAACGTTTGACGACGATTGCCGGGGTTTCCTTGGATCAGAAAACGAAAAGCCCCCGCCGGTTTCCCGACGAGGGCTCCTGAATTCTGCATCCGCGCATCGTCGCGATTGCGAGCGATGGCGGAGCTGTTGGTTAAGCGATCAACGAACGCGGAATAACCGCAAACCCTGATCGCGAAGCACGAACTTCCTGTTCGTGAAGGACGAGCGAGGCGCGGAGCTCTTCCCCACACGCTCGTCGTTCGCGGCTTCGCGAACCTCCGGGCGTGGCGGTTGAGAGAGAGCATCCGTTGCCGCGTGCTCCATGCGCACGGCAAGATTCGACGAAGACATTTCGATATTCCTGTTGGTGAAATCGCCGGATTGGCGACGGTATGAACGATACCGATCGCCCGTTACAACCACATCACGCGTCCGATTGAGTCTCTCTATCCCTTTCGAGGTGTGGATAGGTTGAGACATTGACAAATGCGGGCAAGGAAGGTCACCAGCGCCTGGAGAGTTGGGCGTGTCAGAAGCTAAAATCCATTCCCGACATTCTTCTGCCTTGGGGTCTGTCATGCGATTTTGCGTAAAGGTGCGGGCGAGGCGCCCGTGAGCACCGACGTTGCAGAACGGCTGACCCTTGCGATCGACAAGACCAGTCGCGTCTCTGCGCTGCTACAACTTCCGCCTGACGCTACCGCGTGCCTGGTGCTTGCACACGGCGCGGGAGCAGGCATGGATCACCCGTCCATGGTGGCGATCGCGGCGGAACTCGCCGTCCGGAGAATCGCGACTCTGCGCTTCCAGTTTCCCTACATGGAGCGCCGCAGCAGACGCCCGGATCCTCCGCCGGTCTGCCACGCGACCGTGCGCGCGGCCGTTGCGGAAGCTGCGCGCCGGGCGCCGGCGTTGGCGCTGATTGCGGGCGGCAGGTCCTTCGGCGGACGGATGACCTCGCAGGCGCAGTCCATCGAACCGCTTCCTGGCGTGAAGGGTCTGGCTTTCATTGGATTTCCGCTACACCCGGCGGGGAAGCCCTCCGCCGAGCGCGCCGAGCACCTGAGCTCGGTGGAGATTCCCATGCTGTTCTTGCAGGGAACGCGCGACGAGCTCGGGAAACTCGAGCTTCTGCAGCCGCTCATCGACCGGCTCGGCGCGCGCGCAACTCTGAAGGTATTGCAGGATGCGGATCATTCGTTTCATGTACCCGCGCGCACCGGACGCAAGGATGCGGAAGTCAGGGCCGAAATGCTTGACGCGCTTGCGGCGTGGATCGAGCAGGTAATTCACTCGCCACAAAAATCTGCCAGAGCGCCGTGACTTAGGGATTCGCGTCACTGCGGCTTCTGCTGACATCGAGTTCCATCGAACGACACTAGGATCGTGTCACGCGTTCAGCGGATGATCGATCATGCACGCATTTGCAGCCAGCTCGGTTCGGCGAGCGCTCGTCGCGACGGTGCTCATGGTGCTCACGGCCTCCGGCAATGCCGGCGCAGCTGAGCCGGCCGCGGGAGGCGAGCTCAAAGCCTATTTGGCGCAGCAGGACGAGAGTTCTCGTTGGCGCGAGATCACATCCGGACGCATCGGCAAGGTCGAGTACACGGAATTCCTGTTGACCTCGCAGACATGGCGCGGCATCGAATGGAAGCATCAGTTCTATCTGCTGCGTCCGCCGCGGATGAAAACGGATGTGCGCAGCGCGCTGTTGTTCTTGCACGGCGGACGTTGGAAGCCTGAGTACGAGACGGGACTCAGCGAGACGAAGTTGCCGCGCGAATCGAAGTACTTCGCACGGTTGGCGGAGGCGATCGGCGCGCCCGTCGGTGTTCTCAGGCAAGTGCCATTTCAACCGCTCTTCGAGCGCAAGGAAGATGCGCTCATCGCATATACGCTCGATCAATACCTGAGGACGGGTGAGCCCGATTGGCCGGTGCTACTGCCGATGGTCAAGAGCGCCGTGCGGGCAATGGATGCCATGCAGAGCATTGCGCGCGAGCGCTGGAACGTCGCGCTGACGCAGTTCACGGTGGCGGGCGCCTCCAAACGCGGCTGGACGTCCTGGCTCACCGCCGCGGTCGATCCGCGCGTCATGGCCGTCGCGCCGATGGTGATCGATGTGCTCAACATGCGCGCGCAAATGGATTTGCAGCGTGCGACGTGGGGCGGGCTGTCGGATGAGATCCAGGACTACGCATCACTCGACCTGCCTTCGAGGCTCGGGAGCGAGCGCGGTGCCGAGCTCTTGTCCATGGTCGATCCATTCAGCTATCGAACCTGGCTCACGAAGCCGAAGCTCATCATGTTGAGCACGAACGACCGCTACTGGCCGCTCGATGCCCTGAAGCTCTACTGGTCCGAGCTTCCCGAGCCGAAGAACGTCATCTATGTGCCGAACCAGGGGCACAGTCTGCGCGACGCTGCGCGCGTCATCGGGGCTTTGAGCGCGGTGCATCGATATGCGGCGTCGAACAAGGCACTTCCGCGCACGAAGTGGTCATTTGCCTCGACGGACGATGCGCTCGAGGTTCGCGTCAACGCGGATCGGCCCGTTGCACGCGTGCTCGTCTGGAGCGCGGAGAGTCCGACGAAGGATTTTCGTGAGGCGCGCTGGACGTCTCGCCGATGCAAGAAGCGAAACGAGGGACATCTTTGCACGGTGGCGCGCGGTGAGATGCAGTACACCGCCGTGTTCGCGGAGACGTCGTTCAAGGATGAGGATGGGCCGTCATTCTCCACGACAACGACAGTTTGCATAGCGCGTCGAGACGTGAGGTCGAGCGAAGGTTGTTGATCCTAACGGACTCGCCACGAAGGGCTTTTAATTGCCCCGTACGATTCAAGTCCCGCAAAACGTCTGACGCACGCGCTCGGCCGGCGCCGGAGGCTGCTCGAATTCCCCCAAGCCGGGCTGGTCGTCGAAAGGATGCTCGAGGATTTTCAGCAGCCGATGGAACGGCCCGAAGTCCTCATGCGTCGAGGCCGCTTCGAGCGCCGCCTCCACCCGGTGGTTGCGCGGAATGAAGGCCGGGTTCACGCGGCGCATGTTCGCACCGCGTTCGGCCGCACCTTGCGGCTCGCTTGCGAGGCGTTCGCGCCAGCGCCGCAACCAGTCTTCGATCCCGGTCGACGGGGCGAATAGCTCGAGTATCGCGGCGTCGTTGCCCGCCTCTTCGACAGAGCCCGCCAGTCGACGAAACGTCAGGGTGAAATCAGCCCCGGCCGATTGCATCGTTGCCAACAGGGACTTGATGAGTTCGACATCGCTTTCGTGCCCAGTCGACAGACCGATCTTGCGGCGCATGCGTGCCAGGAGCTGCGAATCGAAACTCGGCATGAAGTCTCTGACTACCGCGGTCGCGAGTTCGATCGCCTTCTCCGGGTCCGCATCGATGAGTGGCAGCAGGGTTTCGGCGAACCGCGCGAGATTCCATTGCGCGATGGCGGGCTGATTGCCATACGCATACCGGCCGCCATGGTCGATCGAGCTGAACACGGTGTTCACGTCATAGTGATCCATGAACGCACACGGCCCGTAGTCGATCGTCTCGCCTGAAATGGCCATGTTGTCCGTGTTCATGACGCCATGGATGAAGCCGACGCCCATCCAATCCGCGATCAATGCGGCCTGTCGCCGCGTGACGGCTTCGAGCACCGCGAGCGCGGGTAGTTTGGTGTTCCGCGTTTCGGGATAATGCCGATCAATGACGTAGTCGAGCAGTTGCCGAACCGCATCGTGATCCTCGCGAACCGCGAAGTATTCGAAGGTGCCGACACGAACGTGACTCGCGGCCACACGTGTCAGCACCGCTCCCGGCAGTAGATCGTCGCGAACGACCTGCTCGCCGGTGGTGACGACCGCGAGCGAGCGCGTGGTCGGAATGCCGAGCCGGTGCATGGCTTCGCTGACGAGGTACTCGCGCAGCATCGGCCCCAGCGCCGCGCGCCCGTCGCCATTGCGCGAGAACGGCGTCCGTCCCGAGCCTTTGAGCTGGATGTCGCGCCGCACGCCGTCGCGCCCCACCCGTTCACCCAGCAAAATGGCGCGACCATCGCCGAGCTGCGGCACGAAGCCGCCGAACTGATGGCCCGCGTAGGCCATTGCAATCGGGTCCGCGTCGGGGGGAACTCGATTGCCCGAGAACCATGTTGCGGCTTCACGCTCGAGGACGAGCGGATCGAGGCCGAGTTCTTCTGCCAGTCGGGAGTTGAAGACGACGAGCCGTGGATCTTTGACGAGCGCCGGCGAGACCCGCGCGTAGAACCGCGAAGGCAGTTCAGCATAGGTGTTCTGAAGACCGAGATTCATGATTGGATCAGTGTATCGCGCCACCGCCAGCGATCCCGCGGCGGCCGGCACGGTAAGCCGAAGGGGCCGCCATATGAGCGGGTGATTCGACCTACTGGAATGGGTCGGAGAACTTCGGATCCACGAGCATCTCTTCGTCCGTGAGCGTATTGAGAAACGCTTCGAGCGCATCCTTGTCTTCCTCCGACAGATCCATGCGGCGCGCGTCGCCGGTAGTCGTCTTGAGGAGCGCATCGAGGTTGCGGCTCAGCTTGATGCCGTGATCGTAGTGGTTGATGACGTCACGCAGCGTGGCGAACCGGCCGTCGTGCATGTAGGGCGCCGTGCGCGCGATATTGCGCAGCGAGCCCGCCCGGAACACGCCTTGCGAGCCATCGCGTTGGATCGCCGGACGGGTGGCGCCCGGGTCCGTCACGACGTCGTCGATGCCATTGTTGGCCTGCCAGCCGTTGTGGAAGTCCCATTGGTCATGGCACAGCGTGCAGGGTACGTGAGCTGCCCCCTGGAAAATCTCCTGGCCGCGCAATTCCTGGGCAGTAAAGCCAGCTTCACAGCCCACGGACGAGTTGTCCATCGGCAGGCAAGTCTTGTCGAAGCGCGTGCGATACGAAAGCAGTGTTCGAACGTACTGTTCGAGTGCGAGCAGCACGCGGTCGCCCGTGATGTCCGGCGATCCGAACGCCGCGGTGAACAGGGGCTCGTAATAGCCCGCGGCGCGCAGCTTCGTCACCACGTCCGGCAGACGAGAGCCGAGCTCGTCGCGCGCTTCGAGCGCCGAACGCGCGGCATCGCGGAGACGCTCGACTCGCACGTCGGAGAAGAAGCCGAAGTCCCCCTGCAGACCCATGCGCCCGTTGGTGAGCGTCATCGTGTTGCGCGCGATCGGGATGCCAAGCACACCCGTGTCGAAGCGGTTCGGGCTCGCGAAGCCGTGTTCCTGTTTGTGGCAGCTCGCGCACGACATCGTGTTCGTGATCGACATGCGCTTGTCGTGGAACAGTACGCGGCCGAGTGTGGCGCCTGCGTTCGTCGGCACGTTGGGCGACGAGTCGAATGGATAGAGCTCGTACGAAAAGGTCAGAACGTAGGGGAACTGGAGTTGTCCGTCTTCGTAGACGTACGACGTAGCGGGCAAGTGGGGGGCACCCGGAGTCGGCCCGGGTGCGGCGATCATGAAGTTCTCGACGGTTTCGCCGCCGAAGCCATCGCGTGCAGTCACCGTTACTTCGGTCGCGCCGATGCTCGCGAGCGCGCCTCTGACGTGTGTGCCCTCGATGGTCAACCCGGACGAGCCGCGCAGACCGAGTTGATAGGTGATTGGGTCGCCGTCGGCGTCGGTGAACGCGGCGCCGGCCGCTGCAGCGTCGACGTCGATCGCCTGGCCGACGTTGACGAGAACGTCACTGAAGCTCGTCGCGCGCGCCGGCGCACGGTTCGCGCTGACTCGAATCACGAAGCGGGCGACATTTGAGCCGGCCTTGCCGTCGCTACCATCTACCCAGACCTCGACGAAGCCCGTCGCCTGGGTCGGAGTGCCGAGGACGTGCGTGCCCTCGATGCGCAGACCCGCAATGCCACCGATGAAGAAATGCGCGGCGTAGCTGATCGGATCGCCGTCCTGGTCTTCGAACGTCCTTCCGCCCTGCGTGACGTCGAAGTCAAAGGGGTGGCCTTGAATGGCGGTCTGGTCGGGAATTGCGAGGCCGACGGTCGGAGGGCGATTGCTCGCGGGAGGTGTCGTGGGGCCGCCGCTGCTGCTGCCACCGCCGCTGCTGGTGGAGGAACTCCCGCCGCCGCCCCCGCCTCCACAAGCCGAAAGAGCAGTGGAGAGGGAGATGAGGATCAGCATTTGACGAAGTGACATAACGCTCCGCCGCAGGGTTCCGCTTTCGAGCGGATTCGTAGTCAGCGGCATCGTTGTTGAGCGGAGCGGTGAAGTCAAGGCGGGGGCGACGGGAATGCCGCGGCCCGCGCGGGGGGCTCTCTATCTATCGACTTATGAACGTTTGGAAGTAGCGAGCCTATCTTCTCCTTACATCTGTTCGCGCTAATCTTCGCCCGGCATGATCCTGCGCATGAACTCATCGAAAAGCGGCCGTAGCGCCTGCTCCAGTCCGAACAGCGACCAACCGTTCTCGGGATTGCGGCGCAACTCTTCCAGGAAGATAGCCTGCGCCTCCGCGGCCTTTCGGCCCTGCAACAGCACGGCGCCCAGTGTCTGGCGAAGCGGCGCGTGCCCACCTGGCGGCTCGTCGTAGGGAATCGAATCCTCGAGCGCGACGGCCTCTCTCAGCGCGGCAGTATAAGTCCGGAAACTTACCACCAGTGGAAGTCGAAGTACGGCGGCAACCTAACCCTCTACTTCTGAACGATCCGCGAAAGCGAAGGGGTTACAATGCTGAAAGCGGCAGTAGCAGCAGTTGCGCTTCTCTATAGCAGGGCGCCTTTGATCGCCGAGGTCATTGCCTCTTCGATTCTTAACCGCGTCAATGTCAATTCGCTAGGACGCATGCACCTTTCGGATGCTGGCAACCCAGTTAGTGACGCGGTCTCGTTCCACAAAGCTTCATGCCTACGCTGGAGTCTAGACCACTCGATAAGGACTTTTTCGATATCTTTACGATAACTACCGGCGAGTCCAATTCTCGCGCCATTGCTCGACAAGGCACGCAGTCGCGCAGTTAGATCTTCGTATACAAGCTTGGATTTCTCGGGGCTGCAATCAATCGACATCACGCCATGCGTCTCTGCATCTTTGTCAGTTTCGAGCTTCATTAGGTGACCGCTGATTTCGCGCTGGACATCCAGCATTGCCGAAATCCAAGCATTTCGTTCTGCTGAAACCTCCTGAGGGTGACAGGCAGCCACTCCAAAGAAGATGGTTACTAAGAAAGCCAAAGCGATCGAGAACTTATAGAAGCTATATCTCACCTTCGTTCCCTCCTTTCGCCAAATATTGACGCCCACGTCCACTACTGACGACGTATGCAATTCTCTTGGCACCTGCAAGCGTCAATAGAGTTCCTAATGGTCCAAAATTTTGTCGGTAGCTTGCTTAAAGGGAACTTGATGATAGTCGTTGTCAATCCAGAGGCCTGCAAACTTCTGGCAGGAATCACTCGCGCTGCTCAAGATGCTGGTGGAGCCCGAGATTCCGGACGGCGCCTGACCCGCACCGAAGCGCCGGCAAGTCGTTGAGACTTCTGCGCCTGCCGCCGACCGCGTAGTGCGTTACAGCGTCGCGAGTTTCAGCTCGACATCCGCATTCTTCCACGCACGCTGGAATCGATCGGCGACCTCGCCGGCTTCCTTCTTGCGGCCCTGGGCTCGCAGCGATTGCTCCAGTCCGAACAGCGACCAACCGTTTTCGGGATTGCGGCGCAACTCTTCCAGGAAGATAGCCTGGGCCTCCGCGGCCTTTCCGCCCTGCAACAGCACGGCGCCCAGTGTCTGGCGAACCGGCGCGTGCCAACCCGGCGGCTCGTCGTAGGGAATCGAATCCTCGAGCGCGACGGCCTCTCTCAGCGCGGCAGCGGCCGTGGCGTAGTCCTTCTGAGCGCGTGCGAGCTCCGCCGCCAGCACACGTTCGCCGATTCGCACGCCATTCATGACCGAGTAGCGATCCCAGACATTCATCTTCTCGATCGCCGGATCGCGAGTGGCCGCGACGATCGACTCGTGATGGAGTCGCGCATCGTCCGTCTTACCCTGGCGCGCGGCCGCGACACCCTGGGCGTAGTGCCACATCGCAATCATGTAGGGCAGATCGTACTCCGGGCGCGGCGTGCCCTCGACGTCCTGCCAGCGCGAGAAGCGCACATTCGCGAACAGCGGCGTGAGCGAGAAAACCTGCATCGCCTCGAACCCCGGGGCGCGCATCAGATTCGGGTCGCTGGTGCGTGCACTGGTGGCCTTCGCGGCGTCCAGCGCGATGGCGCTCGCGCCTTCCATCGTGGCGGCGAACCACAGGAAGTGGTGGTTATGCGGCACGTACCCGAGTGGATAGACGCCGGGCCGCGGACGGCACATCGCCAGATACGCGTCGTCCGCCGCTATTGCCTTTTGATTCGCGATCACCGCGTCGTGATAACGGCCGACACGCGCATAGATGTGCGCGGGCATGTGCACGAGATGCCCCGAGGCGGGAATCAGCTCACGCAGGCGATCCGCCGCCGCGACGCCACGCTCCGGCTCGTTCGAAGCTTCCACGGCGTGCACATACAGGTGCAGCGCGCCGGCATGATCGGCATTGCGCGCGATCACGGATTCCAGTCTTGAGACAACTTCCGCCGTGTTGCCGGTCGGGCGGCCCTGGGCGTCCCAATAGTCCCAGGGCTGAAGGTCCATCAGCGATTCGGCGTACAGCGTCGCCGCGTCGAGATCGTCCGGAAACTGTTGCACGAGCCCTGCCATCGCAGTGGCATAGGCTTGATCGAGAGGACGGCGATCCTCGGGAGGGCTTTGTGCGTAACGCGCGGACAAAGCATGGATGTAGGCCTGCTCGCGTTTGTCCGCGGCTGCGGCAAGATTTTGAGCGCGCTGCAGGCGATCCCACGCTTTGGGATTGTTAGCCGGATCCATGGCTGAATTGACGTGCGGTCCGAGCACCAGCGCGGCGCCCCACCAGCACATCGCGCACTTTGGGTCGAGCTCGGTGGCCTTGAGGAACGAGCGCTCCGCGGCATCGTGATTGAAGCCGTAGGTCAGCATGAGGCCCTGGTTGAACCAGCGCTGCGCCTCGGAATGCTTGGTGCTGACAGGCATGCTGTAATCGCCAAGGCCTTCGAGGAGTGTGGCGCCCACCGGTTCGAGCGGCGGTGCTGGATGGGTGCTCTGGTTCGAGCGAAAGAGGTAGAAGCCGCCAGCGAATGCGAGTAGCACGATCAGCGTCGACACGATAGCGCGTTTCATGGGAATGTCCTCCGGGTTCGGCGCGGGGCAGCGTAGTCCTCTCGCGGTGAACTTGCAGCTTGGCCGCGGAGTGGCGGCGCCGCACACCTAACTGTCACCGGCAGCGCTGGCCAACTCGGCGAAGCGCTCATGCGCACCCTGCCGGCCCATGGTCACGAGGCGCTCGACGTGGACCTGCTCCCTTTGCCCGCGCCAGCTTTCGACCAGAAGCGAACATGACCACGATCCGCCTTCGTATCTACGCAATTAAACGCCGGGGCTGATTTAGGAGATCGATCAGGGCGTTGAAGCCATGTCGATGAAACGAGCGGCCGGCAGGCGCTCGTGACGACATATCCTCGATAATTGCTCGACACAAACCTAAGACAACCACAATCGCTTCCAAGAATCTCTGCAGCTCGCGACCCTTGTCTGTCGAGAAACTGAGCTCCATCGGGTCAGCCCTCCACCTTTCGAGTATGTCGAAAAGACCGTCGTAGTACGGTACCCGCTCCCGATAGGGAAACCAGGCACCGTATTCGTGCTGATAGTTGACGCGATTTCTGATGACCGAGAGCCAGCCGGTGGTGTTGGAGAAGCCCAAGAGAGCGTTCTGAATCTCCACGAGCTTCGCACTCACGGCTTGGCCCGGTCGAGTAGCTGTATCTTCCAGGATGCGATCGCTGAGGTGACGAAGTAGCGCACTGAACTCCGACCACAGGACAGTGTGTGAGCCACCATCGGCAACCGACAGGCGAGTCAACCGAACTACTTTGCCATCAGTATCTACTAGAGTCCGATACAGCCCTCTCGACAGTGTTGTTTCGGCACGCTGGTCAAACAGGTCGGCAATCGCATGGATCGCGCCTATTGCTTCCCCATCGAGCTGCGTGCAACTTCGGCCGAATATCCGCAGCACGCAGTGAGCCGCGAAGAACGCGGAGTAATAGGCCCGTACCAGAAGCCAAGCAGTTGATCTTGGCAATCGAGAGCTAGGCGAAATTCCTTCAACTGACTCGAACGCCGCCACAGACATTCGCACTATGTCTCCCGCGTATGCTGTCGCGACCGGGCTGATTTCTTGGAATGCGAGGGCTATCGAGTCCACTTGCAAAGGTGAGTAAATCTGATACTCGCCAGCGGCAATCCAATTGCGGACGCTCGACCTGCGCACGTCTGTAATTGCGTTCAATCTCGGCAGCCAATAAGGCCGCGTCATTTCACTCAGGAGCGACATGGCTGTCTTACAACGTGAATTCCTCTTTCAGCGCTTTAGACAATGTCGCGTGTAGCTCCTTGTGAGAGTTGCCTGCGTTCTTGAAGGTCGTTGACTTTAATCGACTGAACATTGGCTCAGCCACATCAAAGAAGTTGTCCTGCGTATAGCTTGCTTCAAAGCGATCCTTCACTCGTTGCGCTATTTCTGGGAAGAGCAGCATGACCGACCGAAAGACTGTGGGATTGGTTAGGTCCGCCGCTAGATTCGCGTCGGAAGCTGCGGACATGAATGCTGCCAGGTAGGCGCGAATTGCGGCATACATCGCATCCACATCGCGATCTTTGAAGATTGATACGAGTGGCTTTACGGCAGCATTAAAGGTCACTCGGGACAGCTTGCCTGAACTGCGACTGGCGGCGGAGGTCAGTCCGAGTAACGGACTATCGGGGCGATCTGCGAACTGATCAAACAGCACACTCAGAATTTCCTCAATATCGCTTTCGTACTCTGCCAGTCTCTTGATATCGAGTAGCAGTTCGTTGGGAACGGGCCTCTGTTTTGTATTGATATCGATGAACAAGCGGCTCTCATCCGTTCGCGACAGCCCGTTGTAGATCACTACGGGCACGCGCAATGCCGTCTTGGCTAGCGAGAATCCATAGACACGATGCTGACCGTCCAACACCAGAAACGCTTTCTGGGTATCTTTGAATTCCAAAGTTTTACTGCGGCCTAGCGGCTTGAGATCTGCATCGGGTTGGGCTGAGAGAACAATCGAGCTTGGGATTGTTCCGAGACCGCTATCAATGTACTGCGCGATTTGTTCAGCACGCTTCTTGTCCAGCACACGTTGGAAGCCTTCTTTAGGATCTTCTTCCCGAGTCGTCACAAAGCACGTTCTAGCCAAGACGTCGCTCGGCATTGTTAGCGTGTAAAAGCGATGCTTCCCTTGTGTAACTAGGCTTGTGGAGAATCTAAGTCGTTCTTTTCGTTCTGCCATCGGGCTTACTCCCGTGCCGGACCTAGGCTATTGACACTTCTCTGCTTGCGACCCGAGTCTAGCCTGAGGAGTTACGAATGTCGCTTTTGGTTTGAAGACCGAAACGGGGCATGTCATCTACGTAGCTGCGAACCTCTCGACGACCGATCCGATCGGGCGAAGCTTTTGGCTCGATTCCCGAGTGGGATTTCACTATCTACCTGAATCTGGACATCTGAACCCAACCAACCGAGTGTCGTGCCCACATCAATGAAAAACCCCGCGGTTCCCGACGGTGGCCTTCTCTATCTACTCGACGCGAGCGCCAAACAGTAAGCGTCTCCGCTCCTTACCTATTCATCCAGCCCACTCCGCCAATTCCGCACATGCCGCCCATTCCGGCCGGGGTGCAATGCACGTGCTCTTCTTCCTCCGGCGCTTTCGCGATCATGACTTCCGTCGTGAGCAGCAGGCCCGGCACAGACACCGCGTTCTGCAGCGCGAGACGCGTGACCTTCGCCGGATCGAGGATGCCCTCTTCCAGCATGTCGACGTACTCGCCCGTGCCCGCGTTGTAGCCGGACGCGCCATTGCCCGCCCTAAAGACGTTCAGGACAACCGCGGCAACTTCGCCGGCGCTCTCGACGATCTGACGCAGCGGCCATTCGATCCAGCGGCTCAGGAAGCGAATGCCAGCCGTATGGTTTTCATCGCACCTTCGAGCTTCTCGATCAGCGCAACACCGCCGCCAGGAACCACGCCTTCTTCAACGGCGGCACGGGTCGCGTGCAGCGCGTCTTCGGCACGGGCCTTCTTTCCCTTTCCGGTTTGCCCGTCATCCATATTGCCGGCTTGATGAAGCGACGTCAGCGAGCGAAATTACAGAATCTCGAGAGTTACCCGAGTCGTCGTACTCAAAACGAACCCCCCGTGCTCAATACGAAGGTCGATCAGCTTGAGCTGCAGAACATCATTACCAGCGGGCGGCGGAGGCGCATTCGCCAACGCATCTTGAAGGGCCTCGGTCAAGAGTACTTGGAACTTGCCCGCGTGACCCGTTGCTTTTCCCGTTACTTTCGCCATTTGTGACTCCCAAGTCATGACGTTCATTCTCGATGCCTCCGGCACACCAGATGAATTGCATCGGCAGTTCTCTCTGTTGCTTCAGATGGAAGCGAACACACGAGATTAGCGGAATCTTTTCGTGGCCTCCACGACGCGCCAGTCGGAAGCAAAGTCCCAATCAGCCTTCGGAAGTGGTGTGGTCCAGATCGTTGACAATCTAGCTCTAAAATACAAATTCACGATGAAGTCCGAAGGCGCGCCGAAATCGATGCGTAAAGTTAGGTTATCCCTACCCTGCACGAAACTGATCATCTCGTAGTCGTCCGAAGTACTGCCGGAAACTTCTCCAGCGTGATTCTGAACGAAGCCTTCCGCAAGACCATGATTCTTGGCAACGCAGTAGACAAGTTGATAGTCGACCTTCACCAGATCACTCGCTATGTCCCCGATGTTTGAGATTGTCAGATCGAGCCACCGTGGCGGAAAGCTTTGGTCCCAAGCGACGCACACTGGACGTCTGTCGCGATACTCAACACTCGCTACTCTTTCTTGGGAATTACCGACGTCACCTGCGAAGATCTTGAACAATAGCTGCGGGTCGGTCGGCAATTCTTCGATGGGGCCAATTTCAATTGGGCTTTCTGAGGTGGCGCCGTCGTTCATTAGACATACCTCTCATTCGGCGGAAGCTCTTCCCACGTCCTGTATCCGTAGCCACGATCTCCATCGAGGTCAAGATCAGGAACTCCGATGCGTCCATCCAGCATCGCGATACAGAGGTCAACTGCGTTGCCGAAGCCGGTGGAGCCGCGCATGCCGATATCGTGGACCGCTTGCCTAGTTTCTTGTGGTGATGCGAGCCAAGAAAGCAAGTTAACGTCATCGATGCTCATAACATTTGCCCTATCCACAATCCACGACGGCTTCACTTGTCCCCGCATCAATCCTACTCGTGTCGTCATTAGTTCGGCCGCCGCTCCTGGAAAGGAATGCGGCGGTACGAGCCAGTAGAACGGTGGCTTAGGCCTAGCCGTCGACTGCATCGGGTAGACTTCCAAGTTGCCTGCAGTGATGAAGTCTTCTAAGAATCCAAAGGTTGAGAAGTCGTCGCTGCTTGCGTATCCCCAACCCATAAGTGCAAGGAGACTTCGTAATGCAGAAATGATCATAAAGATCGAAAGGTGAATCAAATACAGCAGCCAGCGTGGACCGAGCGCCAGGAACCGCATGAGAACCGCCACGGGCAATGTTGCGAGCATTGCTAGGAATACGATTCCCTTCATTAGATAGCCGAGAATTGCCTTTAGATAGTCAAGGGACCTCTTTCCTCCGCGACGCGGAAATCGCCCTGGCCAGTTTCGAGACAGCAGATTCTGAATCTCTTCAAAGAGATCTCCGGGATCGTCTGGAGGCGGGGATGGACGAGCCATGGTGTCGCTAGTTGAAAGGTCAAGGTAAAGATACATGCGCTCGTAAGCGCCCCGGATTTCTGTCCAACTTGGATATCCACCGGGCAACAGCCCCGGGACCATCGGAGGTTGATATGTTTCCCGCATGGATTCCACAATCAACTTTGAAATTCTGTTCAGGTCGGATCGATCCAATCCAATCAATGTGTGAAGCTGTGAGCTCGCGATATCGCCACGTCCCAGATGCTTCCACAGCCACGTATCGGCCAACCCCTCCAACACTATGTGGCGGTACGCATGGTTTCTAAATGGCCCCTCCACCAATGCATTGATGAAGGGATGGCCGCAAATGTCTCCCGCAACATGGCTCATGTACCCTTGTGCATAGGAAAGAGACATCGGGTTACCAGAACGACGTGCATTGGCAATTAGGTTCTCCGCGAATGCACCTGTCTTGCGATAGTGGAGCAGATCCATCCACCACCAGTTTGTATAGACGCCCGTTGGTTCTGGCTGCTTCCACGTGCCGTCGTCAGTAAGTGGGTGGCCAAAATGCCGGAACGGAAAGCCGAAATTGTCGACGGTATCTATGTTGATTATTTCCGCCCAGTATTTCGGATCGCTAAATAGTTTCGGGTCAATCTGACCACTGGAAACAAGCCGAAAAAGCGGATTTCTGAGATTTAGACCACTGGTGCCAACGGCGACGCCCAATTTCGCCGCCAGAATCATTGCATCGATGGCAGACTCCAAGAGCGCCGTTAGGTCTGTGGATAGCCCTCCTGTTAGCCAGTCTTGGAGATCTGCGACGGGACCATTGAATATGTCCGCGATCTCTTTTGCTTCTTTTTTGATCCGTCGAATCGTACTTAGCACATCCATGGTGACGTCGAATCCCTTGCGAACTGCTGGGTTCGTCACTGGGTCGAAGAGAAATAGAGTTAGGTCGGGACCTACCGCACCAAGGCGAGTTGCATTGTTAGCTCCACCGTCAAAGATGTGAGGAGCATCTGCGGCGGCGAGTTCTGAAATAGCGATGTGAGCACCGAATTTTGGCATGGCTATCTGTCCGCTAGTTGAAGTAGCTAAAGTCTCAATGGTCCATGAGGCTTGTCTGCGGCTCTGAACCTTGTTTGGAACTGTCGAGCGGCAGTCTTATTGTTCTTTTGCCGTATAGAACTATCTGTCACGACTATCCGAAAACTCTCACTAGTTCTGCGTAATTTTTTGTTAGGTAGCCCCTAAGGGCGTAGTCGGCGCGCAGCAGGGAACGCGGGATCAGACCCTCAAGAACAACGCGACGCTAAATTGCTTCTTCTTGGAGCAATCGCTGGCGATTCTCGAACCCTGTGCTGCTTCTTTTCTGTCGGAAGGATCCCGTGCAGATGGTTCACGCAGGGGACTCAGAGCACGCCATATGACGGTATGGTTGAAGACAGTGACAATGTCAGAATGCTGCGACCACCCGTTAACTTTCGTGGCCAATATCGCGAAGTTGTAGCAACTCTACGATTTGGGAGTAGCTTCGACGCCCACTGACTTGACCGGTAAAGAAAAACCCCCGCTGGCTTCCCGACGGGGGTTTCTCTATCTACCTGACGTTGAACGTCTGGAAGTACCGAGCCTTCCGGCTCCTTACATATCCATCCCGCCCATTCCGCCCATACCCCCCGGCGCACCGTGGGCATGCTCTTCTTCCTTCGGCGCCTCAGCGATCATCACTTCGGTCGTGAGCAGCAGCCCCGCAACCGACGCCGCGTTCTGCAGCGCGAGACGGGTCACCTTCGCCGGATCGAGGATGCCCTCTTCCAGCATGTCGCCGTACTCGCCCGCGCCCGCGTTATAGCCGTACGCGCCCTTGCCCGCCTTCACGGCGTTCAGGACGACCGCGGCATCTTCGCCGGCGTTCTCGACGATCTGGCGCAGCGGCTCTTCGATCGCGCGGGCCAGGATCTTGATACCGACCGTCTGGTCTTCGTTGGCACCTTCGAGATTGTTGAGCGCCTTCTGCGCGCGGATCAGCGCAACGCCGCCGCCCGGGACCACGCCTTCTTCAACGGCGGCACGCGTGGCGTGCAGCGCGTCTTCGACGCGGGCCTTCTTCTCTTTCATCTCGATCTCGGTGGCAGCGCCGACCTTGATCACCGCGACACCGC
>JAEWLQ010000078.1 GCA_023457495.1 Pseudomonadota bacterium
GAGACAGGCGGGCGCGGGCGCGCGCCGCGGCATTCCAGGCGGCGCGCACGGAAAGCGTCCCGAACTTGAGGTCCGCGGACAGTCGGCTCGTGCCCTCGAGATCCATGCGGTCGCGCAACTCGTCGTAGTCCTTTGCATCTCCCGCAAGCCAGCTCGTGAGCCGCCGTCGCGCATTGCGTTCGCCGCCGGCGAGGACGCGCGGGTTGTGAGCGAGCCCGAGCGCGGCGAGTGTGGGGATTTCGTCGCCGCGCGTTTTCACGTCGGCCGGAATGGGCGGCAGCGAGCGCGGCGCCGGTAGTGGCGCGAGGACTGGCGCGTCGCGCATAAACGCGCGCGCGAAGGCGGTGAATACGGAATAGGGCTCGCCCGCGCCGCTGCGCAAACTACCCGGCGGTCGCAGGGTTTCCGTCGCGAAACGTTCGAACGGCACATGCAGCGCGGATGCCACGCGCCGATCGCGTTCACGCCCGAGGGGCGCGACCCAGTCCTGGGCCACCACCCGATCTGCTCTCCAGAGTTTTGCCAGACGCGGCACGGTCTCGACGCTGCGCCCGCGCACGCAGATCAGGCGGGACCCGAGGTGTTCGATATTCGCGGCGAGGGAGGCGATCGACTCCAGCAGGAACTGGACGCGGAACGGCGTGCGGCGCACGGCGTCGGGACGCAGAAAGTGTTCATCGAGCACGAACAGCGGGATGACATCGCCGCCATCCGCCGAGAGCGCCGCGCGCAACGCCGCGTGATCCGCGACGCGCAGATCCTTGCCGCGGAACCAGACGAGCGTGCGCAGTCAGGGCACCGAACTACTTGGAGACGACGCGCAGTTTCCGCAGCAGCTGACGATCGACGTAGGTGCGGCAGTCGAGGATCAGGCGATCCTGGAACTGCTGCAGCTGGTGCATCCAGAACATCACGATGATGCACGACACCAGCGCGACGAGGGTCGCGTTGAAGGTGATGCCGAGTCCCATGGTCACGCCGGAGATGTCGCCGCCCATCGCGCCTTGCGCTTCCTGCAGCGCGGCGCCGATGCCGCGCACCGTGCCGACGAAGCCGACGGCGGGAATGGCCCAGGCGGTGAATCGGACCATCGACAACTTGGTGTCTAGGCTCGCCGCTTCGAACTCGCATTCGTCGCGCACGGCTTCGGCCGCGTCCTGCACGCTGCGCGTCGCGCCGAAGCGGTTGTACGCGACCATCAGGAGACGCGGCAGGAAACTCATCTGCTCATCCTTGGGCAGCGCCTCGATCGGCCGCGAATACACACGCGCGTCCTCGGGCAGCACGACTTGCGAATCCGCGATCTTCACGTAGTCCCGGTCGAGCAGCGCGCGGCTCTTGCGCGTTTCCTGGAACTGGCGCGCGAGCAGCAGCAGCGCCCACATGCACAGGGTCACGCACAACTGCTGCTCGTGATCCTTGAGGATCACGTAGATCGATCGCAGCTGGAGGACCTGGTGCTTGACGTTGGAGGTGTTCGTCACCGTGACCCGCTGAGACAACACCGCCTCGGCGCGTGGCCGGATGATCAGCGTCCAGATGCTGTGGATGACGATGAGAGAGAGAAGCAGCGCCGCGATGCTGTAGACCGCGTCATCGAGGGCCCAGTTGGCCCGGCCCTTGCGCCGCTGGTCCGAGGCCTTGTCGATGGCCGATCTGTCGAATGAACCGGGGGCGTTGTTCTCTGTGGCCATGCGATGAACCTGGGTGGGTTGGCAAGAGGAGGAAAAGTGTACTCGTTAGTCGGGGGGGCGCCGGCTTAAGTTCCTCGCCGTTGTGACCGGATTGTAACCGCCGTGATATTCGGGCGGCCACCGGCTGCTGGTAGCATCACCGGCGGTTTTCAGCCCCACGGCCCTTACATGTCTATTGCGCTCGACCAAGTCACCAAGCGATACCAGGACCAGCCCGTCGTCAACGACGTCTCGATCGACGTGGGCGAGGGCGAATTTTTCGTGCTGCTCGGCCCCTCGGGCAGCGGCAAGAGCACCCTGTTGCGGGCCATCGCCGGCCTGACCGGCATCGACCACGGGCGCATCTCCCTGCACGGCAAGGACGTCACGCACGTGCGCGCGCGCGACCGCGGAGTCGGACTCGTATTCCAGAACTACGCGCTGTTCCGCCACATGACGGTCGCGGACAACATCGAATTCGCATTGCGGGTGCGCAGCATGAAGGCCGCGGACCGGCGCGCGCGCCGCAAGGAGTTGCTGAAGCTCGTGGCGCTCGAGGGCATGGATGAGCGGCTGCCGGGACAGTTGTCGGGCGGCCAGCAGCAGCGCGTGGCCGTCGCCCGCGCGCTCGCGCACAAGCCGCAGGTGTTGCTGCTCGATGAGCCCTTCGGCGCGCTCGATTTGAAGATCCGCGAAGAGCTGCGCCGGACGATCCGCAAGGTGCAGCGCGAGCTCGGCATCACCACGGTGCTGGTCACGCACGATCAGGAAGAAGCCTTCGCGCTGGCCGACACGATCGGCGTCATGAACCACGGCCGGCTGCTCGAGGTCGGTCATCCCAACGACCTGTACACCCAGCCCGCGACGCGCTTCGTCGCGACCTTCCTCGGCGCCGCCAATCTGCTGCTCGCGCGCCAGACCGTCGACGGCATCCGATTCGGCGCCACGCCGGTCAATGCCGAGGGCAATGAACCCGTGGCCGCGGGCCGCGAACACGAAGTGGTCGCCGTGCTGCGTCCCGAGGAAGTCGAAGTCGCGAGCGCACGCGAACAGTTGTCTTCCGATTTCATCGCGCGCGGCGCGGTGGAGGAGATCGTCTTCACCGGGGCGCTCGAGCGCCTGCGTGTGCGCCTGCTCGATGAACCCAGCGCGGCGCAGCTGCTCGGCTCGGGCGCGGCCGGCGAAGCGCGCGTCGAGATCACGCGCACGCAGCCGGAGCGCCGCGACCTGCCGTTGCGCACGGGCGCGCAGATTGCGCTGGGCGCCCGCCGCCTGCACGTATTGCCGACGCCGATTTCGAGTTTCCTCGCCTGCGCTCCAACCGAAAGCCAGGCCGCCGAGCTGGCCCGGGAGCCGCTGCTCGAAGGACTGTCGACGCGCATGAAAACGCGCGTGGGCCTGCGCGCCATCGACGGACTCGCGGGCACTCCCGCCTCGTTCGCCGGAGTCGCCGCCATCTCGGCCGGTCCGGAGGCGGCGCCCACCGTCGAATGGCTGCTCACGCACGGAGCCGCCGAAGTGCTGGTGTTGCCGCGTAACGCGCCGAGCCCGACCCGCGTGTTCATTCACTGGACGGACGAGGCCGTGCGCCGCGCGACGCTCGCCGTGTCGGCGAGCCTGCTGCGTCACGTCAACGCCGAAGCGGTGTATCTCGGCATCGTGCCCGATGATGTCGCGACCTCGGGCCGTGCCGCGCCGATGCGTCAGCTGCTCGATGCGCGTTCCGAAGCACATACGGATCACGGCCTCGAGATGCGCACCGAGCTCGCGATCGGCGAGACCGTGACCGCGCTCACGCGCAATCTTTCCGCCGGCGCCTCGCAGATGCTGGTGCTCGGCATCACGGACATCACCGAAGCGGGCAGTGCGTACCGCAGCCTGCTGGCGGCGCAGCCGGGCTGGCCCGTGCTCATCGTCTATCGACCGGCCGAGGCGCGCATCAGTCCCGAGATCGCCGCATGAAGTCGCGCCTGTCGAAGTTCGGTGGCCAGCGCGAGCCGAGCGTCATCCCCGGATTCGGGATCACGCTCGGGTTCACCACGTTCTTCCTGTGCGCCATCGTCCTCATTCCGCTGGCGGCGCTGGTGCTCAAGGCGGCGGGCATGGACTGGCAACGCTTCGTCGGCGTCATCGCGAGCCCGCGCGCGCTGGCCTCGTACAAGCTGTCGTTCGGCGCGTCGCTGATCGCCGCCGGCGTGAACATGGTCTTCGGCTTCGCCATCGCCTGGACGCTGGTGCGTTACGACTTTCCGGGCCGCAAGATCATCGACGCCATCATCGACATGCCCTTCGCGCTGCCGACCGCCGTATCGGGCATCGCGCTCACCACCGTGTTCGCGGGCAACGGGTGGATAGGCCAGTACCTCGAGCCGCTCGGCATCCAGGTGGCGTACACCTGGATCGGCATCACCGTGGCGCTCACGCTGATCGGCATGCCCTTCGTGGTGCGCACCGTGCAGCCCGCCATCCAGGAAGTGCAGCGTGATCTCGAGGACGCCGCGGAGACCCTCGGCGCGGGCCGCTTCTATGTCTTCCGCCGCATCATCGTGCCGACGGTGCTGCCGGCACTGCTCACCGGTTTCGCGCTCGCGTTCGCGCGCGCGGTGGGCGAATACGGTTCGGTCATCTTCATCGCCGGCAACATGCCGATGAAGACCGAGATCACGCCGCTGCTCATCGTGATCCGCCTCGAGGAATTCGACTACGCCGGCGCCGCGGCGCTCGGTGTCGTGATGCTCTCGATCTCCTTCCTGATGCTGCTCGCCATCAACCTGCTGCAGGCCTGGGGTCGCAAGCGCATGATGGTGTCGCGCTGATGGGCGGGCCATCCACCTCCGCCGAGCTCGCGGCCGAGATCGCGTCGCGTCCCGGGCAGACCAACTTCCGTTCGACCTTGGTCCGATGGCTGCTCATCGGCGTCTCCCTCACATTCCTGGGTGCGCTGCTCGCCGCGCCGCTGTTCGCGGTGTTCGCGATGGCGCTGGAAAAAGGCTGGGACGCTTATTTCAACAGCTTCGCCGACCCGGACACCCTGGCCGCGATCCGGCTCACGCTGATCACCGCGGCCGTGGTCGTGCCGCTCAACACCATCTTCGGCATCACGGCCGCGTGGTGTATCGCGAAGTTCGAGTTCAAGGGAAAGAGCTTCTTCATCACGCTCATCGACCTGCCGCTCGCCGTTTCGCCCGTGGTCTCGGGCCTCATCTACGTGCTGCTGTTCGGCTTGAACGGCTGGTTCGGCGCCTGGCTGCAGGAACACGAGATCAGCATCGTCTACGCGCTGCCCGGCATCATCCTCGCGACCATGTTCGTGACCTTCCCGTATGTGGCCCGCGAGCTGATTCCCCTCATGCAGCAGCTCGGCAACGACGAGGAAGAAGCGGCGATCACGCTGGGCGCGGGCGGCTGGTTCACGTTTTTCCGTGTTACGCTGCCGCGCATCCGCTGGGGCCTCGTGTACGGCGTCATCCTGTGTAACGCACGCGCCATGGGCGAGTTCGGCGCCGTCTCGGTGGTCTCGGGCAACATCCGCGGGCTCACGACCACGATGCCGCTGCACATCGAAATCCTCTACAACGAGTACAACTTCGTCGGCGCGTTCGCCGTGGCCTCGATGTTGTCGATCCTCGCGGTCATCACGCTCATCATCAAGACGCTGGTCGAGCGCGGCACGGGATACCGGCGCCGATGAAACGCGACAGTCTCGGGTGGTGGCTCGCGGCCAGCAACGTGGTCATCGTGCTGCTGGTCGCCCTGGGCGTCTCGTACTTCGCGATCGACATGCTGCGCGGTCTCGCCGACAGCCAGCAGAAACTGCACGTGCAGGTCGCGGGCGCGAACGCGCGCGACGAAATCACGCGTATGGCCGAAGACACGCTCACGTATGCGCGCGTGCTGGCCGAACGTCCGCCGCTGCGCCGCCTGATCGCCGAGCCGGGGCGCCAGGGCCTGACCCCATTCCTGCGCCGCTTCTGCGAAACCAGCGAGCTCGACGCCTGCGCGGTGCTCGACGGCGCGACTGTGATCGCTTCCACGGGCGTCGCGTTGCCATGGCCGCAATTACACGCGGTCGCCGCCGAGCAGGGCGATCGCTTCATGGCGGTGCCGGCCGGCACCGAGTTTTCCGTGGTGGGCGCGGTTTCCAACCTGCCCGCGCAATACACGTCGTTCAGCGTCATGGTGGTCCATCTGCTCGACGACCGCCTGGCGGAGGTGCTGTCCAAGCACAGCGGCCTGCCCGTGAAGCTGATCAACTATCGAACGTTCAACGCGCTGCCGGAGAACGAATTCACGTCGCTGCATTCGCAGGCGCTGTCGGATGGACGCTTCTCCGTCCAGCGCATCGATGCGCTCGGCCTGTACGCGTCCAGCTTCCCGATCTTCTCGGGCAATGGCGAAGGCATCGCGCTCATCGAAACACGCGCCTCCGCCGCGGAGACGGACCGCTCGGTGAGTGCGCTCGTGTGGCGCTTCATCGTGACCGCCATTGTCTTCGCGCTGCTCGCGCTGATCGCGGGCATCCTGCTGGGCCGGCGCATCATCAAGCCCACCGAGGCGTTGACCGATGCGGCGGTGCGGCTGGGGCAGGGCGATTTCGCGACCTCGATTCCCACGGCGGGCCCCGCCGAGATCGGCCAGCTCGCGCGCACGATGGACGACATGCGCCGCAACCTGGTGGACCTCAACTCGGAACTGCGCCATCGCGAAGCCGAGGCGCAGGTGGTGCTCGAGGCGGTGGTCGAGGGCGTCTATGCCGTCGACCAGGAACGCAACATCCGCTACCTCAATCCGCAGGCCGCGAGGTTGCTGGGCATCGAAGCGGACGAGGCCATCGGCAAATTCTGCGGCGACGTGCTCAAGCCCTGCGGCCTGGACGGTACGCCCGGTGGGCCGCGTCCGTGCAAGACCACCGCGTGTCCGATCCTGCGCGCACGCCAGGCGGGCAGCGCCCAGTCGGTCGAGCAATTGCAGACGCGTAGTGGCAACCGCCAGACCGTGATCACCAGCTCGCGCGTCGTGAATGGCCTGCAGGTGCAGGTGCTGCGCGACGAAACCGAGCTCGAGGGCGTGCGCCGCGCGCGCGACACCGTGCTCGCGAACGTCAGCCACGAGTTCCGCACGCCGCTCGCCGCGCAGCTCGCGTCCATCGAACTGCTGCGTGAAGGCCTGGCCACCAAGTCGCCGTCGGAGCTCACTGAGCTCGTGTTGTCACTCGAGCGCGGCACGCTGCGTCTCACGCGGCTCATCGACAACCTGCTCGAGAGCGTTCGCATCGAATCGGGCCAGCTCGACGTGCGCCGTCAGACCATCGATCTCGCGGACGTCATCGACGATGCGCGGGTGCTCGTCGAGGCGCTGGTGCGCCAGCGCCGCCAGACGCTCGAGGTGGACATTCCGGAAGGCCTCACCGTGCAGGGCGATGGGCCACGGCTCACGCAGGTGTTCGTGAACCTGCTCGCCAATGCCAGCAAGTTCGCGCCGGAGGGCACGGCGGTGCGCGTCGGCGCGCAGGCGCACGACCAACAGGTGAGCGCGTGGGTGGAGGATCAGGGACCCGGCGTTCCCGAGAGTGACGCGCTCAACATCTTCGAACGCTTCAAGCGGGGTGGAACGCAGGAGCCGGAGCCAGGCGGCCTCGGACTCGGACTGTGGATTTCACGGTCCATTGTCGAACGCCACGGCGGCACCTTGAGCACCTCCCGTACCGCCGAGGGCTTCACGCGCTTCACGCTCACGTTGCCGGTGGAGGCGCCGGAGTGAAGATACTGGTTGCCGATGACGATCTGGATCTGCTCGGTCTCGTGGCGTACTCGCTGTCGCAGGCGGGTTACCTGGTCGTGAAGGCCAGCGACGGCCCGGGCGCGCTTGCGACCTTCGATGCCGAGTCGCCCGACCTCGTGATCCTCGACATCAACATGCCCGGAACCTCGGGCTTCGAGGTGTGCACGGCGATCCGCGCGCGCGGCGACGTGCCCGTCATGATGCTCACGGCGCGCGGCGAGGAACAGGACCTCGTCAAGGCGCTCGACCTGGGCGCGGATGACTATCTCACCAAGCCCTTCAGCCCGAAGACACTGCTGGCACGCGTGAAGGCGCTACTGCGCCGCGCGAGCGCCGACCGCGCGCACGCGCCGCTGTCGGCCGGGCGCGTGACGCTGGACCTGGAGAACTACAACGTGCGCATCGGCGACGGCGCGCCGATCGCGCTGACCAAGCTCGAGCTGCGGCTGCTGCAGATGCTGCTCGCCCAGGCGGGCCGCGCGGTGAATTCCGACCGGCTGCTGGTGCAGGTGTGGGGGCATCGCGGTTCGGGAGATCGGCAGTTGCTCAAACAGCTCGTGCATCGCCTGCGCCACAAGATTGAGGCCAATCCGGCGGTCCCACAATTGCTGCAGACGGCGGCGCCTTCGGGCTACAAGCTGGTCGTGGAATAGTTAGGGTGGCGAGACGTTCGAGCGCACGCGTGCGGGGGTGGCACGGCGAGCGGAGGGCGGCGCGCGCGGCGCTCAACGTTGATTCGACGCACCTTGGAACCGGACGTCTGACTCCCGGTGCGTTCATCACGGATCTTTCGCCCGACCTGATAGGCTTGCGGCCCCATGAATAAGCAAAGCTTCCTGCGTTTCGGGCTGTCGCTCGCCACCGCGCTGTTGCTCGGCGCCTGCGGCAGCAGCGCCGACAAACCCGTCGTGCTGCTCAACGTGTCGTATGACCCGACGCGCGAGCTGTACGAAGACGTCAACGTCGCCTTCGCCGAGCAATGGCACAAGACCCACGGCCAGCGCGTACGCATCAGCCAGTCGCACGGCGGATCGGGGCGCCAGGCCCGCGCGGTCATCGACGGATTGCCGGCCGACGTGGTGACGCTCGCGCTGGCCTATGACATCGATGCGATCGCGGAGCGGGGCCGGATGCTGCCGCGCAATTGGGAAGAGCGCCTGCCGTACAACAGCGCGCCGTACGTCTCGACTATTGTTTTCCTGGTGCGCGCCGGCAATCCCAAGAACATCCGCGACTGGGGCGATCTCGTCCGTGGCGACGTGCAGGTGATCACGCCCAACCCGAAGACCTCGGGCGGTGCGCGCTGGAACTACCTGGCCGCCTGGGCCTGGGCGGAGGCGCAGCCGGGCGCCACGGAAGAAAGCGCCCGCGAGTTCGTGCGCAAGTTGTTTCGCAACGTGCCGGTGCTCGACACGGGCGCCCGCGGGTCGCTCACGACGTTCGCCCAACGCAACATCGGCGACGTCGCGATTTCATGGGAGAACGAGGCGTACCTGGCCTTGCGCGAGATGGGTCGCGACAAGCTGGAGATCGTCATGCCCACGGTGAGCGTGCTGGCGGAGCCCTCGGTGGCCGTGGTCGATCGCGTGGTCCTGCGGCGCGGTACGCGCGCGATCGCACAGGCCTATCTCGAGTTCCTCTACACGCCCGAGGGACAGGAGATCGCCGCGCGGAATTACTACCGTCCGCGCGACAAGGCGGTCGCGGCGAAATACGCCGCGCAGTTCGCCGACCTCCAGCTGGTCGACATCGAACATTTCGGCGGCTGGAAGCACGTGCAGGAGGTGCACTTCGCGACCGGCGGGGTGTTCGATCAGATCACCGCGAACGGCCCGATGGCGCAGAAGTCCGGCGAATCGCGTCCCTGATCAGCCCGCGGCGCGGCTCGGATCTTGTGAGTCCGTGAGTGCCAGGTGGCGGGCGAGCCGCGCGGCATGCACGCGCAGCTCGGGAACCGCGGTCGCTTCCCAGTCCCGTGCCCGCAGCCAGGGGCCCACGTAGTACAGCCGGTCGACCGGGTTGCCATCGCGCGCGACCACGCGGCCATCGGCGGCGACATCGATGCCGAGCGACAACTCATCGCCGCGGATGAGTCCGCTGGTCAGGAGCGATCGCACGAGCGGATTCGCGAGTTTTGCCGTCCGGCCGTCGGGGCCGGTGCAATTGACCACGCGGTCGACCAGCCAGGCGCGCGAGTGCGACGTGCCGCGCGGTCGCCACTGGACCTCCACGGAATCGTCGACCAGACGCGCGGATTCGAGACGGCCCGCGTGAATTTCCAGTACGCCCATGCGCGACAGTGTTTGCAGGGCGGCGAGTTGTGCGGCCGGGGCCCGATGCCGATGGATATCCCACAACGCGCGGGCGTGGCGCAGGAAGCGCGCCCGCTCGCGCGCATCGAGCGCCTGCCAGTGCGCGGGTAGTTGGGAGCGGGCGAGCGCCAGCACTTCGCGCCAGTCGCCGCCGGCGTCGGTGACGCCCTGCATCAACTGGCTGAACGCGCGCAGCAGGCGGCGCGTCGAGCCGCGTGCGTCCTCGAGCACCGCGCCGACCTCGGGGTTGCAGGCCGGCCGCGTTTCGGACGCCTGCGCGGATGGCAGCCAGCCGTGCCGTGACAACACGTGGATGCGCCGCACGCGCGGCCGTATCGCCGCGAGCCGCAGCGCGGCATCGATCATCGTGAGTCCGCTGCCCACGAGCAGCACGCTCTCGATGTCACCGGCGGCCCCGATGCTCCACGGATCGTGAATGTAGCGTTCGCTGCGCTCGATCGGTTCGAGTTGCGGCAGCCTCGCGGGCGGCGGATTGCCGAGCGCGAGCACCACGTCATCGGCGCGCAGCGCGGTGCCGTCTTCGAGCCACAGCTCCCAGCGTTCTTCCTCGGCGCGTTGCAGCCTGAGCACGGCCGTGCGCCGGTGCGCGCAGCTCACGTTCCGGGGTGCGGCCGCCTTCGCCGCCGCGAATCGCGCCCGCAGGTATTCGCCGTACACCTGCCGCGGTAGATAGTCCGATTCGATGGCCTGGATGCCCTGCGCGCGGGCGAAATCGAGGAAGTCGCGCGGCTCGTCCGCGTCCAGCGACATCTGTCCCGCGCCGACGTTGAGTGGATAGGGATAGTCACGCGTGGCGTACACCACGCCGGCGCCGATCTCCTCGCGCGGATCGATCAAGACGATGCGCGTGGTTCTCGGTGGCGGTCGGGAGGCCGCCTCGCGTAGCAACCGAATGGCGACCGTCGTTCCGGAGAATCCGGCGCCGACGATGGCGATGACGCGCGTGTCGCCCGCCGACGCGCTGCGGTCGATCCGGCCGCCGTCATCCGGCGCCTCCACGGGCTGACGCGCGGCTTGCGCCGCGCCTGTGCTGGAACCGTGCATGCGCTGCAGTATTCGCGGCGCGCGGTGACGACGTCGATTCCAGTCCGGTCTGAAACCGGTTACGTCGCGCGGGCGGCTCAGAACTTTTTGCCGCCATTCGCGACCAAGAGCTGCGCCCAACGAATAAGGAGCCCCGCATGCGATCGATCCTGCCGTCCAGCCTGGCGCTGATGCTGAGCTTCGTCGGCGCCGTGGAGGCAGCGCCAGACAAGATGCGCGCGGTGGAGATCCGGCAGAGTGGCGCGCTCACCGTGGAAACCCGGCCCGTGCCGAATCCCGGACCCGGGGAGGTGCGCGTCAAGGTGCGCGCGGCCGGGGTCAATCCCGTGGACTGGAAAATCGCCCGCCGACGCGCCGGGCTCATCCCCGGCACCGATGTCTCCGGAACCATCGAATCGCTGGGTGAAGGCGTCCTCGGCTGGAAGGTTGGAGACCCCGTGCTCGGATTCGCGCGGAACAGCGGCAGTTATGCCGAGTACGCCATCGTCCCGGTCAATTTGCTGGGCAGGAAGCCGAAGTCACTCTCATACGAGGAAGCCGCGGGAATTCCCATCGCGGCCGAGACCGCCTATCGATCGCTGCATGAGACCGCGAAGATCGCGCGCGGCCAGACGGTACTCATTCATGGCGCCGCGGGCGGCGTGGGCTCGGCGGCGGTGCAGATCGCCAAGGCCGCGGGCGCGCGCGTCATCGGGACCGCGTCGCCCGGCAATCATGAGTTCCTGCGCTCTCTGGGCGCGGATGAGGTCATCGACTATCGCAGCCAGCGTTTCGAAAGCCTCGTCAAGGACGTCGACGTCGTGCTGAACACCGCGAACGCCGAAGCCAATTTCCGATCGATCGGAATCGTGAAGCCGGGCGGTGTGCTGGTCTCCATCGTCGGCCCGCCGAATGCCGTGGCCTGCGCGGCCGCGAACATCCGCTGCGGCCGCCCTGATCGCGAAACCGGTACGAGCGTCGCCGACATTCTCGAGCGCTTGGCCGAGCTCGCGGACGCCGGCAAGCTCAAGGTCCCGGTGGAGCAGGTCTACTCCATGGAAGATGCCGGGAAGGCGTGGGACAAGTCACGCACGGGTCACGCGCGCGGCAAGCTCATCGTCAAGGTAGCCGAAGGCCGCTGATCGCGGCCATCTCCAGCCGCTGCACGGTGCGGCGCAGACGCGCAAGGACTTCGAGCGCGCGCTGCGACCGCGCCGTGCGGCATTGCGGATCAGAATCGGAATCCGATGCGCGCATACAGCTGGCGGCCGTCGTTCTCATAAGGGGCGCCGCCCGGATAGCGACGTCCGTTGTTGCGCACGGTCACCAGTCCGACTTCCTGGATGTAGTTGTCGAGCAGGTTCTCGACACCGACCGAGACATTGATGTTGTCGGCAAGCTCGAAGCTGCCGATCAGATCAAAAAACGTCTCGGCTCCGATGACTTCGTAGACCGGAGACGCGGCGGAGGTGTTCGCGACGTACGTCCAGCTGCCGAAGTGCCGCGCCCGCCCGGTCAATCGCCACCTGCCGAGTTCGTAGTCGGCGGAGAGGTGCGTGGTGAAGTTAGGGATCGTCTCCAGGAAACCCACGCGGGTCGGCTCGTTGAACAGCGCCGGATCGAAACGGCGGAATTCCGTTTCGTTGTAGTTCCCGGCCAGTGTCACGCCCACGCGGCCCGGGCCGGCCGTTCCGCGCCAGGCGGCGACCAGGTCGAGCCCCTGCGTCCGCGTGTCGAAGCTGTTGGTGTAGAAGCGGACATGTGTGAGCTCGCTGGCCAGCGGCACATCGATGGCCGACAGCTGCGCGCGCTGCGCATCGGAGAGCGCGAAGTCGGTAGATAGACCGATGCGGTCGTCGATGTCGATGCGGTAGGCATCGAGCGTGATCGACAGCCCCTCCGCGGGTTGCAGAACCGCTCCCAGGCTGAAGTGGGTCGACTCCTCGGGCCGCAGCTGCGTACCCCCGAACAACGCGGCGGCGACCGAATTCGACGGCAGCTGCGCGCGCACGTCCACGGATCGCTGGATCGACGGATCGAGATTCGGATTCTGGCTCACGTTCTGCAGGTATTGCTGTCCCGGCGTGGGCGCCCGGAAGCCCGTGCTCACCGCGCCGCGCACGCTGAAGGCATCGTTGAACGCGAAACGCGCCGCGAGCTTGCCGTTGGTCGTCGACCCGAAGAGCGAGTAGTCCTCGTGGCGGGCGGCCACGCCGATATTGAGGCGCTCCGTGAGGTCGATATCGAGATCGACATATGCGGCCGTGTTGCGGCTGGACCAGGAACCTGCCGTGGCCGGATGCGCGCCGGGAAATCCGTTCGCGGCCGGCGAGAGATCGCGCAACGGGCCGAGAATCCAGGAAGCCTCTTCACCCGCGTAGATGCTGAACTCCTCGCGCCGGTACTCGATTCCGAAGCCGACGTTCACCGGTTTGGCGAGGCCCGCCTGCCACTCGTAGACGAGATCGAGATTGGCGGTCTGCTCACGCTGTTCGCGTCCGCCGTTTTCGAACTCGGTCGGGGACAGCGATCCCAGCGACAGGTTGATCGACTCCTTCAGCCAATAGTCGATGCGGTCGCTGCCGAGTGATGCGGAGAAATCCCAATCCAGCCTGTCGCCGGCCGTGCCCTTGATGCCGGCGGCGAAGCTGTAGTCGCGCGTATCGGAGCCGAATCGCGGCGTGAACCCGCCCGGGTAGATGGACAGGAGATCGAAAGCCGGATCGATAGCCGTCCAGCTGCCGTTGGCGTTCGATCCGTCGGTCTGGTAGATCGAGTGATGCCCGTTCGGCTTGATGTTGTAGCCGCCGTTGCGCGCGAAGGTGACCGTGCGGCCATCCGCATCCACTCCGGTCACCGTGAGGGAAGGGCGGTAGTTGAAGTCCGCGACCCCGGTATCTTGCGTGTAATTGCCGAAGGCATAGACCTTTGTGTCCCCAGTGAGGTCGAAACCGGCATTGACGAAGACCTTCCGGCTCTCGAGTTCCGGCAGGCCATAACGCTGCACCACTTCGCCGATGTCGCGCACCGCGCTCGCATACGGCTCGCCCTGGGCGCTGATCGCAGCGGCATCCGCGCGTTGGATGCCGTTGTTGCTTGCCTTTCCATCGACGTACTCCGCGGCGACGTTGAGGTACCCGCTGTCGCCGAGGCGGAAGCCGCTGGTGAGGCCGACCTGCAGGTTTCGTCCGTCGCCGTCCGAAAATTCGCCGAACTGCACGTAGGCGTCGGTGCCGGGCTGGTCGTTGAGGATGAAATTGATCACGCCGGCGATCGCGTCGGAACCGTACTGCGCCGCCGCGCCGTCGCGCAGGACCTCGGTCCGCTTGAACGCGCCGGCGGGCAGCAGCGCGAGATTCACTGCCTGCGCGCCGCGCGCCGTGACGTCTACGAACGCCGACCGATGAAAGCGTTTGCCATCGACCAGCACCAGCGTGTGATCCGGCGAGAGGTTCCGCAGCGAGGCCGGCCGCACGAAGATCGAGCCGTCCGATGTCGGGATCCTTCTCACGTTGTAGGAAGGGACCAGCGCCTGCAGCTTGCCGTTGATGTCGGACGTGGCGGTCTTCTGCAGATCCTGACTGGACACGACGTCTAAGGGCACGTTGGACTCGAGCACGGTCCGCTCGGCCCTGCGGGTCCCGGTGACGATGACCTGTTCGATCGATTCATCGCCTTCGCGGGCGGCGATGACGGCCGCGATGGCGGCCGCATCGTCCGCACGTGCCGCGGCGGAGAGGCTCATGGCGATGGCGGCGGCGGTCCCCGCCTGCTGCAAGGACGAGATACGAGAGGCGCTCATGACTGGTTCCTGTTCCTGTCTGGTTATTAGTTAGGAGACGGGAATCTACCGGGCGTGCGCATGGCGCGATAAATGGCGGATCTGCATGTCGATGCGCCGGAAGGTTCTCAGGGCATCGGGAGCGGAGGTGGGCGCGCGGGCGCCGCCCACCTCCGTGCCGCATCAATGCGCGGCGGAGGCCGTCACGCGCGCGTCGGTGGGAGCCTTCTCGGCGAGCAACTGCTCGATGCGCCGGGTGAACTCCTGGTCCTGGCGGGTGTAGAACTCGCCGGTGGAAGGCGAGGCGAAGCCGGCATGCACCGCGCGCACCGTGCCGTCACGTCCCACGAACACCGTCGCGGGCCAGGTGTTGAGGTTCAGGAGCTGCGGCACCTTCTCCCACATCTCCTCCGGCGCGCCGGCGAGTAGATAGGGATACTCGACGCCGTACTGGCTGACGAACGCCTTCGCGCGCTCGAGCGATTCCTGCTGCTCGACTTCCTCGAAGTTGAGCGCGACGATCGACAGGCCCTGGTCGCGGTACTTCTTGTCGAGCTGGATCAGGTATTGCGCCTCGTCGTGGCAGTTGGGGCACCAGGTGCCGGTCACGATCGCGAGCACGACCTTGCCCTTGTGGGCGGGGTCTTCGTTCGTCTCGATCCTGCCGTCGAGATTCGGGAACGCGAACGTGAACTGCTCGTTGGGATCGCGCGTGGTCGTGTGTGCGAGCGGGTTCGCGGGTTGCGGCAGGCCTTTCGCGCGCGCGATTGCCGGCCGGTACGCGGTCAGCGTGGAGGCGTAGCGCCCATCGGGCGCGTTCTCGTAGTTACCCGCGGCGGCGTTGCGCGGCGTGCGCTGGCCGACCTGCACGATCTGCAGCGTGCCGTCCGCGGCCGGCGTGACTTCGATGACGCCGGGACGCGATCCATCGAAGTGGCTCAACACCCACTTGCCGTCCTTGTACAGGCCGCTGTACGCGCCGGTGTCTCCATCGATGCGCAGGATCGACGCGGCGACTTCCGCGCCGCGCTGTTCGACGATGAAGCGGAACGCGTTCTCGCCCTTGGACGAGGGCGCCGCGAGCGGAATCTCCCAGTCTCCCGCGATCGAGGGCGCGGGCACGGACTGCGCCTTCTTGTACGCCGCCGCGTCGTGCGGCACGGCCTGGAATCCGAATTCGTTGCGATTGCCGCGATTCTGCGCGACGACGTCACCCACGAGTTTGCCGCCGTCGAGTTTCGCGGTGATCGTCGTGAGGTAGTGGTCTATGTTCAGCACCAGCTCGCCGTTCCGGTAGCTGGCGCCCGTGGTGTATTCGTAGGCGCGGAAACCGTCGTAGAAAGTGCCCTTCAGCGTCGGGCCCGACCCGCTGATGTCGAGCCGGAAGGGAATCACCGTATCCTTGTGTATGAGCTGGGCGTCCCAGCGTCCCTCGAGCTTGTCGCCGGCGAGGGCGGTGGCGCCGCCGGCGATCAAGACTGCGAGACCCGCAATCCTGGTGGTCAGTTTCATGTCTATCTTCTCCGTTTGTCAGAAGCACGTTTGTAGGAAGCGATGCGCAACCGGTTGTCGCGCGCGAAGGCCTGCCATTCCGCCGGCAGCCCGCTCTTGGTCTGCAGCAGGATTTCCAGGATGGCGCGCCGAACCTCGGGCGACAGCGACGCGAACTCGGGGCTCTGGTCCTTGCCGCTCAGCACCTCGAGCAGCCGGCGATAGACGTATCCCTTCGAAGGCTCGGGCAACGCGTCGAATGCGTCCGAATAGACGAGGTAACTCAGCGGGTAGCGGAACAGCCGCGTGCGCAGGTCGAATTCACGCAGGCTGCGGCCCCGTGAATCGAACGGGCCGCGCGCCGCGAACTCGCGCGCGAAGGCGGACTCGGCGATCACCAGTTGCGGGTCGAGATCGGGCAGCGGGGTCTCGTTGGAGAACAGCAGATAACGCAGGAGCTGCTCGGCGGGCCGGCGCAGTTGTTCGCGCGCGCTCTCCGGCAGCTCGTCGGGGGCCTTCGCGCCGCTGTCGTGCAGCGCGATGCGCGTGCGGTAGTTGGTCAGCGTGATGAGGTTGTGCATCTGCGTCTGGTGGCCGAGCACCAGCAATGCGACGCCGTCGCTGCCCGGAGCGAGGAAGGCCTTGGGGTCGAACGTCTCCGCGAGCTTCGCGAGCGGCGCCGACTTCGCGCTGGCATCCGCGGCCGCCACCGCGTTGGCCATGGTCTTCTCCGCGAGCGATCCGGAGACGTACCAGCCGCCCCAGCGCTCGGCGAGCGGACTTTCCTGGTCGGTGATGTATTGCCTGGCGCCGGGCACCGGCGTGCCGGTCGCGCTCGGATGAACCGAGCGAACCAGCACGCCCGGAACGCCGCGGGTGCCCGCGACGATGTGGCACTGCGTGCAGTCGAGCTCGGCTCGCTCGAAGCGCGGCTTCTCGACCTGCTGCTCGTGCAGGATGAAGAAGATGGCGCCCTGCTGCCTGTCGAAGGAAATCACTTCGATCTCCTTGCCCTCGTTCACGACGCCGATGTAGATGTCGTCGTTGAAGTACAGCGCGCGCGGATGCCGCGGCGAGATCTTCGGGTACTGGAAGCTGGTCTTGGAAAACACCAGCGTCTGCGAGCTCACCGGGATGTCGAGCAGCTTCAGCACCGACTTCAGGTAGCCGTGATCGCCCGCGTGGTAGTCGAGCCGCGCCTTGCCCGCATCGAACTTCTTCTGCAGCAGCGTCACCGCGTCCGTGATGTCCTCGGATCGGTAGTAGATTGGCGCGTCGCTGTACGGGATGTATCCCTGGTTGCGGACCGCGATCTGCGCGAGGGCGGGAGCCGCCATGCCCAGGGCGACGACGAGAGCCGCGACGGGGACTGCGAGCCTCCTCATGGCAGGAACTCCGGCGGGCTGCTGCGTCCCTGGTGGCAGCTGCCGCAGGTGACCGGCAGCGAGTAGCGGCGGTCGCCACCGAGCTGCGCGAGGTGTTTTCCGTTGATGTCTTCGAGCATCGAGATCATGAGCCGGGCCGTGTGTTTGCGCGGGTTGTCGTCGGAGGCATAGTCGATCACGCTGGTCTCGCGGTCCTCGACGTGGCAGTAGCTGCACGACACCCCGAGTTCGCGTTCGTACTGCTTCATGAGAAGGCGCACGTCCTCCTTCGAGAGCGTGGCGGGCAGCACCTTGAGGTTCGTCGCGGTCGCGGCGGCGGACTGCGCCTGCTGCGCGCGGGCCACCATCATGGCGGCGGCCAGTACGCAACTCGCGAGCGCTGTCGAGACGAGGATGGGCTTCTTCACGTTCCGGTAGATGGTGTGGCGGGCGCCCGGCCGGACGATCCCTTCCAGATCGGCCGGACGAGCCCCGCCACGTGGGTGACGGGGACTAACTACAACGAGGGTAGGGAGGCGCTCGCCCTCGGGCCAATGGTGAACCGTGATCTGGTTAGTGCGGTCCGTTATTGGCGCGCGTCGGCCGTCGACGCGGCGATCCGGACGTCTCGCCGGATGAGGTAGCAGGAACCGTTCGCTTCGTAGCAGGCCTGGCCGCTCAGCGTGACCTCGACCGGCGCGCCGTCCTCGGGCAGCCGTACGCGCTGGCGCAGCTCCGCGCGCTCGCTGAAATAGCCGTACTCGGCGTTGATGGTCTCGTCGCGCTTGCGTCTGGCGCCGATGGATCGAAGCGGGTCGATGAGTTCGAGCGTGGAATTCGGCGCCCGCCGGAGCCGCGCGGGCAGTGGGCCGAGCTCGGCCTTGAAATCCGAGGAGTACACGACCCAGTCGGGCGCAAGTTTCGCGACGAGGATGAGCTCCGCTTCGGCGCCGGGCTTCGCCGTCGCGGGTTCGAGGCGCCAGCTCCATTCGACGGCCTGTGAGACATCTTCTTCCGCGCCGACAGGAATGGCCGCGGTGAGCGCTAGCACGCTCAAGGCGAGGGCGATACGCATGGGCTCAGGACTCCCGGAATGAGTTCGTCATCCGGGGAAGCTAGAGGGCGCCACCGCCCGCGGGAAATCGTGCATTGGCATTCGTTTATTCCGTTTCTGTCGTTCCCCGCGGGGGTGCCTTCATGGAATCGTGCGGACCTGGAGTAGTCAGGGAGATCCGAGTCGATGTCCGGTAACAAGAATGTGACGAAAGGAGTGGCCGTGGCGTTCGCCGCCGGCGCCGCGTGGTGCGCGACGGCGCTGGCGCAGACGCCGGGTCCGACGCCCGCGGAGCGCGCGATCGAGTACCGCCAGTCGGTGTTCAGGATCGTCGCGGGAAATTTCGGTCCGCTCGCGCAGATCGCGCAGGGCAAGGCGCCGTTCGAAGCCGCGAAGGCGCGCAGGAACGCCGACCTGCTGGCCGCGATCTCCGCGTTCCTGCAGGATGCGCACCCCGAGATCTCGAAGGAGGGCAAGACTCGCGCGAAGCCCGAGATCTGGACGAACCGCGCCGAGTTCGACAAGCGCATCGCGGATTTCGGCGAGCACACGCGTGCGCTCGCGCTCGTCACTTCGCGCAGCGACGCGGCGACCGACGAGTTCAAGGCCGCGATCGGCGCGGTGGGCGGCGACTGCAAGGGTTGCCACGACCATTTCCGGACGAAGTGAGGTTCGCCGTCGGGGCCGTGATGCGTCGGCGATGAACCTGTCGCAACGAGGTGCGCAGTGAGCGAATCCCGGCGCATCTGGGACCTGCCGGTGCGCGTATGCCATTGGGCGATCGTCCTGTCGTTCGTCGGCGCGTACGTAAGTCACCGTGCCGGCATCGAGTACTTCGTGATCCACCGCGCGTGCGGCTATGTGCTACTGATACTCGTCGCGTTCCGGATACTCTGGGGTTTCGTCGGCACGCGGCACGCGCGCTTCGCGTCGTTCCTGCGCGGGCCGCGCGCCACGTGGGTCTACTTGCGCCGGCTCGTTCGGGGCGAACGCCCCTCGACGCCGGGTCACAATCCGCTCGGCGGGTTGATGACGGTGTTCCTGCTCGGCGCGCTCGGCGTTCAGGCCGCGACCGGATTGTTCGCCAACGACGAGATCTTCAACTCGGGTCCGCTCGCGGCGCACGTGAGCGCGGATCGCAGCCTCGCGTTCACCTCGTTCCACCGCAGGTTGTTCTATGGGATCGCCGCGGGCGCGGCGCTGCACGTGCTCGCGGTGGCCGCTCACTGGTTGTTCTGGCGAGAGAATCTCACGGCTCCGATGGTGAGTGGGCGCAAGCCATCGACCTCGATGGATGCGGCGGATGAGATCGGCGCTTCGCGCTCGTGGCTCGCGCTGATGCTGGTGGCGACGCTTACGGGTTTGTTGTGGTGGTTGGTCGCGAACGCGGCGGAGGTCGCGGTTTCCGGCTTCGAGTGAGTATCCGATACCCTATGCGCCGTGGAGACCCACACGGCATCCGACCCGCATCACTGCCAGACCCCGCGCTTCGACACGGGTAATCCGCTCGCGGAGCGCGGAATTCGGCGCGCGTTGTGGCTGACGGTCGTCATGATGATCGTCGAGATCGCGGGCGGCTGGTGGTACAACTCGATGGCGGTGCTGGCGGATGGCTGGCACATGAGTTCGCATGCGCTTGCGCTCGGACTTTCGGCATTCGCCTATTCGTTCGCACGCAGCCAGTCGGGCCATCGGCGTTATGCGTTCGGGACCTGGAAGGTCGAGGTCCTGGCCGGATACACGAGCGCGATATTCCTGCTCGGCATTGCCGCGCTCATGATTTTCCAGTCCGTCGAACGACTCATCCGTCCGCAGACGATCCACTACACCGAGGCCATGGCGATCGCGGCGATCGGACTCGGCGTCAACCTCGTATGCGCGTGGTGGCTCAAGGACAGTCACGGGCACTCGCATGGCCATGATCATGATCATGATCATGGCCATGGCCATGTACACGTGCAAGACGGTTCCGAGCCGCTCGGCGCACATGTCGATCTCAACGTGCGCTCGGCGTACATGCACGTGCTAGCCGATGCCGCGACCTCGGTGCTGGCGTTGATCGCGCTCGCGGGCGGACTCTATTTCGGCGTGGTCTGGCTCGATCCCGTGATGGGACTCGTGGGTGCCGCGCTGGTCTCCGTGTGGGCCTGGGGCCTGCTGCGCGACTCCGGGCGCATCCTGCTCGATGCGGAGATGGACGCACCCGTCGTGGCCGAGATCCGCGCAGCGATCGAGCACGGACCGGTGCCGGCGCGCATCACTGATTTGCATGTCTGGCGCGTGGGCCGCGCGCAATACGCGGTCGTCGTGACCGTGACGACGCCGACGTCCGAGACCGGCGAATACTTCCGCCGCGCGCTCGCGGTGCACGAAGAACTCGTGCACGTCACCGTCGAAGTCGACCGCAGCTTTACTGGATGACGGTGCCTGGCACCGAAATCCGGTAAAAATCAGCGGTAGTAAGGGATCTTGATGCCGGCGAATGCGCGGTCGACTTCCTCCTGCGACTCGGCGCGTTCGGCGGCCTGGACCTGGCGCGCGGTGAGATGTGGAGCGAACATATGCAGGAAGTCGTACATGTACCCGCGCAGCAGCACGCCGCGGCGAAAACCCGCCCAGGTCGTATGAACCGGGAAGAGGTGCGAGGCATCTCGCACCTTGAGATCGGAATCCTCAGCGCCGTCGATGGCGACGTTCGCGATGATCCCGACGCCGAGTCCTTCGCGCACGTATTTCTTGATGACGTCCGAATCCCACGCCGTCAGCGCCACGTTCGGGGTGAGACCTTCATCCGCGAACAATTCCATCAGCGATGACGGGCCGCTGAAGCTGAACGAATAGGTGATAAGGGGGTGGCGCGCGAGGTCGGCGAACGTCGGCCTGCTCACATCCGCGAGCGGATGATCCTCGGGAACGATGATCGTCCGATGCCAGCGATAGCAGGGCATACGCGCGAGACCCGCGAACACGGGGCTCGAGCCGGTCGCGATCGCGAAATCGATGCGATCGGTCGCCGCGAGCTCCGCGATCTGCTCGGAATTTCCCTGGTGCAGGTGCAGCCGCACCTTAGGATATTTCTCGCGGAACTGCTTCAGCACCGGCGGCAGCACGTAACGCGCCTGCGTGTGAGTGGTCGCGATCGACAACGCGCCCGCGTCGTCCTTGCGCAAATCCGCGGCGAGCGCCTTGATGCTGCGCGCCTGGCGCACGATCTGGGAGGCGCGGTCGATGACGCGCGCACCCGCGTCGGTGGGCCGGATCAGCGCGCGGCCCTTGCGCTCGAAGATCTGGAACCCGAGCTCGTCCTCGAGTTGTTTCAACTGTTTGCTGACGCCCGGCTGCGCGGCGTGCAGCGTGCGCGCGGCCTGCGTGATGTTGAGATCGTTTTCAGCCACGGCCACGAGGTATCGCAGCTGTATGAGCTTCATGGAGGGCGGGAGTCCTGAGGTCTGGTGGGCCATCGAAGGCGGCGAGAGAGAATTCGTCGAGGGGGGCAAGTCATTCCTCTCGCCGCCTCCGCGGCCCGGATTGAAAGGGTACGCCGCGGCGCGCGGCGTACCACTAACTATTGATCATGCGCATATGCCGGATCGGCATCACTGCGCGTAGATCTGGTCGAACACGCCGCCGTCGCCGAAGTGATCCTTCTGCGCCTTGGCCCAACCACCGAAGTCCTTGATGGTCACGAGGTCGAGCTTCGGGAACAGCTCCTGGTGACGCGCGGCAACTTGCGGGTCGCGCGGGCGGTAGTAGTTGCGCGCCGCGATCTCCTGGCCTTCCGGCGTGTACAGGTACTTGAGGTATTCCTCCGCCACTGTGCGTGTGCCGCGGCGCAGGACCACCTTGTCGACCACCGCCACCGACGGCTCGGCGAGGATGCTGATCGAGGGGATCACGATCTCGAATTTGCCGACGCCGAGCTCCTTGGTTGCGAGCCAGGCCTCGTTCTCCCACGAGATGAACACGTCGCCAATGTTGCGCTGGGCGAAGGTCGTGAGCGCTCCTCGCGCGCCCGTGTCGAGCACCGGCACGTTCTTGAACAGCTTGCGCACGTATTCCTTCGCCGAGGCTTCGTTGCCGCCCGGCTGCTTCAGCGCCCAGGCCCAGCCCGCGAGGTAGTTCCAGCGCGCACCGCCCGAGGTCTTCGGATTCGGCGTGATCACGCTGACGCCCGGCTTCACGAGGTCGCCCCAGTCCTTGATGTTCTTGGGGTTGCCCTTGCGGACCAGGAAGACGATCGTCGAGGTGTAGGGCGCCGAGTTGTTGGGCAGGCGCTCTTCCCAGTTCACGGGCAGTAGTTTGCCGTTGGTCGCGATCTGATCGATGTCGCCCGCGAGCGCGAGCGTCACCACGTCGGCCGCGAGGCCGTCGATCACCGAGCGCGCCTGGCGGCCGGAGCCGCCGTGCGACTGCCGGATCGTCACCGTGTCGCCGGTCTTCTTCTTCCAGTATTCGGCGAACGCCTTGTTGAAGTCGACGTACAGCTCGCGCGTCGGGTCGTACGACACGTTGAGCAGGGTTACGTCCGCGGCCGGCGCCGCGGTGCCCGCGCCGCCGATGAATACCGCGCTCGCGATGGCGAGGAGGAGTCGGCGATTCCAGTTCGGTTGATTCATGTCCATGTCTCCAAAGCTCAGAAGTTGATCGCGAAGCGCGAGAGC
>JAEWLQ010000079.1 GCA_023457495.1 Pseudomonadota bacterium
CCACGGCGCCGACGCCGAGTCCCATGCCCACGCCGGCGCCCGCACCCGCGGCCATGCCGCCGCCGCCGCCGCCAGCCCGCTCGCCGACCGCCTTCCCGCCATCCTTGCCATCTCGGCTGGAGACGCCCCCGGGACGGGCGGGCCCCTGCCTGGGAATCACGACATCCGCCGCGATCGGATCCAGGTCGAGCACCGAGCGGATGAACTCCCGCAACGAAACGACGAGCTCGTGCATGTGCACCGGCCGCCCGGATGCCAGCTCGCCCGCGGCACAGGCCGCGAGGCGTACGTGCTCCTCCGTGCCCAGCAAGATGATGTCGGAGAGCGCGGCCTCGACCGCATCGCGGATGCGGCGAGATCGGTCGGTGCTTTCAAGGGCCGGAGTCGGGAGCGGGGCGTAGGCGTCCGCTTCGCGGCGGCGCAGGTCGCTCAAGTGCGTGGGATCGACCGCCAAGTCGCCCGTGAACGATCCGCCCAGCGTCTTGTAGGCCGCGATGAGCGTGCGCAGACGTTCGTTGATCTGGCGATTTTCCCGCTCGCGACGCTGCTGGATCGTCTGCATGACCAGCAACCGGATGCCCACGCCCAGCAGGGTGATGATGGCGAGGCCGAGAAGGGTCGAGAGCACCGCCTCCCAGGAGCTGAAATCGAAACCGCGCATGCCGGCATTGTTGCTGCGCATCGCGCGCGTGCACATTCACGGAAGTCCCATGTTGATGTCGGCCGATGTCAGTTAGGCTCGGCCGTGATTTCGATTTCCGTCGGAACGACGAAAGATGCGCGCGCACTCGCGGCCTTGCGCACGCGCGTGGCGCGCGACATGACCCGTCAGTTCGGCGAAGGGCATTGGTCCGCCTGCCCGAAGGTCGCGGAAGTCCTGCGCCAGGTGCGCGCATCGCATGTGCTGGCGGCCCGTCTCGACGGCGAGATCGTCGGCACGGTCCGGTTGTCGCTGGCCAAACAATGGGCCATCGACGCGAGCGCATTCACGCCCGCCAAAACCGCGCTGTATGTGCTGGGGCTCGCGACCGCGCCGGAAGTTCGCGGACGCGGAGTCGGGCGCGCGTTGGTCGAAGCGGCGAAGGACAAGGCGCGGTCCTGGCCCGCGCAGGCGTTGTGGCTGGATGCGTACGATCATCCCGCGGGCGCGGGGCCTTTCTACCTGGCGTGCGGGTTTCGCGAGGTCGGGCCCAGCACGAATGGCGTCGTGCCACTCATCTTCTATGAGTGGTTGGTGGGTTGAGATCCGGCGCCGGCGTCAGGCCGCCATCACTTCGTGTTCGTAATACGGCGCCTGGCGATCCGCGAGAATCTTCTGCAGCTCCTCGACCGAACGGCCCGCGGGCGAAAGCCACGTATCGAGATTCTCCGCCTTGAGGTTCACGATCATCCGATCATGACCCGCGGCCGCGACCTCCGCCGGCGGCTCATCGGTGATCGCCGCGAAGGACAGCAGCGGCGCGCCGCCTTTCGGATCTATCCACTTCGAATACAGGCACGCGATCAGCATCGTACCCGCCGGCTTCGGAATGAAATGCAGCACCTGGTTCTTGCCCTCGCGATCGACGTTCTCGAAGAACGAGTCGACCAGCATCACCGCGTGCGAGAAGCCGAACTGCTCGCGCCAGTATTTGCCCAGGCTGTCGCGCCGCGCGTTGTAGAGACCCGGTAGTTTGCGGTCGATGAATGCGGGCTCGTTGGGCTTGCGGCAGTGATACCGCGCGAGCCGCATGACACGGCGGTCGCCGTCCTGCATCACGATGGGCGCGTAGTGCATCGGGAAGATGCGCGCTTCGGCCGGGTGAGGCTTCTCGGCTTTCAATCGATCGAGCCGCGTCAAAGCCTTCTCTATCTTGTCGGCCGCGATGCGTTTGCTTTCGGTCGCGGCCTTCGTGGTCTTGGTCGCGAGCGTGCGCTCGGCGTCGGCCAGGCGCTTTTTCTGCGCGAACACTTCGCGCTCGAGCTTCGTGGTCTCGGCGGCGCGGTACTCGTCGATCATCGATTTGATCTTGCGCTCCGCGTCCGTCTTCGGCTGATCGAACCAGCGCTCGACCGCGCGCGGAATCCGAATGCTGGAATCCGCGAAACGCGCGCCGAAGATTTCGACGAACTGGTCGATGTCCATCTCCGCGCCGGTTTCGCGCAGGTATTTCGTATAGGCGGACTGGATTTGAGCGGAATAACACATGCTGGGTACCCTGGTTATCGCGGCAGTGCTTCCTTCGATCGCGCACCCAGCTTTGCTCGGGCGGTGCTTACATCGCGCAGGAGCGCCGGAAGCAACGCGGGCGCCGCCGCCCGCTTGGCGAACTGTTCGAATGCCGTGAGCATACGTTCCGCCTCCGCGAACGATTCCGACACCGCGGCGCCACGGCCGTCGACCGTGACGTACATCGGGCTCGTGTGTGCAAATCGCAGGTTGCTCGGCCTTACGCGCAACAAATCCTCGTCGCTCCCGTCGGAGTACCGAGCCAGCTCCGCATCGCTGAGGAGATCGTCACGGGCCGTGGCCCTGACTGCGATCCAGGCGCCTTCACGAACGTTGATGCGTACGTCTTCGGCGAGCTTCCGTTTTCCAGTTACATCGAAGGCGTAGCGGACTTCGCCATTGACGATCACTTCGAGCCTTTCCAGCGGCATGTCGGACTCAGCTGCAACGCGCAGCGTCACTTCACCGCCTTGCTTCGAGAGCGAAATCGTATCGCCAGGTTCCTCTCCCGTGCCGGCGCGCAGGTCGAGGATGGGTCCGTTGGTCACGAAGTTTCGCCCCTCGGCCCAGGCGCGGTAGAAATCCGCGATCGAAGCGTCCTTGTTCACCCTGACGTAGGCGCGATTGAACCCGGGAGGGTTCTCCTTCACGCCGGTGGCGCTACCCGCGCCGGCCGCCAGCCGCAGTCCGAGGTTGAGCAGTCGATAGTAGGTTTCCGTGTTCATCCGGTACATGCCTTCCGGCGTGTCCGGGTAGATAGGAAACCCTTCGAGCTCCAGCAGATTCGAATAGCGTCCACGTGGCAGGAACCGATGCATGTGGAAGAGGTTGTTGGCGATGTTGACCACATCCACCTGGCCCAGCAACGCGCCGAGGAGTACCTCGCGCGACCAGCCGGCCTGGTAGTGAACGATCGCACCCACCGAGCGTGCATCGCGGATGTACGGCAGGTTCGGGCTGAGCGGATCGGACGCGACGCCGACAGGGCGCGAGCCACCGGTTAGATAGACCGCGCCCCAGTCATACTCGACCTCGGCATCGAATACGGTCGTCGGCACGCGCCAGGGGGCTCGCCCGAGTTCGTGAACGGAAGCCTTGCCAGCGGGCGCGACGCGCTCGGCATCCGGGCCGTTCCACCAGCTCAGCGATGTGCCGAAGTCGAGATCCTCGGCGGGCAACATCGCCGCCAATCGGCCGGCGCCTTCATGGAGATGATTCTCGCCGCGCGCAAAACCGCGCGATCGCATGTCGATCCAGCGCGAGAGCACGACGCGCTCGGTGGCGCCGGATGTCGGGACCGTGATCTGCCGTTTGGCACGCCGGTACTCGAGACCCCGTTCCGCGCGCAGTTCTACCGCACCCGCAGGAACATCCACGACGACCGTCCCCTGTGCGTACAACCAGCGATCGTCGCCAATCGTCATTACGACCGCCGCCTCGGGCAGCACAGCCTCTCCGCCTGCCGGCCGCACCAGGATGCGCGCGGGAAGCGGAGCGCCCGCTTCATCGACGAGTTCGATGCGCAGCGGCGCCGCGGTGGAAACGGAGATCAAGCCGAATGAAAGCGTGAGCAGTGTCGTGAGTCGTTTCATGTCATCAGGCGGCGGCGGGCCGCTTCGACTGCACGCCCAGATAGTCACGCTTGCCGACGGACACGCCGTTGTGACGCAGGAGCGCATACGCCGTCGTGAGGTGGAAGTAGAAATTCGGAATCGTGTGCTCGATGAAGTAGTCGGCGCCCGTCATCCATTCGCCTTTCCAGCGCGGCTGGCTCACGACGCGCGTGGCGGCGCTGTCGAAGTCATCCGGCACAAGCCCGTCCAGCAGTGTGATGGTCGAGCGCACCCGCGCCTGGAGCTCCGCCAGGGTTTTTTCCGTGTCTTCCTGCGGCTGCACCGCCTTGCCGGTGAGGTAGCCCACGGAGAGCTTTACGGTGTCGCAGGCGATCTGCACCTGCCGCGCGAGCGGGAACTGGTCCGGCGCGAGTCGCAGGGTGGCGAAGACATCCGGGTCGAAATTTTTCGACTTGGCGTAATCGGTGGCCATGCCGAGCCACTTTTCGAGTTGGCCGAGCTGCTTTTTGAACTGGGAGAAGGTTTGGCTATACATGGGCGGCGAAGGTACGCGGTTTCCACGAGGCGTGGGAGTCGTCATGCAAACCCCGCGGCGGCTGTGAGAAATCGTCTGAATTTCAGCGACTTGGATTTCCTGACACTGGACCCAGGCGCAAAATGTCGATCCATCGCCCGACTGATCGGCCATCCATCGAACCCAACAACCGTTGGCACCTGAACGTGGGAGAACAACGATGCGAGTCATGGTCATCCTGAAAGCCACCCCGAACAGCGAAGCGGGCGTGATGCCGAAGATGGAAGACATCGAAAAGACCATCCGCTTCAACGAGGAGATGGTGAAGGCGGGGATCCTGAAGGGCGCCGATGGCCTCAAGCCCAGCAAGTTCGGCAAACGCGTCAGCTACCGGCCCAGCCGCAAGCCCTCGATCACGGATGGCCCGTTCGCCGAGACCAAGGAGCTCGTCGCCGGCTACTGGATCTGGGAAGTGAAGTCGATGGAGGAGGCGATGGAGTGGGCGATGCGCATCCCCGACCCGTCGCCGGGCCAGGAGTCCGATGTCGAGATCCGCCCGTTCTTCGGGCCGGAGGATTTCGGCGAGGAGTTCACGCCGGAGCTGCAGGAGCGGGTGGACGACATGCACCGGACGGTCGAGCCGAAGGGGTGACGTCCGAGCGGCCGGGACGTATCGTGGTGAGGGCGCGGCCGATGCCGATGGCGGCGCGCGCCCATCTCACGTGCCGGAAGGAGTTCCATGCCGAAGCTGCAGCTACTTCGAATCCTGAGAATCGCGAAGGATGATCTCGGAGATCTGCGGCGCACGCTGGTGAAGGGTCCGCTCGCGGAGCGTGAGCCGGAGTGGCGAGAGTTTCAGGAAGCGATCGATTTGATCGACGCGGCGTTGAAGCAATCGGAGAAGAATCGGTTTCCCGAGGCGAAGAGATCCGTGTCGAAGGCGCTGGCGCTGACGGAGGGATTGAGCGCGAATTATCGGTCGCAGAATCCGGCGATTCGGGATCCGTTCAATCGGACGACGGTGGCGTTGATTGAGGTTGGGAGGGAGTTGGGGCAGGGGTAAGACGCGCGTGAGTAGATAGGCGAATTGCCGGCACGCGCACATGGGCGAGTTGATGAAGTGGCTGACACAGTTGGGCTCGAACCCAACGACCACGAGGCTCCGATTCACGGTCGACTATGAATTCGCTTTCGCGAATTGCGTGATGTTCTTGACGAGCTTCGTCAGAGATGCGGACTTGTGTCCGGCGTTCCAAGCAAGTTCCAGGGTCTTCGCCACGGGAAGAGAGTTTTTGTGCAGCTTCGCCTTCGCTACGCTCGCCGAGGCCCAGCAGGTCATCGATCGATGGCGAGAAGATTGCAATCGTGTGAGACCGCACAGCTGCCTCGGGAATCGAACCCTGAGCGAACTGATGAGGGAGCTCAACATCAACATCCCGGAGCTAATCACTACACAGCAACTGATCGAGTAGAGGGGGCGGGTCAGCTCCCCTACCTGAACGGAGCCTAAATGCGCCTCTTACCCTGTCGGTTTTCTAATCGGAACGACCGGCCTGATGAATTTGGATTCACCCTCGACAATGAAACGGGCGGCCTCGAAGCCGTCTTGGCCACCCTGGAGAAGAGCTGCACCCAAAAGTGGCAGGAGGCGGTCGCAAGTGACTCGGAAACCAAGCTAATACAAAGCCTTGCGGCTCAGTCAGCTCAGGTCGTCGGCATCAAAGTCAATCTGACGACGACCGATCCGCGCCGAGATGGGCGAGCTGGTTGAGGACGTCTTCAACCGGTTGCTCCTGGCCTATGGTGAGCGAAGCCGATTGCAGAATATTTTTACTCGGGTACTTGCTTTCCGGGAAAGTTGTGCCATCGTATTCCGCAAGCGCTAACTACCTTGGTTGGCGCGCAGTAAGTTTGTTGGAGCCTCTGTGATTCAAGTGAAACGCATAGCAACCGAAAGGAGAGACACATGCCAGCCATGTGCCATGTCCTTTGTGTTTGCTACGTCGTTACCACCTAGATCACCATTACCGGAGGTTTCCAATGTTCGTCTTCAAGCACTTCCTGGCTAGCCTGCTCGTCGCCGGCTCGACCTTCCTCACCGCCAATGTCGCCTACGCCTGGGATCCGATCCGCGATCTCACTGGCGAGAATTTGGGCAATCACCTGGACAACGCGCGCGATCGCACGCTCAATTCGATCAACAAGTTCATCGATGATCCGATCGAGTGGATCGTGACGCGCCCCGAGCGCCTGTTCACGGAAGTCTGCGCCTTCCCGACGCAGGTGATGAACTACAACTTCCGGGGCCAGGTCTCGGGCAATCACCAGATGTACAGCCTGCCGCCGCAACTGATCTACGACATCCAGCGCTTCTACAGCACTGATCTGTCGTCGGTCCGCTTCGCGGTGAATGTTCACACGTTCAATGGCAACGCCGTCACCATCGGCAACGCCATCTACTTCCCGCGCACCATCAATCTCAATAACCGCGGCGATTTGTTCTGGATGCTGCATGAGCTGGAGCACACTGTGCAATACCAGCACCGCCCGCGCGCGGCGAAGCTCTGCGAGTACACGCTAAAGGCTATCTCGCACATGTCCACGACCAATCATGACTGGGAGCATGCGGCCGACCGCAAGGCGCACTTCGTGCTGCACCAGATCGACATGATGGTCGGCTACACGTACGGCATGCGCTAACAAGCAGCAACGGGGCCGGTCCTCACCGGCCCCTCTACCGCTGAATTCTCATACCCGGTGGAGCTACTAATGTGTCTTCTGAGTAAGAGGCCGTCACGCCCCGAATAGAAGACAAAAAGAAGGGGCAGGGGCGATCTACGAGAACAAGAGCGGTGAGTAAATGTCGCGGATCAGCTCAAACGAACATCCGGAGCAGGTGCCGCAGCTCTTGTTGAAATGAGCCGAGCAACTCCAACCGACAAGGAGGAATGGGTCGCCGCATTGAGTACAAACAATCGCCGCTTCAGTTCTCGGTGGAGCAGGGGCAATTCGTTTAAGAGCTTCGTATCCAGCGCGCAGCCAGTCAGGTCACTGTATGAACGAAGAAAATGAATGCCGTCGAGCGACTGATCTTGTTAGTTTTCATGCTGCGAAAATGATCCGACCCAAAGTCTGCGTGGTTCTGCAGAGATGAATTGGGTCTCGGAAAATCAGCGATTTAGTGTATCGCTCGCTGTAACAAGTTGGCTCCCTGGGTTGGACTCGAACCAACGACCAACGGATTAACAGTCCGACGCTCTACCGACTGAGCTACCAGGGAACCGAGAACCGGTGAAGGGCGCGCATTCTGGCGACGACGTCGGGCGGCGTCAAGCAATCCTCTCCGAATCAGCCACTTACGCCTGAAATACTTGACTTCGATCCTAGGGAATGGCGGTGTTTTGCCGCCCCGTTCGCGATCCGGGTGGCATTCGCGCGACAGGACCCGTGAAATGTCGATCCGGCCCGGGCCCGTTCGGCCAATAACCGAACCGGACATTTATCCAAGGAGCAGACGATGCGAGTCATGGTGATGGTCAAGGCGACCAAGAACAGTGAAGCGGGAATCATGCCGCCGGAGAATTTGCTCGCCGACATGTTGAAGTTCAACGAGGAGCTCGTGAAAGCGGGTGTCATGCTGGCGGGCGATGGCCTGAAGCCGAGCTCGGTCGGCAAGCGGGTGCGTTTCACGGGCAATGGCGGCAAGCAGTCGGTCATCGACGGGCCGTTCGCGGAAACCAAGGAGCTGGTCGCGGGCTACTGGATCTGGAACGTCAAATCGATGGACGAGGCGGTCGAGTGGCTGAAGAAGTGCCCGGACCCGATGCCGGGTGAGCCTTCCGAAATCGAGATCCGTCAGTTCTACGAAGTGGAAGATTTCGGCGAGGCGGCGACGCCGGAGCTGATCGCCAAGGAAAAGGAACTGCGCGCGACCGTCGAGCAGCGCCAGAAGCAGTAAGAAAGGACGGGCGACGACCGCGGCGTCGCCCCTCGTTTCGCTAGGTGTGCAACCGGATGCACCGGGGGCGGGTCGCAACACCCTCCCACAACCACGAACAAGGTTTCCCCATGCGTCCGTTCAGTCGAGTCGTGTTGGTTGCTGCTGTCCTGATGTTTTCGGCCTGCGTCTCGGCGCCGAAGGCGGTGAATGATCCCGCGGCCGAAAGAGAAATCACCGAGCGGGTCCGGTTGCTGTTGGACCGTTACGCGCGGAACGACGAGGCCCGCGTCGTTGCGATGCTCGATCCGGAGCGTTTCGTGCTGCTCGGTACGAACTTCAGCGAGAAGATCACCAGTTCCACGGAGCTGCGTGCGTTCATGGATCGGGATTTCGAGCAATGGAAGACCGCGAGCTTCAAGGATGTCCGGGATTTCGACGTGCGCACGAGCGGCACCCTGGCTACCGCGAATTTCGTTTTCACGTTCGAGCCGGCCGCGGGGCCCACGCTGCCGATCCGCGGCACGACGACGTGGCGCAAGGTGAACGGGGAGTGGCTGCTCACGCAGAGCACGAGCGCGCTGCCGCCGCAGTATTGACCTTGGAGCTGGCGGTGGCGCATGGCGAGCATCATGCCCGCGCCGCGCTTCTGATCAGCTCAACGCCCGCCGCGCGCGCTGGATTCCGGCCAGGATGCGATCGAGCATGCCTTGCGGAAATCCGCGCGGCAGTCCGCGTTGAACGGCCTCAATGACGGCGTCCGTTCGCGCCAGCGTTTCTTCGATGAGAGTTTCGCTCGCGGAGCCGAGGCCGAGCTTCCGGGCGAGGGTGTCGAAATGACGTCGCTGGATACTCTTGAGGAGGTAGCGCGGACGCTCACCCGGCACGGCCATCGCGAGTTTCACCTTTTCCGGCGCGATCTCGTTCGCGCGCTGGCCAATCACCGGCCACGCGGACAACACGTCATAGAGCGGCGTGAGCTGGAAACGCCCGCCCGGCAGGATCCGGATGCTGAAGTTCTTGGCGTGACCGTCGGTGGCCGCCAATAGATAGAACACGAGCTGCGCGCGGAACAAGGTCTCGAGATCGCGCTGCGCTTCGGCGGAGCCGCGCAGGATCATCGCGATGTCGAGCAGGCCGGGGCCGCCATCCGCCTGGTACTTCCGGTGCCAGGGTGTGCCGGTGGCTTGCGCGAAATCCTCCTGCATGAGCCTGAGCCAGAAGCGTCCGCTCGAATGCAATTGCCGGTCGAAGCGTTCGACGACCAGCACCTTCTGCGTTCCGAACTCTTCGATCTCGCATTTCGCGACGGGGAGGCCGAAGCCATGCACGATGCGTGCGCACAGCCATTCGTTTTCCACGGAAGTGCGCATGTCGGCCTGGCGGTTGCCGACGAGCCCCAGAGGCAGCTTGAAGATGTGCGTGGTGGGAGTCGATCCCAGTGGACGGCACCAACGGTTGGCGTGTCGCAGGAATGCGGTCTTCTCCTGCGCGCCCGCGATCGAGATGCGGAATTCCTGTTCCTCGGGAACGGGAGAGGCGGTCGACGTGACGCTCGCGAGCCCGCGCGCAATGGCCGCGTCATTGAGCGGCTGCGCCTCGATGCGACGAATATCCTCGGGCGGCTCATCGATCGGCAGGAGCTGGATCGCGCCGACGCAGTCGCGTCCGATCGCCGCGAGCAGGTCGAATGCGCTTCGGGTGTCCGTGTGAAAGCGAGCCTCGATACGGCGCCGTATCGGATCGCTGTCCGGCAGCAGGTTGTCGAAGTACGCCTCGACCTTCGCGCCTCTTTGCGGGCGCGACTCGAGGAGCAGTGGGAGGGACAGCGACAGCGGACGGGCCTCCTCGGCGCCGAGCCAGGTTTCGTCGTACACGAATTCCATGGCGCCGCGCGCCGGCAGACGCCAGGTTCCGACGCGCAGGCCATTGGCCCAGACGGCCAGCTCGCGGGCGCGGGAAGGGCGCCCCATTACCACTCGACCTTGTTTTTCCTCTCCGCACGCTCGTTCAGCGACATCTCGAGGCCGAGCACGTTCAGCAACGCGAGCAGTTGTTTGACCGTCAACGTCTCGGGGTTCGATTCGAGCACCGAAAGGCGGTTCTGGCTCAAGCCGACGCTCTCGGCGACTTTCGCCTGTGACATGTCGAGGTGTTTGCGGCGGCTCGAAAGGATCGCGCCGACCTGTTCGGAGGTGAATATGGATCGCATTGCCGGTTATCCGTCATGAGGATAACTGCATAATATCCTTATCACAGATAAAGGCAAGTTATCTGCAATACAGATATCTGCCGGGCCGGACCAAAGGGATTACTTCGTCAACGCCGCCGCACGGGCCAGCAGACTTGCGCCGGTCTCTTGCAGCGTGAGCACGTTCTGGTCTTCCGGCAACGCCGTATGGGCCTTTCGCAGGTGAATGAGGCCGCGTTCGATGCTCACGCGAGCTGCGTCGCGCTGCGATCTTTCCAGGTACATCTCGCCGCGGTGGATGTTGAGGTCGGCGAGCGAGAAGTCGATCTGCACGTCTTCGCCCAACGCGGCCACTTCGCGCAGCGACTTCTCGGCGGCGGCGAATAACGTCAAGGCTTCCTCGTACGAGGCGGTCCTGGCCAGGGTCTTCGCCAGGCCGACGTCCGCCATGGCGCTGATCAACTGCGCTCGCGCGTCGCGCGGATCCCGGTTCACGAACGCTGTCGCGGCCTTGCGTTGCAGATCGAGGGCGCGCGCATATTCGCCATTGCCGTAGTAAAGATCCGCCAGGTTCATCTGGGTTTCCGCCAGTCCCCAGCGATAGGCGTCATCATCGGGTTTGAGCGCGAGCAACGCCTCGTCCGCGGCCATGCCTTTTTCCAGCAGGTCCACGGCGTACGCATAGCCGTCGGCCTGCGAGAGTCCCGCGCGGCCGATGATGGCGGCATTGTTGTACGCGCCCGTCAGCGAGCTCAGCCCGCGCGGGTCCGTGGGATGCTTTTGCGCGTATTCCTCCACGGCCGCGATCATCTTGCCAAGCGAGGCTCTTACTTCGGGCATTCGTCCGAGCCCGCCGAGAACCTCGGCATGATGCGAGTAGTTGTTTCCCAGTAATCCCATGGCTTCGAAGTCGTCGGTAACCACGGACTTCATCGCCTCGCTGAGCGCCACGCCGCGGTTCGCCAGCGGCAACGCGGCTTCGGCGCCGTTGAGCAGCAGCGTGCGGCGCGTCAGCAGCGAGTTCGTCTTGGTGAGGGCGATTCCGATACGCGCGTTGCCGGGTTCGAGCTCGTGCAGCGGCTGGAGCAATGCGATTGCGTTGGTATAGCTGCGTATGGCACCGGCGGTGTCGCCCACGCTGGCGCCCAGCGGATTCCCCTGGATGTCGCCGACCTTCTTGTATGCGATCGCGAGTTCTTCCTGCAGCGCGCGATCGCTGCCGGATTCCTTGTACAAGGCGTCGAGATATTCCAACGACGTCGTCACCAGCATTTCGCGCGCTTTCGTCGAACCCGGCAGCTGGGCGATTTCATCGTGAAAGGCGAACAACTTGTTGGAGAGCTTGCGAACGCTGTCGAAATGCCGCTGGGCGACGGCGCGTTGCGCCTCGGCCACTCGCGCTTCATGGATGGCGAAGCCGAGTCCGCCCACGAGCGAGGCAACGACGAGCGCCGCGGCGGCGATCTCCACCTTGCGCCGGCGGACGAACTTGCCGAATCGGTATCGCCAGGCATTACCGCGCGCCACGACCGGCAGGCCACCGAGAAAGTTGCGCAGATCGTTGGCGAACTGCTCGACGCTGCCGTAACGCTTCTGCGGCTCCTTGCGCAGCGCCATGAGCAGGATGTTGTCGAGATCGGCGTCGATGTCGCGCGCGCGGCGCTCGCCGAGCTTCAGCTGGCTGGGGCGTGTGGGCGCGTTGTCGCTGAGGATTTCCGCGACGCGCTGCGCATCGTTAGTGCGGTTGCCGTACGGACTTTGACCGGTGATCAGGCGATAGAGCACGACGCCGAGCGAGTAGACGTCGCTCACGGTGGTCACCGTGCCGCCGCTCACCTGCTCGGGGCTCGCGTAGTCGATCGTCATCGCGCGTAGCTGAGTGCGCGTCTCGTCGCTCGTCGTGCCGGTGATCGGGTTCGCTTCCAGCAGCTTGGCGATGCCGAAGTCCAGTAGTTTGACCGAGCCGTCGGCGGTCACGAGGATGTTGTTGGGTTTCAGGTCGCGATGCACGACCAGGTGCTGGTGCGCGTAACTCACCGCCGAGCACACCTGGAGGAACAGCTGCACGCGGTCGCGTACGGAGAGGTCGTGGGCGTCGCAGTATTTGTCGATGGGCTCGCCCTGCACGAGCTCCATCACGACGTAGGGCACGCCGCCCGGTGTCGCGCCGCCGTCGAGCAGGCGGGCGATGTTGCGGTGATCGAGCTTGGCGAGGATCTGCCGCTCGTTCTTGAACCGGTGTTCGGCCAGGTTGTCGCGCACGTCGGCGCGCATGAGCTTGATCGCGACTTCGGCGCGGTACTGGTCGTCGTCGCGCACCGCGCGGAACACGTCGCCCATGCCGCCGGTGCCGAGCGTGCCGACGATGCGGTAGGCGCCGATACGCTCGCCGACGTGATCGTCGAGCGCGGCGAAGACCGAGGCGCTCATTTCCGGAACGGGCGACTCGAGGAACTTGCCCGTTGCCGCATGCGAGGCTAGTAGCGAAACGACTTCGTCGATGAGCGCGGCGTCGCCGTTCGATTCGAGCGCGAGCAGGGCGGCGCGCTCGGCCGGCGGCACTTCCAGTGCCGCGGCAAATAGAGTCTTGATGAGCTGCCAGCGCTCGGGCGTCATGGGGCCTCGCGGGGATCGTCGTTCTTGTTCTGACCCACGCGCCCGATTCTGGCCGAACTCACCCGTCAATCAAAGCTGCTCGCGCACATTCGCATTAAATAAGCCGATCAGGGGCGCGGTCCAGTCAGCGGACGATGGTCGGCGTGAGCGTCCAGGTCCAGTCGCCCTTTTTGACGATAAGTGACTTCTTGTCCGCCGAAAGGGCGTACTCGCCTGACTTCGGCGGTGGCATGGCGAACACCATGGGCGAGGGGATGCCGAAGTCTTCGGTGTTGTCTTCGATCTTCGCGGGAACCGAGCGGCGACTGGCCGTGCAGAATTGCGCGATTTCCACGACGGGGTAGATAGTCTGGGACTTCAGGTACAGCCCGCCGTTGAAGCTCGGCACGACCTCCTTGAGGTCGAAGAATTCCAGGTTGCCCTTGAGCACGGGCGCGAAGCACGCGGCCTCCCGGTCGCGCAGATTGCTGACGGCCGACTTCGAGTTCTGGATGGCCGGGGCGCCGACCAGGGTTTCGTCCGAGTGCTTCCAGGTGAGGTCGATGATGACGCGGTCGGTGAAGTCCGCCTTTCCGGAGGCGTCACTGGCGACATGGTAGGTCCCCTTGAACTCGCCAACGATGTGGTACTTCACGACATCCGCCGCGGACCACTTGGCAGCGGCCGCCATGTCCATCTGTTGCGCGAACGCGGTCAAAGGAAGCAGCCCGATCAGTCCCGAAACGATTGATTTGCGCATGTGATTTGTCCTCCTGGACACGTATACGCGTGACAAGTCCGGAAACCGGCTCACGATTCCTGAGCCGGAATGACCGCGGTCTACGCGTTGAGCCGTCATGGAAGGAAAAAACGTGTTTGGCCGCATGGCGCTGGCCGCGCTCGCGGCGACGATCACCGTCTCTTGTGGACGTACCGATCCCACCTCGCCGGCGCCGGAGCCCAAGCCCGAAGTCGAATGGGTCTCCAAAGCCATCTCGTTCGGAGACGGCATGCAGAAGAACCGCGAGGCGGTCCTGCGTGGCGTCGGCAAGGTCGAATTCGCGTTCCAGCGGCGCCTGCTCACGTTCAGCGGCATCGAGGATGACCTGGGCAACCCCGCCGCGGCGGATGCGGCGCTGCGCGCACTGATGAACGAGGTGTATTCGCGCGCCATGCAGACCGATTACACATGGCTGCAGGTGGCGGATGACATGGGGGCCAATGGCATCTCGGCGGTGGCGATGGCCTCGATGGAATTCATGCTGATCTCGATGAACTTCGACGACCTGGCCGCGCAGGACCCCGGCTCCCGCAGCACCGGCGAGGGGCCGAATCGCGTCGAAGTGAGCGTCGCGGCCGATGGTCTCGAATACACCTCGAGCAAGGACGTCACGGTCGACGGCATGAACGTGAAGATGCTGAACAAGCTCAAGGTGAACTACTGCCCGGAGCCGTCCGGCAAGATCGAAGTCGAGATGTCATCGACGTCGTCGCTGTCGCGCGGTGCGAAGGGCGCGAACACGAAGATCGACGTGCACGTGACGCGGTACGTCGACGATGACGCGAACATGGAGGCGCTCGACGTCGAGCAGCGCGTGGAGGCCGCGGCCTTCGGCGGCGGCGCTGGGACCTTCGTCGACCTGAGCCAGGGCATCTCGACGCGCGCGGACGGGGCCAACTACAGCCGCGTGAACCGCACGAGTTCGCAGGCGACCGACGCCGATGTCGCCACCGCCAATTCACTCGCGTCCATCCTGCAGCTCATGGCGATCGGGGCATCGGAACACACGCGCGACGTGTGGGAGAAGGGCGGCTGCGTGAAACTCGAGACGCCGACTACGCCCGCGGGGCGAAACGGCGTGAAGCCGGACACCTCGTTCAGCGTCGTGGCCCAGCCGCGCAGCAAGGTGGATGGTTCGAGTGTGGGCGGAACGGTGCGCGCGGACCTCACCGGCGACGCCTCGCTCGATCCCGCCTCGACCAAGGTGCGCGCCGATGCGAGCTTCAAGTATGTCGCGCCGGGCGAGCGCAAGAAGCAGGCCCGGCTCAAGTTTGAGGCCCGCTCGCGGCGCGGTATCGCAAACGCCGAGCTGGCGTTCGATACGAACGGCGCTTCGTACCGCGTGGAAGGCGGCGCCGACGAGTTTCATGGCACGGGCGTCGCCTGCGACCTCGCCGAGCAATTCTTCATCGAGGGCAGCGGCGTCACCGTGCGATTCGAGCCGGAATCCGCCGCCGGCGGGCGGTATAGCTATTCGGGCAAGATGAGCGGCTTCGAAGTCTTTGGACACGGCGAGTACCGGGTGAACTTCCGCGACGAGGTCGCCGTGAGCATCTCGGCCCACGGTCCGGGCAGCGTCAAGACCCCGATGGGCGTCCAAACCGCCGAAGGCAAGGAGGAATACACGCTATCCCCGGTGAGCGATGCGGGTTGTGGTGTGACTTAAGACCTGCGTCATTGACGCGACGGAGGCGCGCGCCACAATGGCGCGTGGACGTCGATAAGAACACCCAACAACAATCCCCCGGCGAAGTCACCCGTCTCCTGCAACGCTGGGCCGATGGCGAAGCCGGTGCGCTCGAGGCGCTCTGGCCGCTGGTGTACGACGACGTGCGCCGCCTGGCGCGCCGGCAGATGGCGCGCGAGCGTGGCGATCACACGCTGCAGGGTACGGCGCTCGTGAACGAGGCGTTTATCCGGCTCGCCGGCCAGCGCGTGCTCGAATGGCAGAACCGCGAACAGTTCCTGTCGCTGGCCGCGCAGATCATGCGGCGCGTGCTGGTGGATCATGCGCGGCAGCGCGGCGCGCAACGCCGCGGCGACGGCGCGAAGAAGGTGAGCATGCACGACACGCAGGCGGCGTTCGAGGTCGAAGCCGTGCAGGCGCTGGATTCCCTCGATGACGATCGTGTGGACGTGCTCGCCATCGACGCGGCCCTGACCCGGCTGCAGCAGATCGATGCGCCGCAGGGCCGGATCGTCGAGCTGCGGTATTTCGGCGGCCTGACCCTCGAGGAGACGGCCAGCGTGACCGGCATCTCCCTCGCCAGCGTCAAGCGCGAGTGGGCCATGGCCCGTGCCTGGCTGCGGCGCGAACTCGCCTCGCTGGAGTCGCCGGAATCCTGAGCCGGTTTGACGCGATCCTGCGCGTTTCTCCTTCACACCGTGAACGGAGGAATCATGAAGAAGCTTGTGGTGTTCCTGACAGGCATGGCGCTCTGTGGCGCTGCCCACGCCCAACTATTGGTGAACAAGGGGGCGAAGGGCACCCTGACCGTCCAGTACGAATACTCGGCGAACGGCGCGAACAAGGACAAGAACGAGCCTGCGAGCTGGCGCGTGCTGCGCACGATGAAAATGGTGGTGCCCATGACCGCGGAGCCGCCGGCGCCGACGTCCTCGCTGCAAACCATGGACGCCGCGTATGCGGCCGACATGGAAAAGAAGAAGGGCCAGATCCAGGACCTGCACAAGACGATGGCGCCCACGATGAACGACATGATGGCGATCGCCGAGCGTTGCGGCGAGGACGAAGCCTGCATCACGCGCGCGATCGAGAACTATGGCAAGACCATGGACAAGTCGACGATCGAGAAAGGCAAATCGCAGGTCGCGGCGGCCAGCACCATGAGCGGGCCGCGTTATCAGCTCTGGCAGCCGGTGTCGCAGAAGGGCACGTATGCCATCGATGAAACGCACACGGGGCAGACCTCGGATCCGGCGTGCATGAACAAGCCCAAGCAGCGTTGCACGCGCGAGGAGACTCGCAAGGGTGGCGGCGACATTCCGGCGCCGCCGGGATCGAAGAATGCGTCGGCGGCGATGTTCGAAGTCGACAACGTCGGCAAGGCGGTCATGATCAAACTACCGGTTCCGCTGGGCGCGCTCACGTATACGAAGCAGGTGATCTCGAACTTCCCGGATGAAGCGAGCGGCACCTCGCAGGGGACGCTGCCACCGATGGCCGGCCAGCAGAAGACGATTACAGTCGCGCTGCCGGGCGATCTACGCGCGGCGTCGGGCACCGAGACTTACAAGGTCGACGGTGCGGGCGCAGAGGGTGGAACCATGAAGGTGACCTGGCATTTCGCGATGCAGTAAGCCGCTTTCCAGGCGTGTCCGTTGCCAGTGGCATTCATGGCAATCGACACGCCTGGCTGCGTCTGGAGCTCAGGTCTCCGCCGGATTCCTGAGCCGGTTTCTCCGGTTCCTGCGCGTTTCCCTCCCGACGGACAATCAAAAGGGTGGATATGCGTCTCGATCAAGGCATCAAGGCCTCACTGGCCGCGCTCGGTTTGCTGGCTCTCACGGCGTGTCACAACGACGATGATTCAACGGCGCCGGCGCCCCCGCCTCCAGCTCCTCCGGCGGCTACCTACACGGTGGGCGGTACGTTGTCGGGGCTCGATGGCTCCATCACGCTGGCCAACAACGGTGGTGATCCACGCACGCTGACTGCCAACGGCGCATTCACTTTCACGACCGCGTCTCCAACCGGAACCGCGTACAACGTCACGGTGACCTCACAACCCGCGAACCAGACCTGCGCGGTGACCGGGGGTGTGGGGACGATCGCCTCGGGCAACGTCGCGGGCGTTGCCGTCAACTGCGAAACGTATCGCATTACCGGCGAGATAGGTCCGGGCGGTGGCACGCTGGTCGGTCCCGATGGCGTCCAGGTGGTCATCCCCGCAGGTGCGCTCAGTGAGTCGACGACGATCGGTATCGCGCGCAGTCCGGGCGGCTGGCCCGAGCCGCTGATCGCCGAGGCCACCCGCTTCGGGTCTATCTACGAGATCACTCCGCACGGCGTGCTCTTCGACAAGCCGGTGCTGATCCGCCTGCCGGCGCCGGCTGGTGCGAGCGACGTCCATGCGCTCGCGTCGAGTTTCGACAATGGCTGGCAATACACGGATGTCGCGTACGAGGGCACGCATGCCGATATCTCGCGCAACACCTTCTCGTGGTACTACATCGTCGACGCCTGTGCGCCGCCGGCGAACGATCCTTATCCCTGTTCGTATCCGCGCGGGCACTCCTACGCGACGGCCACGCCAGCGACGGCAATCAGCATGCTGACCGGTGTCCCGGCACAACCGTCCGTCGGCGGGTTCTACTTTCAGTCTTCCGCGGGAACCTGGGAGGTCGACTCCACCCAGCTCCAGACGCTGCACATCACCATGGAATACAAGGCGGCGCCCGATTGCGACGGCGCCCACCTGCAGCTCAAGCGGGTCGTCGACGGTGCAATGCAGGTCGTCAGCGACACGACGGTCGCCATCGATGGGCATGAAGGCACTGGCAGCGCCACGCTGCATGTCCCCGCGTCCGAACTTTCTCCCGGCAACAATACGTACTCGATGCGCTTCGCGTGCTCACGCATGGGCCGAGCCGAGATCGGTGGCGGCGACACGATCACGTTCCTGGTCACGGCCAACCCGATGCACGGCTTTACTGTCGACGGCACGATCACGGGCCTCGATGCACCTGGGCTCCGGTTGCAGAACCACAATCGCGAGATCGTTGACGTTCCCGAGGGCGCCGATGGATTTGCCTTCGGCACGTCGTTCGCCGCGGGGGCTCGTTATGACGTCCGCGTGATAAGCCAGCCGACCGGCCAGGTTTGCACGGTCGCGAACGGCATCGGCGAAGTGGCGGCTGACGTGGGCGACATCGAGGTAACTTGCCAGTCCACCGTGCCGACACCGATTTCGGTGGCGTTGGTGCCGGGTACCGAGATGAACGGGCTGGCGATCCTGAGCAGGAGCACGGTGAGCGGGAGACTCTTGCCGATCGGATCCGTGCGCACGGGCGACTATCCGCGCGCCGTGGTGATCACGCCCGACGGACGCTTCGCGTACACGGCGAATGCCAGCGGCAACACGGTGTCTTCGTTCCGCATCGACGGCACGTCGCTCACGTCGATTTCGGGCAGCAATCCCGCCACCACCAACCCGTACGCGCTGACTGTGGACCCAAACGGGCAGTTCCTGCGCGTGACCAACTACAGCGTCAGCACGCTCACGAGTTTCCGGATCAGCACGGAGGGAGTTCTCACGTCACTCGGCTCTGTCCCGGTCGGCCAGTATCCGCATACCGTGGTCACGCATCCCAATGGACGTTTCGTCTATACGGCCAACGAGGTGGGCTCATCGAGCTCGGGACCTTCGTTGTCGATGTTCTCGGTGAACCCGTCGACCGGCGAATTGACGTCGCTCGGCCAGCCGTTGTCGTCGCCGGTGATGGCTCCGCGCAACATCGCCATCGCGCCGAATGGAGGATATGCCTACGTAGTAGGTGCGCTTGGCCAGGTGGGTCGGGTCGCGATCGACACCACGACGGGCGCGCTGACCAGTGCCGGCGCCATGTTCATCAGCTCCGCGACCCACAGCGAGTCGGTCGCGATCCATCCGGATGGCGGTTTCCTGTACGTGACGGCGGAGAACTCGACGGGTGGCTTCATCCAGATGTACTCCATCGGCGCGAATGGTGCGCTCACCGCGGCTTCACGGACGCCGGCCGGCGGTGGCAGCAACTACGCGGCGATGGATTCCGCCGGCGACTTCCTGTACGTCACCAACCAGTCTGACGGAACGGTGGTCAGCTACCGCATCGACCGCTCCACCGGTGCGCTGACGTTGCTCGAGTCCGACTGGGTCGACCGGTACCCGCAAGGCGTCGCGGTCACGCTGTAGACCGCGGCAGGTCGCGCGGGGGTCGTCCGCCGGGGCCCCCACCTCGATTCACCTGCCGCGGCGTCGCCGCCAGACCAGCGAGTAGCCGATGGCATTCACGGCGATCAACACGGCTAACAACATGTACTGCGTCGAGCGGGTGAGGCCTTCTGGATAGATGATCGGGCCCAGATAGTGCGTGATGAAACCCTCGCCGTAGGTGGAGTGTCCGGCGAGCGCGCGAAAGTGATTCTCGAGCGGGGTGAGCGGGCAGAAGCCGCCGCTCGCTTCGATCCACGCGCCCCAGGCGAGGGCGGGCAGGTGCAGCCAGATCACCCAGGGTTTCCAGAGCACGAGGAACGAGCCCAGCAACGCGAACGCGATGAACGCGAAGTGGATCAGCATCACGGCATCGGCGGCGAGCGCTGGCCCCATGAACGGGAGCCTATCAGGCGAGCGGCAACCGGACGATGAACTGACTGCCTTTGCCGGGCCCCTGGCTCAGGGCCTGGATCGTGCCACCATGTGAGGCGACCAGCTCGCGGGTGAGACTGAGGCCGATGCCGAGTCCGGCCTTGGCCTCGGAGTAATCGCCATGCACCTGCGTGAATAGTTCGAAGATGTGCACGAGGTGTTCGGGTGGAATGCCGATGCCGTTGTCTTCGACGCGCGCGACGACCTCCTCGCCCTCGACCTGGATAGTCAGGCCGATTCTGCCGCCCGAGGGCGTATACCGTGCGGCATTGGTGAGCAGGTTGACGAAGACCTGGTTGAGCCGGGTGGGATCGCCCAGCACCTCAGTCGGCGCTTCGGGAGTCGACACGGACACTTCGTGGTCACGATCCTTCATGAGCGGTGCGACCGACTCGCAGGCCTGCCGGACGACCTGGCGCAGATCGACGCGCCGCTTGTCGAGGTGGAACTTCTCGCGATACGCCTGCGACAGGTCCGAGAGGTCTTCGACGAGGCGGCGTACGTGCGTGAGCTGCCGTTCGATGCGTTCGACCTCGAGAAGCGCCGGCGGATTGGGTGCGCAGAATTGTCGCAGCACCCGGGAACTGGCGGAGACCACGGAGAGCGGATTGCGCAACTCGTGGGCAAGCGTCGCGAGGAAGCGCTTGCGTCCCTCGTCGTGCCGCATCAACGCATCGTTCTGCAGTTGCAAAGTGTCCTGCAATTGCTTGAGGTCGGTGCGGTCGCGGAGAATCTTGCCGAAGCCGATCAGATTTCCGTTGCCGTCCTTGATGGGCACCACCACGCCGAGCGCCCAGAAGCGCGAACCGTTCTTGCGCACGTGCCAGCGTTCATCGGCGGCGTGACCGAGCTCGGCCGCCGCCTTGAGCTCCATCGCGGGCGCCCCGGCATCGCAATCTTCCGGCGTGAAGATGCGATCGAGCGTGGAACCCAGCACCTCGGATTCTTCGTACCCGGTGATGAACGTGGCGCCCTTGTTCCAATGCACGATGTGACCTTCCGGATTCATCGCGAAGATCGCGTACTCCTGGACGTTCTCGACCAGGTTCAGGAACAGCCATTCGGCATAGTTGATGGATGGGGAGGCGGGGGACACGCAGTTCTCCACGGCCGCGATGCCGGGCAGCATGGCGCAGATGTGCGATATGCACTGCGGGAGAAGGCAATCAGTCGTTGTCAGTGATCACGCGCCGCACTGTGGGTGAATCAGGATGCCCGCCGGCGGTGACCCGGCACGGTTGCGCTCAGTGCCTCGACGAAACTCTCGTCGTCGCGCCAATCTACTTCGAGCCGCTGGCCATTGACGAAGAAGGTGGGTGTGCCCGAGACCCCGCTGCGAACGCCGCTATCGAAATCCTCGCGCACGGCTTTCTGCGGTTCGCCTCGCGTGTACGCCTGTTCGATCGCGTCGAAGTCCAACCCGACTTCGGTCGCGTATCGCTGCAAATCCGTCGGACGCAGTGCGCGTTGGCGTTCGTACAGGATGTCGTGCATCTGCCAGAACTTGTCCTGTAGCGCAGCCGCCTCGGCGAGCTCGGCCGCGGCGACGGCATGGGGATGAGATTCGGCAATGGGGAAGTTCCGGAACACGAAACGTAATTGTTCGCCGAGCCGCGCCTGCACACGTTTCACGATGGGGTATGCCATGCCGCAATACGGGCATTCGAAGTCGCCATACTCGACGAGCGTGATGGGCGCATCGTCGCGGCCCTGCGCATGATCGTTCGAGCTGACCGCGGGAGTCAGTGCTGATTGGCCCAAGCTCATGCTGTCCTCCGATGCCGTGACGTCGAGGCGCGATAGATAGCGTCCTGACATCGGTCACGCCAGTGGACGAAGGTCCCAATGCTGCCATCTGAAGGTGCGTTAGTTTCAACGCATGACCCGTCGCGCGACGCACACCTGGAAACGCCTGCTGGCCATCGTCGCGGCTTTTCTCGCGGGCGCCGTGATGCAGTCGCCGGCGCAAACGCCCGACGAGCTGGCGGTAAAGCTCGCACGCCGCGTGGTGCAGCGCGCACCGTTGTCGGTCGCTGGGCGCGAGATGGTGCAGGTGGAGACGGAGATTCCGGCCGGGGTGGAATCGGGCTGGCACGTGCATCCCGGAGAAGAAGTCGGCTACATCATCGCGGGTCGGATCGAGATGAAGGTGCAGGGCCGCGCCACGGTCGTGCTGAAGGCGGGCGAAGGATTCCTCATCCCGCCGAACACTCCGCACAATGCGCGCGATCTAGGACCGGAGACCGGCCGCATGTTGTCGACCTACCTCGTCGAGCCAGGTCGTCCTCTCTCGACGACGGTCGATCAGCCGGTGCGCAACTGAGCGACCGCTGCGCGCTTCGGCAGCGTCCAGTTGGGGCGCACGAAGTGGCAGGTGTAGCCGTCCGGATACTTCAGTAGATAGTCCTGGTGCTCGGGCTCCGCCTCCCAGAAATCACCGGCCGGGGCGAGTTCGGTCACGACCTTGCCCGGCCACAGTCCGGACGCCTCGACGTCGGCGATCGTGTCCTCGGCGACGCGCCGCTGTTCCTCGCTGGTGTAGAAGATGGCGGACCGGTAGCTCGTGCCCGTGTCGTTGCCCTGCCGGTTCTTCGTGGTCGGATCGTGGATCTGGAAGAAGAACTCGAGCAGCTTGCGGAAGCTGATCCGCTCCGGATCGAAGATGATTTCGACGGCCTCGGCGTGCGTGCCGTGATTGCGGTAGGTCGCGTTGCGCGTGTTTCCGCCCGAATAGCCGACGCGGGTCGAGATGACGCCATCGTAGCGGCGCAGCAGATCCTGCACGCCCCAGAAACATCCGCCCGCCAGCACTGCGCGTTCTTCGCTCATTTTCTGTCCTCCACCTGGTCCAGGTAGGCGCCGTAACCCTCGGCTTCCATGTCGTCGCGGTGAATGAAGCGCAACGCCGCGGAGTTGATGCAGTAGCGCAAACCACCGCGATCCTCGGGGCCATCGTCGAACACATGCCCGAGGTGACTGTCGCCGTGGGACGAGCGCACTTCGGTGCGGATCATGCCGTGCGAGGAGTCCTTGAGCTCGTTGACGTTCGCGGGCTCGATCGGCTTGGTGAAGCTCGGCCAGCCGCAGCCGGATTCGAACTTGTCCGACGAAGCGAACAGCGGCTCGCCCGACACGACGTCCACGTAGATGCCGGGTTCGTCGTTGTCGAGATACTCGCCCGTTCCGGGCATTTCGGTGCCGCCGAGCTGGGTCACGCGATGCTGTTCGCGCGTCAGCTTCGAGATGACGTCGGGATCGCGGTTGTACTCACGCATGTGCGCCTCCTGTGTCCGTCCTAGTGTCGCAGCGAGCTGAAGCCCTTGCGAAGTTCCTCGGAGAGTATCTTGGGTTGTTCCCACGCGGCAAAGTGCCCGCCCTTTTCCACCTTGTTGTAGTGGATCAGGTTGGGATACGTCTTTTCCGCCCAGCTGCGGGGCACCGGATACAGCTCGTCGGGAAAAGCAGTCACGGCGATGGGCACCTTGACCCCAATCGGGACGAAGAACGGCAGCTTGTTCTCCCGATAGAGCCGGGCCTCGGATATGGCCGTGTTGGTGAGCCAGGTGATCGTGATGTTGTCGAGCACGTCGTCGCGCGAGAGGCCTTCGCTCTTGCCGTCGAAGACCCGCGCGATCATCTCGTAGCTGCGCAGATCGTGATCGAGAAACCAGGCGGCGAGACCGATCGGCGAGTCGGCGATGCCATACAGGGTTTGCGGATGGTTCGCCATCTGCTGCGCGTACGACAATCCGTGCGTGAAGAAGAAGTCCAGCCGCTCGAACGCCTTGGTTTCGTCGGCCGAAAGTCCCGGTGGCGGCTTGTGGCTGGGCAGGGCCGCGAAGACTTCCGGCGGAACCGTCGACGGCATGTTGGTGTGAATCCCGAGCAGTCCCGGAGGCGCCATCTTGCCGATGAGCTCCGTGACCAGCGCGCCCCAGTCGCCGCCCTGCGCCACGTAACGCTTGTAGCCGAGGCGCTCCATGAGCGTGATCCAGGCGCGCGCGATGCGTTCGGGTCCCCAGCCCGTCGTCGTGGGCTTCGCTGACAATCCATAACCCGGCATCGACGGGATCACGACATGAAAGGCTTCGTTGGCCTTTCCGCCATGTTTCGTCGGATCGGTGAGCGGCTCGATGATCTTGAGCTGCTCGATGACCGAGCCCGGCCAACCGTGCGTGATGATGAGCGGCAGTGCGTCCTCGTGTCTCGAGCGCACGTGAACGAAGTGGATGTCGAGCCCGTCGAGCTCCGTGATGAACTGCGGGTACGAGTTGAGCTTCGCTTCGATCTTTCGCCAGTCATATTGGGTCGCCCAATATTTGGCGAGCTTCTGGATCGTCGCGAGCTGCACTCCTTCCGACGAGTCGTCGACCGTTTCCTTGTCGGGGAAGCGGGTCGCCTCGATGCGCTTGCGCAGGTCCGCGAGATCGGCCTCGGGGACATTCACCTTGAACGGGCGGATGGCAGTCGGGCCGCTGCCGGATTCTCTAGCTACTGCACTCATGGGGTCGCTCCTGTGCGATTGCGAGGATCGAAGCTGCGGGGTGCGCAAGGTAACCTTCCGTAGACCCGCGCGACTACCGTCGATAAGGGCTGGTCGAACGACCCTACGAGTCTTTTCGAAGTGCTTAGGGGCCGCGCGAGTAAGGGCCGAGGCTCAGACCAATCCTTTGTCGCGCAACTCGTCCTTGAAATACGCGTAGAAGATCGGTGCGGCGATGAGGCCGCTGATGCCGAATGCCGCCTGCATCACCAGCATCGCGATCAGCAGCTCCCAGGCGCGCGCGTTGATGTGCGTGCCCACGATGCGCGCGTTGAGGAAGTACTCGAGCTTGTGGATGAGCACGAGGTACGCGAGCGACACGGCCGCGAGCGCCGCGCCCTGGCTCAGGCAGACGATGACGATCGCGGTGTTCGAGATCAGGTTGCCGATGATCGGCATCAGGCCGACGACGAAGGTGACGGCGACGAGGGTCTTCACCAGCGGCAGGTCCACGCCGAACAGGCGCAGCACCACGTCGAGGTACAGCCACGTGAAGAACGTGTTGATCAGCGAGATCCACACCTGCGCGAAGACGACGCGCTTGAACACGTCGGCGAGCCGCGAGGCGTGGCGCGCGATCTGTTCGGTGAGCGGCCGACGCTCGTGCGGCGCGGCCGCCTTCTGCAGCGAGAGCAAGGCGCCGATGACCATGCCCATGAGGATGTGGGCCAGCGAACGGCCGATGCCGCGCCCGTAAACCGTGAGGTTGTCGGCATTGCCGCGCAACCAGTCGACGAGGGTCTGTTGCAGGGCGTTCGCGGTCGCGGGCACATAGCCGGTGAGCCAGGACGGCAACACATAGCGGGACTCTTCCACGATTTCCGCCATGCGTTGCATGAGGCGGGGCAGCCCTTCGCCGCTGTTGCGCAGCGTCGCCACCGCGCCGACGACGAGGCCGATCAACGCGGCGATGACCACGATCGCGATGATCGCCACCGCGACGATGCGCGGCCCGTCGTGGCCGAACGTGCGCAGCCGCAGCCACGGCGTGAGTACCTCGACCAGCGTGTAGACGAGCAGTCCCGCGAGCAGACCCGACAGCAGGTGCAGCTCGAGGACGAGCCCGAGCACCACCGCCGTCGCGGCCCATGCCGCGAGATCGGAGCGGGAAATGGGGCCGGGAGTGACGCCAGTCCCCATCCGCGGGATCAGGCGGACTTCGCGACCGGGCCGCGCTCGAGCACCTTGCGCATGCGCTCGATGCACTTCTCGAGCGTCGCCATGCTGGTGGCGAACGAGGCGCGGAAGTGGTTAGGCGCTCCGAAACCGGAGCCCGGGACCACCGCGACGCCGGCGTCGTTGATCAGCATTTCCGCGAACGCGTTGTCGTCCTTGATGCCGAATGCCGCCATCGCGGCGCTGCAGTCGGCCCAGGCGTAGAACGCGCCGGCGCAGGGCAGGGCCGAGATGCCGGGCAGGGAGTTCAGCGCGGCGATGAAGTAGTCGTGCCGCTTCTTGAACTGCTCGTTCATCGCGACCACCGGCGCCTGGTCGCCATTGAGCGCCGCGAGGGCCGCCTTCTGCGTGATGCTGCAGGCGTTCGACGTGCTCTGGCCCTGGATCGTCGACATCGCGTTGACGATTTCCTTCGGGCCGCCGCAGTAGCCGAGACGCCAGCCGGTCATGGCGTACGACTTCGAGACGCCGTTGATCGTGACCACGCGGTCGTAGAGTTCCGGCGCGACCGTGAGCAGCGAGGTGAACGGTTCCGCACCCCACCAGATCTTCTCGTACATGTCGTCGGTGCCGACGACGATGCGCGGGTGATTCACCAGCACATCGGCCAGCGCACGCCACTCGGCGCGCGTATAGGCGGCGCCCGTCGGATTGCAGGGCGAGTTGATCAGCAGCAGGCGCGTCTTCGGCGTGATCGCCGCTTCGAGCTGGCGCGGCGTCAGCTTGTAACCCTGCGAGGCCGGGCAGTTCGGCGTGACCGGCAGGCCGTCCGCGAGCAGCACCATGTCCGGGTAGCTCACCCAGTAGGGCGCGGGAATGATGGCCTCGTCGCCCGGATCGAGCACCGCCATGCAGAGGTTGTAGATAGTCTGCTTGGCGCCCGAGCTCACCAGGATCTGGTTGCGCTCGTACGAAATATTGTTGTCGCGCTTGAACTTCTCGATGATCGCGTCCTTGAGCTCGACGATGCCGTCGACGTTCGTGTAGCGCGTGAAGCCCTTCTGGATCGCCTCGATGCCCGCGTCGGCGATGTGCTTCGGCGTATCGAAATCCGGCTCGCCGGCGCCGAGGCCGATGATGTCCTTGCCCTCGGCCTTCAGTTTCGCGGCGCGCGCGGTGACTGCGAGAGTGGGCGAGGGCTTGACGCGCAGGACGCGTCGCGAGAGCTGATTGGGCACGGCGAACCTTTATTTCTGAAGTGGGGTTGGGATGGTCAAACGGGCGCGTATATTACGCGATCCGCACGCGCCAGCCACGCCCCAGTTGAGCGCCCAAGCGCATGTATTTTCAAGCCTTTGTACCGAAAGGCTGCCGGCGGCAATATTGTCTGGTCCCCCCGCGCGGCGACGCCGATTCTCGTATCCTTTCGCGTCTTTTGATCGAAGTCATATCGAGGGAGCGAATGAAGAACAAGGCACGGCGGCTTGCAGGCATAGGTCTTACTACTTCACTTTCGATCATTCTCTTCATTTCGCTGCGGGCAGACGCATTCGAGCTGGTCGCCGATCTCAACTACGGTTCGCCCGCGCGCGCCACCTATGCGGGTCGAGGGTTGGATGTGCCCCAAGGCACTTTTCTGCCACTGGTCGAATACTCCCATGGCACTGAATTGTGGTTCACGGATAACACGGCGCAGGGCACGCGTCTCGTCCGGGACATCTTTCCGGGCTGGGTAGGATCCCATCCCAGCTGGTACAGCAAACTCGGGGACGTCGTGGTGTTCATCGCGAACGACGGCGTGCATGGCACCGAATTGTGGCGTACGGATGGCACCGCCCCAGGCACGTTCATGCTGGCGGACATCGGTCCGGGCGCGCAACACTATGGCGGTGCGTATCCCACGGTCGTGCTGAATGAAGTCTTGTATTTCACGGCCGACGACACCGTCACTGGAAACGAGCTCTGGCGCACCGATGGCACTCGCGAAGGAACCTACCTCGTGGCGGATATCGTTCCGGGGTACGAGGGCTCGTACGTCAGAGACCTGACACCTGCGGCGAACAACATCATTTTCGTGCGCACGGGCGAGATCTGGATATCCGATGGCACAGGCCCGGGCACTCGCAAGATCGCCGATCTCGGTGTCTCACGATGCTGCGAATTGGTCGGAGACGCCGTCTTCTTTACCGCGAATGATGGCGTCCATGGCCTCGAACTGTGGCGCGCCGACGTCGATGGCAACAACGTGCACATGGTTGCCAACCTGAATAACGAGCCGACAGGTAGTGGTCAGGACGGATGGTCAAACCCGGAGTTCGCGTTCAAGCGCGGCAATTCTCTGATCTTCACCGCGAAGATACCGCTCGCTACGCCCGTCAATGGCACGGCGAGTGACTGCAAGCTCTTTCGCGCGGACGCGTCCGGCGCGGGCGTCACCGAGCTGATGAACTTCGAGGCGCGCTGTTACGTGAGCAAGGTCATCAACCTGCCGGCCGGCACGATGTTCAACCTCTCACCCTCTGGTGTTGGCGACAGCGATGAGCTGTGGATATCCGATGGCACGCCCGCCGGCACAATGCCGCTCGATCTGGGGCTCAGTTATTCGACGAAGATCTCCTCGGAAAGCTTCAAGGCAGCGTACGGGCAGAATGGCGAAGCGTACTTCTTCGGGCGTTCCGGGGCTGGAGGTCAGTTGACTCCGCCGGACAAGATCTGGCGCACAGACGGCACGCGGGCAGGAACCCGAGTGTTCGCCGACCTGACGACTTACAGCACCAGTCAGGAGATTGCGTACCTCGATGGCCGTTTGTACTTCGATGCGGGCGCCACACCCTCTCACTCCGCGGGGAATGAGCTTTGGACCAGCGACGGAACCGCGGCGGGCACTTTCCTCGTGCGCGACATCACGCTCGGCTCCGCGGGTTCCACTTTCACCGATCTGCGAGTTGCCAATGGCCGGCTGCAGTTCTTCGCGGGCGCCCTGGAGGTGCAGAACCTTTGGTCGTCCGACGGCACGCTCGATGGAACGGTCAATCTCAGCGCCGGCAGCGTGCAAAGCGGGACGGGTGACTCCAACGTCGTGTTCGCCGGACAGCTGGGAGCGCGCGCAGTGTTCGCAGCCGACCGTGGGTCAGACTCCGGGGGCCGTGAATTGAACATCACGGACGGTACGACCGCGGGTACCACCCGCATTCGTGACATCAACGAAGGTGGTTCCGCCGATCCCGAGAATTTCCTCGTGATGAACGACCAGATCTTGTTCGTCGCGCGTGACTTCAGTCACGGCCGCGAGTTGTGGCGCACGGATGGCACGTCTGGCGGAACGATTCAGCTCGCGGATATCGTCAATACCGGCGACGGCAACGTCACGCTGGGTGGTCCGAGTTCCATACTGGATGGCGTCGCCTACTTTACGGGAGGGACTATCACGTCTCCCAGGCTGTGGCGAACGGACGGAACGGTCGCGGGGACGTTCGAGGTCACCGGGAATGTCGGTGCGCGCGTGATCGTTCTCGGCGGCACTGGCACGCACCTGCTGTACCAGGCGTTCGCGAACGGCAGCATGCATCTTTGGTCGTGGAACGGCAGCTCCGCGCAGATCATCACGGTGGCTGACGGATTGAAAATTGCATCCACGCCGGGCGTGAACCTTGACGGACGCGTGTGCTTTCGAGCGTGGGACGTTTCGCCGCAGCGCCTGGACATCTGGTGCGCGAACGGGCAGCCGGGAGACCTGGTTCGCGCCACGAACTTCGATGCGCTGGGACTGACCGCTGCCGATCTGCGCGCGCTGGGCGACAAACTACTGGTCAACGCGCGTGGTTCGGGCGCGGCCGCCGGCCTTTACACCACCCAGGGCGCCGCCGCCGGCATGCAACGGATTTCGGGCGAGAGGGTCGTCAGCGCGAAGGAATTCGGCGGCGGGCAGCTGGTGTTCGCGTCCGAAAGTGGCGGATTGATGCTGACGGATGGCACGAGCACCGGAACCCGCAGTCTGCTCCAGGGAGTCACGCTTCCCGGTGGCTTCACCGGTGATTTCGGAGTGCTGTCGAACTACGTCGTCTTCGTGGTCGACGATCCGACGCTTGGCGCGGTGCTCTGGCGCACTGATGGCACGGCGGCGGGGACTCGATATGTTGCGGATGTCGATTCCGGAACGGCCTCCCCGCGGTCCGCCAGCCAGTTCTTCACGCTCGGCGATCGTCTGTTGTTCTCGGCATCTCGCACCGGAATCGGCCATGAACTGTGGTCCATCAATGCGACCGATCCCAATGCCTCTCCTGATGTGGCCTCCGTCACCGCCGGGACGGCTGCCACGATCGACGTGCTCGATAACGATTCAGATTTCGACGGAACGCTGAATGCCGGATCGGTTTCGATCGTAACCAACCCGGTGAACGGTTCCGCAACGGTCAACCCGGCGACCGGTGCGATTACCTACACCGCGAACGCCACATACTCCGGCTCGGATTCGTTGAGGTACCGGGTTGCGGACGATCAAGGCCGGCAGTCGAATATCGCCACCCTCACGATCCAAGTGGCGCCCGGATCCGTGGTGAATCCTCCGGCTCCGCCGCCACCGCCGGCCCCACCCGCGACGCCACCATCGACGGGAGGTGGCGGAGGAGGCGGCGCGCTGGGTATCGAACTTTGGTGGCTGCTGGTCCTCGCGGCCCTCAAAGCCGCCTGGGGAGTGAAGCGCCGGGGGTGCCGAATGGAGGCCCCGCTGCGCTGATTGATTCCGTGGGTTGAGAACAGCTGCCGGGCATCCATACAGTGTCGCCTGCAACAACGCACTGGATGGATTTCACCCGGCAACTGGTGATTCCATGCGCCCTCCCGCACCGATCAATGGCGAGCGAATGGAACAGAAGCCTTTCGTCCTGAAAGCCGATTACCTGCCGTCAGGCGATCAACCTCAAGCCATCGCGAAGCTCGTCGAAGGTCTGCGCGACGGCTTTCGGCATCAGACGCTGCTGGGCGTGACCGGCAGCGGCAAGACATTCTCGATTGGAAACGTCATCTCGCAGGTCCAGCGCCCCACGCTCGTGCTCGCGCACAACAAGACGTTGGCCGCGCAGCTCTACGGCGAGTTCAAGGAGTTCTTCCCCGAGAACTCGGTCGAGTACTTCGTTTCCTACTACGACTACTATCAGCCCGAGGCCTACGTGCCCTCGAGCGACACTTATATAGAGAAGGACGCCTCGATCAACGAGCACATCGAGCAGATGCGCCTCTCGGCCACGAAGGCTCTGCTCGAGCGGCCCGACGCGATCATCGTCGCGACGGTGTCGGCGATCTACGGCCTCGGTGACCCCGAGTCGTATCACGCGATGATCCTGCACCTGAATCGAGGCGAGATCATGGACCAGCGGCGGCTGCTGCGCCGGCTCGCGGACATGCAATACACGCGCAATGAGCTCGACCTGCAGGCGGGCACGTATCGAGTGCGCGGCGACGTCATCGACGTCTTTCCCGCGGAGTCCGCGCGCGAGGCGATCCGCATCGAGCTGTTCGACGACACGATCGAATCGCTGGCGTTGTTCGATCCGCTGACCGGCGAGATCCAGCGCAAGGTGCCGCGTTACACGGTGTATCCGGGTTCGCACTACGTGACTCCGAAGGAGCGGCTCATCGGCGCGATCGACAAGATCCGCGAAGAGCTGCGCGTGCGGCTCAAGGACCTGCGCGAGCAGAACAAGCTGGTCGAAGCCCAGCGGCTCGAGCAACGCACGATGTTCGACATGGAGATGATGAAGGAAGTCGGCTATTGCGCCGGCATCGAGAACTACTCGCGCTATCTCTCGGGCCGAGAGGCGGGAGAGCCGCCGCCGTGCCTGTTCGACTATCTACCGGGCAACGCGCTGCTGGTGATCGACGAGTCGCACCAGACGATTCCGCAGCTCGGCGCCATGTACAAGGGCGACCGCTCGCGCAAGGAAACACTGGTGGAATACGGTTTCCGGCTGCCGAGCGCGCTCGACAACCGGCCGCTCAAGTTCGAGGAGTGGGAGAAACTCGCGCCGCAGATGATCTTCGTGTCCGCGACGCCGGGTCAGTACGAGGCGCGTCACGCGGCGCAGACCGTCGAGCAGCTGCTGCGGCCGACGCACCTGGTGGATCCGGAAGTGGAAGTACGGCCGGTCGCGACCCAGGTCGACGACGTGTTGTCCGAGATCAACAAGCGCGTGCTCAACGACGAGCGCGTGTTGATAACCACGCTCACCAAGCGCATGGCGGAGGACCTGACCGAATACCTGCACGAACACGGCGTGAAAGTGCGCTACCTGCACTCGGACGTGGAGACCGTCGAGCGCGTGGAAATCATCCGCGATCTGCGCCTGGGCAAGTTCGACGTGCTGGTCGGCATCAACCTGTTGCGAGAAGGTCTCGACATGCCCGAGGTCTCGCTGGTCGCGATCCTCGATGCCGACAAGGAAGGCTTCCTGCGCTCGGACAACTCGCTGATCCAGACGATGGGCCGCGCGGCGCGCAACGTGAACGGCAGGGCGATTCTCTACGCGGACACGATCACGGGCTCGATGCGGCGCGCGATGGACGAGACGCAGCGCCGCCGCGAAAAACAGCTGGCGTTCAACAAGGAGCACAACATCACGCCGCAGACGATCCGCAAGAACGTGCGGGACATCATGGAGGGTGCGCGCGCGGATACCTCCACGGACTTCGGCTACAAGATGGGCAGGAAGAAGCGCGGCGCGGAAGAAGCGGCGCCGAACCTGCGCATGCTCTCGCCGGAGCAGATCGTGCGCGAGATCAAGCGGCTCGAGGCGCAGATGTACAAACACGCCCGCAATCTCGAATTCGAAGAGGCGGCGAAGATCCGCGACGCCATCGAGAAGATGAAACAGCAGGAGCTGGGGCTGGAAGGCGGCGGTGCCGGGAAGGGGATGGCCGGGTAGCGGGGAAATCGCCACAAGCCCTTGAGTTTCATGGGTCCGGGGGGATTCCGTCCTTGAACGCGAAAACCCCCTCCAGTATCCTTCGCGCCCTCTCGGCAGTCGCGTAGCTCAGTGGTAGAGCACCTCCTTGACATGGAGGTGGTCGGTGGTTCGATCCCACTCGCGACTACCATCTAACCCCTTCACCCGCTTGACGTTTTTGGCTCCTGGCCTGACTCTGCGGGTCCAATGAAGCGCTACCTCGTCCCGCTCCTGCTCGTCGCGACCGCATGCTCCGGGTCGCAGACACTCCAGGAAACACCAACCGCGGGCGAAACCGTCGGCGCATGGAGCGCGGCGACTTTCGAGAAGCCGTTCCGCATCAGCATGGAGCCGGGAAGTTATCCGGTCTGGGTGGCCGGTGGCGCCACGCATCAGAACCTCGACGGGGCCTGGGACGGCGGTCGCTTCGCGCGGATTACACCTCCAACGAGTCCCCAGACCTACGGCGGGATCGGGGCTTTCGACTTGCCGGCTTCCCGATCGGTGAGTCTGCGATGGGAGATGCGCACGGGTCCGACCTTTGCGTCCGGTGGCCAGGACTTCGATGACAACAAACACGTCATCGTTCACACGTCGAACGGCAACCGCCCCATGTTCAATTTGCAGTCCGCAGGCGGCGGATGTCTGCAGGCCGCGATCGGCCAGGGGACGGTCAAGCAGTTCAACCAGCGCGCAGTCGGCGGGCGGCCTGCCGGACATTTCCGCGGCGAACGCAACCACGTATTCACATGGTGTGACAAGGCTCGTTCCGGTGCGGTGGTGCCCGGCGAATGGATCACCATCGTGTTCGATGCGTCGTGCGAGACCACGCTGCACTCATCTGGTCACATCCGCGCACAGGTCTATCGTCGCAGCGGAAAGATTGCCGATTGGTGGATCCCGTGGAACTACGACTCACCTGCACGCTGCACGGAGATCACGGGAATCGAGGGCATCGGCGACTACTACAACGGTCGCGGCGATGGTGCCGCGGGCACTTACTTCGACATCGCCGGAGTCACGATCTCCACGACGGGGCCGCTGAGTCCGCGCGCAGAGTTCTTGCAGGCCCGATGAGCGCGGTCGGTGGTTCGATCCCACTCACGACTACCATTTCACCGACCCGCCACGCTGAGATCAGCCTACGGGGTCATCGGCCTCGCCCGACGGTCCGGGCAGCCCGAAGCGCTCACCCTCTCCAGTTCAAACCCTCGCTGGAGAAGCGCATGCTCAAATTCCTCGGCAGCACGGTTGGAATCATTTTTCTGATCGGCCTCGTCGTCGTCATCCTGCTCCTCAAGTTCATCTTCTGATCGTCGGCAGGCGTGCGTGCGCTGATCCTCAGCATCGCCTTTCTGAGCGGGGTTGCTTTAGCCGAGCCCGCGCGCGTCGACGTCAAGCTCGAAGGCCTGGACGAGGAGTTGCGCGACGCGGTGCGCGGGACGCTCGAGCTCGTCGAGTACCAGAAGCGCGACATCACCCCGGCGAAGTTGCGGGCGGCTTACGCGAACGCGGAGGAACAGATCCGCCGGGCGCTCGAGCCCTTCGGCTATTACGACGTCGTGGTGAACCAGGAGCTCACGGGCGACGTCGAGCAAGGGTGGGTGGCGACCTTCAACGTGGAGCCGGGCAAGGCTTCCGTCGTGCGCGAATCGCGGGTGGAAGTCCTCGGGGGAGGCGCGGATCGCCGCCGTGTGCGCGGCGCGCTCGAGGGCTTCGCGCCGAAGGTCGGTGAGCGCTTCGATCACGCCACGTACGAGGCGAGCAAGTCCGTCATAGACAGCTCGTTGCGCGGCGCCGGCTACCTCGACGCGAAAACCACGCGCCGGCGCGTGACCGTGATCCCGGAGGAGACGGCCGCCGACATCGACCTGCAATGGGAAAGCGGACCGCGTTACAAGTTCGGTGACGTGCGCTTCACGGGCGATGCGCCGTTCTCCGAGAACTTCCTGCAGCAGTTCGTGCCCTGGCGCGAGGACGCGTGGTTCAACTCCGAGCAGGTGCTGAACCTGCAGCAGCGGCTGGTCGACGCGGACTACTTCGAGCTCGTGTCCGTCGCGCCGGCACTGGACGAAAAACGCGACGGGCAAGTGCCCATCGATGTGCTGCTGCGGCGTGACGAGCGGACGGTTTATTCGGGCGAGGTCTACTACAGCACGGACTTCGGCGCCGGCGTGCGTGTGAGCGCCGATCGCCGCTGGCTCAACAAGAAAGGACACAAGGCGGGCGTCGACCTGGAATATTCGCAGCGGCTGCAGGTCGCCGCGGTCCGTTACCAGATCCCGCGGCCGGGTCGCGAGGACCGCTCGTACGATTTCGGCGTCGCGTATCGCGACGAGACCACGGACGTCTCGCGGTCGCGCAACTTTCAGATCGCGGCGTCGCGCACCGAGAAGAACTGGCACGGCTTCGTCCGCACGATCGGTCTCAAATATCTCAATGGCGATTTCGAGATCGGTCAGGACGAGGACAATCTCGAGTTCGGCGAGTCCACGCTGCTGTTCGCCGAAGGCACGCTCAGCCGCCGCAGGCTCAACGACCGCGTCATGCCGCGCAAGGGCTACGTGACGGACTTCGGTGTGCGACTCGCGAGCGATGCGGTGTTGTCGGACACGAGCATGGCGCAGATCTTCGGACGGCTCACGTGGCTCATTCCGCAGGGCGACAAGGCGCGCATCAAACTACGTGGCGAGGCCGGCGCGATGAGCGTTGGCGATTTCGACGCGTTGCCGCCGGACCTGCGTTTCTGGGCGGGCGGCGACCGCTCGATCCGTGGCTTCAACTACCACGAGCTCGGTGAGATCAACGCGAATGGCAACGTCATCGGCGGCGAGTACCTCGCGCTGGTGAGCGCGGAGTACGAGTACTACTTCCGCGAAGCCTGGGGCGCGGCCGTGTTCGTCGATGCGGGTGATGCCTTCACGAATTCATTCAATGTGAACGTGGCCGCGGGCGTCGGCCTGCGGTGGAAGTCGCCGCTCGGGCCGATCCGCATCGATTTCGGATTTCCCATCGAGACGGATTCGCCGATCGCCGAGAGCTGGCGCGTGCACATTCTACTGGGGCCGGACATATGAGGCGCGCCGCGAAGTGGTTTGCGGTTGGCGGCGGTGTGCTGGTGCTGCTGCTGTTGGCGCTGGTGTGCGCGGTGGCGTGGGTGCTGTTCACGACCGCGGGGGCGCGTTGGGCCGCGGGCATGGCGGCTGCGCGTTTTCCGCCGCCGGCGCGCGTCGAGTATGCGTCGATCGATGGAACGATCGCGGGTGAGTTGATCATCACGGATTTCCGCTTCGCGGGCGATCCGATGACCGCGCAGGTGCGCATCGCGCGTTTGACCGTCGATCCGACGCTGCGCATGTTGTTCTCGAAGGTGCTGCGCATCGAACGCGCGAGCGTGCGCGGCCTCGTGCTGACGCTGCCGGAACAGAGCAAGCCCGGGACGGATGAACCGATGTGGGTCGAGCCACCGCTGGAAGTCGTCGTGCGGGACTTCGCGCTGGAAGACGGGCGCGTGGTGAAGGCGAACGAGAATCTCGTGACGGTGAGGCAGCTTGCCGTGGCCGCGCGCTGGAGTCGCGACGAACTGGTCATCGAGAGATTGTCGCTGCTGCCCGGGGACATCGAAGGGGAGCTCGACATCCAGGGCCGGATCACGCCGGCGGGAAAACTGGTGCACGGCGAAATCGACGCGCGCTGGAAGGATGTCGTGATCCCCGAGTCGCTCGCGGGCATGACGCTCGCGAGCGCCGGTGCGCTGAAGGCAAACGGTACGCCGGAGAAGTACTCCGCGAAGGGTGAGTTCGACATCGGACCGCCCGGCGATCCGACGCACGCGGTGGTGGACGTGTCCGGCACAGACGTGCGCGCGGAGCTGCATGCGGTCGATCTGGTCCAGCGCGCGGGCAAGCTGGCGCTGCGCGGGAGCGTGGAGTTCGAGCCGGTGGCGTGGGATCTCAGCGCGCAGGCGCGCGAGTTCGATCCGGGAGCGTTTCTCGCGGCCTGGCCCGGCAGCGTGAACCTGGACCTGACCACCCAGGGCGAGATGGCGGAGCAGGGGCCGAAAGGCAGCGTGCGCATCGGCACGCTCGCCGGCACGTTGCGCGGCCGGCCGATCGCCGGGGGTGGTGATATCGAGTTCGCGGCGCCTGCCTCGGTGAGCGGGGAACTGAAGTTGAGCTCGGGGAAAAGCCGCGTCGAATTGCGCGGTAACAGCCCGGACAGCCGGTCGATCGATGCCAACGTGGAGCTCGCGGTCGCATCGCTCGCGGACTGGGTGCCCGAGGCTGCGGGTAGTTTGAACGGACAATTCCGGGCGCGCGGCGCGTGGCCGAAGATCAGGATCGAAGGTGGCGCAAATGGTCGATCCCTGGCGTTGGCCGGCGCCCGCATCGCGTCGCTCGAAGTCGATGCGTCGGTGGACACGCCGCTCGATCCGAATGGCAAGGTGACGGCCCGCGCCCGGCAGGTCGCCATGAATGGCTTCGAGTTCGAACAGTTGACGTTCGAGGGAAGCGGCAACCAGGCCCGGCACCAGGCGCGTCTCGACGCGCAGGGCGAGAAGCTCGACGCGTCGTTGGCGCTCACGGGCGCGCTCGCCTCGGGCACGTGGACGGCGGAGTTGTCGAAGCTCGAGCTGGCGGCGCCCGACGTGCCTCCGCTGGCGCTGCGGGCGCCGGCCAACATCACGCTGGGTGGCGGCGCGTTCGAGATCTCCGAGGCCTGTCTCGTCGACGAGGCGCAGGCGTCGCTGTGCGTGGCGGCGAAGATGCAGGCGAGCGGAGCGCTGGAGGCAAACTACTCGTTCGAGAAGGTCCAGCTCGCGTTGGCGAATGCGCTGGCGCCCGAAGCGATGCCGGGCCAGCTGCGCGGAGAAGTGGCGGGGCGGGGCCACGTGCGGCGCGGCGAGGATGGACTGTGGCTGGGCGAAGCGCGGATCGATTCGCCGGAAGCGCGCCTCGTGATGCAGAGCGAAGGGGCAGGCGCCGCGGCGCTCGGCCAGCAATCCTGGCTGCTCTACGAGAATCTGAACATGACCGCGCAACTGCAGGGTGATTCCGCCACCGCGAGCGCGACGGCAGGACTGTCGGAGGGCGGTTCGCTCGAGGCGCGGCTCGAAGCGCGCAACCTCACGTCGGAGTCGCCCGGCCTCGGTGGAACGATCGATGCCTCGCTGCCGACGATCTCGCCGTTCGCGGGCTTCGTTCCGAGCGTGGCGAACCTCGATGGCGCGGTCAGCGCGCGGATCAGTCTCGGCGGCACGCTGGCGGCGCCGGAGATTACGGGCAACATCGACGCCACGAAGCTGCAAGCCGATCTCGGGGAGCTCGGCATCGAGCTGCGCGATGGCCGGGTCGAAGCGCAGGCGAAGCCGGATGGAGGTTTCTCGCTCGCGGCGAGTGTGGCCTCGGGCAAGGGGCACATCGAGCTCGCCGGCACGATGAGCGCGCGCGGGGAAATCGAGGCGAAGATCCTCGGCCAGAATTTCCAGGCCGCGGACATTCCGGCGGCAAACGTGGTGCTCACGCCGGATCTGGATCTCACGGGCAATCCAAAGGGATATCGCCTCGGCGGCGAGGTGACGATCCCGCGCGCCGCGATCAACCTGCAGAAGCTGCCGCGGGATCAGCCGCCGGGGGTATCTCCCGATGTCGTCGTCGTGCGCAATGGGCAGGAAGTCGTGCGCGAGGAGGCGCAGGCGTTTCCGCTGACCGCGACGATCACGGTGAAGTTGGGCGAGAAGATCGAGATCGAGGGATTCGGACTCGATGCGACGGTGGCCGGAGAGCTGGTCGTGCGCGAGGCGCCGGGCGTGCCCACCACCGGCTCGGGCACATTGCAGGTCTCGGGAACCTACAAGGCGTACGGCCAGGACCTGACCATCAAGGAGGGCCGCCTGATGTTCGCGGGCACGCCGCTCGACGATCCGCGGCTCGCGATCACCGCGATGCGCGAGATCGATGACAATCTATCTACCGGCCTGCGCATCGCTGGGTCCGCGCAGAAGCCGATCATCACGGTGATCTCGGATCCGAACGTCGGCGAGGCGGATGCGTTGTCATACCTGGTCACGGGCCGTTCGCTCAATGAAGTCGGCAGCGCGAGCGGTGGGTCGCAGGACACGCTGGCTTCGGCGACGCGTTCGCTCGAGGGCGCCGGCGCGGGGCTGGTCGCGAAACGCATCGGCCAGCGGCTGGGACTCGACGAGGCGTCGGTCGAGGAAAACGAGATGATCGGCGGCTCGGCGCTCACCATCGGGGAATATCTCTCGCCGCGGTTGTACCTGAGTTACGGCGTGGGATTGTTCGAGCCGGGCGAGGTGATCGCGATGCGCTACAAGATGTCGAAGGACATCGGCGTGCGCATCCAGCGCGGGTCGCAGGAGACGCGGGCGGGCGTGGAGTACCGGATCGAGCGGTGACGCTCACCGGCGCGGCGGGGCCGCGCCGGTGAGCCAGACGTCAGCTCAGCAGCCTTGTCTCCGAGGTCACCAGCGCTTCGTACCAGCTGCTGATGGTCTGCAGGTGCTCGTTTTCGTGGCTCAGTGCCCGGTCGAACTGCATTCCCAGTTCCTCCTGTCCCATCGAGCGCGCGAGTTGCGCCAGCATCTCCCAGCTCGCAACGTCGATGAGTTCCGCCGCGAGCAGTGAGTTCAGCGTTTGCGCCAGCGTCGTGCGCGGATCCGTCACCGCTTGCATGAGCCCCATCGATTGCACGCCGACCAGGTCGGCGCCGGGTGTCTGCGTCGTGGGATCGCCGCCGACCGTCTCGATCGCCTGGCGCAACAGCTCCGCGTGTTCGGCTTCCTGGTTGCGGATCTGTTTCATCCGCTCAATCGTCACGGGTGTCCCGGCGGATTGCGCCGCCGCCTTAACCAGCGCCGCATCGTAGAGCCGGGTGCCGCCACGTTCGAAGGCCAGGCGCTCACCCAGCTTGTCGATGAACACCTGCAGGCGCGCTCCGGTGAGGACTCCGACCCCGGCCTTGACCGCGCCTTTGACGGTCGCGGGCGGCGGGATGGAACCGAGCGCATCGGCTTCGTTGACGTATTCGCGGCGCATCTCGGCCGCCAGTGTGCTCTCGGGCTCCATGTCCACGCTCGTTTCGATGTCGAACTCTTCCATCGAGCGCATCTGGCGCGCCGCTTCCTTCGGCGAGATCTGCATGCCGGTGCGGTTGTGTCCGATCTTGGTGGGATCTTCCATGGCTGACTCCTCAAGCGTTGACGACTTTCAGCGTGAGCTCCGTGCCCGGCCGCCACGCGTAACCTTCCGCGACGATCTCCGAGGGCGAGCCCTGGGAGTTCATGTGATCGCGATATTCGATCGAGCTCTCGCCTTCCTCCTCGAGCGGCACGATCTGGGTGCCGCGGGCCCGCAGGTCCACCTCGGTGTTCAGCACCTGCTTGACGAATTCGCGGTTGCTCGTGAAGGGCATGGGATCGGGAAAGGTTTCGGGGATGACTTCCAGCGCGTCGCGCTTCTCGGCCTCCTCGAACAGGCGCTTGACCGCCTGGAAGTGCCCGAGCTCGTAGTCGAGCATGCGTTCCCACAGCGCGCGGATGCGCGGATTCTTCTCCTGCTGCGCGCAGCTGTAGTAGTTATAGACCTCGGCCGCCTCGTGCAGCAGCCAGTTCTCCAGCAGGCTCTGCGTCGGATCGAGCAGGCTCTCGTATTGCGTCACGTGTTGCTGCTCGATCGAGGCGATCTCGGCGTAGAGCTGGCGCGCTACCGGATCGGCGAATAGCGGCCCGATGTTCATGTAGTAGTTGTGAGTCTGCTGTTCCGCGGCCGTGAGGCTGAGCGCGTGCAGCTTGGTGAGCGGATCCGCCGTGGCCTTGTCGAACGGCTCGCGCACGTCGTGCTCCGGGTGGCGGTGCTCGACCGCGGTCGGGCGACCCGGAAGGATGTCCGTGTAGCACTGCAGGATGTTGTTGGCGTCCTTGCCTTCGAGGCGATCGAGTAGCGCCGAGTAGCGATACAGGTGATCGAAATCCTCGAGCAGGCCGAAGCGCATGTTGGCCGCGACGTATTCGTCGGGCTCACGCTGCGCCATCGCCGCGGTCACCTCGATCGCCACCTGTTCGTAACCAATGGTGGTTTCGAGCGGCGAGTGATCCGCGCCGAGCAGCCAGTTCACGAGCGTCGCCTGGTGATGCTCGACGCGGCGGATCTCGGCGAGCTGGCGGCGGAAGCGCCCGTCGAAGCGGGCGGCGGCGTGCTGAAAGCGGATGGCTTCATTCTCGATGCCGTTCATGTAGATCACGCGCACACGCGTGAACGCGTCGTCATCGAGTTTGCTGATCGGCTTCGAGGCGAGCTCGCGCCAGGTGAAACGCTGCTGCGAGAGCGGCGTTCCACGTTCCTTGTGAATGGAAAATGCCATGAGTGTCGTTCCTGCTGTGATGTGTGCGCACAGCGTGGCGGCGGCGCGATCCGTAAACCACCGGCATGCGGGTGGCGGAGCGTAGGTGTGGGCTACGGACGCCTGTGAGACACGCGAACGGGCCTGAACCATTCTTCACCGATGAGCGCGAAGGCCGCGGCGAGCAGGATCAGTGTCGTCGCGACCGCGCCGCCGGGCAAGTCATTGACGCGCGGCTGCAACGTCCACTCGGGCGCGGCGATCGCGCCACGATGAAGGAGAATGACGATGATCAACGCGAACACCGGGAGCATTTCGAGCCAGCTGTGCACGTGCTGCTCGAGCGGAGAGATGTATCGCAGGGGCTGAGCGCGCCGGGTATCCCACAGCGACGTGGCGATGTGTGCGAGTACCGCAACAGTCATGATCGCCAGGAGCAGTGCGTTGATCTCGAAGAACAACGCGAGCACGAGGGGCACGGCGATTTCGAGATGGAGCAGGAAATGCAGTCGGGACTCGCGGGCGCCCGATGTCCGTTCGATCGCGCTCGCGCGATGGCACAACCAGTCGGCGAAGCCGGCGGCGAGCCAGGCGGGAAACAACCCGAACACGAGCAGGGTCCGCAGCGTGGCTTCGAGGTCCACGCCGCGCCTCAGCCCGGCTTCGCGACCATGAGGTAGAACACGATGACGAGCGCCGCGAAGGCGACGACGCCGAGCGCCACCCAGGCGCGCAGCATCGACCAGTAGGCCGAAGGCAGCGCGCTCCCGGCCGCTGCCGCGGACCGCGCCAGGTCGCGCATGCGGATCTGCATCCACACCACCGGCAACCAGGCGGCGCCGGCCAGTAGATAGAGGCCGATGGACCAGGCGATCCACGCGCTGGTCAGCGGATAGCCGGCGAGGTGCACCAGGTAGAAGCCCGTGAGCGGCTGCAGCACGATGGTGGGCGTCGTGAACGCCCAGTCGGCGATCACCACGCGATGCACGACCGCGGCGGCGATGTGTGCATCGCGCGTGCGGCTCGCGAAGAACATGTAGTAAGCCGAGCCGAGCCCGGTGCCGAACAGCACCGTGGACGAGAGGATGTGCAGCCATTTGATGATCAGGTAGGTCATCGGCGCGTCGCGAGCTGACGCAGGAACAGCAGCAAGACGAGGATCGGCAGGTTCTTGACCACCGGGCCGAACGGCTCGAGCCACAATGCCGGCAGTTTCAACGTGATGATGGCGGTGTAGGCGAGCACCAGCGCGATCTGCACCGTCCACAACCCACGCGGCGCGCGCGGCCACAAGCTGAGCAGGCCGAGCACGATGTCGAGCAGCGCCGCTCCGAAGAGCAGCCAGGGCGCGAATGCGGCGGGTGCGCCGATCTGCTGGAGCAGCCGCAGGCTCGCATCGACTGGATAGACTCCCAGCGAGACGATGCCGGCGGTGAGCCACATGAGCGCGACGCTGACCCGCAGCAGCGGCTCGATCCAGCGCAGGCTCGCGAGCACCCGCCGGTGGCGCCGATCTTCCGGGCTCACGAATTCTTCGACGGCGCGCGGCGGGTGACCGAGCAGCCTGGTCATTTCGTCGGGTGATCCGGTGTTGCCGCGCTCGAGCATGCCGAGAGTTTCCCTATCCAGCAGCACACCTGGCAACCCTTCGCCCATGGAAGCGGCGGTGCGGACCAGCGGCGCGGGTATGGAGAGCGTGTGCGCGGCCGGAAAGCCGAGTGTGACGCGCAACGATGTCAGGAATTCGCGCAACGTCAGCGGGCGGGGCCCGACGAGGGGTAACTCGTGGCCCGCGGGTAGCGGCCGTGTCGCAAGTAGATGAATGGATTCGACGACATCGTCGACGTGAACGGGTTGCACGCGTTGGCCGCCGCCACCGGGCAAGGGAATGACGGGCAGACTTGCCATCGTCTCGAACATCGCCGCGCTCGTGCCCCCGGCACCGTAGACGAGCGACGGGCGAACTACCACCGACTCGACGGGCAGCGTCGCGAGATACGTGTCGGCCGCATGTTTGCTGCGATGGTACTGCGCGGCGGCGTCCGCCGCGGCGCCGAGCGCCGAGATCTGGATGATGCGCTGGACGCCGGCGGTGACCGCGGCATCGAACAGCGCGCAGGGACCTGCGACGTGCAGGGCCTCGAAGGTCTGGCCGCGCGACTCCCGCAGGATGCCGATGGCGTTCACGAGCACGTTGACGCCGGCCAGTTCGCGCGCCCAGCGCCCGGGAGCCGGGGCCGTGAAGTCCATCTCTATCCACCGGCTGCAAGCCGCATTCTCGCCGCCGGCGCGCGCCGCACAGACGACCGTGTGTCCCTCGGCCGCGAAACGCGCGGCGATCCTCGCGCCGAGAAATCCGCGTGCACCGGCGATGCAGATGTTCACGGATGGCAGCTCCACTGACAGCGACCCGGGAAAAATTCTTCGAACGACGCGCCTCCCGCAGGGTCGGTGAATTCATGAATAGTTGGTCCCGTTCCGCGCGACAGGCGATTTTCTCCGGCGCCGCGGCAAGCCTGCTCTCGGCCGTGGTTCTTGCGGTGTGCGGCAAACTCGAGCGCGGCACCGCGGCTGGTCCCATCAATGGACCCAGCCAGTGGGTGCACGGGCGGTGGGCGGCGCATGTCAGGACGCCGAGCCTGCGACATACGGTCGTGGGGTTCCTGATCCATCACGCCATGGCGACGGGCTGGGCGCTGCTGCACGAGCGCGTGTTCGGAGCGAACAAGGGCGCGCAGCCCTTTCGGCAACGCGTCGGAGCGGCTGCGCTGACGGGCGGCACCGCCAACTTCGTTGATTACCAGTTGACGCCAAAGCGGCTGCAGCCCGGATTCGAGCAGCAGCTCTCGCGGGGGTCGCTGCTGCTGGTATACGCGGCATTTGCGGTCGGTCTCACGTTGTACGTCGACACCGCCGCCCGCCGCCGGAAGGCGCGTTTCGCGAAATGATGCTGCTCCGAAGGACCGGGACGTCGCATCGGCCGGGTCGTATGTGCCCACGCTATTTCGACAGGTCCGCGATTGCGGCCTTGCTCAGCACCTGAGTCGCCTTCCAGTAGGCAGCCCAGGGATCCTTGCGCTGCTTCGCGATCCGATCGGGCACGTTGTGCAGGTTGAAATGCGCACCGCGGATGTCGTCGTCGATCTCGTCCCACGCCACCGGCGTCGAGACGCCGACACCCGGCCGCCAGCGCGGCGAAAACGCGGCGACCGCGGTCGCGCCGAAGCCGTTGCGTAGATAGTCGACGAAGATCTTGTTCTTGCGATTGCGCTCGCCGGTTTTCGACGTGAACATCTTCGGCGCGAGCCGTTCCATGAACAGCGTGACGCCGCGCGCGAACTCCTTCGCGGTGTCCCAGTCGGGCAGCGGGCGACCGAGTGGCGTGACGACGTGTAATCCCTTGCCGCCGGTGGTCTTGACCCAGCTTTCGAGGCCGTGTTCCTGCAGCAGCCTGCGCACGGCGAGCGCCGCTTCGCGCAGTTGGGCGTAGGGCAGGTCGGCGCCGGGATCGAGATCGAAGGTCAGCCGGTCGGCGTGTGTGGGCCGCGGCATGCGCGAGCCCCAGCTATGCAGTTCGACGGCGCCGACCTGCGCTAGATGCAGCAGCCCCTCGACGCTGTCGCACACGACGAAGTCCGGATCCTTGTCCGCGTTCGGAATCTGCACGACGCGCAGGCCGCGCGCGGATTCCTCGAGGAAGTGCTTCTGGAAAAACGGCTTCGAACCATGCGTGTTGCGCAAGATTGAGAGCGGCCGGTCCTTGTAATGAGCCAGGGCGGCTTCACCGACCGCCGCGAAATATTCGGCGAGTTGCAGCTTCGTGATGCCATCGTGCGGGAAGAGCACGCGGTCCGGATGCGTCAGCCGCCCGCCCAGCGGTCCCGTGTCCTTGTCGGTCCCGCCATCCTTTGCCCGAGTGCGCTTCCCTTTGCTACGCGCACCTTTCCCGGATTTTTCGTGCATGGCACCGACCATGTCTTCAGTATGCGCGGGCTCTTCGCGGGTGACCGTCTTGGGGTCGCGATCCTGGCGCATGCCGAGGTAACGCGGCTGGCGCAGGATGCCGTCCTGGGTCCAGTCGGCGAACGCCACCTGGATCACGAGCTCGGGCTTCATCCAGTGCCAGATTTCGCCCGAGCGTTTGTCGGGCAAGCGGTCGAAGGGGCTGTCCTTGCGCTCGAGCTTCTTCACGCGTTCGTGCCATTGCGCGCGTTCCTCGGCGCTGAAGCCGCCGCCGACACGGCCGGCGTACTTGAGGCCCTTGCCGGACTTCACGCCCACGAGCAGCGAGGAGAATGTTCCCGTGCCGCGGCCGGGTAGGTAGGCGGCCCCGCCGACGACGAACTCCTGTTCGCGGTGGCACTTCACCTTGAGCCAGTCGGCCGAGCGGTCCCCGCGATAGGGCGAGTCGATCTTCTTCGCGACGAGGCCCTCGAGATGCTGGTTGCAGACGCGCGCGAGCAGCTCGCGGCTGTCGCTGTGAATCTGGTCGGCGAGCCGCAACGGGCCTTTCGGAGGTAGTTTGGCGAACGCGGCGTCGAGACGCATCTTGCGCTGCGATAGGGGCAGGGAGCGCAGGTCTTCGCCCCGATAGAAGAGTATGTCGAAGATGCAGTACTGCAATTCGTCCAGTCGCCCCTGTTCCCGCATGTGTTGCAGCAGCGAAAAGTCCGAACGGCCGTTCGGATCGGTGACGATCAATTCCCCGTCGATCCACGTTTCCTGCAGCTTGAGTTTCGCGAGCGCGTCGACGATGGGCCCGACCTTTTGCGTCCAGTCGATGCCGTTGCGTGAGATGCAGCGCACATCCTCGCCGTCGCAGCGGCACAGCAGCCGGATGCCATCGTACTTGAGCTCGTACACCCAGCCTTCGTCACCCGGCACCTTGTCGACGAGCGTCGCGAGCTGCGGCTTGATCGTCGCGGGCAGCGCCTTGCCGCTGGTGCCGCGTGACTTGGTACTGCGAGGTTTCGGTGCGCCGGTTTTCGCGGGGGGCTTCGCCTTGGCCTTGGGCGCTGCCGTGCCGTGGCGCTCGTCGATCGGCGCATGCGTGAGCACCACCTTGCCCGCATCGATGACATCCGCGTCGGCGCCGGGCTGCGCGGCTGCGTCGTTCGATTTCATCAACAGCCAGTTGGGTTGTTTGCCCTGCATGCGCGTGCGCACCAGGTGCCAGCGGCCGCTGAGTTTCTTGCCGAACAATTCGAAGGCGAGGTGGCCCTTGCGCAGCCCCTTGTCGAAGTCCTCCACCGGCCGCCAGGTGCCGGAATCCCAGATGTCGACGTGGCCCGCACCGTATTCACCCTTCGGGATGTCGCCCGAGAACTTCGCGTATGCGATCGGATGATCTTCCACTTCGACCGCGAGTCGCTTGTCCGCCGGATCGAGAGAAGGGCCCTTGGGCACCGCCCAACTACGCAGCGTGCCTTGCCATTCGAGCCGGAAATCCCAGTGAAGTCGCCGTGCCGCATGTTTCTGCACGACGAAGATGAGTTTCTTCTCCTTGCTCTTGCCGGGGCTCTTTGCTTTCGCGGATTTCTTCGCGCGCGCCTTGTCCGCCGGCTCGCGGGTTTTCTTGAAGTCGCGCTTCGCGGCGTACTTCGCGAGTCGTTTGTTGCCGCCCGCGTCGGCCATGCGTCACGCGCGCCGCGCGGTGCGCGTCGTGGCGGAGCGCCGGCGCGCGGCGCTGTGCTTGCGTTTGCTGCCGCGTTTCGTCGATGTGTCGCCATCGCCACCTTTCTTCTGCTCGAGGCTGCGCTGCAGCAGCGACATCAGGTCGACCACCTTGCCCCCGCCGGTCGCGCGCTCCACGACTTCGCCTTCGGGCTGCGTGAGCGCATGCGTCTGCCCCGACTTGACCTTCTCGTCGATGCGTTTCATCAGGTCTTCGCGGTACGTGTCGTGGAACGCCTGCGGATCCCACTTCTCGGTCATCTCGTCGATGAGTTTCAGCGCCATCTGCAGCTCGCGGCTGTTCTGGCTGACGGCCTTCTTCGCCGCATCCGACGCAATCTGCGGGTGTTCCTGGATCTCGGCCTCGTACCGCAGCGTGTTGAGCATCAGCACTTCCTGATCCGGCAACAACGCCGCGACGTACTGGCGGCTGCGCAATACAAAGGTGGCCACGGCGAGCTTCTTCGACTGCGTGAGCGCCTCGCGCAGCAGCGCGTACACCTTTTCGCCGTTCTTTTCCGGCGCGACGTAGTAGGGCGTGTCGTAGTAGTAAGGCGCGATCGCTTCGCGATCGACGAAGGCCTGGATGTCGATGGTGCGCGAGGCTTCGACGTTGGCGCGCCGGAAGTCCTCATCGGTGAGCACCACGTACTCACCCTTCTCGTACTCGTAACCTTTCACGACGTCGTTCCATTGAACGACCTTCCCGGTGGCCTTGTTGTACCGCTGGTAGCCGACCGGCGCGAAGTCGTGTTTGTCGAGCAGATTGAGATCGAGCTGCGTCGCACGCGACGCCGTGTGCAGGCTCACGGGAATGTGGATCAGGCTGAAGCTGATCGCGCCACTCCACAAGCCGCGCGATGTGCGTTTCGCGCGCTCGCTCCCGTTGCCATGGCCATTGCCACCATTCGTCTTGCGCTTAGGCATGACCGCTCTCCACGTGTATCAGCGCGGGCTCGCGCGGCACCGCGGGCCGGCGGATTTCCTGGCGCAGCGACGGGCGCCGGCGCCGGTTCGGGCTTTCGTCCATGGACACCCAGCGTCCGGACGTGATGGATCGGTGAATCGCCTCGATGATCATCACGTCGATGAGGCCTTCCTTCCCCGAAGGCTCCGGCGTGCGGTCGCCGCGCACGCATTGCGCGAAGTGCACCAACTCGGGCGCGAATTGATCGCTCTTGGCGAACTGCTTCTTGCGTTTCTTTCCGCCGACCACGAGCTCGTAACCGAGTCCTTCCGCGTATTCATACGCGGGATCCATCGTCACGCTGCCTTTCGTCCCGACGATCTCGTAACGCGAGCGATCGGCCGCCCCGAAGCTGCAGATGAAATTCGCGGCGCGATTCTCGGGAAACTTCATGATCACATGGACCGTTTCCGGCACCTCGCGAAAACGCGGATCGCCGGAGTTGGTGGCCGTCGCCCACACCTGCGTCGGTTCCGCGGCGAAGACATAGCGCGCGGCGTTGATGCAGTAGATGCCGATGTCCCACACCGGCCCGCCGCCGAGATCGCGCTTGACGCGGATGTTGTCCGGCTTCACCTGCATCGAGAACTGCGAGTTGAAATAACGCGCATCGCCGATGCGCTTGCGCCGCACGATGTCGGCCACTTCGAGATTCGCGCGCTCGAAGTGCAGTCGATAGGCCGTCATCAGCGTGACACCGGCGCGGTCGCAGGCGTCGATCATGCGGCGGCAGTCGCGCGCGGTAGTCGCCAGGGGCTTTTCGCACAAGACGTGCAGGCCCGCGCTGGCCGCGCGCACCGTCCAGCTGGCGTGCATCGTGTTCGGCAGCGCGATGTACACCGCGTCGATGTCGCCACTCGCGAAGAGCTCCGCGGCTTCCTCGTAGGAATGCAGCCGGTCGACGCCGTAACGTTTGCCGAGCTTGCGCAGCTTCATGCGGTCGCCCGAGACGAGGGCGACCAGCTCAACGTGGCCGCGGGCGTGGCGGAAGGCGGGCAAAACGGCGGCTTGAGCGATATGGCCGAGGCCGATGACGGCAAAACGGATGGGGCGCCTGGATTTCGTGGACGCTGATTTCGCAGATGTTTTCATTGAATCGAGTAGAAACGCGCGCTGCCGTGCTCGATATCGGCAAACCGCCCGCGGCCCTGTCGGAATTGATTCTGCGCAGACGCTTTGGCAGGATGCCCGGCCCGCAACTATTTGAATTGCCGGTATTTCCGGCGTGAAGCCCAAGTCACTATGCCAGTCATCACGCTGCCCGACGGCAGCCAGAAGAAATTCGATGCGCCCGTGAGCGTGTTCGACGTCGCGGCGAGCATCGGCGCGGGACTCGCGAAAGCCGCGCTCGCCGGACGCGTGAACGGCAAGCTGGTCGACACCTCGTTCGTCATGAACGAGGACGCGACGCTGTCCATCGTCACGGAAAAGGATCCGGCGGCGCTCGAGATCATCCGTCACTCGACGGCGCACCTGCTGGCGCAGGCCGTGCAGTCCATCTACCCGAAGGCGCAGGTCACCATCGGCCCCGTCATCGAAGACGGCTTCTATTACGACTTCGCGTTCGAGCGTCCCTTCACGCCCGAGGATCTCGAGAAGTTCGAGGCCAAGATGAAGGAGATCGCCGCAGCGGACCTCAAGGTCGGCCGGCGCGTGATGCCGCGCGACGAGGCGGTGAAACTCTTCAAGGACATGGGCGAGATCTACAAGGCGGAGATCATCGCCAGCATCCCGGGCAACGAGGAAATCTCGCTGTACGGGCAGGGCCAGTGGTTCGATCTGTGCCGCGGCCCGCACGTCCCCTCCACCGGCAAGCTGAAATCCTTCAAGCTGATGAAGGTGGCCGGCGCCTACTGGCGCGGCGATTCGCGCAACGAGATGCTCCAGCGCATCTACGGCACCGCGTGGCTGAACGACAAGGACCTCAAGGACTACCTGCACCGGCTCGAGGAAGCGGAGAAACGCGACCATCGCCGCATCGGCAAGGACCTCGACCTGTTCCACTTCCAGGAAGAAGCCCCGGGCGCCGTGTTCTGGCATCCGCGCGGCTGGCGCATCTTCCAGCAGCTCATCTCCTATATGCGCAAGCGGCAGGATGAGGCGGGTTACGGCGAGGTGAACGCGCCTGAGATCATGGAGTCCTCGCTGTGGCAGAAATCCGGCCACCTCGAGAAGTTCGGCGAGAACATGTTCCTGACGAAGACACCCGACGAGCGGGTGTACGCCATCAAGCCCATGAACTGCCCGGGCCACATCCAGATCTTCAACCAGGGCATCCGTTCGCATAACGACCTGCCGATCCGCTTCGCGGAGTTCGGCAAGGTGCATCGCTACGAGCCTTCGGGGGCGCTGCACGGCCTGATGCGCGTGCGCGCCTTCAACCAGGACGATGCGCACATCTTCATCACCGAGGACCAGATCACCGAGGAATCGGTCCGGGTCATCCAGCTACTGCTCTCTATCTACAAGGACTTCGGCTTCGACGACGTCGCGGTCAAGTTCGCCGACCGGCCCCCGAAGCGGGTGGGGTCGGACGAGATCTGGGAAAAGTCGGAAAAGGCCCTGAAGGCCGCCGCGGCCGCCGCCGGCATCGAATGCGACTACAACCCGGGCGAGGGCGCCTTTTACGGGCCGAAGCTCGAGTTCCACCTCCGGGACGCCATCGGCCGGACCTGGCAGTGCGGCACCCTCCAGGTGGACCTGAACCTGCCCGGGCGCCTGGGCGCCACGTATATCGACGAGCACAGCCAGCGGCAGACCCCCGTCATGCTCCACCGGGCGATTTTCGGCTCTTTGGAGCGCTTTTTCGGCATTCTGCTGGAGCATCACGCCGGAAAACTGCCCACCTGGCTGGCCCCTACGCAGGCCGTCGTGATGACCATTACGGACCGCCAGGACGATTACGTGCGGCGCGTTGCGGAAACACTTAGAAATCAAGGGATTCGCACCGAAGTCGACTTGCGGAACGAAAAAGTGGGCTTTAAGATTCGCGCCCACACGCTGCAGCGCGTGCCCTATTTATTGGTGGCAGGCGACAAGGAAGTGGCGGCGAACCAGATTTCAGTGCGGACCTTGGGTGGCAAGGATCTCGGCACGATGTCCCCGGAAGACTTTGTTAGTCGGCTCCGCGTGGAAGTCGAGAGCCACGGTCGCACGTTGTTAGAGGGTTGATATATAGCTATTGCAAGCAAGCGCGTCAGGCGCAACGAAGAGATCACGTCGCCCAAGGTGAGAGTCATCGGGGCGGATGGCGGTCAGGTCGGGGTGCTCACACGATTCGAGGCGCTCGACCTGGCGAAAGCCGCCGAGCTGGATCTCGTCGAGGTGTCGCCGCAGGCGGATCCGCCCGTCGTCCGTGTCATGGACTTCGGGAAATTCCTGTTCGAACAGAACAAGAAGTCGCACGCCGCGAAGCGCAAGCAAAAGCAGATCCAGATCAAAGAAGTGAAGTTTCGTCCCGGTACGGATGAGAACGATTACCAGATCAAACTGCGTAACATCAATCGATTCCTGACCGAGGGTGATAAGGCCAAGGTGACGTTACGTTTCCGCGGCCGTGAGATGGCGCATACGGAAATCGGCCGGAAGCTGCTGGCGAGGTTGGTGGAAGATCTTCGCGAAATCGCGGTGATCGAACAGAACCCGCTGATGGAAGGCAGGCAGATGGTCATGATGTTCGCGCCGAAAAAGAAGTAACCCGCAGTCAACGAAAGAAGCCTGCGGATTCGCCCCGAGCGGGTGCCGCACGAGAAATCGTGTGCGCCTTGCGAAAGGTAGCTACAACGGAGTTGATTTATGCCCAAGTTGAAGACCAACCGGGCAGCGGCCAAGCGTTTCCGCAAGACAGCCAAGGGCTGGAAAGCGGGCTCGGCAGGCCGCCGCCACAATCTCGGCCACAAGCCTCGCAAGACCAAGCGCCAGCTGCGCTCGGGCGGATCATCGCTCGTGCACAAGAGCGACACGGGACGTGTCGACCAGCTGATGCCGAACAACAAGTAACCGGACGCGAGGACTAACTAATGGCACGTGTAAAACGTGGCGTCCAGGCCGGACGCCGTCACAAGAAAATCCTTTCCAAGGCGAAGGGCTATTACAACGCCCGCCGCAAGGTATTCCGCGCAGCGAAGCAGGCGGTCATCAAGGCCGGCCAGTACGCGTATGCCGGTCGCCGTCTCAAGAAGCGCGACTTCCGCGCGCTGTGGATCCAGCGAATCAACGCCGCCGCGCGTGAGTTCGACTTGAGCTACAGCCGCCTGATCAACGGCCTGAAGAAGGCCGGCATCGACATCGACCGCAAGATGCTGGCGGACCTGGCTGTGAACCAGCCCGAAGGTTTTGCCGCGATCGCGAAGCAGGCGAAGGCCGCTCTCGACAAAGCCGCTTAAAGAAGCGGAATCGTCGTGAGCGGGGAGGCTCCCAACGATCTGGACAAGCGCCGGGAGGAAACTCTCGGCGCCGTTCATTCGAGCGCCGATATTCCCGCCCTCGAAGAGGCGCGCGTCCGCACGCTCGGCAAGAGCGGCTGGCTGACCGAAAAGCTCAAGGGCCTCGGCAAGCTGGCGGATGCCGAACGCAAGGAGTGGGGCGCGCGTTTCAATCGCGTGCGCGAGGAAATCCAGGCCGCGATCGAAGCGAAACGCGCCGAGCTCGAGCAGGCGGCCGTCGCCAGCAAGCTCGCCAAGGAGCGCATCGACGTCACGCTGCCCGGACGTGGCGAGGCGCGCGGCGGATTGCACCCCGTCACCAAGGTGCGCCTGCGTATCGAGCATCTGTTCCGGCAGGCGGGCTTCGTCGTCGCCACCGGTCCCGAGATCGAGGACGACTTCCACAATTTCGAGGCGCTCAACATCCCCGCCGACCACCCGGCGCGCGCGATGCACGACACCTTCTATTTCCCCGACGGCAAACTACTGCGCACGCATACGTCGCCGGTGCAGATCCGCGCGATGCTCGCGGGCAAGCCGCCGTTCGCGGTGATCGCCCCGGGGCGCGTGTACCGCAACGATCACGACGTCACGCACTCGCCGATGTTCCACCAGGTGGAAGGGCTCGCGGTGGCGGAGGGCGTCACCTTCGCGAACATGAAGGCGATGCTGCATGGGTTCCTCGAAGCGTTCTTCGAGCGCGACCTCAAGATGCGGCTGCGGCCGTCCTATTTTCCATTCACCGAGCCGTCGGCCGAGGTCGACATGAGCTGCGTGTTGTGCGGCGGCGGCGGTTGCCGCGTCTGCAAACACACCGGCTGGCTCGAGATCGCCGGCTGCGGCATGGTCCATCCGAAGGTGCTCGAGGCCGGCGGCGTGGACCCCGAGAAATACACGGGTTACGCCTTCGGCATGGGCATCGATCGCCTGGCCATGCTGCGTTACGGCGTGAACGACCTGCGCCTGTTCTTCGAGAACGACCTGCGCTTCCTCGCGCAATTCAGGGCGGGGTAGGCGCGTGAGAATTCCTCTTTCCTGGCTGCGGGATTTCGTCGATGTTCCCTGGGACGCGCGCGAGCTCGGCTCGCGGCTCACCATGTGTGGGTTCGAGCTCGAGGCCGTCGACACCGCGGCTCCGGCTTTCAGCGGCGTGATCGTCGCGGAGATCGTCGAAGCCGCGCGCCATCCGCAGGCGGACAAGTTGCAGGTGTGCAAGGTCCGCACGAAGGGTCCATCTTCGAAAGACGATGCTCTGCTGCAGATCGTCTGCGGCGCCGCCAATGCGCGCGTCGGTCTCAAGACCGCGCTCGCCACCGTCGGCGCCAAACTACCCGGCGACAAGGCCATCACCGCGGCGAAGCTGCGCGGCGTCGAGTCCTTCGGCATGTTGTGCTCCGCGAAGGAGCTCGGCCTCTCGGACACCTCCGAAGGCATCGTCGAGCTGCCGACTGATGCGCCGGTGGGCGAGGACCTGCGCGCGTACATGCAGCTCGACGACGACATCCTCGAGCTCAACGTCACCCCGAACCGCGGCGATGCGATGTCGGTGCTCGGCATCGCCCGCGAAGTGGGGGCGCTGACCGCACGCGCCCCGGTCGCCGGTTCAAATCCTGCCCCCGCTACCAATTCATCGGATACGTTCCCCACGAAGCTCAGCGCCCCCAAGGCCTGCCCGAAGCTCGTGAGCCGGATCGTCCGCGGCATCGACAACAAGGCCCAATCACCGCTGTGGCTGCGCGAGCGCCTGCGCCGCGTGGGCCTGCGGCCGATCAGCCCCGTGGTCGACATCACCCAATACGTGATGCTCGAGCTCGGTCAGCCCATGCACGCCTACGACCTCGGCAAGCTCAAGGGCGGCCTCGAGGCGCGCCTGGCGCAGCCGGGCGAGAAGACCACCCTGCTCGATGGCAGGGAAATCGAACTCGCGGCAGATGTACTCGTAATCGCCGATTCCGAGGGTCCCGTGGGCATGGCAGGCGTGATGGGTGGGCTCGCAAGCTCGTGCACCGCGGACACGACGGACATCCTGTTCGAGGCGGCGTTTTTCGCGCCCGCCGCGGTCGCCGGCCGCGGACGCCGTTATGGTCTCGTCACCGACGCCGGTCAGCGCTTCGAGCGCGGCGTGGACCCGCTCAACCAGGAGCGCGCCATCGAGCGCGCCACCCAACTACTGGTGCAGATCGCGGGCGGCAAGGCCGGCCCGGTTCACAGCGTGAAGAGCGAGCCGGACATCCCGCGCCGCCTGGAAGTCGAGCTGCGCCGCGCGCGTATCGGCAAGCTGCTCGGCACGGACATTTCCGACAACGACGTCAAGCGCACGCTCGAGTCCCTGGGCATGCGCGTGCTCGCGAACGAAACCGGCTGGCTCGTGACGCCGCCGCCGCATCGCTTCGACATCAACATCGAAGCGGACCTCATCGAAGAACTCGCGCGCATCGTCGGCTTCGCCGCCATCAACGAGGCGGATGCCGTGACGCGGCAGCAGGTGCGGCCGATGCCCGAAGAGGCGCCGGTCGAGATCCAGGCGCTCGAGATCCTCGCGACGCGCGGCTACCAGGAAGCGATCACCTACGCGTTCGTCGATCCGGCGCTGCAAGACAAGCTGTTTCCGGGCATCGAAACTCCCAAGCTCGCGAACGCGATTTCGAGCGACATGAGCGTCATGCGCGCGTCGCTGTGGCCGGGATTGATCAAGGCCGCGCTGGAGAACCTGCGCCGCCAGCAGGATCGCGTGCGACTGTTCGAACACGGCTCGCGTTTCGAACCGCTGGCCAACGGCGGCGGCGAAACGGACCTGATCGCCGGCATCGCGATCGGCGCGCGCCGTCCGGAGCAGTGGAGCGCGAAGGCCACGCCCGTCGATTTCTACGACGTCAAACAGGATGTCGAAGCCTTGTTTGCGCGCACCGGTGCGCCCGATGAGTTCGGCTACATCGCCGACTCGTTGCCGTGCCTGCATCCCGGCCGCAGCGCCCGGATCACGCGGCGCGGCAAGACCATCGGCTGGATAGGCGAGCTGCACCCCCAATTGGTGCAGGAATTCGATTTCACATATGCGCCGATCATGTTCGAAATCGAGTTTGGCGCAGCCCTGGCGGCCAAAATGCCGCGTTTTGAAGAGATCTCCCGGTTCCCGCGTGTGCGTCGGGACCTGGCCGTCGTCGTCGACGAGAAAGTTTCTTTGAGTCAGCTACATGAACGTGTAACCTTTGCCGCGTCGAGCCTGTTGCGCGACGTCCGGGTGTTTGACGTGTTCAGGGGACCCGGAATAGAAGCAGGAAGAAAAAGCGTCGCTTTAGGCTTGATATTTCAGGACAATTCTCGCACCCTCGCGGACGAGGACGCGGACCGTTTGTTAGCCGCGATTCGTGCCGATCTGAGTGCAACGCTGGGCGCAGGATTTCGAGAATAAAGCATGGCTCTGACGAAAGCGGAGATGGCTGAGGCGCTGTTCAATCAGCTGGGTCTCAACAAACGCGAAGCGCGCGAGCTCGTCGACCTGTTCTTCGAGGAAGTGCGTCATGCACTCTCGAACGGTGAGCAGGTGAAGCTCTCGGGTTTCGGCAACTTCGATTTGCGCGACAAGAACCAGCGGCCAGGACGAAATCCGAAGACGGGAGAGGAGATTCCCATCAGCGCTCGACGCGTGGTGACGTTTCGTCCGGGTCAGAAACTGAAGGCGCGAGTCGAAGCTTATGCTGGAACCAAAGAACAATGACGAGTTGCCGGCGATCCCCGGCAAACGTTATTTCACGATCGGCGAAGTCAGCGAACTCTGCGGCGTAAAGCCGCACGTGCTGCGCTACTGGGAGCAGGAGTTCCCGCAGCTCAAGCCCGTGAAGCGCCGCGGCAACCGCCGCTACTACCAGCGCCAGGACGTCATCATCATCCGCCAGATCCGCTCGTTGCTCTACGAACAGGGCTTCACGATCGGTGGCGCGCGCAACAAGCTGGCCGGTGAAGAAGCACGCGTCGACGTGAGCCAGAGCCAGCAGATCGTCAAGCAGATGCGCATGGAGCTCGAAGAGCTCCTGAGAATCCTGCGACGCTGAAATGGGGACATTCCTCGTTTCCTAGCAAACGGGGACAGACCTCGATTTCCTCTGATGAAGCCTGTCCCCGTTTGCTAGGAAACGAGGAATGTCCCCATTTTCGAACTGAGGGGTTCTCATGACCGGGACCGCGGTTTCCTTCGGCACGCTCGATTGGGTCGTCGTCGCGCTGTACTTCGTCGCCAACACCGCCATCTGCGTGTGGTGCGCGCTGATGAAGGAAAAGGACACCGCGGACTACTTCCTCGCGAGCCGCAGCGCCGGCTGGTTCCTCATCGGTTCCTCGATCTTCGCGTCGAACATCGGCGCGGAACATCTCATCGGTCTCGCGGGCTCCGGCGCCGAATCCGGCATGGCGTTCGCGCACTGGGAGCTGCACTCGTACCTCGTGCTGGTGCTCGGCTGGATCTTCGCGCCGTTCTACCTGCGCGCGAAGGTGTTCACGACGCCGGAGTTCCTCGAGCGCCGCTACACGCCGGGCACGCGCACCACGCTGTCGATCATCTTCCTGTTCGCGTACGTGCTGACCAAGGCGTCCGTGACGATCTTCGCCGGCGCGTTCGCGATCCAGACCATCCTCGGCTACCAGTACCTCGATCTGCCATTGTTCGGGCAGACGGATTTCTTCTGGTTCTCCGCCGCCTTCCTCGTCGTCATCACCGGCGTGTTCGTGATTCTCGGTGGCATGAAGTCGGTGCTGTGGACCGAGGCGATGCACGTGCCCGTATTGCTCGCCGGTTCGACCGTGCTGCTGTTCGTCGGGCTCGGCCAGATCGGCGGCATGGATGCGCTGCTCGCCGCGAACCCCGAGACCACGCACGTGTGGCGGCCGCTGTCGACCACGCCAGAGACGCAGGGATTCCCGGGCTTCCTGTTCGATCCCAGCACGACGCCGTGGCTGGGCGTGTTGCTGTGCTCGCCGATCATCGGCCTGTGGTACTGGTGTACGGACCAGTACATCGTGCAGCGCGTGCTCACCGCGCGCGGCCTGAAGGAAGCGCGGCGCGGCACCATCTTCGCGGCCTATCTGAAACTCGCGCCGGTCTTCATCTTCCTGTTCCCCGGCATGATTGCCGTCGCGCTGTGGAAGCAGGGCGCGCCCGGGTTCGAGGAGATCGGCACGAATCCGCAGAGCGCGTTCCCCGTGCTCGTGTCGAACCTGCTGCCCATCGGCCTGCGCGGTCTCGTGCTCGCCGGCATGTTGTCCGCGCTCATGAGCGCGCTCGCGTCGCTGTTCAATTCCACCGCGACGCTGTTCACCGTGGACATCTACAAGCGCCTGCGGCCTGAATCCACCGAGAAGCACTTGGTGAACGTCGGGCGCATCGCGACCGGCGCCGTCATCGTGCTCGGCATGTTGTGGATTCCGTTCCTGCAGAACCTCGGCGGCCTGTACACGTACCTGCAGCTCGTGCAGTCGCTCATCGCGCCGGCGATCGCGGCCGTGTTCATGCTGGGAATCTTCTCCTCGCGCGTCACGCCGAAGTCCGGCCTCATCGGACTCGTGACCGGATTCACGCTCGGCATGCTGCGGCTGATTCTCCAGGCCGTGCATGAAACCCAGGGAATCGAATGGCCCGGCCTGATCCAGGCGTATGTCGATGTGAACTGGCTGTACTTCAGCTTCCTGCTGTTCGTGTTCACGTGCGTGCTGATCCTCGTCGTCAGCAAGTTCACGCCGAAAGCGGCGCCGGAGCAGGTCGCGGGACTCACGTACAAGTCCGTCACCGCGCAGCAGCATGCGGAGGATCGCCAGAGCTACGGCTTCTGGGAAATCTTCCACACCTGCGTCATCGTCGGAATCATCGCCGCGATCTACATCTACTTCTGGTAGCGCTCTCCTGTCGCCACCCGGACACATCTGATTTTGTAAAGAAGTCGGGGCAGACTGTCGGGCAGACGTTACAAGGAGAACAACCATGACGTTGGCCCGGGGACTGGAACGGCGTCTGAGCAAGCCGTACCAGGAGTTCGTCTTCTGGAGAGCGATGCGGCGCTTGCTGCGTGAAGTACCGCAGGAATCGCAGGCGTTCAACAGCGACCTGCTGTCGGATCTCGTGCAGGGCTGGGGCAACGACTGGTCCGCCCAGCGCGAATTTCTCACCGCCTGCCTGCAGCAGGTGCGCGCGACCCGCGGGCCCGTGCTCCAGTGCGGCGCGGGATTGAGCACGCTCCTGATCGGCGCCGTGGCGCAACGCATGCAGCTCACCGTGTGGACGCTCGAGCACGACGTCGCCCATGCGGCCCGCGTGCAGGGATTCCTCGATCGATATGGCCTGCGCAACGTGCGGTTGTGCGTCGCCCCGTTGCGCAGCTACGGGGACTTCGACTGGTACGAGCCGCCGGCCTTCGATGCGATCGCCGGCAAGTTTTCGCTGGTGATCTGCGACGGGCCCGCGGTGGAGACGTATGGCGGCCGTTACGGGCTCCTGCCGGTCATGGGCGAGAAGCTGAGCGCGGACTGCACGATCCTGCTGGACGATGCGACGCGGCCCAGCGAGCGCTGGATCGCGTCCCGCTGGGCGCGGATGCTCGACGCCGGGGAGGAGATCGTGGGGTTCGAGAAACCCTTCATCCGCCTGAAAGCCGGGCAGATTCCGCCCAACGCCGCCGCCTGATCGGAACGGGGCAAAACCGCCCCGGCTTGGGTATCATGCGCACCCCGCCGCGGACCCCACCGGCGGAGTCTGCTTTATCTCGGTCGGGACGTGGCGCAGCCTGGTAGCGCACTTGCATGGGGTGCAAGGGGTCGCGAGTTCGAATCTCGCCGTCCCGACCAATACTTACGGGCCTTCCCCAACTCCCTTTTGGTCAGCTTTGTGGTCCACCGTTTGGCCACCCGAAGCTACTCAGGTCCTGCTTCCCATTCTCACAATCGAGTCGACCTTGGCCGTCCAGGCTGGGAGCTGCCCAAGCACGATTGCTGAAAGTCTCGACCGCGCTTTTCTTGGAGCCGGAGCAGGCCGAGGCATTGCGCGTGCTGAGTGAGGCCACTCACGTGCCGCAACAGAGCTTCTGATCTAGCGAGACCGCTAGTATGGTCAGTGGTAGTTTGGCAGGCGTATCCTACCCGGAGGCGCGTTCTATTCGGCACAGAGGCAACATTATGCGTACCAGACTATTTGCCGTCGCCGTCGCCGTCGCGTCGGTCATTGGTGGCTGCGCCACCTCGACGCCCACCTGCATCGAAGCTAGTTGCGTCACTCATTTCGAGGCGTCGCGCATCACGCCGGAAACGGTGGAGATGTATCACCGTGCCGGTTACCGGACGCCGACGTTTATTCCTCCCACGAACTACCCTCCCAATCTCAAGAAGCAAGGGATCACTGGTACCTTGGTGGTGTCTTTGGACATTGACGCAGTAGGTAACGTAACGCGGGCGGAAGTCGTGGATGCACAACCTGCAAGTATTTTCGATGCAGCCGCGATTGCGTACGTCCGGGCTTTCAAGTTCGAAGAACATGAAGGTCCGACGTTTGGGCAAAAGCAACGGGTAACGTATTCATTAGGTCGCTGACTCATGCAACCGCGCGCAGCTCGGTACATCGCCAACCCAGCGAGATCGCGAGTCTCGCCTCGCTAACTATCTCATCGAAGTCCATGTTCGCCGAGCTCGCGCTTCGAAAGCTGGCGTTTCGAGACGGCGTAGTAGCGCGGCGCGTCGAAGTAGCGTTCCCGTCGGACAAGCTTCTTCAGTAGAACATCGAAAACGGGCGCATCGATGCGCAGTTCGCGCCACTTGCCGTTCCGATGGATTTTCTCGTATTCGGCGGAAGGTAGCGCCGCCAGCCGTACTTCGTACCACTGTCCGTCGATCAGGTGTAGATGTCGGAGCTCATCGAACTTTCGGAAGCGCGCGGCGACTTCGGCGCGCGCCTGCTCCTTTTCATCGCGGCGCCTTTGCGCCCAGGAGCGATGCTCCGAGTTGGTCCTGATCAGGCCGGTCCGGGGGTCGACGTACAGCGGTTGGTAGAGCTCTTGCGTCCATGTGCGCCAGCGTGTCTTGAGATCGACGATCCTGCTGTTGTGCCGCTCGACCCGCGTCGCGATGAAATCATCGATGTGCTGGTAGATGTGCTGCTGCACGGTGTTGCGCCGATCGATGTGGGCCGAGATTTCGCCGAGCACCTTGTCCCACGGACGGCCGACCTGTTTGTGCAGATAACGGCGCAGCGGTGCGAGATTCTCGTTGAGTGCCCGATGGCCGTATCCCGCGCGCATGCCGAGGCGCATCGGACCGTCGGGATCGTTCCGACGGCGCGTCGCCTTCTCGTGACCGAACTTCCCCTTGCGGGGTCGCTCGACAATGACCTTGAACATATCGCTGCGCATACAAATACCTGGGCAACAAAAAGCCCCCGAAGGAAATCCTGCCGGGGGCTTCGTATGCGCCCGGCCTGGTGGATGCGCGATCCGCCAGGCCGAAAGGCTGCGAATCAGCGCGTCAAACTAGTGATTGGGTGTGTCATGAGGCGCGGGATGTTAGCGGCCAAATCGTGGCCGTCAAGCGAAATTTCCGGCGACCCGTGAGAAACGGAATGCGGAGGGGGACATAAGCCACGGATGCTCTGCGACGCGCTTCTCGTTTTGCGACGACAGCGTGGGTCATCGGCCGGGGTCGCGACACCTCTCTAATACAAGCCCTCGCCGCGGTGGCGCGGGCATAACGCTGGCGCTCCCCATGCCTCACTACTTCATCAACAACCATGCCCAACCCAATGGCGACCACGAGGTCCATCGCGTCGGTTGCGCGCGCATGCCGCCCGACAAAGGCTACCTAGGCCACTTCGACTCGATGTCCGAAGCGATGATCGAAGCGCGCAAAGAATTCTGGCATTCCAACAGTTGCCTGACCTGCGGCGGCGAACATCGGGCGCAGCTCTCGACGGTGCGGCTGCTTGCCGCGACTCTGTTTCCGAAAGTGGCGCGTTAGTTCAGGCGACGCCCTGAAGCGTCAGGCGGGGCCGGGCAGGCTGAAGTAGAACGTCGCGCCCTGGTCCTGTTCGCCGTCGACCCACACCTTGCCGCCATGCCGTTCGACGATGCGCCGAACGATGGATAGGCCGACTCCGGTTCCTTCGAACTGGTCGGCCGTGTGCAGGCGCTGGAACACGCCAAACAACTTGTTCATGTACTTCATGTTGAAGCCGACGCCGTTGTCCTTCACGAACACCACGAGCGTCGTGCCATCCATGCGATAGCCGACTTCGATGCGGGCCTTCTCGCGCTCGCGCGTGAACTTGATGGCGTTCGACAGTAGATTGACGAACACCTGCTGGACGAGCCCGGCATCGACCTGCCAGGTCGGCAGATCCGCGACCACGAACTCGATGTCGCGGCCGGCGCGCTCCTGCACCATGCCGTCATAAACCTTGTGCGCGAGCTCGCCGAGCTTCACGGGCTGCTTGTTGAGCGGCTGGCGATTGAGCTGCGACAGTCGCAGCAGGTCGGTGATCAGCCGATCCATGTGCAAGGCGCCGGCGTTCACGTTCGTCAGCAGGCGTTTGCCTTCATCGGAAAGATTCTCGACGTGTTCCTTGAGCAGCGCCTGCGTGAACGTGGACACCGCGCGCAGCGGCGCGCGCAGGTCATGCGACACCGAGAACGAAAACGCCTCGAGCTCGCGATTGGCGATCTTCAATTCCTCGGTACGTTCGCGCACGTTCTGTTCGAGCCGTACCTTCTCGATGCGCAGCTGGCGCACCGACAGCGCACGTTCGAGAACGGGCAGGGTGGTCGCGAGCTTGATCGGCTTCTGGATGTAATCGAGCGCCCCGGCCTTCATCGCCGCGATGGCGGTGTCGAGCGCGCCGTGCCCGGTCATGATGATCGCGACCAGTGTCGGATCGATCAGCTGGGCGGACTTCATGAGATCGATGCCGTTGGTGCCGGGCATCTGCAGATCGGCGAGGAGCAGGTCGAACGAACGTTCGCGCATCGCGGCCAGCGCTTCGGCTGGCGTCGTGAAACCGGATGTCTCGTAACCTTCGTATTCGAGGGTGTCGCACAGGGCGCGCATGGACGCGGGTTCGTCGTCCACGATCAACAGCCGGAACTTGGGGGCGGGCTTTTGCTGCCCCTCCGCCGGGGTTTCGGAATCCCGCTTTGGCATACGTCGTCTAGTGTCCTCGATCATCCGTGCTCCGCAATGATGGAATACCTCCGGGCGGCTGCCCGTGCTCTTCGTCAATACATAAGTGTCCACCGGGGGTACCCTGATGGCCAAATCCCTAGGGTGTTGCCTGAGCTTTCTTGTCGGAACAATCTCACAAACGAATACAACTCGCGGGATTGTGAGGCGATTCCAGCTTGACCTCGGGGCCCTTTCGGCCCTAACTAGTGCGAGGGGAGGAAAGGACACATGCAGTCCGTCCGGTTGATCCTCGTTGAAGACATGCCGATGGAGGCCGAGATTGCGGTCCGCCACCTCGAGGCGGGCGGTTTCTCGTGCCAGTGGTCGCGCGTGGATTCCGAGGCGGGGCTCAAGGAAGCCCTCGAGGCGGGCCGGCCTGACTTGATCCTGTCGGATTTCACGCTGCCCGGATTCGACGGCCTCACCGCGCTGGAGATGGCGCAGGCCAAGATGCCGGACGTCCCGTTCATCTTCCTCTCCGGCACCATCGGCGAAGAACGCGCAATCGACGCATTGCAGCGCGGCGCGGTCGACTACGTGCTCAAGACCAATCTCGAGCGGCTCGCACCCGCCGTCCGGCGCGCGCTCAGCGAGGCCCAGTCGCACCGCCAGCAACGCGCCCTCGAGGAGCAGCTGCGCGACATCGTGGCGACCTCGCAGGACTGGATCTGGGAGCACGATCGCGAGGGACGCTTCACGTTCTGCAGCGAATCGGTGCGCCAGATCCTGGGTTATCACCCCGCGGACCTCCTGGGCACGAACGCCTCGCAATTCGTGCACCCCGAGGATCTCGCGGCGCTCGACTTCGCGATGCACACGCTCGGGCCCAACCAGCGCACCGCGAGCAACCTGCAGGCGCGCTGGCGGCATCGCAACGGCAGCTATCGCTGGCTCGAGCGGAACATGCTCGCACTGCTCGATGAATCGGGACACGTGAGCGGCTATCGCGGCAGCGAACGCGACTTCACGGAGCGGCGCCGCCAGGAAAAACACATCAGCCGTCTCACGCGCGTGCTCAAGATGCTTTCGGGCGTGAACAGCGCGATGGTGCGCATCCGCCAGCGCAGCGAGATCCTGGTCGAGGCCTGCCGGCTGGCGACCACCGCGGGTGGTTATGCGAGCGCGATGGTCGCGCTGATCGAGCCCGGCACGCACAGCGCGCGACCGGCCGCCTGGTCGGGCAGCATCGACAACCAGACCGCGCAGCAGATGACGTTCAGCATCGCCGAGCAGGCGAAGGACGACACGAGCGTGATCGGCCGTGTGCTACGCACCGCCGCGCCGCTCATCTGCAACGACCTGCACAGCCTCGAAATGCCGCTCGCGGCACGCGCGCCGCTGCTGGACTCCGGTTTCCGCAGCGTGGTCGCCTATCCACTCATCGTCGACGGCACGCCGGTCGGCGCGCTGATGCTGACCTCGTTCGACGTCGGCGCGGTGGGCGACGAGGAATCGCGCATGCTGCGCGAGCTGGTCGCCAATCTCTCGTTCGCGCTGCAGTACCTGCACAAGGAAGACGAGGTCCGTTTCCTCTCGTACTTCGATCCGCTCACGGGTCTCGCGAAGCGCGGCCTGTTCTGCGAGCGGCTGGTGCGTTCGCTCGAGCCGCGCATCGGCCGGCGCGGCACGCCGGCGGTCGCGGTGCTCGACATCGAACACCTGTCCTCGTTGAACGACTCCTTCGGGCGCCACGCCGGCGACCTGCTGCTGCAGCAGGTGGCGGACCGGCTCAAGCGCCACATGGACTCCACCGAACTACTCGCGCACTTCGGCGGTGGCACGTTCGGACTCATCATGGAAGCGGACGGCGACGAAGACGAGGCGGTGCACTGGTTGCAGGAGCAGGTGGCCGAAGTCTTCCGCGCACCGTTCACGGTCGATGGGCGCGGCATCCCGGTCGACGTGAAGTGCGGCTTCGCGCGTTATCCCGACAACGGCCACGACGCGAATGCGCTGGTGCAGAACGCCGAGGCGGCGCTGAGGAGCGCGAAGAGCACGGGTGAGAAGTACCTGCCGCATCGGCTGGAGCTGTCCTCGGCGGTGGTCTCGCGCATGACGATGGAGCACCGGCTGCGCGGCGCCGTGGACCGGCAGGAATTCGAGCTGCACTACCAGCCGAAGGTCGACATCAAGACGAAGCAGGTGCGTGGGCTCGAGGCACTGGTCCGCTGGCGCGATCCGGATGCGGGGCTCGTGATGCCGGGCGTGTTCCTGCCCTTGCTCGAATCGAGCGGCTTGATCGTGTCACTCGGCGACTGGATCCTGCGCCAGGCCGCATCCGACCTGCGCCGCTGGCAGGGCGCGGGTATCACGCCAGGCCGCATCGCCGTCAACATCTCGCCGGTGCAATTGAAGCGGCGCACCTTCGCCGATCACCTGCTGGATCTCGTCGGCGAGTGGCGCAGTGACAACGTCGGCATCGACATCGAGATCACCGAAGGCGTCCTGATCGACGACGTGAGCTCGGCGGTGTCACAGCTGCGCCTGCTGCGCCGGGCGGGCATCCGCGTCGCCATCGACGATTTCGGCACGGGTTATTCCTCGTTGAGCCGGCTCGCGGAGCTCCCCGTCGACATGCTCAAGATCGACCGCACGTTCGTGAACGTGCTGACCGGCAGCGGCACCGGCCGCACCGTCGCGCAGACGATCATCGCGCTCGGCAAGGCCTTCAACATGACGACGATCGCCGAGGGTGTCGAAACACCCGAGCAACTCGAAATGCTCGCGAACCTCGGCTGCGATCAGTCGCAGGGGTACCTGCACAGCCGGCCTCTGCCCGTGGCCGATCTCGAACCGCTGCTGAAGAACGGCGGTCTGCGCACGCGGAGCAAGTCGCCGAACCTCGACCTAACGGCCCAAATGCGCGGCGGTTGACACGCGAGCGATAACTTTTCCCGGAACGCGAAGGGGTCTGTCTGATCTACACTTGGGCGCGTCGAGTGCGCTCTTTTTCGGATCGGATAACGACTTTGCTCAAACAAATACCTCGCGTACGCCTCGCATGGCTGATCGCAATCGTCCTGCTCGTATCACTCGGTCTCTGGCGCTGCACTTCCGGCGGCGATGACGCGCCGGGATTCCAGACCGCCGCCGTCGAGCGCGGCAACATCATCTCCCGTGTCAGCACGTCGGGCAGTCTGCAGGCCGTCGTCACCGTCGACGTCGGCAGCCAGGTGTCGGGGCGAGTCCAGGAGCTGTTCGCGGACTTCAATTCGAAAGTGAAGAAGGGCGAGAAGATCGCGAAGATCGACCCGTCGTTGTTCCAGGCCGCGGTCGTGCAGGCCGAGGCGAACGTCACCGCGGCGCGCGCCAATGTGGCGCGGCTCGAGGTCACCGCCGAGGACGCCGAACGCCAGGCGAAGCGCGCGACCGAAGTCTACGAGCAGCGCCTCATCTCCGAGACCGAGCGCGACACCGCGGTCTCGAACGCGCGCGCCGCGCGTGCCTCGGTCGACCAGGCGAAGGGTCAGCTCGCGCAGTCGCGGGCCTCCCTCGAGCAGGCGCGCACGAATCTGCGTTACACCGACATCGTTTCGCCCACCGACGGCGTCGTGATCTCGCGCGCGGTCAACGTGGGTCAGACCGTCGCGGCCTCGTTGCAGGCGCCCGTGATCTTCACCATCGCGCAGGATCTGCGCGCGATGGAAGTCCACACCAACGTCGCCGAATCCGACATCGGGCGGTTGCAGCCCGGCATGCCGGTGACGTTCACCGTCGATGCGTATCCGGGCGAGCCGTTCCGCGGAAAGATCCGCGACATCCGCAATGCGCCGCAGGTGGTGCAGAACGTCGTGACCTACGACGCGGTGATCGACGTGGCGAACGAGGAACTCAAGCTCAAGCCCGGCATGACCGCCACCGTGAGCGTGATCACCGATCGGCGTGATGACGTGCTCAGCGTGCCCAACGCGGCATTCCGCTTCCGTCCCGAAGCCTTCGGCCCCGGGATGGGGGGTCAGCGTCCGGGTGCCGGTGCCGCGAACGCGGGTGCGGGCAACCGCGAGCGTCGTGAGCGCGGGCCGGAAGGCGGAATTGCTCCGGCCGCGGCGGCGACCCGCACTGTCTATGTCGAAGTGAACGGCAAGCCGCAACCGCGGCAGGTCACGGCGGGCATCACGGATGGCCGCGTGACCGAGATAACCGGCGGCGAGCTCAAGGAAGGCGAGCAGGTCATCGTCTCGGTCGCAGGCGCGAACCCCGGGCAGCAACGCGGGCCGGGCGGCCAGCGCGGCGGCGGCTTCAGGATCCTCTAGTCCGTCATGGCACTCATCGAGCTGCGCAATCTGGCGAAGGTCTACCAGTCGGGCGACACCGAATTCGCCGCGTTGCACGACGTCAACCTCGACATCGATCGCGGCGAATTCGTCGCGATCTCCGGATCGTCGGGCTCGGGCAAGTCGACGCTGATGAACATCCTCGGTTGTCTCGATTCGCCCACGCGCGGCAGCTACCGGCTCGCGGACCGTGACGTCGCGCAGCTGTCGCGCATCGATCTCGCGCGCGTGCGCAACGAGTTCATCGGATTCGTGTTCCAGAACTTCAATCTGCTGCGGCGAACTACCGCGGCGGAAAACGTCGAGTTGCCGCTGATCTACGCGAAGGTGCCGCCCGCCGAGCGGCACAAGCGCGCGAAGGAAGCGCTGGATCGGGTCGGCCTCGGACATCGACATGGCCATCATCCCTCGCAGCTCTCGGGTGGACAGCAGCAACGCGTGGCGATCGCGCGCGCGCTCGTCACGCGTCCGCCGTTGATCCTCGCGGACGAACCCACGGGCAATCTTGATTCGGCCACCAGCGTCGACATCATGAAACTGCTGACGGAGCTGCAGGCCTCCGGCATCACGATCGTGTTCGTCACGCACGAACCGGACATCGCCGCCTACGCGGCGCGCAAACTGCTGCTCAAGGACGGCGCGATCATCAGCGACGTGCGCCAGCAGCCCTTGCTGCAGGAGGCCTCATGATTTCGGCTGGCGAAACCCTGCGGCTCGCGGGCCGCGCGCTGCAACGGAACAAGATGCGCTCGTTCCTCACCGCGCTCGGCATCATCATCGGCGTGGCCGCGGTCATCTGCATGGTGTCGATCGGCGAGGGCGCGAAGTCGCGCATCCAGACTTCGATCGAAGGCGCGGGCACCAACGTCGTGATGTTGTTCTCGGGCTCGAGCTCCGGTCCCGGTGGGCGCGGCGGCTTCGGCTCGCAGCCGACGATCACCTGGGAAGACCTGCGCGCGATCCAGACCGAACTGCCCTCGGTGCTCGCGGCCGCGCCGCAGATGAACGCCAGCCAGCCGGTGATTTCGGAAACGAACACGTGGAATACGCAGGTGTCGGGCACGACGCCCGAATGGTTCACGATCCGCAACTGGCCGGTGGAAAGTGGCCAGCCGCTCTCGGCTTCCGACCAGGCGGGCGCCGCGAAGAACGCGGTGATCGGCAAGACCGCCGCGGAGAATCTCTTCGGACCCGGCGTGGATCCGGTCGGCCAGGTCGTGCGCATCCGCGATGCGCCGTTCACGATCATCGGCGTGCTCGCGCCGAAGGGTCAGAACGGCATGGGCCAGGACCAGGACGACGTGATCATCATTCCGTTGTCCGCGTTCCAGACGCGCATGCAGCGCGGGCTCGGCAAGTTCGTCCCGGGTCGCATCTTCGTGAGCGCGGTCTCGGCGGACGCGATCCCGCGCGCCCGCGCGGAGATCGGCGCGTTGTTGCGTGAGCGTCACCGGCTCGGTCCCGACGACGAGGACGATTTCTCCACCAGCAGCATGGCGGAGATGACCAGCATGCTGACCTCGACCACGCAGACCATGACGACGCTGCTGGCGTCGATCGCGCTCGTGTCGCTGATCGTCGGTGGCATCGGTGTCATGAACATCATGCTGGTGTCGGTGACGGAGCGGACACGCGAGATCGGCATCCGCATGGCGGTCGGCGCGCAACCCGCGGACATCATGGCGCAGTTCCTGATCGAGGCGCTGGCGCTGGCCGCGATCGGCGGGGCGATCGGCGTACTCCTGGGGATTGGAATAGGACAATTGCTGGCCGCGAAATTCGGCTGGTCGATGGTGACGCGGACCGACATCGTGGTCATCGCGCTCGCGGTGAGCGCGGGCGTGGGTGTGGCGTTCGGGCTCTATCCGGCGCGCAAGGCGTCGCGCCTCGATCCCATCGAAGCGCTGCGTTACGAGTAGTCCGACGGAATAACGGATATTCGCGGGAGACTTCCGCGCGGCACGGCGAATATACTCGGCCGTTCCTTCCAGTTACTCGCGGACTCGATGACATGAAGATCACTCGCCGAAACCTCGTGCGCGGCGCCGCCCTGGGCGCGCTCGCGGCTCCTCTGATCATTCCCTCGCGCGTGTGGGGCGCGAACAGTCGCATTCGCGTGGGCCAGATCGGCTGCGGACGCATCGCGCTCAGCCACGACATGCCGGGTGTCATGAAATCCGGGCTCGCGGATTTCGTCGCGGTCTGCGACGTGGACACGAACCGCATCACGGATGGCGTCAAGAAGGCAGCGGAGTCGTACACCGACCGCGGCATCGGCGTGCCGAAGATCGATACCTATCAGAACTATCGCGAAATGATCGGCCGGCGCGACATCGACGCGATCGTCATCAGCACGCCCGACCATTGGCACGCGGAGGTCGCGCTCGCGGCGGTGAACGCGGGCAAGGACGTGTACCTGCAGAAGCCGTTCACGATGACGCACGCTGAAGGCGTGATCCTGCGTGACGCGGTGCGCCGCAAGGGCCGCATCCTGCAAGTAGGTAGTCAGCAGCGTTCGTGGGAACAGTTCCGCCGCGCCGCCGAGCTCGTGCGCTCGGGGCGTGTGGGCCAGGTGCGCAGCGTCGAGATCGGGTTGCCGACCGACCCGACCGCGCCGAACGCGGCGCCGGAGGCGGTCCCCGCGAATCTCGACTTCGGCCAGTGGTTAGGCCCGACGCCGTTCGCTTACTACACCGAAATGCGCGTGCATCCGCGCGGCGACTACAGCCGGCCGGGCTGGCTGCGCAACGACGCGTATTGCCTCGGCATGATCACGGGCTGGGGCTCGCATCACTACGACACGATGCACTGGGCGCTCGACTGCGAACACACGGGGCCGACGAAGGTCTCGGGCCGCGGCGAGTTCCCGGATCCGTCCAGCATCTGGAACGTGCATGGCGCCTACGACGTCACGCTGGCGTATCCGAAGGGTGTCACGGTGCACGTCTCGGACAAGAATCCGAACGGGCTCAAGTTCATCGGTGATGAAGGCTGGATCTGGGTGTCGCGTGGCGAAGGCGCGGCGACCTCGAGCGATCCGACGGCCGGGCAGAAGGCGCCGCCGCCGCTCGATGCCAGCGATCCGAAGCTGCTCGACGAGAAGGGACTGTCGGTGCGCCTGCCGGTGAGCAAGTCGCATCACAAGAACTGGCTCGACAGCATGCATTCGCGCAAGCCGCCGCTCGCGCCCGCGGATGTCGCGCATCGCAGCAACACGGCGTGCATCGTGAGCTGGATCGCGATGAAACTTGGCCGGCCGCTCGAGTGGGATCCGAAGGCGGAGAAGTTCAAGAACGATGCCGAGGCGAACGCCATGCTGACGCGCCCGGAGCGCGGTCCCTACGGCGCGCTGCGGATGGCGAGGGCGTGATGAAACGCGGTTGGAAGATCGCCGCCGCTCTCGTGGCGGCCGTCTTCCCACCGCTCGCCGCGCTTGCCGGCGATCCGCAGGCGGGCAGCAAGGAGACCCCGGTGCGGCTGGTTACGCTCGAGCCGGGGCATTTCCACGCCGCGCTCGTGCAGAAGTACGCGCTGCCCGGAGTGTCTCCCGTCGTGCAGGTGTTCGCGCCGGCGGGCGAGGATCTCGATCAGCACCTGAAGCGGATCGAAAGTTTCAATTCGCGAGCTGTCGATCCCACGCATTGGGTGGAGCAGGTCTACACCGGCGCGGACTACGTCGACAAGGCGTTGGGCACACTCGACTCGACACCGCGACGCGCGAATCCCACGGTGCTGGTCCTGTCGGGCAACAATGCGCGCAAGTCCGAATACATCGGCCGCGGCATCTACGCCGGCATGCACGTGCTCGCCGACAAGCCGATGATCATCAAGCCGGCGCAGCTCGAGGCGTTGCGGAAGAACTTCGCCGCCGCCGAGGCGCGCGGCGTGCTGCTGTACGACATCATGACCGAGCGCTTCGAGATCACGACGATGCTGCAGCGAGCGCTCTCGCAGCAGCGAGTCCTGTTCGGCACGCTGGAGAAGGGGACGCCGGAGAATCCGTCGATCACGAAGATCAGCGTCCACAATTTTTCCAAGGTGGTGGCGGGCGCGCAGCTCAAGCGGCCGGAGTGGTTCTTCGATCCGGAGCAGCAGGGCGCGGGCATCGTGGACGTCACGACGCACCTGGTCGATCTCGTGCAATGGGAGGCGTTTCCGGGCAAGGCGCTGTCGCCGTCGGATGCAAACGTGTTGAGCGCGCGGCGCTGGACGACGCCGGTCACACTCGAGCAGTTTGGTCGCGTGACCGGCGCGCAGAATTTTCCGGGCTTTCTCAAGCCATACATCCGGGATGGCGTATTGCAGGCGCCGGCGAACGGCGAGTTCACGTACACCTTGAAGGGCGTGCATGCGCGGGTATCGGTGACGTGGGAGTTCGAGGCGCCACCGGGCGCCGGAGATACACATTTCTCCGTGATGCGCGGCACGCGCGCGTCGCTCGTCATCAAGCAGGGTGCGGAGCAGGGCTACAAGCCCATGTTGTACATCGAGCGCGCGGCGTCGGTGACGCCGGCCCAGCATCAGCGAGCGCTACTCATGGCGATGAACGAGATTTCGAAGACCTGGCCCGGTGTCGATGTGAAGCGCGAAGGCGATCACTATGTCGTCACCGTGCCCGAGAAATATCGCGAAGGTCACGAGGCGCACTTCACCCAGGTCACCCGCAACTTCCTCGGCTACGTGCGGGCCGGCCGCCTGCCCGACTGGGAAGTGCCTAACATGATCACCAAGTACGCGACGATCATGCAGGCCTACGAGAAGAGCCAATGATCTGAAGTCACCCGGGATTTTCCTGCCAGGTACCGACCCGAGGTTGCACCGCGGGTGGGCTGGAAAATCCGCGAACGCGCGGCAACGGTGCACATTGCCATGTGAATGCAGCCTTGGCCGCGCATATTTCCTGCACGAATCTTGCACTAACCGTACATTTACCGCTCGGAGCACCTTCCGTGAGCTCTACCGTAACCACACTCCCGACCTCGCCGGGCCCGGCAACCCAGATCGATGAAGACCGCGTCGCGCTGAGCAAGGAGGCGCTCAAGAACGCGTTCCTCGACAACCTGTTCTACATCCAGGGCAAGTTCCCGGCGCTCGCGACCAAGACCGACTACTACATGGCGCTGGCCTACGCGGTGCGCGACCGCATGTTGCAGCGCTGGATCTCCACCGCCGCGGCCTACACCAAACACGGCTCGCGAACGGTGTCGTACCTGTCCGCCGAATTCCTGATGGGGCCGCATCTCGGCAACAACCTCATCAATCTCGGCATCTACGACACCGCGCGCACGGCGGTCGCCGAGCTCGGGCTCGATCTCGAGGAGTTGCTGGCGCAGGAGGACGAACCGGGTCTCGGCAATGGCGGTCTCGGTAGATTGGCGGCGTGTTTCATCGAATCGCTGGCGTCGCTCGAAGTGCCGGCGCTCGGTTACGGCATCCGCTACGAGTTCGGCATCTTTCAGCAGGACATCGTCGACGGCTGGCAGGCGGAGAAGACGGACAAGTGGCTGCGCTGGGGCAATCCTTGGGAGATCGCGCGGCCGGAGTGGTGCGTCGAGGTGAAGTTCGGCGGCCATACGGAAAGTTACATCGACGAACACGGCCGCAAGCGCACGCGCTGGACGCCGGGGCGCATCGTCAACGGCATTCCGTACGACACGCCCATCCTCGGCTACAAAGTGAACACCGCGAATACGCTGCGGTTGTGGAAGGCCGAGGCGCCGGAGTCGTTCGACTTCGGCACGTTCAATCGCGGGGATTATTACGGCGCGGTCAATCAGAAGGTTGCGAGCGAGAACCTCACGAAGGTGCTCTATCCGAACGATGAGCAGGTGCGTGGCAAGGAGCTGCGGCTGGAGCAGCAGTACTTTTTCGTGAGCTGCTCCCTGCAGGACATGCTGCGCGTCTGCCGGGTGCAGAAGATTCCGCCCGAGCGCTTCCACGAGAAATTCGCGATCCAGCTGAACGATACGCATCCGTCGATCGCGGTGGCCGAGCTCATGCGCCTGCTGGTCGACGAGCTCGCGGTGGATTGGGAGCGTGCCTGGAGCATCACGCGGCAGACCTTCGCGTACACCAACCATACGCTGCTGCCCGAGGCGCTCGAACGCTGGCCGCTCGGGTTGTTTGGCCGGCTGCTGCCGCGCCTGCTCGAGATCATCTACGAAATCAACGCACGTTTCCTCGACGAGGTGCGTATGGCGTTCTTCGGCGACGAGGAGCGCATCAAGCGTCTCTCGCTGATCGACGAGGGGGGCGAGCGGTACGTGCGCATGGCGCACCTGGCGAGCGTCGGCAGCCATGCGATCAATGGTGTGGCCGCGTTGCATTCCGAACTACTCAAGAGCGACGTGTTGCGCGATTTCGCCGAACTGTGGCCGGAGAAGTTCAGCAACAAGACGAATGGCGTGACGCCGCGGCGCTGGATGGTGCTGTCGAATCCGCGGCTCGCGCATTGCATCTCGCGGCGCATCGGCGAGGAGTGGATGCGGGATCTGTCGCAACTGCGACAGCTCGAACCGCTGGTCGACGATCCGGACTTTCGCGCCGAGTGGCGCCAGATCAAACACGCCAACAAGACCGCGCTCGCCGGGCTGATCGCGGAGCGCACCGGCGTGGTGGTCGATCCGTCCGCGATCTTCGACGTGCAGGTGAAGCGCATCCATGAATACAAGCGCCAGCACCTGAACATCCTGCACGTGATCGGCCTGTATCACCGGCTCAAGACGGATCCGAAGTTCACGATGGAGCCGCGCGTGTTCGTGTTCGGCGGCAAGGCCGCGCCGGGCTATTACCTCGCGAAGCTCATCATCCGGCTGATCACCGCGGCCGCGGAGATCATCAATCGCGATCCGGGCGTGCGCGATCTCATCAAGGTCGTGTTCGTGCCCAACTTCAACGTGACGAACGGGCAGAGGATCTACCCGGCGGCGGACCTGTCCGAGCAGATCTCGACCGCGGGTAAGGAGGCCTCCGGCACCGGCAACATGAAGTTCCAGATGAATGGGGCGCTCACTATCGGTACGGTGGACGGCGCGAACATCGAGATCTGCGAGGAAGTCGGCGTCGAGAACTTCTTCCTGTTCGGCCTCGAGGCGCACGAAGTTGCGGCGAGACGCGCGGCGGGATATCGACCGATGGAATACGTCGAGGGCAACGAGGAGCTGCAGGCGGTGATCTCGCTGATCCGCGACGGCTTCTTCTCGCGCGGCAACAGCGCGCAGTTCCAACCGCTCATCGACAACCTCGTCTACCACGATCCGTATTTCGTGTTCGCCGACTACCAGTCGTACGCGGACTGCCAGACCCTGGTCGATCAGACCTACCGAGACAAGGAAGCCTGGACGCGCATGTCGATCCTCAACGCCGCGCGCTCCGGCAAGTTCTCCTCGGACCGCACGATCCGCGAATACTGCGCCGACATCTGGAAGACCAAGCCCGTCCCCGTTCAACTTCTTTCCCAAGAAGAAGTGAAAGCCGGCTTCCTGCAGTAAATGGGGACATTCCTCGTTTCCTAGCAAACGGGGACAGACCTCAGGGGGCTCGATGAGTCCCGGCGATGTTGTGTCAGCGTAGACGGCATGGCCGGCGCCCATGCGATGGGGTGTCGCTCCCGCGGC
>JAEWLQ010000080.1 GCA_023457495.1 Pseudomonadota bacterium
TGGCCGCCGAGCCGGCGTCCATCGTCACGCGCTCCGCCGCGAAGGAATCGCCCTCCGCGGGATTCAATCGCGAGCTGAAGGAGGGCGATGCCGCGGATGCCCCACTGCTGCCGCCGGGCGCCGTGCCTCCGGGCCGCGAACCCGTGGCCGCGTCCGATCGTCCCGAGCTCGCGCGCGTCGACGCCGAACTACTCGATCAGCTGCTGAACAATTCCGGCGAGGCGAGCATCGCGCGCGCCCGGCTCGAGCAGCAGATCGGCTCGATCGATTTCAACGTGGGCGAGCTGTCGCGCACGGTGACCCGTCTCAAGGAGCAGCTGCGCAAGCTCGAGCTCGAGACCGAGGCGCAGATCCTGCATCGTTACGAGGAAGAGAAGGGCCAGCGCGGTGATTTCGATCCGCTCGAGCTGGACCGCTACTCGTCGATCCAGCAGTTCTCGCGCGCGCTCGCGGAAACCGCGAACGACGTGGGCTCGATCCAGGGCCTGCTCGAGAACCTGACCAAGGACACGCAGAACCTGCTGACGCAGCAGGCCCGCACGATCACCGAATTGCAGAACGGCCTGATGCGCACGCGTATGGTGCCGTTCCAGCGGCACGTGCAGCGCCTGGCGCGCATCGTGCGCCAGGCCGCGACCGACACGCACAAGAAGGCGGATCTCAACATCGAAGGCGCCTCGGGTGAGCTCGACCGCCAGGTGCTCGAGCGCATGATGCCGCCCTTCGAACACATGCTGCGCAATGCCGTCGCGCACGGCATCGAGAAGCCCGAAGACCGCAAGAAGGCGGGCAAGAACGAGCAGGGCACGATCACCATCGCGTTGCATCGCGAGGGCTCGGAAGTGGTCGTCGAGGTCTCCGACGACGGCGCCGGCATGAACCTCAAGGCAATCCGCGACAAGGGCATCTCGCTCGGCATGGTCCGCGCGGATCAGCAGCTCTCCGACGAAGACATCATGCAGCTCGTGCTGGAGCCCGGGTTCTCGACCGCGGGCGCCGTGAGCACGTTGTCCGGCCGCGGTGTCGGCATGGACGTGGTCGCGAACGAGATCAAGAAGCTCGGCGGCGCGCTGCACATGGAGACGAAGGTGGGCGAGGGTTCGCGCTTTGTCATCCGGCTGCCGCTGACGCTCGCGATCAGCCACGCGCTGATCCTGCGCGCCAATGATGAGCTCTATGCGCTGCCGTTGCCGACCGTCGAAGGCGTCGTGCGCCTGTCGCGCGCGGAAGTGGAGGCGCACCTCGGGGCCGAGGCGCCGCCGTTCGAATACGGCGGGCACAAGTACAAGTTCCAGCACCTGGCGTTCTATGTGAGCCGCGAGCCCGGTCCGCTGCCCGACGGCGACGTGACGGTGCCGGTGATCCTGGTGCGCGCGGGCGAGCATTCGACCGGCCTCGTCACCGACGAGCTGGTCGGCAGCCGCGAGATCGTCGTGAAAAGCGTGGGTCCGCAGATCGCGGCCATCCGCGGCATTTCCGGCGCGACCATCCTCGGCGATGGGCGCATCGTCATCATTCTCGACATTGGCGCGCTGGTGCGCACCGACTGGCGCGCGCGCACCGAGCCGGTGATGCCGCGCGAGAAGACCGATACGCGCAGCGTGGCGCTCGTGGTCGACGATTCGATCACCGTGCGGCGCGTGACGCAAAGGCTCCTCGAGCGCAACGGCATGCGCGTGCTGACGGCGCGCGACGGCGTCGACGCGATGGAGATGCTGCAGGAGCACACCCCCGACATCATCCTGCTCGACATCGAGATGCCGCGCATGGACGGCTACGAGGTCGCCACGCAGGTTCGCGCGGATGCGCGCCTCGCGGGCATCCCGATCATCATGATCACGTCGCGCGTGGGTGAGAAACACCGTGCGCGCGCCATCGAGATCGGGGTCGACGATTATCTCGGCAAGCCGTACCAGGAAGCGCAGCTGCTCGAGGCGATCGAACCGCTGATCGCGCGGCGGCGCGAAGCGCACCTGCGGGAGGCTAACTAATCATGGTCGAGCGGATTTCCGAGATCTACAGCCTGCTGGTGCCGTTGCTGGACGGGCGCCTGATCATTCCGCGCTCCTGCGTCGCCGAAGTCGTCGGGTTCCAGGAACCCGCGGAAATGCCCGGCGCGCCGCCGTGGTATCTCGGGATGTTCGCCTGGGGTAGCCGTCAGATTCCGCTGATTTCGTTCGAAGGCACCTGTGGTCAGACTATTCCTCCATTGACCGGAAGGACCCGCGTAGTGGTCCTGTTTGCGCTGGCAAACCAGGTGGAGGGAGGTTATTACGGCCTTGTATCGCAAGGGTTTCCGCAGCTGGTGCGCGTCAGCGCCGACATCCTGCGCCCCGATCCCACCCGGACATTCCCGGAGAGGACGCCGATCATCTCCCAGGTGCGGATGATCAACGAGGCGCCGTGGATACCCGATCTCGAACGCATCGAACAGATGATCTCGGAGGAGACCTCGGTACTCGCCGAGTAGATTCCCCGCACGTCTATCGACCCGACGTCGATGGTCTGCGCGCCCTGGCCGTGGGCGCGGTAATTGCCTTCCACGCCTTCCCGAAAACCCTGCCCGGTGGCTTCCTGGGCGTCGACGTGTTCTTCGTCATTTCGGGATTCCTCATCTCGGGAATGATCCTCGACGCCATCCGCGCCGGGCGATTCAACCTGCTCGACTTCTACCTGCGCCGCGCGCGCCGCATCGTGCCCGCGCTGCTGACCATGTTGGCCGGCATCACGCTGCTGGCGGCGCTGGTGCTCATGCCGGACGAGATGGAGAGGTTCGGCTCGAACGTCACGGCCGGCGCATTGTTCGTGCCGAACCTGGTGCTGGCGCGCGAGCAGGGCTATTTCGATCCCGCCGCCATCGACAACCCGCTGCTGCACCTGTGGTCGCTGGGCGTCGAGGAGCAGTTCTACCTGTTCTGGCCACTGGCGCTGATGTTGCTGCTGCCGCGTGCGGGCGCGCGCCGGATGGTGCTCGCGATCGCGGGGATCATCGCCTTCTCGCTGGTGCTGCACGTCGTCATGTCGCGCCACGTGCCGACCGCCGCCTTCTATCTACCGTTCACGCGCTTCTGGCAGCTGCTCGCGGGCGCGCTGCTCGCGGCGCTCGCGACGGCGCGCGCCGTGGCGAATCCCGAAGGCGGTACCGCGCTGTCGCCGATGCGGCGTCCGGGCTGGATGAACGACCTGATGTCGTTCGTGGGTCTCGCGCTCATCGGCGCCACAATCCTGGTGGGGAGCGTGGCGCATGCGCAGGTCTCGCTGGCGCTGCCGGTCACGCTGGGCGCCGCGTTGTTCATCGCCGCCGGTCCGCAAGCATTGCCGAACCGCACGCTGTTTTCGTGGCGTCCGGTCGTCTATGTCGGATTGATCAGCTATCCCCTGTACCTGTGGCACTGGCCGCCGCTGAGCTTCCTGCATCTCATGGATCTCAACGAAGGGACTTCCGGGCGCGTGCTGCGGGTGGGCGCCGTATTGTTCGCGTTTGCCGCCTCCGCACTGACCTACCATCTCGTCGAGGTTCCGATACGGCGTCGCAAGGACCTGCGCAGGATCGGCCCGCGGCTGCTCTCCGGCCTCGGCGCCGCGGCGGTCGCCGGTGTCGCGATCGCGGCCAGCGGCGGTTTGCCGCAGCGGACGACGCTCGACCACAACCCCTTCTACCGCACCGCGGAGATGCGCCGCGACGACCGGTGCTCGGAGCTCTACGGCCAACCCGAAACGCTCTACAAGAGCGCCTTCTGCGTGCGCAACGACTACGAGGACGAACCGGAGATCGTGCTGCTGGGCGACTCGCACTCGAACATGCTCGTGAGCGGCGTGCAGGCGGCCTATCCACTCGCATCGACGCTGCAGATCGGCGCATCGGCGTGTCCCTACCTGCGTGACACGGAATACTGGAACGACAACCGGCGGTCCTGGCGCAGGATCTGTCCACCGCTCACCGAGGTTGCGTATCGCGCGGTCGGACCCCGCACCCGGCTCGTCATACTTTCGGCGCGCATCCCGAGTTATATCGCTTCCGCGAAGGACTACGCGGCGAGTTTCGACTACGTCTCTCCCAAGCATTTCCAGTCGCCGCTCTTTCCGGGCGCGAGCCCGGCGGAGACCTACCGGCTCGCATTGATGCGCGATCTGCGCGTGCTGCTGGCCGAGGATCGCGAGGTCGTGCTGGTGCTGCCCGTGCCGTCGCTGGATTTCTCGCCGCGCAACTGTGTGCGGTTCCGGCCCATCGAGCGGTGGATGGACGAGCCCGATGCCGACGCCTGCAGCGAACCGCGCGCCGAGGTCGAAGCGGAACACGCGGAGTCACGCGCCATCGTGGCCCGCGTCGTACGTGAAATCGCCGACCCGGATCTGTACGTCGTCGATCCCGTCGACGCGCTCTGCGATGCGCGGCGATGCCGGGCGGTCATCGGCGGACACCTGATGTACCTCGACGACAATCACCTGTCTCCCGACGGCTCCCGCTACGTCTGGGCGCGGATCCAGCCGCGTGACCTGCGCGCCACCGCCGACCGGCACTGGCTTGTGCCCCATAGCGCCTATCGGCCTTCCCAGTGAAACCGATGCATGACCCGGTGCAACAGCGGGGTGAACAGCAGCGCCGCGCTCACGATGAACACGAGGCCGGCATACAGCGCGAAGAATCCGGCGAATAGTTTGCCGGCGGGAGTGACCGGCGCGTTCACCGGTCCCATGCCGCCCAACAACATGGTTGTGTTGAGGAAACCGTCGAGCGGGCTCAGTCCCTCGAGGCCGCAGTAGCCCGCCATTCCGATTGCGATCGAGACGGCCACGAGTCCGAACGAAATCGCGGCGTGCCGCAGCAGGCGCAGCGCGAATTGGCGTCGGGTGAGCAACCTGTCCCACTTGCGTTCATACATGACACGCTCCTCACTGGGAGAAATCTCCGGCCACGGCCTGCAAGGTCGCGAGCGCCGCGAGCCCGGCCGTCTCGGTGCGCAGGATGCGCGGCCCGAGGCGGCATCCGGCGAAGTCATTGGCCAGCGCGAACTGGCGCTCGTGGTCGGCGAGGCCACCTTCCGGCCCGATCAGCAGCGCGAGCGGGCGGCCCGCGGATTGCGCGGCGAATGCCGTGAGCGCGATGGCGCCGTCCGCATCGAGCAGTCCGCGCGCGGTGTCTCGTGGCAACTGCCCGATCGCATCGTCCAGCGGAACGGGTTCGGTCACGGTGGGAACTCGGTTGCGGCCGCATTGCTCGCAGGCCGAGATCGCGATCGCCTGCCAGTGTTCCTGCTTGCGCGCGCGTTGCCGCGCGTCGACGCGCACCACCGAGCGCTCCGCGAGCACCGGCACGATGCGCGCGATGCCGAGCTCGGTGGCCTTCTGGACGATCAGGTCCATGCGCTCCCCGCGCGCCACGCCCTGCAGCAGCGTGATCGACAGTGGTGATTCCCGATCCACCGGATCGTGGCCGAGCACCCGCGCCATCACGCTTTTTCCGTGCCTGGCGCCGAGCGTCGCGGAATATTCGCCGCCGGCGCCATCGAACAGGGTGAGCGGGGCGCCTTCGGCGAGGCGCAACACGCGCGTCAGGTGTTCTCCGGCCTGCGCGGGCAGCGCCACTTCGGCGCCGGTCGCGAGAGGGCCGGGGACGTGTATGCGCGTCAGGCGCATGCGAGCTCGATGCCTTCCGTCGCGATGCGCGCGAGCAGGTCGATATGCTCAGGCTCGATCACGTACGGCGGCATGAAGTAGATAGTCGTGCCGATCGGCCGGATCAACGCGCCGCGCTCGAGCGCATGGCGGTAGACGCGCAGGCCGCGGCGCTGCTCCCAGGGCCAGGGCGTGCGCGTGGCCGGGTCCTGCATGAGTTCGATGGCGAGGATCATGCCCGCCTGGCGGATGTCCGCGACGTGCGGGTGATCCTCGAGGTGCCGCACGCTCGCGCGCAGGTACGCGGCGGTGGTGCGGTTGCGCTCCAGCACCGGCTGCTCGCGGAACAATGCGAGCGTGGCATTCGCCGCGGCGCAGGCCAGCGGATTGCCGGTGTAGCTGTGCGAATGCAGGAAGGCGTTGAGCTTCGTGTATTCGTCGTAGAACGCGTCGTAGACCTCGTCGGTGGTGAGGACGACGGACAGCGGCAGGTAGCCGCCCGTCAGGCCCTTCGACAGGCACAGGTAGTCAGGCCTGATGTCCGCCTGCTCGCAGGCGAACATCGTGCCGGTGCGCCCGAAACCGACGGCGATCTCGTCGGCGATCAGGTGCACGCGATGCCGGTCGCAGGCGGCGCGCAGCAGACGCAGGTACTCCGGGTCGTACATCCGCATGCCGCCGGCGCACTGCACCAGCGGCTCGACGATGACTGCGGCCACTTCGCCGGAATGCCGCGCCAGCGTTTCTTCCATGTGCGCGAACATCAGGCGCGCATGTTCGGCCGGATCGACGCCCGGCTCGCGCAGGAACGCGTCCGGCGAGGGCACGGTGATCACGTCCATCAGCAGCGGCTTGTAGATGGACTTGTAGAGATCCACGTTGCCGACCGCGAGCGCGCCGAGCGTCTCGCCGTGGTAACTGTTCGCGAGGGTGATGAAGCGGGTCTTGCCCGTCTCGCCGCGGTTGCGCCAGTAGTGGAAACTCATCTTGACCGCGACCTCGATCGCGGCCGAGCCGTTGTCGGCGAAGAAGCAGCGCGTGAGTCCGCGCGGGGCGATGCGCGTGAGCTCCTCGGCGAGCTGCACCGCGGGCTCGTGCGTGAAGCCGGCGAAGATCACGTGTTCGAGCCTGCCGAGCTGCGCCGCGACCGCGGCGCTGATGCGCTCGTTCGCATGGCCGAACAGGTTCACCCACCAGGAGCTGATGCCGTCGATGTAACGCTTGCCCGCGAAATCCTCGAGCCACACGCCTGCGCCCGCGCGCAGCGGGATGAGCGGCACGCTCTCGTGATCCTTCATCTGCGTGCAGGGGTGCCACACGTGCGCGAGATCGCGCGTCACCCAGTTGGAGTTGCTGTCCGATGACATCGTCGTGCCGTCTTCGCGGGCGGCTATTGTGGCATGCTAGAACCCGCATGCGCGTGGATCTCAGCACCGGCCTGCTGGTCGGGGTCAAACAAGTGTTTTCGCCGTTTTTCGACGCGCGACCCGCGGGGATCGTGCCCGACCTGATCGTGCTCCATGGCATCAGTCTTCCGCCGGGCGAGTTCGGCGGGCCGTGGGTGGCGCGCCTGTTCACGGGCGCGGCCATGCCGCCGGAGCATCATCCCTTCTTCGCCACGCTCACGGGACTGCGCGCGTCGGCGCACCTGCTGGTCCGCCGCGATGGCTCGATCGAGCAGTTCGTGTCGCTGAACGATCGCGCGTGGCACGCTGGAAAGTCGGCTTGGCAGGGCCGCGAGGCCTGCAACGACTATTCGATCGGGATCGAATGCGAGGGCGCCGACGAGATCGCGTACGAGCCGGCGCAGTACGGGACTCTGCGTGGATTGCTACCCCTGTTGTCGGCGGCCTATCCCGCGATCACGCCGGATCGCATCGTCGGCCACAGCGACGTCGCGCCCGGCCGCAAGACCGACCCGGGCCCGTCCTTCGAATGGAGCCGGATTCGCTAGTTAGGCCCTGGCGCGGTCGTGTTGCCAGAGAATCTCGGTGCCACTCTCGTGGCGCGCGAGCACGCGCGCGATCACGAACAACAGGTCGGACAGGCGGTTGAGATATTGCGGCACTTCGATGTTGACCTGGTCCATCTGCGCGAGGCTCCACACCCGCCGCTCGGCGCGGCGCACCACGGTGCGCGCGAGGTGGCAGGCCGCCGCCGCCGGTCCGCCGCCGGGCAGGATGAAATCCTTGAGCGCGGGCAGCGGATCATTGAAACGGTCGAGCACAGTCTCGAGCTGCGCGATGCGCTCGACCTTGATCGCCTGGGTTCCGGGAATGCACAACTCACCACCGAGATCGAACAGGTCGTGCTGGATCGCCGTCAGGCAGTGCGCGACTTCACTGGGCAGGCCGGGCACGGCGAGCACCATTCCGATGGCGCTGTTGGCCTCGTCGACGGTGCCATAGGCCTCGACGCGCGCATGGTCCTTGCGGACGCGCTGCCCATCGCCGAGGCCCGTGGTGCCGTCATCGCCTGTGCGCGTGTAGATACGACTCAAGCGATGTCCCATGTCCGGCCCTCGTGGTCAGTCGAAGCTGTAGCGTACTCCTATGGTGTACGAGCGGCCGTCGGTCCGATAGCCCTCCACGAGTACGTAATCCTCGTCGAATGCGTTCTCGATGCGGCCCTGCAGCGTGAGCGCGTCGTTCATGCGGTAGCGCAGCGTCGCGTTCACCAGGGCGTACGCATCGAGCGTCACGTTCTCCGGGAACCCGAAATCCTTGCGGTTCCCGTAGGCCGCGATGTCCATGCCGACATCCAGCCGGCCGACGTCGCGACTCACGGCCAGCATCAGTGACTCGCGCGAGCGGCGCAACAAACGCTCGCCGCTCGTCTCGTCGCGCGGATCCTGCATCGTCAACTCGGCGCGTGCGCGCCACGCTTCACCGCTCAGCTGCCAGCCGAGCTCCACGCCCTTGATGCGCGCGCGGTCGACGTTGCGGTTCTGGCCGTCGAAGGTGGTCAAGTCCGTGACCACGTACTCGATCATGTCGTCGATGCGATTGTCGAACGCGGACAACGTGAGCTGCTGCCGTTCGCCTATCTTCTGCCGGACCATGACCTGGAGCTGTTCCGAAACCTCGGGTGCGAGGTCCGGATTGCCGCCGAAGCCGAAGCGGTCGGTGCTGTCCGGAGCGCGGAAGGCCTTTCCGGCCGATAACGAGACGCGGGTGCCGCCGAAGCCGGCGCCGAGCTCCGCGTTCCAGGTGAGCTCGTTGCCGAAGGTTTCGTGATCGACGTTGCCGAGCGCGAGTCGCGCATTGAATCGGCCGATCGCGAGCTGGTCCTGGACGAAGAACTGCCTGACGTCGGTGTCCTCGTCGATCACCGTACCGACGGACTGGGCGCGGGTGTCTTCGGCATTCTGCTGGGCGCCCATGGTCAGCGAATGCGAGCCGAACTTGCCGAGATCGAGCCGCGCGAGATCGACCTGGGCATCGATCGTCGTGCGGCCGGTGCGCGCATAGTCGAACTGCGCCGGTCCGAAGCCCGGATCGCGCTGCTCGATGTCGTCGAGCGCGTAACTCGTGTTCACGCGCACCCCGAAGCCATCCTGCGCGCGGTATTCGCCCTCGAGCGAATACACGCCGTTCTCGAAGTCCTGTGACACCGGCGCATAGGGCGGAGTGCTGAAGGTCTGCGCGGTGTATTCGGTGCGGCCGGTGGCGCTCCAGCCCCGCGCGCGGAACGTGAGCTCGTTGCTGGGCGCGAACTCGACGAGCGCCCGCCCGGTCACGGTGCGATAGCCACGATCCGTGTCGTCGGCGATGAAGGTCGGGGTGCCCTCGCTTTCGGTGTAGCCGCCGCCGAAGCCGAACTTCCAGTGCTCGCTCGCGGAAACGGTTCCGTCGCCGAACAACTGCTGCGTGTTGTTGCTGCCGAAGGTCGCGCCGGCGCTGAAGCCGTTCTTCGCGGCGCCGCGCGTGAAGATCTGCACGACGCCGCCGATGGCCTCGGTGCCGTACAGCGACGAACCGGGGCCCTTGACGATCTCGATGCGCTCGATCGCCTCGGGCGCGATGTTCTGCAGGGCGGCGCCGCCGATCGTGCCCGGATTCATGCGTACGCCGTCGATCAGCACGACGGTGTGATTGCTTTCCGTGCCGCGCGTGAACAGCGAAGTAGTTTGTCCATGGCCGCCGTTGCGGGCGACCTCCAGGCCCGCGTGCTGCTGCAGCAGCTCGCTGACGTCGTTGGCGAGGGTGCGCTCGATGTCGTTGCGCGTGATGACGATCACCGGGGAGCCGACCGAGGACAATGCGACCGGCGTACGCGTCGCGGTGACGACGGTTTCGTCGAGCTCGTCCTGGGCGAGGGCGGCGGTGGTAGTTAGAGCGGCGGCCACCGAGACGGTGACGCGCGAACGGATGGATTTCCGGTACATGACAGGCCTTTCCATGCACTCCCGCATGGCTTGTGAGACGAGACGCCTCGCAATGCGCGGAATGGAAGGCCCGATCGAGACCCGTTCCGATGCCCGCCGCACCTCGAGGAACTGCCGATCGGCCGGTCTCCGGACTCTCGAACTGGAGCCTTGCGGCCCCGACACATCGCCTTCCCATGCCGCGAGGGCACAGTGGCCGTTGATGTGTGGATTTCGATTACCGTTGCGGGGGCAGTGCTGGAATCGCCCGATGTCGAGTCGACATGCGGCTCACCAGCTTCCCGTAACCTTTCGGCGGGGCGCACTCTAACGGGATTCGGGGTGAATTGACAGGTCCGACGGCGCTCACGCAGGCTTCGCGCCGATGTCATCCGCACAAATGTCAAAAGAACTCAGCGCCGCGCTGGACGCGGCCCGGGCGGCCGCCGAAGTGATCCGCGGCTTCTATCAACGCAACGTCAAAATCGAGGTGAAGGCGGACAAGACGCCCGTGACCGAGGCCGACGTCCGCTCGGAAGAAGCCATCCGCGACCTGCTCACGAAGCGCTTCCCTACCTACGGTTTCTACGGCGAGGAGACCGGCAAGTCGGACATGAATGCCGAGAGCGTCTGGCTGGTCGATCCGATCGACGGCACAAAGTCGTTCGTGCGCGAATGCCCGTTCTTCTCCACGCAGATCGCGCTCATGCGCGGCGGCCGCATGGTGCTGGGCGTTTCGTGCGCGCCGGCGTATGACGAGCTCGCGTGGGCCGAGCGCGGTGCCGGCGCATTCCTCAACGGCAAACGCATCCAGGTGAGCAAGGTGGCCGCGCTCGACGCGGCGATCGTGTCCAGCGGCAACCTCAAGACGCTGGCGGCATCATCGGCGTGGCCGCGCTTCGGTGGTTTGATCGGTCGCGTCAGTCGCATCCGCGGCTACGGCGATTTCGTGCACTACCACCTGCTGGCGCGCGGCTCGCTCGACGTGGTGGTCGAATCCGACGTGAACATCCTCGACATCGCCGCGTTGACCGTCATCGTCGAAGAGGCCGGCGGCACGTTCACGAACCTGGCCGGGGCGCCGATCGGACTCGAGACGACCAGCGTGCTCGCGAGCAATGGCCCGCTGCACGCGGCGGTGCTGGAGGCGATCCGTTTCGGGAGCTGAGCGATGGGCGTATTTCTGCGCTGGGGAATATTCGGAATCCTGGGTGTCGCCGCGCTGGTCTACGCGTACAACGCGAGCAAGAAGCTGGCCGAGAATCGCATGCAGGATCCGCCCGCCGCCGCGCAGCCGCAGCCCAACGACGACGAGATTCCCGAGAATCAAGATTCGCTGCCGGAGGGACTATCCGCGCAATGCGAGGCAGAGCTGCTGGTCGCTCGGCGCGCATTGCAGGCGCGCCGCGAGGGCGAGCGCCTCGACCGCCTGCTGCGTATTCCGGAGATCGCCTGGCAGGAGCCGCCCGAGCGTCGCGAGCGTCTCGCGCAGGTGGCCACGCACTGGTTCAACTTCGAAGGCGACGTGCCGATTCCGGCCGAATTCCGCAGCGCCGTGATCGGCGATTGCGAAAAGCTCAGCCCGGCGCCATGAAGCGCTGGCCGCCCGCGCGCGTTTCGAGGTACGAAACGCCGTAGAGCCGTTCCAGGTGCCCGGTGGCGAGCGCGTCGCCGTTCACGGTTTCCACCCGGCCATCGCCGAACAGCAGGAAGGCGTGCGTCGCGAAGCGCAGTGCGAGGTTCGGATCGTGCAGGCTCGCGATGACGGCCGCGCCCTGCCGCGCCAGCGAACGCAGCCGCTCGAGGATGCCGAGTTGCTGGGCCGGATCGAGGTGGTTGGTGGGCTCGTCCAGTAGATAGAGCGCCGGCGCCTGCACGAGCAGCCGTGCGATCGCGGCGCGGCGTTGCTCGCCGCCGGACAGGGTGCCGAGCTCGCGGTTCGCGAGCGCCGTGAGGCCGGTATGCGCGAGGGCCTGTTCGACGCGTTGCTCATCCGTCGCGCCGGCACTTTCCCAGAACCCGAGATGCGCGAAACGCCCGAGCATGACGGCGTCGCGCAACGTGCCCTGCGGCGGGGCTTCCGGGTCCTGCGGGAGGAAACCGAGGCGCACCGCGACATCGCGGCGCGGGATTTCCTGGATGTCCCGGCCCTCGAGCAGCACGCGCCCCGCGTTCGGTGCGCGCAGCCCAGCGAGCGTGCGCAGCAGCAGGGACTTGCCCGCGCCATTGCCGCCGAGCAGGGCGCACACGTCCCCGGGGCGGATGGCGCAGTCGAAACCCTCGATCAACACGCGCCCGGGAACCGAGACGCGCAGCTCGCGGGTTTCGAGCAGTGTCAGGCTCATGGGTCTATCCAGCCGATTTCGAGCGCGGTTGCACGGCCCACCACGACCCCGGCGAGCGAATCCGGCATCTCGGCGGCGTGAGCGTCGATGGCCCGCCGGCCCGCCATGATCTCGGTGAGTCCCTGCGGGTGAAGCGGATCGCGGTCGGGTTCGGCATAACCGATCGGGTACAGCGGCGCGAGGGTGGCCGGGTCGTATTTGTCGGACGCGCCGAGCGTATGCAGGATCTCGTGCGCGATCACCACGTTGTTGGGCGCGGTCATTTCGTCGTCGGCGAACGCATGCACGACGCCGACCAGGCCCTTCTGCAGTCCGACGGAATGCGGCACGGACTTCGTGAACGACGGATCGTGAAACAGCACGAACACCCGGATCTGCGGCGTCGCATGCCCCGGCGCGTGTGCATTGCGCCGCGCGTAGAGGCGCAGACGCAGGCTCCACCAGATCCTCTGCAGCACGTTGGCGTCGGGCGCGAGCCCGGGCGGCAATTCCTTCACCTCGGGCAGCAGGTTCACGCGCACGGGCCGGTCGATCGCGACGCCGAACTCCCGCGCCTCACGGTTGATGAACCGCTCGATGTCGGCGACGTCCCCGGCCGTCAAGGAGGCGAGGTAGTCGGACGTCGCCTGGCCGCCTTCGCCATTGATGGGAAACACACCTATCCACAGCGTTTCGTCCCAGTCGGTCGTGCTGAGGCGGTCGTAAAAGGTGGACCAGGCCGCGATTCCCAGGATCAGCAGCAGGAACAGGATGCGCAGCTGGCGCCACATGCGTCGGGCGGCGCCTACGGTTGCAGCCGGGTCGCGGTCCAGACACCGGCCTTGAATCCCGCGCCGGCGGTAGTTAGTGAGCGGGTCCAGCGGGCGCGTTCGTGGATGCGGGCGGCGCCTTCGACCCACAGCTCCACCGCATCGGCCCACACGTAGTACCCGCCCCAGAAGCCGGGTCGCGGAATCGCGACCGACGGCTCCTCGTTCATGTTGTCGGTGGTCGGAAACGGTGCGCCGAACCGCTCCGCCGCCGCGAGTACCGCGGCGTTGAGCTGATCGCGCGACCGCAGGGGCTGGCTCTGCGCACTGGCCCAGGCGCCGATGCGGCGCTGCCAGTTACGGGAGGCGAAATACTCGTCGCTTTCCCTGTCCGGCGCCTTCACGACGACGCCTTCGACGCGGATCTGCCGATGCGCGTGATCCCAGTGAAAAACCAGCGCGGCGCGCGCGTTTTCGGCCAGCTCGCGTCCCTTGCGCGAGTCGTAGTTGGTCACGAAGGAGATCCGGCCTTGTTCGACGTCGAACTCCTTGCACAACACGACGCGCGCGGAGGGGTGTCCCGTGGAAGTGGCGGTTGCCAGCACCATCGCATCGGGGTTGGGTTGCTGGCGCGCGGCCTTGGCGGTGCCGAACCATGCATTCGCCAGAGCCATCGGTTCCGCCGGCAATGGGTCCGGCAACAGGTCGTTATAGATTTCCATGGACCTATGTTATCCGTGACGCGGTAGCCTTGCAGTCACCCGCCGCAGCCGATAAAAGCTCTGTCGGACGTACCATGCAAGGTGATTCATGAGCTCGCTCGAGGACCTGCGCCGCAGAATCAACGAACTGGACCGCCAGATCCTGGAACTGGTCGGCAAGCGGCAGGAGACCAGCCGGGAAGTGGCTCGCGCCAAGCGCGCCACCGGCCAGGCCACGCGCGACTTCGCCCGCGAGCGCGAGGTGCTGCTGGCCGCCCGCGAGACGGGGAAGGAATTCGGCGTCTCGCCCCAGGTCGCGGAGACCATCCTGCGCCTGCTGATCCGTTCCTCACTAACTACCCAGGAACAGGCGAGCGTGGCCGCCCGGGGCACGGGTTCGGGCCGCACCGCGCTGGTCATCGGCGGCGCGGGCAAGATGGGGCGCTGGTTTGCCGAGTTCATGGCGTCGCAGGGATTCGCCGTCCAGGTCGCGGATCCGACGGGCGCGCCTCCCGGATTCACCCACCTCGCGGACTGGAAGTCCTCGCCGCTGGACCACGATTTCATCGTCATCGCGACGCCGCTCGGCGCCACGGACCGGATCCTGCGCGAACTCGCGATGCGGCGGCCCAAGGGCGTCATCTTCGACGTGGGCTCGCTCAAGTCCCCGCTGCGCTCCGGATTGAATGCGCTCAAGTCGCATGGATGCCGCGTCACCTCGCTGCATCCGATGTTCGGACCCGACACCGAGCTGCTCTCGGGCCGTCACGTCATCTTCGTCGAGGCGGGATCTCCCGAGGCCACGCAGGCCGCGCGCGACCTGTTCGGATCGACCATGGTCGAGCAGGTGGTCATGTCACTCGACGAGCACGACCGCCTGATCGCCTACGTACTGGGCCTCTCGCACGCGCTCAACATCGCGTTCTTCACGGCGCTTGCCGAGAGCGGCGAGGCCGCGCCGCGGCTCGCGAAACTGTCCTCGACCACGTTCGACTCGCAGCTCGACGTGGCCACGAACGTCGCGCAGGAGAGCCCGGAGCTGTATTTCGAGATCCAGAGTCTCAACGACTACGGCGCCGAGTCGCTCGAGGCGCTCGCGCAGGCGGTGGAGCGGCTGCGCTCGGCGGTGATCTCGCAGGATTTCAACGCGTTCGAGGCGCTGATGCGCCGCGGACGTGAATATCTAGAAGACCGGCGTTCCGTCACCGAGCGGCGTGCGTGAACGCACGCGATCCCTACGCGGGGACCGCCGATGAGCTGCGTGAGCGCCTGCGTGCGCTCACCGAGGAAGTCGCGCGCAACGAACTACTGCTGCGCAAGACCCAGGCCCGCGAGATCGAGCTGCTGCGCGCCCATTCGCTGGGCGAGCTGTTCGAGCGCATCGTGACCGGCCTGCGCGACGCCTACGCGCTCGATTTCGTCACGCTCACGCTGTTCGATCCGCAGTACGAACTGCGTCACCTGTCCGGCAACGAGAACCTCAAGAGCGCCGTCGTCGAGAACGTGCGCTTCGTCGACGCGGTTGCGTCCCTCGCGCCGCGGCTCGCGCAATTCGACCGTCCCTGGCTGGGCGCCTACGATCCGGCGGAGCACGACGGGCTCGTCTCGCATCGTCTCGGCAGCGGCAGCGTCGCGCTGATTCCGCTGCCGCGTGACAGTCGCGCGATCGGCGTGATCGCGTTCGCGAGCCGCGATCCGGCGCGGTTCACCGGCGACCTCGCCTCCGACTTTCTCGCTCATCTCGGCGTCGTCGTCGCCATCAGCCTGGAAAACGCGGTCAATCGCGCGCGCCTGGTGCGCAGCGGGGTGACGGACTTCCTCACCGGCTGGCACAACCGCCGCTACTTCCACAATCGGCTGCGCGAGGAGCTCGCCCGCGCCGAACGCACGGAGAAAGCGCTGGCGTGCCTGATGATCGACATCGATCACTTCAAGGAGATCAACGATCAGCATGGGCACCTCGCCGGCGACGAGGCGCTCAAGGAAGTGGCGCGCCGTGCGGAAGCCGAGATCCGCGCGGGAGATACCGGCGCCCGCTTCGGCGGTGACGAGTTCGCGATCCTGCTGGCGGGCGCCGAAAGCGCGCAGGCACTGAAGCTCGCCGAGCGAATCCGGCAGGGCGTGGCCGCGACGCCCATCCGCGTGCCCGGCGGCGCCCAGGTGACCGTGACGCTTTCGCTCGGACTTGCGACTGCACGCCCGCAACCGCGCTCGCGCGATTACAAGGCGCAGGCGGAAAGGTTGATCGCGGAAGCCGATGCGGCGCTGTATCGCGCCAAGAGCGCGGGCCGCGACCGCGTGGAAGTCGGCGCCCACATCGTCGCCTGATCGGCGAATTGGCGGCGAATCGGCAGCCTGCCGCTAGGCGCGCGTGCCTTCCATGCGGCGCAGCAGCAGCAGGAACACCGGCACTCCTAACAAGGCCATGACCGCGCCCACCGGCAGCTGGCGCGGCGCGGCCACCGTTCGCGCGACGAGGTCCGCCGCGGCCAACAAGGCGCCGCCGGCGAGCGCCGCGGCGGGCACGACGACCCGGTGCGCCGCCGTGCGAAACGCCAGCCGCACCAGGTGTGGGATGACGAGGCCGATGAAGCCGATCGTGCCTCCCTGGATCACGGCGCCCGCCGTCAACAGGCCCGCGAGCAACACGATGAGGATGCGCCAGCGGCCGAGATCGAGGCCGAGGCTCTGGGCCGTCGTCTCGCCCGTCGCGAGTACGTCGAGCGGGCGCGCGAACAGCGCCACCGCGAAGGTCGCGAGCGCGGCGGCTCCGACCATCAGCCATGGCGTCGCGGCCCAGCCCAGGTCGCCCGCCAGCCAGAACATCATGCCGCGCAGCTGACCGTTGTCCGCGAGCACCAGCACCAGCGTCACGAGCGCGCCGCAGGCGCTCGCGATCACGACACCGGTGAGCAGGACACGCACCGTGGCGCCGCCGCGCGCCAGCGCCAGAACCAGTAGTGTGGCCAGCATCGCGCCCGCTGCGGCCGCGCCCTGCACCAGCCACAGCGATGCGCCGAAGAGCAACGCGCCGAGCGCGCCGACCGCGGCGCCGCCCGAGACGCCGAGCACGTATGAGTCCGCGAGCGGATTGCGAAACAGCGCTTGCAGCAGCACGCCCGCCAGCGCGAGCAGTGCGCCGATCGCGAATGCGGATATCAGGCGCGGCGCGCGCAGCTCCATCACCACGGTGCGCGCGGGCTCCGCGGGGTCACCCAGCAATGCGGCAAGGCCTGCGCGCATGCCGATCTCGGTCGAGCCCGCGAGCAGCCCGAGGGCCGCGATGGCCGAGGCGAGCACGATCAGCAGCGCGAACAGCAGAGTGGTCGATGGGCGCAGGGTCACGCCTCATTCTCCAACAGATCGGGTCCGCTGCCTTGTTCATTCGCCTGTCACCCGGTAAAACATTCGTCATGAGCGACTGGATCGACGGGGAGGGATATCGCGCCAATGTCGGCATCGTACTGATGCGCGGCAATGGCGAGGTTTTCCTCGGCCAGCGCACGGGAGGGCGCGGCTGGCAATTTCCGCAGGGCGGAGTGCGCCAGGGAGAGCAGATAGAGCACGCGCTGTACCGCGAACTGCACGAAGAAATCGGGCTCGACCGCGGGCAGGTCACCTTGCGCGGCTCGACCACGGACTGGATCCGCTATCGCTTGCCGAAGCGCTACGTGCGCCGCGGCCGGGGCCCCATCTGCATCGGCCAGAAACAGCGCTGGTTCCTGCTCGCACTCGCGGTGCCCGAAAGCAGCGTGGACTTCAGTTTCTCGCACACCAACGAGCCGGAGTTCGACGGCTGGCGCTGGTCAAACTACTGGGAACCGGTGCGCGAGGTCATCTACTTCAAGAGGCCGGTGTACGCCGCGATGTTGACCGAGCTCGCCGCATTCGCCTTTCCGGGCGGTGCTCCGCCGCTGCCCGAGTGGTGGCAGGCGGAGCTGGCAGCGCCCGCCGAGGCCTGAGAGAAGGATGCCGGGACTTCCGCCGAAACTCGTCGTCACGACTTACGCACCGGCGCGCCGGACCATCACCCTGGTGCTGCTCGCGCTGGTCATCGCGGCAGGCATCTACGGCATGTTCGAGCTCGGGCGTTACCGGGCGGGTTTCGACGCCCCGAAGGCCTTCAAGCAGCGCAGCGAACTGCGCGACACGATCGAAAATCAGGAAGTCACGATTTCCGAGCTGCGCGCCCAGATCGCACAGCTGGAATCCGCGACCGTCGGGCAGACCCGGGAGCGCGAGGAAGTCCGTCGAACCATCGGCGAATTGCAGGCCCAGGTGGCCCGTTTGAACCAGGATCTGGCCTTTTATCGCGGCATCGTCACCCAAAATGCGAACTCGGCCGAGGTAAAAATCCAGCAGGCGCGTATGGTGGCCACGGCCACGGCAAACAAATTTCGCATTCGCCTGACCCTCGTCCAGCCCATGAAGCCGGATTCGGTGATCGGCGGTGTCGTCGTTCTGTCAGTCGATGGCCAGATCGATGGCAAACCAGGGCGTGCGGATTTCGCGACACTCTCTGGCGGCAAACGACGTGAGATACCCTTTACCTTCCGGTATCTCGAGAACATCGAAGAGGAAATCACGATGCCCCCGGGCATGAAACCCGAACAGCTCATCGTCGAAGTCAGGTACAACCGGCGCGGCTCGGCCCCGGTGCAACAGTCGTACGTCTGGAATGTCGATCCCCAGTGATCGGGGCGCGGGGGTAGAGAATGTTCGGACGACGCAAACAGCCATCCACGCGCATCGATACGCTGCTCGGGAAGATGGCGAATCTCAAGGGTGATCTCGAATTTTCGGGCGGTCTGCATCTCGACGGCCGGGTGCTCGGCAACGTGCGCAGCACGGCCGAGGATGGCGGCGCGCTGTCGGTGAGCGAAAGCGGCTTCATCGAGGGGAACGTCGAGGTCACGAACATCGTCATGAATGGCACCGTAAACGGCGACATGCATGCGCGTGAGCGGCTGGTGCTGGGCGGAAAGGCGCGGGTGAACGGCAACGTCCATTACGGCGTGATTGAAATGGCTCCTGGCGCCGTCATTACGGGCAAGCTGATCCCGATCACCCAGGCGGCGGCGGCCCCCGAGACCGAGCGCAGGCCCGAGGAGGCCGACGCGGTTGCGACCGCCAAATCCGGCGCGTAGTGTGCGAGCCATGACTGAAACCCATTCCAATACGGATGCCGAGTCCCTGAAATTCACCGATGCCGCGGCCCGCAAGGTCGGCGACCTGATCCGCGGCGAGGGCAATCCGAACCTCAAACTGCGCGTTTTCGTGCAGGGCGGTGGTTGCTCGGGGATGCAATACGGATTCGAGTTCGACGAGGCCGAGCAGGATGGCGACACCTGCGTCGAGAATCTCGGCGTCAAGCTGCTCATCGATCCGATGAGCATCCAGTACCTGACCGGCGCCGAGATCGACTATCGCGAGGGACTCGATGGCGCGCAGTTCGTGATTCGCAATCCGAACGCGCAGACCACCTGCGGTTGCGGCTCTTCATTCTCGGCCTGATCACCACGCACTGACGTGGCGCGGCGCGCTTCGAAGTCCGTCCCGGACGTCCTGGCCGCAGTCGATCTCGGTTCCAACAGCTTCCACATGGTGGTCGCGCGTTACACGCACGGCCAGCTCGTCATCGTCGATCGTCTGCGCGAGATGGTGCGTCTCGGCGCGGGTCTCGAAGCCGACGGCCGCCTGAACAAGGAAGTCGCGGGCCGCGCGCTCGCCTGTCTCGAACGGTTCGGACAGCGGCTGAGGAACATGCGGCCCGACAGCGTGCGCGTCGTGGGCACCAATGCGCTGCGCCGCGCGCGCAGGAAAGAAGCCTTCGTCGAGCGCGCACGCGAGGCGCTGGGGCATCCCATCGAAATCGTTTCCGGCATGGAAGAGGCGCGCCTCATCTATTCGGGCGTATCGCATTCGATGCCCGCGGGGCCCGGGCGGCGCCTGGTCTGCGATATCGGCGGCGGCAGCACCGAGATCATCATCGGCGAAGGCCACCAGCCGCTCGAGATGGAAAGCCTGCAGATGGGCTGCGTGCGCATCAGCGAGGAGTTCTTCGCAGACGGCAGGCTTTCCCAGAAGCGCATGCAACGCGCGCGGGTCGCGGCGCGGCTGGCGATCGAACCGTACCAGGCGGCGTTCCGGCGTCGCGGGTGGGACGAAGCCGTCGGCAGCGCGGGAACCGTGCGCGCGATCGGCGACCTGATCCGCGAGCTCGATCCGGCCGCGGCCGACATCGGCGTCGATGGCCTCGAGCGAATCGTCCACGAGCTCGGAAAGCTCGATCACATCCGGGATCTGCGCCAGGTCGCGGTCATCGACGATCGAAAACCGTCGTTCGCCGGTGGCGTCGCCATCCTTGCCGAAGTGTTCGAACAGCTCGGCATCGAGTCGATGAAGGTCGCGGACGGCGCGATGCGCGAGGGAATCCTCTACGACCTCGTCGGCCGTTATACCGACGAGGATGCCCGCGAGCGCACCGTGCGCAGCATGCAGGAGCGGTATCACGTCGATCTCGCGCAGGCCGAGCGCGTGGAGGCCACCGCCGCGGGATTCCTGGCGCAGATCGAGGAAGCCTGGTCGCTCGCCGATCCGGAGATCGAGCTGCTGCTGCGCTGGGCCGCGCGCCTGCACGAGATCGGCCTCGACGTGGCGCACAGCGGCTATCACCGCCACGGCGCCTATCTACTGGCAAACGCCGACATGGCGGGTTTCCCGCGCGAGGAGCAGAAGCTGCTGTCGATCATGGTCGGCAGTCATCGCCGCAAGCCCGCGATCGAGGACGCCGACGACCTGAATCCGCCGTGGGACAGGCGCGCGCCGGCCATGACGTTGTTGTTGCGACTGGCGGTGTTGCTGCATCGTGGCCGCAGCAGCGTGGCGCTGCCGGACATCCGCCTGACGGCCCGCAAGGACGCGCTCGAAGTGCGTTTTCCGCCCGGATGGCTCGATGATCATCCGTTGACGGTCGCGGACCTGCAGCTCGAAATCGAGAATCTCAAGTCGGTGGGCTTTCGCCTGCGAGTGTTCAGCGAGAAATAGTCGCGTCCTCAGGGCACGACGACGGGAGCGCTGCCCGCGGCGTACCGGGCGAGCAAGGCGCCCTGCGCATCGCGCACCGCTTCGTCGCCGCGTTCGCAGTGCGAATAGGTGCCGTCCTCGTTCAGGGTCCACGCCTGGGTGTTGTCCACGAGGTACATGTTGAGGTCGCGCAGGATCCGCTCGCGATGCGTGGCCTCGCGCACCGGGAACGCGACCTCGACCCGGCGGAAGAAGTTTCGCTCCATCCAGTCCGCGCTCGCGAGATACAGCTCGCTCGCGTGGCCGTCGGCGCCGCTGCCATTGGAAAAGTAGAACACGCGAGAGTGCTCGAGGAAGCGTCCGACGACCGATCGCACGCGGATGTTCTCCGAGACGCCGGGAATACCGGGCCGCAGCGCGCACAGGCCGCGGATGATCAGGTCTATCCGCACGCCGGCTCTCGAGGCGCGGTACAACGCTTCGATCACCTGCGGATCGACCAGCGAATTCATCTTGGCGATGATCCGGGCCGGCCGTCCCGCGGCCGCGTGATCCGCTTCGCGGCCGATCTTCGCGACCACGGCCGCGTGCATGCCGAACGGGGACTGGAGTAGTTTGGTGAGCCGCGGGGTCTGGGTGAGGCTGGTGAGCTGCAGGAACAGCTCGTGGACGTCCTGGCCCACTTCCTGGTCGCAGGTGAACAGGCTGTAGTCGGTGTATCCGCGCGCGGTGCGCGGATGGTAGTTGCCCGTGCCGAGATGACAGTACCGGCGCAGGCCCTCGGCTTCGCGGCGCACGACCATCGACATCTTGGCGTGGGTCTTGAATCCGACGACGCCGTACATGACGTGCGCTCCGGCTTCCTGCAGGCGGCTCGACAACTCGATGTTCGCCTCCTCGTCGAAGCGCGCGCGCAGCTCGACGATCACCGTCACATCCTTGCCCGAGTGCGCGGCGGCCACCAGCGCATCGACGATCGGCGACTCGTTGCCGGTCCGGTACAGGGTCTGCTTGATGGCGAGTACGCGCGGATCCGCGGCGGCGCCGCGCAGGAAGTCCAGCACCGGGCCGAAGCTGTGGAACGGATGATGCAGCAGCACGTCCTTCTGGCGGATGACGGCCAGCAGGTCGGTCGAGCCCGCGACCCGGCGCGGCAAGCCGGGCGTGAAAATCGGGTACTTGAGATCGGGCCGCTGCACGAGATCGTAGAGCGCCGCGAGACGATTCAGGTTGACCGGTCCCGACACTTCGTAAAAATCCACTTCGCTCAACGTGAACTGGCGCATGAGGAACGCGTCCAGGTCGGGCGGGCAGGCGCGCGAGACCTCGAGGCGCACCGCGGCGCCATAGCGGCGATGGGCGAGCTCGCCTTCCAGCGCACGGCGCAGGTCGTCGACCTCTTCGTCGTCGACGAACAGGTCGCTGTTGCGGGTGACGCGGAACTGGTAGCAGCCGAGCACTTCCATTCCGGAGAAGAGCTTCGACACGAACTGCTGCACGATGCCGGTGAGCAGCACGAAACGCTTGCGTCCATCCACTTCGGGCAGCGCGACGACGCGCGGCAGCGAACGCGGCGCCTGCACGATGGCGAGTCCGGTGTCGCGTCCGAAGGCGTCCTGGCCCGCGAGCCGCACGATGAAATTCAGGCTCTTGTTCTGGATGCGCGGAAACGGACGCGCGGGATCGAGTCCGAGCGGGGACAGCACCGGCTCGACTTCGCTTTCGAAGTACTGCTCGAGCCAACGCGTGGTTTCCGCGTCCCACGCCCTGCGCGAGATCAGCTCGATACCCTGCGTACGCAGGGCCGGCAGCAGCACGTCATCGAGGCAGGCGTATTGCGCGGCGATGAGCCGGCTGGTGCGGTCGTGGATGGCGCGAAGCTGTTCGGGGATGGCCATGCCATCCGGGCCGGGTTGATCGGAGCCGAGCTCGAGTCGCTGCTTGAGACCCGCGACGCGGATCTCGAAGAATTCGTCGAGGTTGTTGGACGAGATGCAGAGAAACTTCAGACGCTCGAGCAACGGCACCTTTTCATCGAATGCCTGCGCGAGCACACGCTCGTTGAACTCGAGCAGTGACAGCTCGCGGTTGATGTAGTGCTCGGGGGAGCGGAGGTCGGGCTGATCCATGGCGCGCGTCTTGTTTGCGCTATGAAAACACAGCGCGCGCCGGACAAATGTGACAGTTGCGTTGCGCGCGGTGCCGCGCCTTGCGACAACGCGCCCCGGCGATCGGGCGTCAGCGCGCGACCAGCGCCGGACCCGCGGGCAGATCCAGCACGTTCACCAGGCCGGCGGTGGCCACCAGGAAATCTTCGCGCTGCGCTTCGGCGATGGGCGCCGCGTCCGGCAGCGGCACGGTCTGCGGATTCTTGTGCGTGCCGCGCACGCGATACTCGTAGTGCAGGTGCGGGCCGGTCGCGAGGCCGGTCTGCCCCACGTAGCCGATGACCTTGCCCAGTTCCACTCGTTGTCCGCGGCGCAGATTCGACGCGAAGCGGGACAGGTGACCGTAGACGGTCACGACGCCGGAGCCGTGTTCGAGCTCGATGACGTTGCCGTAGCCACCTTTCTGTCCCACGAAACGCACGCGGCCTTCGCCGGCTGCCCGTACCGGCGTGCCGGTTGCCGCGGCGTAGTCCACGCCCTTGTGGGCGCGAATGCGGTTGAGAACGGGGTGCTTGCGCGACAGGTTGAACCGCGAGCTGATACGCGAGAACTGCACCGGCGCGCGCATGAAGGCCTTGCGCAGGCTCTTGCCTTCCGGCGTGTAGTACTCGGCCCGGCCGGACGGGTCGACGAAACGGACCGCGCGGAATTCACGACCGTTGTTGACGAACTTCGCGGCGAGGACGTTGCCGGTGCGCAGCAGCGCTCCGTCCTGGTAGAGCTCTTCGTACATCACCGTGAAGCGATCACCCTGCTGGATGTCGAGCACGAAGTCGATGTCGTACTGGAAAATCTCCGCGACCTCGAAGGCGATGCGATCGGATAGTTTGGCCTCCGCGGTCGCCTGGAACAGCGAGCTCACGATCGTCCCGCTCGCGGTGCGCGTGCGGATTTCGAGCGGATTTTCCAGCACGTTCGTGCTGAAGCCGTCCGCCTCGCGCGTGACCTGAAGCGTCTCGCTGTCGGACAGTTTGCGCTCGAGACCGACGAGGTCGCCGTCCCGGTGCATGAATCGCAGCATCTCGCCGGGCCTGAGCCTGTCGACCTGGCTACGCAGCTCGGGCAGGTTCCGCAGGGAAGCCAGGTCCGCGAGATTCAGTTCGAGGCGGCGGAACAGCTGGTCCATCGTGTCGTTGCGCCTCACCACGACGTCGATGGTGGAAAAAGCGAGGTTCGCTTCCTGGGGCGCGGAAGGCGCGGAATTCATTTCCAGGTCAGCGGGATCCGCGGTCGTCGCGGGAATCTCGGCCGTTACCGGCGCCTCGGGATTCTCGCGGGGTGTGAGGGCGAGCACACCCAGGAAAGTGAACAACGCGACTTGCAGTACGGCCGCGGTGCGCAGCGACAGCTTCGGTATGGCGGATTTGAAGGAAATTGGCACGATCTATAAAACGTAACTCACGGATAGATAAAGGGTCAATCGCCTGATCGGGCAGATGTGATATTCGTAACGGCTGTCCGAACACCCTTAGATACAAACCGAAGAATGAACGCCGAACTGCAGAACCAGATCGCGGAGCTCCTGCGCGGGACGCAGGAAGTCCTGGTCGAAAGCGAACTCGTTAAAAAAATTACACGCGGCACGCCGCTGCGCATCAAGGCGGGCTTCGACCCGACCGCCCCGGACCTGCATCTCGGCCATACGGTCCTGATCAACAAGATGCGGCAATTCCAGAATTTCGGGCACGAGGTCACGTTCCTGATCGGCGACTTCACCGGGATGATCGGCGATCCGACGGGCCGCAACGCGACCCGGCCGCCGCTGACGCGCGAGCAGGTCGAGGCCAATGCGAAGACCTACCAGGAGCAGATCTTCAAGATCCTCGATCCCGCGAAGACGCGCGTGGATTTCAATTCGCGCTGGTTCGGCTCGATGAACGCGGCGGGACTGATCGAGATCGCCGGGCGCCACACCGTCGCGCGCATGCTCGAGCGCGACGATTTCGCGAAACGCTACAAGGGCGGCCAGCCGATCGCGGTACACGAGTTCCTCTATCCACTCGTGCAGGGCTACGACTCGGTGGCCCTGAAAAGCGATGTCGAACTCGGCGGCACGGACCAGAAATTCAATCTGCTGGTCGGCCGCCAGCTGCAGGAAACCTACGGGCAGGAGCCGCAGATCGTGATGACGATGCCGCTGCTCGAAGGGCTCGACGGCGTCAACAAGATGTCGAAATCGCTGGGAAACTACATCGGAATCAACGAAGCCGCGGACGTGCAGTTCGGCAAGCTCATGTCGATTTCCGACGATCTCATGTGGCGCTATTTCGAACTGCTGTCGTTCCGGCCGCTCGCCGAGGTCGCCGCGCTGCGCACGAGCGTGGCCGAGGGGCGCAACCCTCGCGACGTGAAGTTCGAGCTCGGCGTCGAGATCGTCGACCGGTTCCACGGCGCGGGCGCCGGCGCGCGTGCGCGCGATGCGTTCATCGCGCGCTTCCAGCAGGGGCACGTGCCCGAGAAGATAGAGAGCGTCACACTAACTACCGACGGCGCGCCGCAGCGGCTCGCCAACGTGCTCAAGAGCGCGGGCCTGGTCGCAAGCACCTCGGACGGCAACCGGATGATCGACCAGGGGGCGGTGCGCCTGGGCAGCACCCCCGAAAACCTCGAAAAAGTGGCCGGCCGGGACCATTCCCTGGGTTCGGGCACCCACCTTTTGCAGGTGGGGAAGCACAAATTCCGCTGGGTGACCCTGAAGCCGGGCTGACGGGCCCCAAGGGTGGTCAGGATTTGACCAGACGAGGGGCGGGCATCCGCCCCTGGCCTTTCAAAATCAATGACTTGGCCGTCCCTGAACGATAGTTGTTACGACTCGTTGACAGGCCCGTCTGCCCCCCTATAATGCGCGCCCTCACGCACCGAAGGCCTCCGCGGTTCTCGCGGCGGGTGAATAAGTGTCTGAAAACACGGGTTGACGGAATGAGGCGCAAGCCTATAATTCCGCCCCCTTCTGCGGCCCACAGCGGCCGTAGCGCTGATTAAAAATTTGCAGGTAATTTGTGTGGGGACTCGCGTCGATGCGTCTTTGGAGGCATTAACCGAGTACCAAATGTCCAGAAGATGGACTGTAAAAAGTCCAGCGTATGGGCCTATGGATACTCCTTCGTTTGAAGATCGCAATCTTTAAGTGAAGAGTTTGATCCTGGCTCAGATTGAACGCTGGCGGCGTGCCTAACACATGCAAGTCGAGCGGTAACAGGCGTAGCAATACGTGCTGACGAGCGGCGAACGGGTGAGCAATGCTT
>JAEWLQ010000081.1 GCA_023457495.1 Pseudomonadota bacterium
GCAAGGACGGTGCACACGCGATGGGGCTTCGCGTACGCGGCGCATCCGGCGTTCGCGCAAGGCACGGAGCCGGCAAACGACACCCTCAGCCCGCGCTAGGCGCCCCTCCAGAATGGCAGAGACAGATAACCCGCCCGCACGGCCGGCGGACTGAAGATCTGGCGCACCCAACAACTGGAGTGCGCCGCGGGAGCGACACCCCATCGCGTGGGCGCCGGCCTTGCCACGCGCAGCCCAGCACAGTCGTCTTCGGTGACTCATCGAAGCTCTTACCGATACGTCCCACGCCCCCAGGTCTGTCCCCGTTTGCTAGGAAACGAGGAATGTCCCCATTAATCGGTGACGTCGGGTTCGAAGAAGCACCACTTCACTTCGGGGAAGTTGGCCTTGATGGCGCGTTCGAGTGCGTTGAGGTTCTCGATTGCCCTCTCCACCGATTGACCCGGTGTCATCCGGACCTTCACCGCCAGCATCACCTGCGGACCGAGCTGGAAGGTGATGGCGTTCAGCAGATCCTCGATCCCATCGCTGGCCTCGATCTGCTTGCGGATGGCTTCCTGCAGATCCTCCTCCGCCGAGCGGCCCACGATGAGGCCCTTCATGCGGATCGCGATGAAGATCGACACGATGATCAGCACCACGCCGATCACGATGGAACCCATCGCATCGAACATCGGGTTACCCGTCACCGCGGACAGCGAGACGAACACGAACGCCAGCAGCAGACCGATCAGCGCCGCAACGTCCTCGCCCAGCACGACCACGAGCTCGGCGTTGCGCGTGGACTTGAGCCACGCGATCAGGCTACGTCCCTTGCGCAGCTTCCTGATCTCGCGCAGGCAGCCGTAGGTCGAAAAACTCTCGAGTCCGATCGATACACCGAGCACGAGCAGCGCGATCCACGCCTGGTTGAGCGGCTCGGGCTCGTGCAGTTTGTGCCAGCCTTCGTATATCGAGAACATGCCGCCGACGCTGAACAGCATCAGCGCGACGATGAAGCTCCAGAAATACGAGATCTTCCCCTGGCCGAGCGGGTATTGCGGGCTCGCGGGTCGTTGCGATTGCCTGAGGCCGACGAACAACAGCACCTGGTTGCCGCAGTCCGCGAACGAGTGGATGGACTCGGCCAGCATGCTGCCCGAGTTCGTGTAGATCGCGGCGCCGAGCTTCGAGAGCGCAATGCCCAGGTTCGCGAGGAACGCGTAGAGAATCGCGCGCGCGGATGAACCGTGATCGGCCATCGGTCAGGGACCGGGCGAGAAATCCGGCTGCGCGAGTTTCATCTCGGTGACCGGTCCGTACTTCGCCGCCGCTTCGCGGATCTTCGCGGCATCGCCGATCAGCACGAACACGAGATTCTCGGCCGGTGGAAACGCATCCGTGGTGACCGCCTCGGCTTCCTCGAGATCGACCTGCGCGAGCGCCGGTCCGTATCCCTCGATGTAATCCTTGCCGAGCCGATAGAACTCCAGGTCCGCGAGCGTCGCGGCCCAATGCGCCGCGGTCTCGAGTTGCAGCGGGAACTGGCCGAGCACGTAGGCGCGCGCGGACTCGAGCATCTCGGGGGCCAGCGGCTCATGCTTGAGCCGCTCGAGCGTCGCGAGCGTGAGGTCGAGCGCCTTGCCCGTGTTGTCGGTCTGCACGAACGAGCGGATCGCGAACTCGCCCGGCACGGAGCCGCGCGTGAAGCGCGAAGAGGCGCCATATGAAAGTCCCGACTTGATGCGCAGCTCGGTGTTGAGCAGCGACGTGAATCGCCCGCCGAACAGCGTGTTCACGAGATCGAGCGCGGGACGGCCGCCGTAGTGCCGGTCCACACCGACGTTGCCCAGCCAGAAGTAGGTCTGCACCGCTCCCGGCGAGTCGACCAGCACGACGCGGCGTCCCGCGACGCGCGGCGCGGGCACGAGCTCCGGTAGTTTGGCCTTGGCCTTGGCCTTGGCCCAGCCGCCGAAGGCCTTGGTCAGCGCCTGCTTCATCCACTTCGGATCGAGATCCCCGGCGAACACCAGCGTCGCGCGGTCGGCACCGAAGTACTGGCCCAGATAGGTCACCACGTCTTCGTGGTCGATCGCGGCGAGCGAACGCTCGCTGCCACCCTGCGGTCGTCCGAAAGGATGTTGCTGCCCGAACAGGGCCGCGCGCCCATAGACGCCGACGATCTGCGACGGATCGGAATCCTTCGCGGACTTGATGAACTCGATCTCGCGGTCGCGGTAGTCGGAGAGTTCCTCGGGGTCCATGTGCGGCCGCATCAGCGCGTCGGCCACCAGCTCGATCATCAACGCGCGGTCGCGCGCGAGGAACTGGCCACCGATCGAAATCGCCTCCGCGCCCGCGGAGGCGCTGAAACTGCCACCCACGCCTTCGACCGCGTCGGCGAATTCGAAAGCGTCGCGCTTGCCCGCGCCGCGATCGAGCAGGCCCGCCACCAGCGATGCGACACCGGGCTTGCCGGGCGGATCCGCGAGCGCGCCGCCGCGCACGAACCCGCTGAACGCGATCAGCGGCACGTCCTTGCGCGGGACGAGGATGACGGTGAAGCCATTCGGCAGCACGAAGCGCTGGTGCGCGGGGACCTTCACGCCCACGGGAGCGGCCGGCGCCGGTGCAGCCTGCGCGGCCGCGAACAAGGACACGCCAAGCCAGAACGCGAGCAGCAGACTCAGCGAACGCGCGCGATTCTTCATGGCTTGGCCTCCGTGCCGGCAGTGGCGGACTCGGGTTCAGGCTCCGCTGCGGACAGCGGCGCCTGCAGGACACCCACGGTGCGGCGGTTCTTCGCGAACACGAGCTTCGCGGCCTGCTGCACCTGCGCGGCCGTCACCTTCTCGTACTCCGCGGGCGAATCGAACAGCTTGCGGTAGTCGCCTTCGAACACTTCGTACTGGCCGAGCAAAGCGGCCTTGCCGTTGATCGTCGCGAGCTGCTTCCAGAATCCCGATGCGTACAAATTCTTCGCGCGCGCGAGCTCCGCCGCGGTGACGCCCTTGGCGACCACGTCGGCCAACGCGGCGTCGAGCGCCTCCTCGACCTCGGCAACGTTCGCGCCCTGCGGCAACGTGAGATTCAGCCACGTCAGGCCCGGATCGAAGCCTTCCATGTAGTGGCCGTCCACCTCGATGGCGAGCTGTTTCTCTTCGACCAGCAGGCGGTTCAGACGCGAGGCATTGCCCTCGACCAGGATGCTCAGGAGCAGGTTGATGGCGGCGCTGTGCGGATCGTTCGCCGCGGGCGACTTGTATGCGTAATACAGCAGCGGCGTCTGCGCGGGCCGCTCGATGTTCACGCGTTTCTCGCCGAGCTGCTCGGGCTCCTTCGTGCGCACCGGCGGCGGCGGCTCCTGCCGCGGGATGGGCTCGAGATACTTCTTCGCGAACGCGAACGCCTCGTCCGCGCTCACGTCGCCGACCAGGATCACCGTGCAGTTGTTGGGCGCGTAGTTGGTCTTGAAGAACTTCTGCAGGTCGTCGATCGTCCAGCCCTGGATGTCGGACGGCCAGCCGATCGTCGGTATCTGGTAGGTGTGTGCGACGAACGCGTTGGACTGCACCTGCTCGTAGAGGAATCCGGCGTTGTCGTCTTCGACCGAAAGACGCCGCTCCGAATACACGACGCCGCGCTCGCTCTCGACGACCTTCGGGTCGAACGACAGATTCGCGAGCCGGTCGGACTCGAGGTCGAACGTCAGGTCGAGCGCGCTGCGCGGCACCCAGTTCTGATAGACGGTCACGTCATCGCTGGTGAAAGCATTGTTGGAACCACCCTGCGCCTCCAGCAGGCGATCGAACTCGCCCGGAGCGCGTTTGCTCGTGCCGTTGAACATCATGTGTTCGAAGAAGTGCGCGAGGCCCGTGATGCCCGGCACCTCGTTGCGGCTGCCGACGCGCACCCAGTTGTAGAACGCGACGTTGGGGATGTCCCGGTCGGTCCAGACGATGACCTTCATGCCGTTCGCGAGCGTGAGCGACTTCACCTGGTCCGCTCCGGGGACAGGCGGCGGCGCGGCCGGCTTTGGAGCCGCGGTCGCAACCACGGCCAGGCACGAGAGCATCAACACGCTCAGGTTGCGAATGCGGGAGGGCATCGGCATGCGGCACACCTCGGTAAGAAGGCCGCAACTCTACCTTTTCGGAACCCCCAAAAGAAAAACGCCGCACAACGGGGGAAGTCGTGTGCGGCGCGAAGAAGCGAACACCGGGGAAGAGTTGTTCGCAGTTCTTGTTGAGGTAGGTCCTACCTCGAAACCTTGATGGCCGTGAGATCCGGCAGCGGCGTCCGCGCGAGCCGCGCAGCGATCGGAGCAAACATCCTGCTGCCGCCGCGGCGCCGCTCGATCATCGTTCCCGTCAGCGCCGGCCGCGTGCTCGCGACACCCTGGGCGTGGGGAAGAATCAGCGTCACTGTGGATCTCGCCATCACGGACAGGAACAAAGCAACGGCTGTGCCAGCGCCGTCATCCTTTTCGGATCAGGCACTTACGAGATCGCTGAACTTAAGGGGACCGGCGCTGGTGACGCGCAGCGTCACTATGTGACGCGCTTCATGCCGGGAATGTTAGTTCGTGCCGACGTTCTGTCCGATGGCTCGGTCAGTGCGGAATGATCACGACGCAGGCCTTGTCAGCCGCCTTGAGACCGCCGCACACCGCGCGCGCCTGGGCCTCGTCGCGCACTTCGGCCTGAAGGCGGTAGATGGGCTTGCCCGACGCCTCCCCGACGACCACGCGCGGACTCAATCCATCGAGCGCGCTCGAGGCGGCCGCCTGCAACTTCGTCCACTCCGCGTTCGCGCGCTCGGCCGTCGAAAATGCGCCGAGTTGGACGCCGAATCCCGCGGACACGGGAGCATCGCCGGGTGGCGCGACACCGGGTTGGGCCACATCGGCGCCCGCTCCGGCCGCGTCCGGCAACGCGCCGGTTGCCGACTGCCCGCCGGCGGGCGGCGCCACGGCGAAGTTGTCGATGCGCACCTGCGCCTCGCGGGCCCACTTGCCCCCCGGATGCTGCGTCAGGAACCGCTGGTACGCCTCGAGCGTGTCGGTCTCGGCGGCGCCGCGCCAATCCTTCTCCTCGGCCAGCTGCTGCAGGCGTTCGCGCGCCGCGGCGACCTGCGGACTTTCGGGATGCGCCGAGATGAACTGCGCATAGGACTCGGGAGAATCCGCTGCCTGCGCCGAGCGCCAGTCGCTCTTTTCGCGGCTGCATCCGGCAAGGGCGAGCAGCGAGAGTGCGAACACCGTCACGAGGGTACGATTGCTCATTGGATTATTGTAAACGCGGTCCCGCCCGACGGAGTGATGACATGAGCGACGAACCCAAACGCAGGCTTGCCGATCGACTGGGCATGTCGCCAACCGTGATTTCCGAAAGCTCGACCATCGTCGGCGATATCGAAACCCACGGGCCGCTCATGGTTTCGGGGCACGTGCGCGGCAACGGCCGGATCGGCGGTACGCTCAGCGTCGGCAAGACCGCGAATTGGGAAGGCGACATCGAGGCACGCCAGGCCGTGCTGGCCGGCAGGGTCACCGGTAAGATCGTCGTCGAAGACAAGCTCGAGGTCAGCGCCAGCGCCGTGATCGTCGGCGAGATCGTCGCGAAGGTGCTGGCCATCGCCAACGGCGCGCGCATCGAGGGCGAAGTCACCGTCACCAGCGGCAAGCCCATCCTCAAGTTCGAAGAGAAACGCGCGAGCTGATCCGCGGTTCAGTTGCAGGACGTCAGCCCGTTCACCCAGCTCGTCAGCAGCTGCACGCCGGCCGTATCGACGGTGTGTTTTGAGAGCGGCGGCATGGCGTCCGCGCCGGTGCGATTCACCCGCGCTACCACGATCGAACGCGACGCCGATCCCGGGGCGATGAGCCGCGGGTCCGTGATCCCGAGCGTGCCGAGCTGCGGATTCACGTTGCAGGCGTTCGTCGCGCCGAGCGCGGTGGTGTAGCGCAGGTCGATGCTCGACGGCGTGGGGCCGCCGGGCCGATGACAATTGGCGCAATTCGTATGTAGATAGGCCCGCGCGCGCGCGTCCAGCGCGGCGCCGCCGAACGGATCCGGGATCACGGGCAACTGCGCGGGCGGCTGCGACAGCGGCGGCGTCAGCGTGTCGATGGCCTGCAGTGTCACGAGCTGGTTCGCCGTGCGCCCGGTTGCGGCATACGCAAGATTGCCGTTGAGCTGCCCGATCTCGAGCCCGAGCGATCGGCCCGCGGCGGCCGTATGGCATTGCAGGCATTGCTCCTCGCTCGGGAACTGCCAGGTTTGCCCCGCCACCTGCACCGTCTTGCCGCCGCTAACGCGCGTGGCCTCGGTGCCGCCCGCGTTCCATTCATACGTGTAGCCGGCCCAGTTGCCATCGTTGTGCCGCATGAAGAGCCGTGTCTCGACGGGCTGCGTGCCGATGTTGAAGTTCTTGACCAGCACGCTGCCGTTCGGGAAATCGAAGTCGTTGTCCGAGCCGACGGTGATCCGCGCGGCATCGGGCAAGGCGAGCCAGCGACTCTTCGCCGCGCCGTCCGAATGGAACGCCGCATTCGGCGCGTAGGGAATGAGGCCGGCCGCGGGCTGCGCCGGATTCGCCGGGTTCACGCAGCCCGTCTGCGACAGCAGGTTCGGCATCTCCCGCCCGGTCGTGCTGCCCTGCACGAGCCGGTGCAACGTGCCGCCGTAGTGCACGACGTAGACCTCACCCGCCGCGTCCTGGCCGAACGCGGAGATCTGCAGGTTCGAGGGGAGCCCCGCTCCCATCGTCATCGTCGGGGCCGTGTCGCGCGCGATGTGCCAGATCGTGCCGGAGCCGAAATCGCCGAAGACGTAGCGGCCGGCGAGCTCGGGGATCGCCGAGCCGCGGTAGACGACGCCGCCCGTGATCGAAAAGCCGCGCGTATGGTCGTATTCGGCCACCGGCTCGATGGAGCTCGTGATGTTCGGACCGCAGGTGGCCGCGGTGTGATTGCTGAATACATGCGCGCCTTCGCGGCACCGCCAGCCGTAGTTGCCGCCGAGCGTCACGCGGTCGACCTCTTCGTACGTGCCCTGACCGACGTCGCCCAACCACAGCTCGCCGCTGCCGCGATCGAAACTCCAGCGCCACGGGTTGCGGAAGCCGTACGCGTAGATCTCCGGGCAATTCGCGTTGTCGCCCATGCCGTTCACGTTGCAGCGCGGATTGCCGGCGAAGGGGTTGTCCGTCGGAATCGTGTAGGTCATCCCGCTGCTCGCCGCGGAAACGTCGATGCGCAGCATCTTGCCGAGCAGCGTGCGCAGGTTCTGCCCGTTGCCGATGGCGCCGAAGCTGTCGTTCGAATTGCCGCCGTCGCCGATGCCGATGTAGAGGAATCCATCGGGGCCGAACGCGATGTTGCCGCCGTTGTGATTGGAAGCCGGATCGTCGACGTCGAACAACACCAGCTCGGGCGTGTTCGGAATCGTCTGGCCGCCATCGGCGCTGCGGAACTGCGCGACGCGGTCGACCAGCCCGAGCGTCGGATGGTTCGCGGTATAGAAAAGATAGACGCGCGGATCGGTGGGATAACCCGGATGGAAGGCGATGCCGAGCAGGCCGCGCTCGTCGTTCGCATTGGTGGGCGAATAGGACATGAGCCCGGAGATGTCGACGAACTGCCGGGTCGTCGCCACGTTCGGCGTGTTGTCGAACACGCGCACCGCGCCGGTCTTCTGCGCGACGTACCAGCGATCGGTGCGCGTCGGCTCCTGCAGCATCGCGATCGGTACGGAGAACGTCAGGTTCGGGAACACGCGCTGGACCGCGAGCGGGAACGGCGAACGCGGCGCGTCGCCGGCGAGGCAGGTCGTGTTGGACGGGCGCGCATCGAGCCCGCCCGTCGGGGGTGTCGGGGTTGTGGGGTCGGGCGCGGCCGGCGTCGTGACGCTGGCGGCAGCCGACAGCGCGGATTCGTTCGGTGGACTCGCGCCGTCGAAGGCGCGCACCGCGTAGGTGTAGGCGGTGTTCGCGACCACGGTGTTGTCGGTGTAGGTCGCGGTGGTCACGGTGGCGAGCGGCGCGGCATCGCCATTGCGGTAAACGCTATAACCCGCGACTCCGGTCCCGCCGGCATCCGTCGACGC